>CAYVVG010000001.1:0-140916 GCA_964455285.1 uncultured Prolixibacteraceae bacterium
GTAGTGTTTCACGTTGGTATGAACGGGCCACCATCTCGGACAGGCATGCACCTGGTAATCTTCCACCTCCCCGTTCATGGCCAGCCCAAAATAGGTCAGTCCGCCGACGGTATTGAAACGGAACCGGGAATAGGTCTTACCCTGTAAAGCGGTACCCGGCAGGGTGAATGTAAGAGGGTTCACACCCGCAGCAAGAGGCTGGTTGGTAAAGATCTGCTCGCCCGGATCGGCCCAGTCGCCATCTTTGTTGAAATCCATCCAACCGTTAAGGAATCCGTTTACCGAGGCTGTCACCTGGATCGTGGCCGGCAAACCCACATACATCTTGGTAAGGAAGGCAACGCCATCCTCGTCGTCGCTTACGGCCATGTCATCACCGAGCGAAAGGGTGTTGGGCTGCCCGTCGGTTTCGCCGTCGATCAGGGCTCCCAGCCGGATATTCAGGTACTTTATATGCCGGGCCCCGTTGGAGGAGAGAAGTGTCGGGTAATTGTAGCCGACCGGTGGCATGTCGGGAGCATCCCCGAAATCCAGTTCTTCGCCCTGCGAACACTCGTCGATGAATACCGGGTAATCTTCCACCTCCCCGTTGGCTGCCGGTCCGTTGAAACCGATGGGTGCGGAACCCGTCCGGAAACGGAACCGTGCATACGACTGCCCCATGGAAGCAGTGGCCGGCACCATGAACGATAAAGCATTGGGTCCTGCGGAAAGCGGCTGACTGATAAATATATGCTCGTTTACCGCTGTCCATGTCCCGTTCAGATCGAAATCGATCCATCCGTCGAGGAAACCGGGTACCGAAGCAGTCACAGTGATATTTATGGTATTGCCAATCTCCACGACAGCCGGCAGGGTCACCCCGTCTTCGTCGTCGCCCGACGAGATATAGAGGCAGTCGTTGTCGTCGCAGTCCGCCCCGACACTGGGCTGTCCGTCGGGTTCTGAATCCACCTGCCCTCCGAGGAATACGCCGGCAACAATGTTATGTCGCGCCCCGTTACTGGCCAGCAGGGTCGGGTAGTCGGCCGGATTCGAAAGGACATCCGGCGCATCGCCCCAATCGACTCCGATGATCGAATCGCAATGGTAAACCGTCAGACAATACACCCCGGCCGTGTCCAGGCAACCATAGGCGTTACCCACCACCACCGAGATCTGGTAGTTGCCCGGCGTTCCAGGACTGTAATACAGGTTCTGCCCCGAACCAATGGGCGTCATAAAATTCCCGTTGGCGAACCACTGAATATTGGGGTAGGCAGATGCATAGGTGTTGAACGGCGGCAACGCATCGAGCGGCAACGGGATATAGAGGTGCAGCGTGTCGAAATGACAAATGCTGTCGCACCCTCTCGGGAAGAGGCTCAGGTCGGGTTTGGGATAGATCATGGCACCCGGGGCAGAGGCCGAACAGCCACTGACAATGTCGGTGATGGTCAGGCTGTAAGTTCCGGCGTGCATGACGGTGATCACCGGCGTGGTCTGCCCGTTGCTCCACTGGTAAGTGTATTTTGCAGGGTTGTTGGGTGTGGGAACCAGGGTATAGGGCGTTCCTTCGCAACCCGCCTGGAAATTCACGCTGAGTTGCGGAGTTTCATAAAACGTCACGCATAACGTATCATAGTTTTCGCAACCCGTTATGGTATCGGTGACCTTAACGACGAAAGCCGCAGTGTAAGGCAGGGTGCCGGGCAGGTTGATGGTGACCCAGGTGTAAGAGGCCAGGTTGCTGCCGTTGGGACTGAAGGTTGCCCCCGGCGGGTTGCTGGACCATGTGTAGGAAGAGTTGCTGTTGTAATACGCCCACAGGGAGAACTGTGAAGTGCCACCGGCCGTCGCACATACCAATCCCTCCCCGTTGATGACCGCCGTCGGAAGGGGTCTTTCGTAGATAAATATGTGATTCGATGTGTTGGTGCAGCCAAAACTGTTGGATACCTCCACCCAGTAATCGCCGTAGAGTCCTGCATTGTAGCTGCTGTTGGTCGCCCCCGTGACCGGAATGCCGTCTTTGATCCACTGGTAGGATGATGCACCCGGGCATGCGGAAAGGAGAACAGTATTTCCGGGACAATACATGGTGTCGTTGGCGGTGATGGTGCAAGTGGGCGTCGGGTTTACCGTGATGGAATGTACCTTGGTGGCGACACAACTTCCCAGGGTCGCCGTAACCGTCACATTGTACGTTCCGGCGGTGAGGTAGGCATGCTGGGTGGGCGATTCAAACGAAGTCGCCCCGTCGCCGAAGTCCCATTGCAGCTGAAAAACACCCGCCGGGGTTGCCGTAAAGGTGGCATACTGGTTCTCGCACACCGGGTTGGGGTTGATGGTAAAGTCGATCGCACAGGGCACCGGGTTGGGTGGGTTCCCCCCTCCCCCGCCGCAGTTCCCGATCAGGATCTGCACCTGGTTGGTGACGGAGCAGATGCAGTTCGACACGGTAACGCCGAAGATGTAGGATGGGGTCGAAGGACTGAACGTAGCGTTCGGAATGGCATAGGTGGCATTGGTCGCTCCTGCGATGGGTAAGCCGTTCAGGGTCCACTGGTAGGAACAGTAGGTTGCAGGAACACTGAGGGCAAGGTTGTTGGGCATCGATGGCAGGCAATAGGACAGAGGTCCGTTCGGCGTGATGGCCGGCATTGCCGGGGGATTGGCGATGGTCACCGTGGTTGAGCCCGAGCCGCCGCAGGTGGAAGCGGAAACGATGACCCCGGCAGCCGGGGGGCCATGCCACCGGATGTTGACGGTCGATGTCCCCTGTCCGCTCAGGATCGAGCCCCTGTTTGCAAACGGAGGCAGGATCGACCACTGGAACCCGCCCGGGGGGGTGGGTCCGCTTGCCGTAAAGGTGGTAATGGCATCGACGCACACGGTGGCCGGTCCGCTCACTGTCGGCGGGCCATATTTATTGACGGTCAGAGTTTGTGGAGCCGATGAGCAAAAAACGCCCGGCGCGATCTCGATCTGCTGAACCGCCTGAATGGTCCAGCTGGGACCTCCGGAAAGGAGTATGATGGCGGAACTTTGATCGGGTCCGAACTGGGTCTGAACGGCGCCACTGCCGGAGACGACCGACCAGGTGAACGGGCTGCCGGTCACATTGGAGGAGACAGTAAAGGTTTGGTTCTTCCCGGGGCAGACGAGTGCCGGACCGCTGATGGGGTTCAGAATGGGCACTGCAACTACCTTGACGATCTTGATGGCGCTGGTGTTACAGTAAACCCCGGGAGTAACGGGTGAAGCCGTAACGGTGTATGTGCCCGGTAAATTCCATGTGATGGTCTTGGAAGATCCGGGACCCGGCGGAACGGTGGCACCGGCCGGGCTGACACTCCAGGTGGCGGCGGCTGGTGCGAAATAGGTCTCTGATGCCCCCTGGCAGGCCACATCGGTACCGGCGATGGTGAACACCGGCAGCACATTAACGGTGAATAAGCTGGTGCCGGAGCATCCGGCGAGCGGGTTGTTATAGTTGCATTGCACCTGGTAGGTGCCGGGAATGTTGAAGGTGATGTTCACCCCTGCCACGTTGCGGTTCTTGTCGTTGAAGGTATAGGTCCCGGGCGAGGCCGTCGTGGTCCATTGATAATAGGTTCCCGGCATCACGGGCAGGAAAAAGCTCCCGGCCGATCCTGCACAAAGGGGATTGGGTCCGCTGATGGGCAGGTTGGGATATAACACGGGAACCGGCAGGGTCGTACTGCCCGGACAGGGCGCCGAGCCGCACCCCGGGACCGCAAGTGAAACGGAAGTGGGACCCGGGTATGTGGCATTCCAGACCACTTTTATGCAGTTCGTACCCGCACCTGAAATGATAGTGCCCCCCGCTGCAGTCCAGTTGTATGTGGAACAGACGACCGGGGTGCAGAATTCCGAGGTATCGCCCGGGCAGACCGTACCGAAGCAACAATTCGATTCGATGGTCGGACCGGCTCCGTTCAGCACCGTGATCACAAGCGTCGCCGTATCGGAACAGCCGCAGGGAACCCGGTTATCGGGCCCCTGCTTGGGCGGTCCGAGATCCGTGGCGGTGAGTGTAACGGTGTATGTCCCCGGCGTGGCATACACGTGTGCCGGAGGATTGGCCAGTGTCGAAGTGGTCCCATCGCCGAAATCCCACAGGTAGGCCCCTCCTCCCAGGGAGGTGTTGGTGAAATTCACCGGGGTGCCGCTGCATACGGGATTCGGGGTTGCCGTAAAACCGGCCTGCGGACCGTCGATAAGGCAGACCTGTTGGGTGATCGAATCGTGGCAACCGTTGCCGTTGATGATCACCGTGAGATAACCGGTGGCACCATTGCCCCAGGTGATCGTAACGGGATTTCCCGACGGCGAAACCGGAGTACCCCCTGTTACCGACCAGGTGTAAGTATAACCAGGCAGGTTGGGATAAACAGTATAAACGTGGGGGGTAAGCTTACAGGCTGCAAAGGTGTGTCCAGCCCCACCCGCGGTACCGCCGGGGCAGGAGAAATCGGAGGTGCATATCTCTACTGCATCCTTCAGGATAAAATCGGGACAACAAACCTGGGCCATTACCCCGGGCTGTATCCAGGCAAGCAAGGAAATGAAAACCAGGACTGTTTTCGATACCAGTCTGTTGGAAATATGCAGTAACCTTCTGTTTTTCACCAACTCCGGCAGGGTATAAGTTTTGCTCATATTTCTCTGTTTTACTTGTGAAACCACTTATCATTCAAATTTCTCATTGCCAGTGCTTCGGTGGACGGAACGGCTCCGGAAATGACAAACTGACAATTCAGTACGCAAATATATATATAATTAGTCTAAATAGAAATCATTTAACATTTTTTAACCAAACGGTCACGTTTAATTGCCATAATTTTTATGAAATATCTCTTTGTAATTCAAGTCTAAGCACCCATGCATGAAATCATATATTTTTCCTTGTATGGTTCCTAGCATTACCCATTCAGCCTTCTCTGATGGATCTATAAACCCATGCAGAAACAGCTCCCGCTGTGGTGCTCACCTGCTCAGCCTTCTGACGGATGACGGATTCCTTTTTGCCGGAAAAGAATAGAAGAGGGTTCCCTGCCGCATGTATCGGGCATGACGAAGACAAGCGCCGCAGAACTCCCGCGAAACTTTCTGATGGACGAAATCCTGGCTATCTCTTACAAGAGGACAGGGATCACCGGTCAGGCAGCGTGGCCGGGGGTGATCCGGAGGGAATGAAAGATCAGGAACTTATTGGAACCACACTCCGTTGGGTGCGATCCCCACACGGTAAGATTTGATCTCGTTGCCCTGATCATCGTAACGGTACATCGTTCCAGGAGTGACGAAATCGCCCGCGTCGAGGGCAAAGATCTGGCCATTACCCCCGAAGACACCGAATCCATAGAAATACCGGCTGCCGTCAATCAAAGGTTCTGCAGGGGGCTCTGTGGCACTGATATCCATGGCATATATGCCGTTGAATCCAAACCCTCCTCCGTAAAAGACCTTGAATTTGTCCTTGCTGACCCCGATATACTGCGGATGTTTCGTGGATGAGATGATAAACTCGGCGGTTTTCTGGAACGACTGGGCCGAAAGCCTGACCAGCTTTGACGGGGTTTCAAGCACAATGTTGAAAGCGCTGTCGTACTTGATATAACCGAAACAGAGCACCCATACGTTGTTGCTGCGGTCGGTCACCAGTCCTTTAGGGTTGTGGCCCACATAAACGGTCTGGACGACACTGTCACCCTGGGGATCGATCACCGACAGGGTCGAATCGACGGTGTAGCCCCCGCCGTTGCAAACGACGATCCTGCCATTCACATAGGATACCTGCTCAGGCCCGGTTCCGACCGGGATGGTCTTTAAAACCGCTCCCGACGTCATGTCGACGGTTTTCACCACTCCGCCTTCTCCCCATTGTGTGATGTACCCCTTTCCGTTGTAGGACGTCATGTAGCGGGGCAAACTCAAACCTGTTATCACACCGGTTTCCTTAAAAGTACCGGCATCGGCCACCACGATCGTATCGGAGAGGTTGAGCACCATGTATGCATTGCCGTTGGCCAGGTGCATGGACTGAAGCAATTTTCCGAGAGGCCGGTGGTTCACTTCACTGAAGATCCCGTTCCGGACGCTGTCTCCGCCGAAATCATGAAAGCTGACCGAAGCGTTCGACAGGCCGAAGGTTCCTTCGTTGGAGATGAATGCCCCGTTGGAAAACGGCTCGGGAGGGACAGGGACCGGGTTATCGTCATCTTTTTTACATCCTGAAAAGATGCTCAGAATAAACATCATACCGAGCAGTGGAAGGGGCAGTCTCGCGTTCATTGTACGGATATTTGCCGTCAAAGGTAATGAAAAGGAAGATGCCGCCGGTCAGATCCTGATCCAGATTCCCTCCTCGACGGCATAGGTTCCCGGGAAAAACCGCCTGGCTTCTTCGACGAGCGGCAGTGGGTCGTCGTATCGCGCGGAAAAATGCCCGATGAGGAGTTTTTTCACATCCGCTTTCCCCGCGATCTGTGCCGCCTCCGCCGCTGTGGAGTGCAACGTTTCACGGGCCTGTACCGACCGGTCACTCAGAAAGGTGGCTTCATGGTACAGCAGTCCGGTTTCCCGGATAATGGGTACGATCGATTCGTCGTAACCGGTGTCGCTGCAATATGCATACGACCGGGCGACCGGTACTTTTCGGGGAGGGCTGAGTTCCCTGAAATGGAACCCGCAGGTTGGAATACTATGGCTGAGCGGGAAACTGGTCACCCGGAGGTGTTCCTCTTCAAGCAATATCTCCGGGCAGTCATGGCGCAGTGGGTGAAAGCAGAGCGGGTACCGGAGGATTGTGCAGGATGCGTCGAGTTGCATCCGGAGGATTTCGTCCAGCAGGCCGTGGGCATACACATGCAACTCCTCTTTTCTTCCGAGCAGATGCATGGTGTTGAGCAGTCCGATGAGCCCGAAATAATGGTCGCCGTGCAGGTGGCTGATGAAGATATGCCGGATCCGCTGCGCAGAGATTTTATTCTTTCTGAGCTGGAGTTGCGTCCCCTCCCCGCAATCGATCAAAAAGAAGCGCTCATTTGCGTTGAGCAAATGAGCGCTTAGGTTTCTGTTGCCTGCCGGAACAGCAGCACTGCTGCCCAGCACCATCAACGAGAAGGTCATGGTCAGGCCCCGGTGGCGGGTTCTTCAGCAGCAGGTTCTGCAGCTTCGGGTTTTTCCTCATCCTTCAGTGCCTGGGCATCCCGGGCAAGGTTCTCGGCCTTGACCATGTCGGCCTTGAGGTTGGCAAGTGCGTCGATATCGCCAAGAGTGGTCTTCTCCAGATTATCCTTCAGCTTCTTGACCGCTTTTTTGGTATCGCTTTCCTTTTTCAGGTTCGACTTGGACTCCTTGTTCTTTTCGGCGTTCACCGCATCCTGGTGGATCTTGGTGTGGCTCAGGATGATCTTTTTATTTTCTTTCGAAAATTCGATCACCTTGAAGTCCATCGCTTCTTCCTCGCGGGCCATGGTGCCGTCTTCCTTACCCAGGTGGCGCAACGGGGCGAATCCTTCGACGCCGTATGGCAGGGCCACGATGGCACCTTTATCGTTCAGGCTGACAATGGTGCCCAGGTGGACAGAACCCACGGAGAAAACGTTCTCGAAAACATCCCAGGGATTCTCTTCCAGTTGCTTATGACCGAGGCTCAGGCGGCGGTTGTCGACATCGACATCGAGTACCATGACATCGATCCGTTCGCCGATCTTGGTAAATTCAGCCGGGTGCTTGATCTTCTTCGACCAGCTGAGGTCGGAGATGTGGATCAGTCCGTCGACGCCCTCTTCCAGTTCGACAAAGATGCCGAAGTTGGTGAAGTTCCGCACGGTAGCGGTATGTTTCGACCGGAGGGGGTATTTCTCCTTGATGTTGGTCCAGGGGTCGGGAATGAGCTGCTTGATGCCCATGGACATCTTGCGCTCTTCGCGGTCGAGGGTAAGAATAACGGCTTCCACTTCCTGTCCCACTTTCAGGAAATCGTGGGCGGTACGCAGGTGCTGCGACCACGACATTTCCGAGACATGGATCAGGCCTTCGACGCCGGTGGCGATCTCGATGAAAGCGCCGTAATCGGCGATCACGACCACCTTGCCCTTGACTTTGTCGCCCACTTTGAGGCCATTGTCGAGGGAATCCCACGGGTGCGGGGTAAGTTGTTTGAGACCCAGGGCGATACGCTTCTTGTTCTCGTCGAAATCGAGGATAACGACCTTGATCTTCTGGTCGAGTTTGACGATCTCCTCGGGGTGGTTGATACGGCCCCAGCTGAGGTCGGTAATGTGCACCAGTCCGTCGACACCGCCGAGATCGACGAAGACTCCGTAGCTGGTGATGTTCTTCACCGTTCCCTCCAGGATCTGACCCTTTTCGAGTTTCTTGATGATCTCGGCTTTCTGGGCTTCCAGTTCATCTTCGATCAGGGCTTTGTGCGAAACAACCACGTTCTTGTATTCGTGGTTGATCTTCACAACCTTGAATTCCATCACTTTATCAACGAACACATCGTAGTCGCGGATCGGCTTGACATCGATCTGCGAGCCGGGCAGGAAGGCCTCGATGCCGAAGATATCGACGATAAGACCGCCCTTGGTGCGTGATTTCACATAACCCTTGATGATCTCCTGCTTTTCGTAGGCGTCGTTGATGCGCTCCCAGGATTTCAGGATCCGCGCTTTCTTGTGCGAAAGGAGCAGCTGTCCGCTGATATCTTCCTGGTTCTCGATATAGACTTCGATCTTGTCGCCGACCTTCAGATCGGGATTGTACCGGAACTCGTTCTGCTGGATCACACCGTCGCTCTTGAAGCCGATATTGACGATGACTTCGCGGTTGGTCATGGCGACCACGGTGCCTTCGATCACTTCGTGGTCCTGGATGGCCCTCAGTGTCTGGTCGTAGGCATCTTCCAGGCGTGTACGTTCTTCGCTGGAGTAAATTTCGTGTTTCTTTCCGATGGCATCCCAGTCAAATTCCTGGGGGGCGACGGGTTTCTCATACACTCTCTTCGGAGCGGGGGTAACCGGTTCAGCAACAGCCGGGGCCGGCTCTTCGGCGGTCTCCGCCACCGGGGTCTCCCCTGTTTCGGCAACGGGTTCTGCAACGGGTTCTGCAACAGGTTCTGCAACAGGTTCTGCAACAGGTTCTGCAACGGATTCTGCAACAGGTTCTGCAACGGATTCTGCAACAGGTTCTGTTACCGTTTCAGCGGCAGAATTGATTTCATTCTCGGTATTCGTTAAGGTTTCGGCCACGAATTCGGCCTGGGGTTCCATGTTGTCATGGGTTTCTTCTGACATGATTCAAACTTTTCTCTGTGGAGGCACCGGGAGTGCCTGCCGGGTTCAACATTTGGTTAACTGGCAGGGATTTGCATAAAGAACGAACCGCGTTTCCGCCCTTTCTGAAACGGGGTGCAAAGATAGAAAGAATTATTGAGATACTAAAGATTTTTCAACCCATCCAGCCTGGTATTGAGGATAATCGATGGAGTATCCCGGATAGCTGTTCCGGTTCCACTTCACATTATGTTAGGAAAAAGTAAAATACAAAGTTGCTTTCTTTTCATGAATAGATTAACTTAGTGCCTTAAATGTTAAATCGTTATATCATGAAAAAGATCCTGTTGCTGACAGGCATCCTTGCCGGTCTGTATGGCCACGCCCAGGTCATTGTCACCAGCGATGGAAGCCAACCGCACACTTCTGCCATGCTGGAAGTAAAATCCGGTTCGAAAGGGTTCCTGGCTCCCCGGATGACCCTGGCGGAACGGCCTCTTTCGCCGGCTACCGGACTGCTGATCTACCAGACCGACGTAAACCCGGGATTTTATGTTTTTACCGGTTCAGACTGGCAGAGGGTAGGCTTATCCTCCGATAACTATTGGCTTCCGAATGGCGCGAACATTTTTTACTCGTCGGGAAAGGTCGGGATCGGCACGACCAACCCTGAAGGCAACGGGTTGAGCGTGGTCAACTCGCTTCCGGGTAAAGCAGCGATCCACGGCATGGAAGGCTCCCCCTCTTCACTGAATCATGCAGAGGGGCAGTTGGGGGTCCTGAATCATCCCTCGAACATTCTTGGACTGCCCCTGTATGTCAACAATATCGGGGTACTTGGGATCAAACGCCCTTCGGTTTATCCCGGTGCTGCTGTATATGGCTGGAATTCAGATGTGAACCTGCTTAATTACGGAGGGATCTTTATCGCCGGAGGACAGGGTTCAGGGAATGTCAACTACGGCCTTCTCGGATACAGTAAAAATGCCGGGACCAACTGCGGGATCTATGCTGTTGCAGACAGCGGTGCGACCAACTATGCGGGACGATTCAAGGGAAGGCTTCTCCTCGAAAGCCATACCCAGAATTCCGCAGCATCGGATCATGCTTCAACACTGTTATCGTCAAAAGTATTGCACACGGCGAGCAGCGATACCAGGGCCATTGAAGGGATCTCCTCCCCCCAGCCGGGATGGGGGATCGGTATTTACGGGATGGGGGGCTACAAAGGTGTTGAAGGGTACGCTGACGGATCCAATTCACAGTACCCGGTGTACGGACTCTACGCAAATGCCGGGGGTGCAACGGGAGGACAGGGAGCGCGGACCGGCGTGTACGGCTCAGCCAGCAGCGGTCCCACGAATTATGGCGTGTGGGGAACGTCGGGATTTGGCACCACTTGTTACGGGGTTTACGGGGCGTCGGGTTATGGCACCACCTGCTACGGGATCTATGGCAACGCAAGCGGTTCCGGCACCAATTACGGCGTCTTCGGGACTGCCGCCGGAGGGACCGGTAACTGGGCCGGTTTCTTTTCAGGGAGCGCTTACATAAGCGATGACCTGCGCATCGGCACACAATCAAAAGCCACGGGGTACGCCCTGTCGGTCAATGGTATGATCGCGTGCTCCGAAGTACTCGTCCAGGAGCAGGCCAACTGGCCTGACTATGTATTCGCCGATGGGTATCGCCTGCTGAGCCTCGAGGAGATCGATCGAAGCATAAAAGAAAACAAGCACCTTCCCGGGATCCCCTCGGCTGAAGAGATCAGGACCGACGGTGTTAGGGTTGCCGGAATGCAGGTAAAACTGCTTGAAAAGATCGAAGAGCTGACCCTCCACCTGATACGGCAGGACAGGATCATCAGGGAGCTGCAGGAACAGGTCTCCTGTCTGAAAACGGATGCCGAAAAAAAGAATATTCAACAACCTGATAACAGGAGAAGCAAATGAACCCCTCATCATCCCTCAGTTTGCTGCTCTGGATCCTTCCGTTTTCCATCTTGTTCGGGCAACGGGATCCGGCCGACATATACCTGAATCCAGGAGCCGATGATTTCGGAACCCTGAGCAACCAGGCAGAGCAATATTTTACGGGTCGTGATAAAGGAAAAGGAAGCGGTTTCAATCAATGGAAGCGCTGGGAGGCATTCCATAAGGACAGGCTCACACCCGATGGAAAGGTTACAAATGTTGCCGCGCGCAACTGGGAAGAATATCACCGTTATATGAGAGACTGGAGGCAGTTGCATGCCGACAACCCGCTCACTTACGGCGAATGGCACATGATAGCACCCGCTTCGTTTACAGTAGGCCAGGGTGCGACTCCCGGGCTGGGCAGGGTGAATGTGGTGGCCTTCCACCCCACCAATGGTGATATCTTCTGGGTGGGCACCCCGGCAGGCGGGTTGTGGAGAACCAACGATGGCGGCCTTTCGTGGACTCCTCTTACCGACGGGATGCCCACGATAGGCATCTCCGGAATCGCAGTGGATTACACGAATCCTGACATCCTGTATATACTCACGGGCGACGGCGACGGCAACAACACCTATTCGATCGGAGTGCTGAAGACAACCAATGGCGGAGAGACATGGCGATCGACCGGTCTCTCTTTTTCAAAGATAAACCTGGTCAACGGATTCAAACTGATCATGCATCCGACCGACCCCAACATCCTTTATGCCGTGATGAAAACGGGGCTGTACCGGACCACCGACGGCGGCCTTACATGGCCTTTGATCTTACCGGGGCTCTTTTTCGATCTCGAATTCAAACCCGACGACCCGGAGGTCATGTACCTGGCCGGTCAGTCGGAATTCAGGCGATCGTGCGACAACGGGCTCAACTGGACCTGCTTTTCCGGTGGCGCCCTCCCCGTTGGTGCGACCCGGATGGCCATCGGGGTTTCGCCGGCCAATCCGGATTTTGTTTACCTGCTTGCCGGACCCGCGACCGGCCCGGGCTGGTTCAAAGGACTTTATTTTTCGGATGATGCCGGCTGGTCATTCTCGCTGCGGACCCTCTCGCCCAACATCCTGGGTTACAGCAGTAACGGCAGTGACGACCGGCATCAGTCGGGCTATGATCATGCCCTGGCGGTTTCCAGGACCGATGCCAGCCATATTATGACCGGCGGCATCAATACATGGAGAAACCTTGTTCAGGGATACCTTTCTTACTGGGAAAATACATCGATGTGGAACAATGTGGGCGGCGCCCATTACACCCACGCCGACATCCATGACCTGGCCATCAACCCGCTGAACAACAAGCTGTACTGCGCCAGCGACGGAGGGTTGTTCGTCACCGCCGACTTTGGCAGCAACTGGACCGATATCAGCGAGGGACTCTCGATCATGCAGTTTTACAGGATCGCGGGGATTGAGTCAAATCCAACCATGATCCTGGGAGGCACTCAGGATAACGGCACCAACCTGTGGACCGGCGGAAGCTCGGTATTGTATATGTACGGCGGGGATGGGTTCGATTGTGTGATCGCGCAAGAAAATCCCGATGTGATCTTCTATACCTATGCCGATGTTGTCGGCCAGATAGTCCGTTCTGATAATTCCTATGGATGGTCGTTGTTAATTGTCACTCCGCAGGGAGCCGAAGGAGGATGGTTATCGCCGCTCATCAAGAGTCCTTTATCCCCGACCATTCTTTATGCCGGGTACAATAACGGGGTATTTAAAAATGTCTTCGGAGGTCTTTTCGATTGGGTCAATCTCGGCGTCGGCGGAGCCAGCGCCCTGGCCATTGGCACCGACAACCCTGCCAGGATCTATGCAGCGCAGGATTATCCCTACAATACACATACTTTATACCGGACTGACAATGACGGTCAGTCGTGGGTGGACATCCGCAGCGGGCTTCCACCCGAGAACATCACCGGCATTGCCGTCGATCCTGCCAATTCCATGCATGTATTCGTCACCATCGCGGGTTTTACCCCCGGTTACAAGGTCTTTTATTCTGAAACCGGTGGGACAACCTGGAGCAACATCAGCGGTACGCTCCCCAATGTCGCCGTGGTCTGCATCGTGTTCGACGGAGGACCCGGCACGCCTCCCAACTCAACCTACATTGGCACCGATATCGGAGTCTTTTACCGCAACAGTGTGATGGGCGACTGGATACCCTTTATGAACGGCCTGCCTGCCACCGGGGTCCGCGACCTTGAGATCAATACAACCGCAGGCCTGATCAGGGCCGGCACATTCGGACGTGGATTATGGTCTTCGCCACGGTTCTCAGCCTGTCCGGACTACCAGGTGCTGACCTTTGCCAACGATCCCGGGAATCCCAGCTATACCGGGTACCAGTATTACGATGCAAGCGTAGGTATCTTTTCGTCACGGATCATCACCGGCGGTCTCGGAACGGATGTGACTTACAAAGCCGGAAACTATATAAAACTGACGCAGGGATTCAACGCCAAACGGTTCAACCGCTTCAGGGCGACGCTGGGTCCGTGCCAATCGCCGCAACCATCAGTACAACAGACCACAACATCCGGAAGGTTTGAGTAGGCATGTGTGATTCCACAGGATCACCATTTTTCGTAATTTCGCACCTCAAACTTTACCGTTATGCCATTACGTTGCGGAATCATCGGCCTTACCGGGTCGGGCAAGACCACCCTGTTCAACTGCATTTCCGGCAACCGGGCCGAGACCCATGCCGCCGCTTTTGCAGGGAATAAGTCCAACCTGGGAGTCATGAATGTGCCCGACGCCCGCCTGCAGGCGATCGACCACATCATCCATTCAGCAAAAGTAGTCCCGACAACGATGGATATGGTGGATATTCCCGGGCTGAGCAAAGGGGGTACCCAGTCGGAAGGGAATAAATTCCTTGCCGACATCCGGAATGTCGATGCGCTCATCCATGTCGTGCGATGTTTCGACGATCCGCAGCTGCCTCATCCCGAAGGCTCGGTCAACCCCGTACGCGACCGGGAGATCGTTGACCTGGAACTCCAGATCAAGGACATTGAATCGATCGACAAGAAAATCGTCAGAATGGAGAAACTGATCCGGGCCGGAGAAAAAGATGCGAGGCACGGCCTGGATATCCTGCAGAAAGTCAAAGCCCATCTGGAATCGTTTCAGTCTGCCCGGACAGCACCCCTGTCCGCAGAAGAACGTCGTCACCTCGACGACCTGTTCCTGCTCAGCGACAAGCCGGTCATGTATGTGTGCAACGTGGACGATGCTTCGGCCGTGAACGGCAACGCGCATGCTGCGGCCTTTGCCGCCTCCCTGGGCGGGGAAAAGGCGGAGGTGCTGGTGATCGCCGCCCGGCTCGAATCGGATATCGCCGAACTGGACACCGAAGAGGACCGCCAGGCCTTCCTGGCCGATGCCGGGCTTTCCGAGCCGGGCGTCAACCGGCTGGTCCGCGCAGCTTTCCACCTGCTCGATCTGCAGTGCTTCTTCACCGCGGGCCCGAAAGAGGTACGGGCATGGACCATCCGCAGGGGCATGACGGCGCCCGAGGCTGCCGGCGTGATCCACAGCGACCTGGAACGGGGCTTCATCCGCGCCGAAGTGATGAAATACGACGATTTCATGCGCTTCGGATCGGAGCACGCCTGCAAGGAACATGGCAAACTGATGATCGAAGGAAAGAATTACGTGGTGGGTGACGGTGATATTCTGCATATCAGGTTCAACGTGTAGTGAGTCGTGAGTGGTGAGTCGTGAGTGGTCGCCTTTCCATCATAAATCGTTAATCTTTAATCTTAAATCGTTAATCATTCAGGGTGTTTTCCGTAGAAGAAATACTGGCCAGGGGACGGTTCGAAAAGGGGGAACTGGTGCGCTTGTTGCAAAGCCAGGGACCTGACCGGCTGAAGCTTTTTGAGAAGGCAAAAGAGGTCAAGGCGACCCATGTGGGTAACAAGGTCTATTTCAGGGGTCTGATCGAATACTCGAACCGTTGCCGGAAGAATTGCTATTACTGCGGCATCCGTGCCGGGAACAAACAATATTTGCGGTATCGGATGACCGATGCCGAAGTGATGGAGGCCGTGCTTTTTGCCCGGGAAAACCGGTATGCCTCCATTGTGATCCAATCGGGGGAACAATCGTCGAAAGCCTTTTCCTCGAAGATCGAGTCGCTTCTGAAGGAGATCCACCGGCAGACAGGCGGCACCCTGCATGTCACCCTTTCGCTGGGCGAACAAACGACCGAAACTTACCGCCGCTGGTTCGACGCGGGTGCCCACCGGTACCTTCTCCGCATCGAGGTGTCGAACCCCGAACTCTACCGGAAGCTTCATCCGTCCAGCCCCATTCATGCCTATCACCACCGCATCGATGCGCTGACCAATCTGCGCAACCTCGGATACCAGGTTGGCACCGGGGTGATGATCGGACTCCCCTTCCAGACGACAGAAGACCTGGCCGACGACCTGCTTTTCTTCCGTGACTTCGATGTTGACATGGTCGGCATGGGGCCATACATTGAACATGCCGGCACACCGCTATTCAAATACAGGGACCAGTTGCTGCCACTGGCGGAAAGGTTTGACCTGGCATTGAAGATGGTGGCCCTGTTGAGGATCCGGATGACCGACATCAATATTGCGGCCACAACCGCCATGCAGACCATCGACCCCCAGGGGCGGGAGAAGGCCCTGATGGTCGGTGCAAACGTAATCATGCCCAACCTTACCCCGGTGAAATACCGGGAAGATTACCTGCTTTACGAGAACAAACCCTGCCTCGACGAGGAAGCTGCAGAGTGCGCCAGTTGCCTGGAGGCACGGATCCGCATGGCCGGATGCGAGATCGGCTACGGGGAGTGGGGCGACTCAAAGCACTTTCAGGCAAGGAATGAGCAGTAGAAATTACGATTTACGATCTATTATTATTGCGATATTGCAACATTTCGCCATCCCGGCAGTCCTGATTTTGCCGGTTAATTTACCTTCATGATCTTCGAACAAGTTGAAATCATTGATGCCGGTGCGGAAGGCATGGCAGTTGGCCGGATCGGCGAAAAGATCGTCTTCGTTCCCTTTGTCGTTCCCGGCGACATTGTCGATGTGCAGGTCACGCGGAAGAAAAAGCGTTACCTGGAAGGTAAAGCCGTTCGTTTTCACAGGTACTCGGAAAAACGAACGGAGCCCCACTGCCGTCATTTCGGCCTTTGTGGCGGATGCCGCTGGCAGGGGATGAAATACGAGGAGCAGCTCCATTACAAGCAGAAGCAGGTCACCGACAGCCTTGTCCGCATCGGGAAACTGACCGACCCGGTCGTTCACCCGATCCTGCCTTCCGCCGACACAAGGTACTACAGGAACAAGCTCGATTTCACCTTCTCGGTCCACCGGTGGCTGACTGACGGGGACCGCCGTGAAGGCGACAGCCGGGCGGATACCCGTGCGGTAGGATTCCACGTGCCACAGTTCTTCGACAAGGTGGTCGATATCGACGAGTGCTTTCACATGAAGGAACCGGCCAACGCCATCCGGAACGAGGCCCGCCGGTACGCGATTGAAAAAGGGTTGGAGTTTTACGACGTCCGGACCTGGAAGGGATTTCTGAGGAACCTGATCCTCCGGAACACGGAAGCGGGTGGACTGATGGTCATCCTGGTAGTCAGGCAGGATACACCGGCACTTTATGAAATGCTGGATCACCTGGCGGCCTCTTTCCCGGAGATCACCAGCCTGTACTATGTCATCAACACCAAACAGAACGATTCACTGTACGACCTTGATTTCAAACTGCATAAGGGCGATGCGTACCTGACCGAAAGGATGCCGTGCTTTCTCCCCGGAGGGAAGGAGATTGAATTCCGGATCGGTCCGCTTTCGTTTTTCCAGACCAACTCCCGGCAGGCGGTCAACCTTTACCGCATAGCGGCGGAACAGGCGGCTTTCAGCGGACATGAAACGGTGTATGACCTGTATACCGGCACCGGTACCATTGCCTGCTACGTGGCTCCGATGGCGGGCCGTGTGATCGGGATCGAATCGGTTCCACAGGCTGTGGAAGACGCCCGGGTCAACGCTTGCATCAACGGTTTTGAGAACATCCGTTTTTATCCGGGCGAAGCGGAAAAGGTGCTGACTCCCGACTTTATCCGCGACCACGGCCATCCGGATGTACTGATCACCGACCCGCCCCGCAACGGGATGCATGAGAAGGTGGTAAAGACCATCCTGGAAACGGCGCCGGAACGGATCGTTTATGTGAGTTGCAACCCGGCCACCCAGGCGCGCGACATCGGATGGCTAAGCAGCCGGTATATCCTTACCGGAAGCCGTCCGGTCGATATGTTCCCGCACACCCACCACGTGGAAAACATTGCTACGCTCATCCTCAGGGATCCCTGACCGGTATTCCGTTTCTGATCACGGCGGCAAGTTCCGAGGCCGTGGCCTCCCTGCCTTCCATTACGCAGTCGGCCTGCCTGTAAAAGTATTCCCGGTGCCGGAGATCAGACCGGATCCGGCTTTCGAGCGAATCGTCCGCAACATCGCGCAGCAGGGGTCGCCGCCGCTTCACCCGGATGAGCCGTTCAGCAAGGTCGCCGGGGTCCCAGCGAAGGTAAAGGGATATCCCCGAGCGCCGGATCACCTCCATGTTGTCGTAAAAGCAGGGCGTGCCCCCGCCGGTCGATATCACCGTGTCTTCCATCGAAACGGTCTCGAGAAGCAGATCCCGTTCAATCTTGCGGAACGCGGTCTCGTCATATTTATCAAAGAAATCGGAGACGCTGATGCGGAAACGCGACTCAAAATGCACGTCGAGGTCCACAAATTCAAACCCCAGCACACCGGCCAGTTCCCTGCCCAGGTTCGATTTTCCCGACGCCATGTATCCGATCAGGTAGACCCGCATCGCGGTAAATGTATGAATATTTTTAGTACCTTTGCACCTCCAAAACCGGTGATACCATGAAGCGTGTGATGAATGTCCTGGCCCTGTCGTTCTTACTTGCCCTGACTCTCTCGGGGTGCCAACCGGGCTCGGGGAATTCGGAAGCGCCCATTCCTGCCGACGTAGTCACCAACCCCAACACGGCGGGAGGAGATTCCGGCAACACCCTTCCGGTGATCACCTTTGAAGAAACTGAACACGATTTCGGAAAGATCCTCGAAGGGGAAACAGTCAACGTGGCCTTCCCGTTCACCAACACAGGAAAGTCAGACCTGATCCTGGCCGAAGTGACCTCCTCGTGCGGATGCACCGTCCCCTCCTATCCCAAAACTCCCATCCGTCCGGGAGGGAAAGGCGAGATTAAGGTGGCATTCAACAGCAACGGGAGAAAGGGATTCCAGTCAAAAACCGTCCTCGTGGCTTCCAACACCCAACCCAACACCACGCTTCTGCGGATCAAAGCCCAGGTGGTCAACCCTGCGTCGGAGTGAAACTGCTGGTTCCTGTGACCGGAAGGCAGGCAGATGGCGAAATAGCGAAATTGCGAAATGGCTGGGAAGAGAAAAGAAATTCAGAAATAATCAATAACGGTAAAAGAGATGACACACGAACTTTCCATCATTCTGGCACAGGCGACCTCATCCGGTCAGTCGGGCTACCTGAACATTATTTTTATCCTCGGCATTGTCGTGGTTTTCTATTTCTTCATGATCCGTCCGCAGATGAAGCGGCAGAAGGACCAGAAAAAATTCAAGGAGACCCTGCAAAAAGGCCAGAAGATCATCACCATCGGCGGTATTCATGGCAGAATCGTTGAGATCCAGGAGAGCACCGTCACCGTAGAGGTGGATAACGAGGTGCGGCTTCGCGTCGAGAAATCGGCCATCGCCATGGACAATAGCCAGACGATCGAACAGGCCAAATAACCGGTTATCCCCGTAGCGGTGAAATCCGATTTCATCGAATTTTTAGGAAATGCCCGGCAGCGCCGCAGCGAAAGGTTCAGGAACCAACTTCCGGTATTTCTGGTCTGCCTTTTTCTCTCTGTGTTTTTCTGGGGCCTGGTAAGGCTGTCTAAAGACTACTACTATTCGGTCGAATACCGGCTGAACTACAGCCAGGTGCCTTCGCATCTGAAAATGTCGGCCTGTTCCGACTCCGTCCTTACGCTGCGCATCCGGCTGCAGGGGTTCGAACTTTTCTCGGAAAAGTTCCTGGTCAGGCATGAACGCGCGTTCGACGTAAGCCTCCGCAACATCCGGATCCGTTACCTCGGCGACCATGCATACGGATACCTGCCGGCCAACCGTATTGGCAAAGAGATCGTCGCGTCATCCGATTTTCCATCGGATATCTATGTCGTTTCTCCCGACACGCTCTTTTTCGAATTTGAACGCCAATTCAGAAAATCCCGGTGAAATCACCGTTGAAGATCGGCCTTACCGGGAATATCGGCAGTGGAAAAAGCACTGTGGCAAAGATGTTTTCGGTACTGGGTATCCCGGTTTACCGGGCCGACGACGAGTCGAAGAAATTTCTCAACGATCCTGCCACAGTGCATGAACTTACAGGCCTGTTCGGTCCCGGAATCCTTGCCGGGGAACAGATCGACCGGAAAGCGCTTGCATCGGTCGTTTTTGGCAATGATGCGGCGTTAAACGCCCTGACTTCCATCCTGCACCCGAAAGTCAGGCAGGATTTTCGCATCTGGCTGCAAATCCCGACGGAGGCCCCATATGTGATCCAGGAAGCAGCCATACTCTTTGAGAGCGGGTCTTACAGCGAATTCGACCGGGTGATCACCGTTTCCTGCCCCAGGGAAACGGCCATCGACCGCGTGGTAAAACGAGACGGGGTCGATGGCCGCGAGGTGCTCCGCCGGATGCGCCATCAGATGGAGGATGCGGAGAAATGCCGGCGGGCCGATTTTGTGATCGTGAACGACGGCACCCGGGCGGTACTTCCCCAGGTGCTTGCCATCCACGAACAGTTGTTAAAGGTTTGCCCGCAGCGCAACGATGATGTTCCGCCCGGGAGCACTGATGCCTGAGGCAAATTTCCGGTAGTGTTCATCCAGTATGTTTTCCACCCCGACTTCGAGGTTGACGTGCCGCTCGATCTGGTAGCTTAGCTTGATATTCAGCGTGTACCAGGCTGGCATGCCCTGGATGGTTCCGTTGGCATCAACGAGGGCGTAGTTCTCGTTATCCTCCCCGCTGGTGCTATACTGGCTGAACCGTTTCCAGCCGTTGTACATCACGTAAAAGTCGCCTTTGAACTTTTTCATTTCCAGCCTGAACGAGGTCTTCCCGTACACCGGAGGGATGTGATCGAGGGGGATCCCGTCGGTCTGATCGTTGCCGTATGTATAGGTAAGGTTGCTCATGATGGAGAAACTCCGGGTGACCTGGGCGAGCAGGCTTCCCTGGAACCCGAAGATCAGGGCCTCGCCCGTGTTGACCGGTGCCAGTGCCTGGTACTTTTCGTCGTCGATCACGATGGAATCCTGGCCATTATAGGCCAGGGGCCTTATCACGTGTGCGTTTTCCAGCAGGTTGATGAACCCGGTAGCTTCCACACGGACCTTGTCCATCAAAGTCTTGGCGACAGTAAGCTCGGTATTGTAAGCGTACTCCGGTTTCAGGCCAGGATTCGGGACGACGACGGTTTGGGCATCCACCACGTTGAGTTTGGTCAGGTCGTCGATGTTCGGGGCACGGAAGCCCGTGGATCCGACCAGCGATATTTTCCAGTCATGCCCCGGTGTTGCCACCAGTCCCAGATAGCCGTTCACCGAAGCATGCTTCTGCGTGATCTCCGGGTTGAAGGGGATCGCCATGATCTTTACCATGGTATCGGTATAGGCGGCATCAAGACGGACATAGTTAAAGCGAACACCCTGTGAAAAGGCGAAATAATCATTGATCTTCCAGTTGTTGGAGAGATACGCCGACAACATCAGCATACCGGCTTTCTTGTCGGGAAACCGCGTTGCGCGGTCATAGGTCACCGATCCGGTTTTTATATTCTCATTGTACGCTTCGGAAGTCACATCGTTGTAATTGACCTCAAACCCGTACCGCAGGTTGTCGCGCTGGGCCAGTTTTTTCAGAAAGTCGGCGTTCAGCGAGATTACGTCCACCGTTTCGAGGTTGTATTTCTTCTTCGAACTGCCGAAATCCCGGTTGATACGGTCCTCATGCAGGTTCTGGTATGCCGCGGTCACAGTGGCCTTGTCGAAGATCACCCCGTTCAGCTCATAGTCGGCTTTCAGTGCGGCAAAGAGACGGGTCTGGGGTCCGTAATACCATTCGGCGAACTTCATCGTACTGTCGTTTTTCATCTCGGTCAACCGGTCGTACCGCGGAATATCACCCGAATTGGAATATTGCACATTGAGGATGTACCGGCTGTGCTTCCCGGGCTGAAAGAGCACCTTTCCCATCAGGTTATGCTGTAAATAGGCCGACCCTTTCTGTATCCACCATTTGTCATTGGCCGCTGTCACATCCTTGCCGTCGATCCGGGCGGCATACAGCAGGCGTTTCCCAAAATCCCCATAAGCCGGGTTATGTAACTTCCCGGCACGGAGATCGTCGAAATCGCTGTAGGAGAAGTTGAACAGGACGGCCAGCTTCTTCCATCCCAGGTTGATGTTGACACCGCCCGTTTTCTCAGTGTTGGCGGAGGAATAGCGAAGCATGGCCTGGCCCCGGACCACGGTCTTTCCCGTCGATGAAAGCTGGGGATCGCGGGTGATAAAATTGATCACCCCGCCGAGGGCGTCACTGCCGTAGATGGTCGAGCCGGGGCCGTAAAGCACTTCCGTTGAGGCCATCCCGAACGGATCGACCGTAATGGCGCTTTGCAGATGACCTGCCCTGTAAGTGGCATTGTTCATGCGCACTCCGTCGATGACCAGAAGCACCTTGTTGGCTTCAAAACCCCTCAGTACCGGGCTTCCTCCCCCCATCTGGCTGGTCTGCACAAAGACATCGCCCGACTGTTCCAGCATGATCGCCGCATTCTGCGGGTTGCCGAATGCGATCTCCTTGGCCTGGATCACTTCGATCCTGTAAGGCAATTCCGATTTTTTCTCCTCGGTACGGTTGCCGGTGATCACGAATTCATCGAGCTTGATCACGTGGTCGGTCAGGTACACCCTGCCATTGGCCGGCAACTGCGATTTTAACAACCGGTAAGGCTGGTAGGCAACATGCATGAATGTCAGCGAATCCCCGGCAGCAAATGCCGAAAGGTCCGCTGTACCCATCCGGTCGGTCACCACCATGTGGACATGACCCTGATTGGATATGCTAACATCACCGATCGGTTGAAGATCAGACTTATCCAGCACTTTGACCTGTTGAGCCTGGCCCACCAGACTGATTGTCAGTATTAGTAAAAGAGATACAAAGATATTTTTCATAGTTCGGTTGAGTATGAATGATCGATTGGTTGAAAAATGTCGCAACGGAAGGACCCGCTTTCACCCGGGAAACAAAGTTCCGCCGCAGTCTGTTAAATATGAACCCCTTCCTGCCGGTGCAAGCCGCCAGGAAGTCGGTGTCGGAATGAAAGAAAGCATGGAGATGCCGGTATTCCCTCCGTCAAACTATTTCCGGCGGAGGGCTCCAAACGGTCAGAATGGTGGTAACAAGGCCGACCGGCCTGCAGATCATCAGCGACTCCAGCGGACGGTCGGGGGTAAGGTCCAACCGCGACAGGGGATTGAAAAAAAGCAGAGGCCCGTGCACCAGGGTCAGGTCCTTCTTTTCCCTGCTGGCCTGCTCTAAATAGGCCAGAAGCCGGCTCTCTTTCTTATCATGCACACATATAAAAACGGTCGCATTCCCGGCACGGGATTCGCTGATGATATCGTATAAACTGCCTTTGTAAAAGAATTCGCGGCTGTGGATGCGCCTGAAATCACCCGGGCTGGCATTGTCAGGAATGGTCAGCACCACTTGCTTCCCAACCCGGTTGAGGAGGGCTGTGCTCATCTCCTCGCGGATCTGCTCCCGCCTCCACTCAAACATCAGGTAATACCCGGCTGAATTGAACAGCAGAACCGGAAGCAGAAGGTACAGAGCGATTCTTTTCAATGCAGTTTGTTGAATGTCATTGCAAATTTACGGTTTTTGACTTTCTGAACCTACACGAACCAAAATGCCGTAATTTTGACCCGGCTTTTCATTATGGATCCATTCCGAATATCCGCCGTTTCATACCTGAACACTTTTCCTTTCGTCTACGGGCTGAAGGAATCCGGGTTGTTGCCCGGCCATTTATTGCATCTGAAGGTGCCTTCGAAGTGCGCCGATGACCTGAAAGAAGGCAGGGTTGATGTCGCGCTGGTTCCCGCCGGGGCTCTTCCCGGGATATCGGGATACCATCTGGCTGCTGATTACTGCATCGGGGCGACAGGCAGGGTCAGAACGGTTCTGATGTTGTCGAAAGTTCCGCTCCGGCAGGTCCGTGCGGTGCATCTCGACCTTGATTCGCGAACCTCGGTGCAGTTGGTGCGTGTGCTGGCCCGGGAGCAATGGAAGATCACTCCCGGCTGGGTAGAACTTCCCGGGGAGTTGCATGACGCGGATCTGCCGGAAACGGTGGTGGCCATCGGCGACAAGACCTTCGCGCTACGCAAGCACTATCGATACGTTTACGACCTGGCGGAAGAGTGGTATCTTTTCACCGGTCTGCCGATGGTGTTTGCGGTATGGGCATCGCGAAGACCACTCCCCGCCGAAGTCCGCGACCCGCTCAACAGGGCCCTTGCCTGGGGCATAGCCCGCAAAAAAGAGAGCGTCGAATATTTCCGCGATCGGCTCCCATGCCCGGATGGCGAATGCATCGACTATCTCGAGAACTGCATCTCCTATGAACTGGATGATAGAAAAAAGGAGGGGTTGGATCTTTTCCAGCGGTACCTCGAAGAAACATACTAACCTTCACCCCACCCCCGCCTGCGGCTTCCCACTCCCCTAACTGGGTGGATCCATGACTCACCACTCACGACTCACTTCTTCACGGGGTATCCCCGCTGTTTTGCCATATCTTCCAGCCGTTTCTGGAAGCCGGATTTCTTCACAGGTTTCTTTTTATTGGCTTCGATCTGCGCATGCAGTTTTTTCTCGTCGATGGTGGCACGGATGATGTAAATCTGTGCAAACGTAAGCAGGTTGGCAAGCAGGTAATAATAACTCAGACCCGACGAGTAGTCGTTGAACCAGAAGAGGAACATGATAGGCATCAGGTACATCATGGTCTTCATGCCGGGCATCTGGGTCTGTTGCGATCCCATCATCTGGTCGTTGATCTTGGTGTAGATCACACTCGAGATGGTCATGAGCAGGGCGAACAAACTGATATGGTCACCGTAGTAGGGGATGCTGAAGCCCCCGGGGAAGGTGTAAATATCATCGAACGAAGAGAGGTCATTGGCCCAGAGGAAGGCCTGTTGCCGGAGTTCGATGGAAGAGGGAAAGAACCGGAACATGGCGATGAGGATGGGCATCTGCAGCAGCAGGGGGATGCACCCTGCCATCGGGTTGACGCCGGCCTTTTTGTACAGTTCCATGGTGGCCGACTGCTTTTTCATGGCATCCTCTTTCTTGGGATATTTTTTATTCAGCTCGTCAATCTCGGGTTTGAGCACGCGCATCTTGGCCGACGACTTGTAGGTCTTGAAGGCGATCGGGAAGAGGACGATCTTGAGCAGAATGGTGAGGATCAGGATGATGATCCCATAATTCCAGCCAAAGTTCCCGAAGAAGGTGAAGACGGGGATCACCGCATACTGGTTGATCCAGGCCATCAGGAAAAACCCCCACCCGAGGGGGATCTGCTTCTCGAGGTCCAGGTGGTACTTTCGCAGTCCGTAATACTTGTTCGGGCCGTAATACATCGAGAGGGAGATCTCTTTGTTCTCGGCAGCCTGGTAAGGGATTCCCATTTCGGCCGACATGCTTTTCAGGTACTTCCCTCCGACCGGCAGTGTAGATACGCGCAGCCGCGGGTCACTGAAAAAGTCGCCGGCGATCAGGGTGCTCGTAAAGAACTGTTGCTTCCATGAGACCCATTTGAGCCGTTCGTTCTTCAAGGTCTTTTCTTCATCTTTTGATTCAGAGAGATTGTCCACCTTGTCGTCTGCGATCTTGTAATAGAGCCCCGTGCTCATCCGTTCCATGTTCAGGCTCCGCTCCTGCCGGTTGAGGTTGCTGCCCCAGTTCAGCACAAGGAATTTATTCGAAGCATCGACCACCCCGGCCATGTTCACGAATTTCACGGAGTACCCGAGCATGTACTCTCCCCCCCGGATGGTGTAGATGTATTCGATATACCTCGTCGGGTCAAAGGAGGTGTCGCTGGCTGCCACGAAAAGCCGCATGCCGAAGCGGGCCGAGTCGGTGCCCGATACCACCACCGGTTTCCCCTGGTGGATTTTATCGGGCCAGAAAGGCTGGAAGAGGAGTTTGTTGGTATTGATGACCCGGTTGTTTGAAAAGAAGGAAAAGCCATAATGAAGCGAGTCCCTGGTCACCAGTTCCAGGGGCTTTTTATCCCAGGTCAGGTAGTGTTTCAGGTTGACTCCGGAGATCTTGCCCCCGAGCGCGGATATACTGATCCTGAACACATCGTTTTCAATAACATACGAAGTATCCCTGCCCACCGCCGCATTCGCGAAAGGTCCCAGTTCATCTTTCAGGGTAAGCCGCAGCACGGTCAGCGAGTCGGGTTGTTGCCCCGAGGCCAGTACTTTTTCTTTTTCCCGGGCGACTGCGATGGCCCTTTCCCGGGCAATGGCCCGGATATCGGCCAGCCGTTTGGCCTGGTTGGCCACGTAGGTGGAATCGGCTCTCCTTTTCATTTTGGTCATCTGCTCTTTCGAGGGCGTCATCAGGTAGCTGTACCCGATGAACATGCCGAAAATCAGGACCAGACCGATAATGGTATTTTTATTCATACGTTTGGGTGGAAAAACGGGTGCAAAGGTACAAAAATGTTCTTACCCTGCGGCGTGCTCTTTAGCGGCCCTTACGAAGCTGACAAACAGCGGATGGGGTCGGGCGACAGTGCTTTTGTATTCAGGGTGGAACTGCACTCCCACGAACCAGGGATGGTCATCCAGCTCGATGATCTCGACCAGGTAGTCCTTCTGATTGAACCCGGTCGGCTTCATTCCGGCCTCTGAATACATCTCCATGTATTCGTTGTTGAATTCAAAGCGATGCCGGTGCCGTTCACTGATGTTCTCCAGTCCGTACACGCCGAACACCTTCGATCCCCGGGTCAGTTTGCACGGATAAGCCCCCAGCCGCATGGTTCCTCCCAGCCCTGCGATCTTTTTCTGCATCTCCATCATGTCGATGACGGGATGCGGGGTGGTTTTGCTGAATTCGGTGGAATGGGCGCCGGTGAGTCCGAGCACGTTCCGTCCGAATTCGATCACCGCGCACTGCATGCCCAGGCAGATCCCGAAAAAGGGAATCTTCTTCTCCCGGGCGTACCGGATGGCGGTGATCTTTCCCTCGATCCCCCGTTCGCCGAATCCCGGCGCCACCAGGATGCCGTTCATCCCGGCCAGTTTTTCCTCCACGTTCGATTCGTTGATGAATTCGGAATGGAATGTCTGTACCTTCACCCGTACCCTGTTGGAGGTCCCTGCATGGATGAACGATTCGTTGATCGATTTGTAGGCATCCTTCAGTTCGACATATTTGCCCACCAACCCGATCTTCACCTCTCCTTCGGGATGTTTCAGCGCATCGAGGAATTTTTGCCAGTCGGTCAGATCCGGTTCCCGGTCGCACGACACGCCTGTTTTCCGAAGGATCTCGAGGTCGAGGTTTTCTTTTCGCATCAGGACGGGTACGTCGTAGATCGATTCGGCGTCGATGCATTCGACCACCGACGAAGGGCTGACGTTGCAGAAAAGGGCGATCTTGTTGCGGATTCCTTCGCTGAGGTGTTTCTCGGTGCGGCACACGATGATGTCGGGCTGCACCCCCGATTCGAGCAGGGTTTTAACCGAATGCTGGGTAGGCTTGGTCTTCAGCTCGCCGGCGGCTGCCAGGTAGGGCACAAGAGTAAGGTGGACGACGACACAATTCGCACCCAGCTCCCAGCGAAGCTGACGTACTGCTTCGATGAAGGGCAGCGACTCGATGTCGCCGACCGTTCCCCCGATCTCGGTGATCAGGAAATCGTAGTCGCCCCGCTTGGCCAGCAGTTTGATCCGGTACTTGATCTCATCCGTGATATGCGGGATCACCTGGACCGTTTCGCCCAGGTACTCACCCTGGCGCTCCTTGGTGATCACCGACTGGTAGATCACTCCGGTGGTGACATTGTTGGCCTGGGATGTCGGGACATTGGAAAAGCGTTCATAATGTCCCAGGTCGAGGTCGGTCTCCGCTCCGTCCTCGGTCACGAAACATTCGCCGTGCTCATAGGGGTTGAGCGTGCCTGGATCGATGTTGATGTACGGGTCGAGTTTCTGGATGGTAACTGAAAATCCCCTGGCTACCAGGAGTTTGGCGATCGACGATGAAATGATCCCCTTGCCCAATGAAGAAGTCACTCCGCCGGTAACGAAGATGAATTTTGTGTCTGCCATGATGTCGGAAAAATGGATCGCTGAAGCAGGGCAAAAATAAATGAAATTTACGACTTACGATTTACGATTTACGATTTGTTGCTAACCAGCCGATGTTGACATCGCGATCGTGAACCGATTCTCTGTGCCGCCGGAACCCGTATAAATTTTGTCCTTAACTATTTTCTATGCAGGATTATTCCTAATTTTGCACTCCGATTTTCCGTATCAAAAAACCATTCAAAATCATCGATAATTATGGGAACACTTAAGATTGGAATCAACGGGTTCGGCCGCATCGGCCGGCTCACCTACCGCGCTCTCCTGACCAAATCCAACGTGGATGTCGTCGCCATCAACGATCTTACCGATGCCAGGACGCTGGCACATCTTTTTAAATACGACTCCGTTCATGGAAAGTTCAACGGTGATGTGGTTGCCGAGGGCGACAGCCTGGTCATCAACGGGAAAAAGATGAAGGTGATGGCCGAGAAAGATCCGGCCAACCTCCCCTGGGCCGCCCTGGGTGTTGAACTGGTGATCGAGTGCACCGGCATCTTCCGTACCCGCGAAAAGATGAGCAAACACCTGGCCGCCGGCGCAAAAAAAGTCCTTCTCTCGGTACCTTCCGATAACAAAGACGATGTGGATGCCACCATCGTGCTGGGTGTGAACGATCACACGCTGACGCCCGAAATGAAGCTGGTGTCGAACGCATCCTGCACCACCAACTGCCTTGCGCCCATCGCGAAGGTTCTGAACGACAGTTTCGGTGTGAAAAAGGGCCTTATGAACACCATTCACAGCTATACCAACGACCAGATCATCCTCGACGCCCCGCATAAGGACCTTCGCCGGGCCCGCGCCGCTGCCGTCTCCATCATTCCCACCAAAACCGGGGCTGCCAAGGCGATCGGCCTGGTCATCCCCGAACTGGAGGGTAAGATGGACGGTTTTGCCGTTCGCGTGCCGACCCCCGATGGTTCGCTCGTCGATCTGACCTGCGAGCTGGGCCGCGAAGTGACCAAGGATGATATCCATGCCGCCATGAAAGCCGCAGCCGAGGGCCCGATGAAGGGGGTCCTTCAGTACCTCACCGAACCCCTGGTGAGCTGCGACATCATCGGCAATCCGCATTCCTCCATTTACGACGCGGAACTCACCAAAGTCCTGGGCGGAACCCTCGTGAAGGTCATCGCCTGGTACGACAACGAATACGGCTATTCGCAACGCCTGGCCGATCTGGCCGTGCGGATGGGATAAATGGAGTCGATCCGGGAAATTTTCAAGATCGGTTACGGTCCTTCGAGCAGCCACACCATGGGGCCGCGGAAGGCCGCTGCGATTTTCATGTCGCGCAACCCCGGCATCAAAAAGTACCGGGTCACGCTCTATGGCAGCCTGGCTCTGACCGGCCATGGGCACCGCACCGACCAGGCAGTCACCGATGCCCTGGCCCCGCATGGGGCAGAGATCGTATGGGAACCCGACACGTTTCTGCCCGGCCATCCGAACGGGATGAAATTCGAAGCGCTCGACAAGTCGGGGAACACCCGCGACGAATGGATCACCTACAGCCTCGGCGGGGGGGACATCAGCGATTCGGGCAAGCGCGACCCCTCGGCAAAGATCTACCGGCTGAACACCATGGACAAGATCATTGCCTGGTGCATCGACCACGGCAGAACCCTGTGGGAATTCGTTGAAATTCATGAAGCCCCTGACATCTGGGACCACCTTTCCGAGGTTTGGAAGGTCATGCAGGATGCCGTGGAAAGGGGCATCGAGGCCGAAGGCGTGTTGCCGGGAAAATTGAATCTTCCCCGCAAGGCATCGTCCTATTATACCAAAGCCCGCAGCTTCAAGGGCACCCTTGCGCGCCGGGCCTATACCTTCGCGTTCGCACTGGCAGTAGCCGAAGAGAATGCCGCGGGAGGAAAGATCGTCACCGCACCGACGTGCGGATCCTGCGGAGTCCTCCCGGCCGTGCTTTACCTGCTGAAGACCCAATACGAATTCAACGAGAAAAAGATCCTGCGCGGCCTGGCCACGGCCGGGCTGATCGGGACACTGATCAAGTCGAATGCCTCCATCTCAGGCGCCGAAGTAGGCTGCCAGGGCGAAATCGGAACTGCCAGTTCCATGGCCGCCGCAGCGGCCGAGCAAATGTTCGGCGGCACCCCATCGCAGGTGGAATACGCGGCTGCCATTGCCATGGAACACTCGCTGGGACTGACCTGCGACCCGCTGTTCGGCCTGGTCCAGGTGCCGTGCATCGAACGCAATGCCTTCGGTGCCGCCCGGGCGCTCGACGCCAATATGTACGCCCTGCTGTCCGACGGCCGCCACCTGGTGAGCTTCGACCGAGTGATCCAGGCGATGAAACAAACCGGGCACGACCTTCCGAGGATCTACAAAGAAACCGCAGAAGGAGGTCTGGCAGCCCTTGGAATCCGGGAGTAAGGTCAGATGATCAAAGGGCAATTTTGTACCTTCGCACCCCTGATAACTCAACATGCTGAAACATTACCTCGCCCGGCAGATGGTCCGACGGACCAAAAGCCGCCTCTACCCGGTCGAATACCTTGAACAGAAACACGTCGACCAGCGCCAGCCCTGGCCCAATGACAGCTCCTATTTTTACGGCGGTGACCGTGAGGGCAACGCCTTCATCACCCGGATGGCGTTCCGGGAACCCAAAAGACCCAACGAATACTGGTTCGACTTCTTCCTGAAGGACCTGGGATATTTCGGACTCACCTCCTCCCCGGGGCCTGAGGGCGATGGTTTCCAGCAGGGCGCCCTGAAGTGGGAACCGGTGGAGATCGGGAAGATATGGCGGATCACCTACTCGGGGCCGGTGAAAGACCGTCAGGGCCGGACGCACGACTGTGTCGCCGACCTGGTATTTACCGGCGACCACCCGGTGTATGACTTTGCCAAAAGCTCTGACCACCTGAGCATTGCCGATGCCATCGCCGCCGAGCGGTGGACCCGCGATTTCTTTCATGCCATGAAAGACACCCACCAGGTGCATTATGAACAAACCGGATCGCTCCGGGGAACACTGCAACTGGACGGCAATCCCCATCGGCTCGATATGATGGGTTCGCGGGACCATTCCTTCGGTTCTCGCAACTGGCTCACCTGGGACCGGCATTACTGGATGACGGGTGTATCCGATGCCGGCATCCACTGGACCGTGACCACCATCAAGTGGCAGTTCCTGGGAAGGCTCACTGCGGGCTTCATCACCCACCCCGACGGGACCACCGATGCCATTGTTGAGTGCACCGACCTGGAGACCGTATCAAAAGCCAAGCTGCTTCCCGACGCAGGACAGGTCGAGATTCTGACCCGCAGCGGCCGGAGACACCGGATGGAATTCCGGCGGGTGGGCGAATTCCCCTACCTGCATGACGGTAAATACATGATGAGGGAGGGGATCGGCAGGTACCTCTTCGACGGGGTGAACGGGCTGGGCATGGTGGAATTCGGGTTTCATTCGGACCTGCATGTGATTGAGGGATTAAGAGATTGAGGGATTGAGGGATTAAGAGATTGAGGGATTAAGAGATTGAGGGATTAAGAGAATTGATAAGGTTTTTACACGAAATAACCAATGAAGAAGTCGGAGGCAAGGCCCTGGGGCTGAAATCCCTCCGCGAGATCGGTCTCAGGGTGCCGGGAACGTTTGTACTGATCCATCCGACACCGGAAACGCTCGACGAAGACCTTCTGAAGAAGCACCTGCGGCTTCTCGGCGAAGGGCCCAAGGCGGTGCGGTCGTCAGCTGCCGCCGAAGACGGCCATTTCCGGTCGTTTGCGGGCCAGTTTGAAAGCTATCTCGATCTTCGCACCTACGACGACATCCGCCAGGCGATTTTCCGATGCATCGAAGCCGGACGGTCGGAGCGCGTAACATCCTACAGCGGGGAACTTGCCCCGGGGGCCGACCTGAGGCTGTCGGTCATACTGCAGAACATGGTCGATGCGCGGGCTGCCGGGGTGCTGTTTACGGCCAATCCCGTCAATGGACGGCGCGACCGGATGGTCGTCAACGCTGTTTCCGGAATCGGGGAGTCGCTCGTCGGAGGGAGCAGGGATGCCCACCACTATGAATTCTTCCGCAGCGGATCGGACATCCAGAAAGCGGTAGCCCTGGCGGAGGGTCTTCTTTCAGAAGAAGAACTTCGTGAACTTCTGAACGGGGCGATCCAGGCGGAAGAGCGTTACGGCAAGCCGGTCGATCTCGAATGGGCGATCGATCAGGCAGGTCTCCTTCACTGGCTCCAGGTAAGGCCCATCACCACGCTTGACGAAGTGCATTACAATGAACTGGACACATTGAGTGAAGGAAAGAACGGTATCTGGACATTGGGAAACATCGGCGAAATGATGCCCGGGGTGGCGACTCCGCTCACAGCATCCGTTTCGGCCGAGGCGATCGACGTCGGACTGACCATTCTGGCCGATGCGGCAGGCGCTTTCCGGCTCCGTGACCGAAAGGGCATGCGATATATTCAGGTGTTTTATAACCGGCTCTTTATCAACATGAGCCACATGATGGATTACCCGAAAAGGGTGTGGATGAACAAAGCCTCCGACGTCATGTTCGCCCTCAGCGGGAAGGTTATTCCCGGCATCGATGCCCGGCCGGAAGCTCCCCTGGCGGTCCGGGTCACCAACTTTATTCGCCAGATCCGGTTCACCACCCGGTCGGCATCGCACATGGAGGAGCTGAAGAGGCTCTCAGCCCGGTTCTCGATCGATACTTCGCTGCCGACGACCCAACTGCATGCCGCGCTCGGCCGCGGACGCGAAGAACTAGGCCAGGGGTTTGGGTATCATCTCGGGGCGTCGGCCCAGTCGGGAACGCTCTATTCCGCATTCATCCGGATCATGACCGCCGGTAAGCGCCCTGCCGGGGCCGGCGACCACCACATCGCCACCACCCTGCTGCTCAACATCCCCGGTATCGAAAGCGCCGATGCCGTGCGGTCGCTTGAACAGTTTGCCATGCTGATCCGGCAGTACGATGATTTTGCCCGCCAATTCACGTCGGCTCCGGCAGCCCGGGCACTGGATATGTTACAGAAAGGTGCGCCGGAACAGGTCGAAACCGCATTCCGGATCTTCCTTGATCGGCACGGTCACCGGTGTGTCCGTGAATCCGAACTCCGCGAAACGACCTGGGGAGAAAACCCGCTGCAACTGATCACCACCCTGCAAAAGCGCATCACACTGGGCGAGACCCACCGTGCGGCATTACCTCCGGTAAGGACAGGCGAAGTGCTGCAACACCTGCCTTTTGTTCAACGCATGATCCTGAAAGCCATCGTCCCTGCCGCAAGAAAGGCTGTCGCCCGGCGGGAGATCACCAAAGGGTTATCCATCCGCATGGTCAGTGTCATGCGAAAAGGGTACCGGGCGCTCGGTGCGAACCTCGTCGGGGAGGGATGGCTCGACGATGCCGATCAGGTCTGGTTCCTGACTCACGAAGAGCTGGGTTCCCTGATCCGTCACCCGGATCCCCGGTGGAAAACCAAAGCATCTCGTCGGCGGGAATTGCTGCCCGAAACCGCCAGGCTGGCATTTAACGAAGTGAATTTCGGATTGCCTGAGCCGGTGGATCACGATACGGTCGTAGTCACCGGAAAAGGTGAACTGATGGGAACCCCGGTAAGCCGGGGAATCGCCGAAGGCCCGATCCGCCTGATCCGTTCGCTGGAGGATGCCGAAAGGCTGCGTGAAGGCGAGATCATGGCGGCGGCATTCACCGACATCGGCTGGACCCCCTATTTCAGCATTGCGGCAGGCCTTGTTACCGAGATCGGGAGTCCCCTCTCCCACGGCGCCGTGGTCGCGCGCGAATACGGGATTCCCGCCATCGTGGGAGCCAAAGGGGCTCTCACCTTTTTCCGCGACGGCGAAAGGGTGAGGGTTGACGGTGATACGGGGATCGTGCAACGGATTGAGAGTAGTGAAGGGTGAAAAGCGATTTTTAAGGGAAGAGTGAATTGTGAAAAAAGGATAAAACAACCCATGGCAACCATCGAAACCATTTACAGCGGCGAGTTGAGGACCCGTGCGACCCACCTGTTATCCGGTCAAACGCTGATCACCGACGCACCGCCCGATAACCAGGGAAAGGGGGAATTTTTCTCGCCGACCGACCTGGTGGCTGCTGCATTAGGCAGCTGCATGATCACCATCATGGGGATCGCGGCCAGGACCCACGGATTCGACATCGACGGCGCCCGGCTGACCATCACCAAGATCATGACCAAAGACCCTCCCCGCAAGATCGGAGAGATCGTGATCGGGATTCATTTCCCGAGGGATTACGAAGCCAAGGTGAAAAAGATCCTGGAATACTCCGTCAGGAACTGTCCGGTGGCCCGGAGCCTTCATCCGGATGTAAAACAATCGGTCACACTGAAATACGGTTGACCCCGTCAGGGCAGGTTTTTAATGCAGCGTACCGGATATGCGTTCATGTCGGCGGGCTGGTATCGCGAAACACTTTCAGAAGGGCATGAAAGGAAGGCACGTTATTGGGCTCCTTCAGAAACGCTCCGGCGACGCCGTCGGCCGTGTAAATGTTCCAGGATGTGAGCCTTGCCGTAAAGGAAACCGGGTGAGTCGTGTAATATCGCACTGGATTGCGGAAACGGGACGTGCGACAATGGGGCGACTTTACAACCGCTGATACTCGATGACCGGGTATCCCTTGAGCCCGTTTCGATTATAAAAGGCTGTAAAACGCAGCTTATAGTATTGCCCTGAAACGGTACGGACGATGTAGCTGATCCCGGGACGGATGGAATAGACCCCGGTGGTGAAATTGTAGAACTTCCAGTCGTACCCGATCCCGTCCAGTGCCGGCGAAAGTGTCATCGTTAGTGCCGTTTCGCGGGTGATCGAAAGAAAGTCATGCACGGTATCGGCCGCAGCGGTCACCGTATGGCGGTTCAGCATAGTGCCTGTAACGAGATAGGGATAAGGCTGTCCCAGGTCGGTATAAAGCATCGTCGTGTACTGGCCGAACACAAGGTCATAGCTCTCCTTCGGCGGTTCTACGGTCACCGGGATTCCCAGGGCAAGGCTGAACCATGCAAAGTTCCGGGACGGGTCCTTGGCAACCATGGCGCTGATCCCCGGCCCTCCCGACAATGGCGCATACCGGAAATAGTACCGTCCCCCGGCAAGGCTGTCAAGGATCACCTGGAACAAACCCAGCGTATTACCCGACTCATCTAAACCCCGGCTTACGGCATAAACGTGGCTACGCGAAAGCGTATCCTGTCCCTCGATGGCGTACCACTCGCCGAATGCGGTGGAATCTGGATTACCGTCCGACCTGTCAAACCTCATCACACGGCCGGTGGTATCATAACCGTTGCCGAAAGGCACGATGCCCAGGTCGGCCACCTTCATAAAATCACCTGTATTGAGGATCACCCGTGTACCCGAAGGACTGCACTCAAACCCCAGGTCGAAGGCGGTTTTCACCTGACTTCCGGCGATGCGGCCCGAATCGAGACTGAACCACACCTGGTACCGGTAATTTTCAGTCAGCGGAAGGGTGTCGGTCTTCACTTCTCCCCGGGCGTGCGGAGCCACCACATCATCCTCCTTGAAACACGATGTCATCAGGACCAGGCTTATGAGAAAGAGAACAGCTGTGCGCATCACTTATATTTATTGAACTGGCAGGAAATCTTCACAAAATAGCTCCGGCCCCATCCCACATTTTCCGAACGGCCGGCACCGCTGTGGGCCCCGGAGGTCACCGTCGAAGGAATGGTCGTTGTATTGAGGATGTTCTTCACGCCGGCCGTCAGTCGGATGCGGTTATTCCAGAATCCTTTCCCGCCGGTGAGATCCAGGGTATGGTAAGGATCGATCCAGCCCCATGACAACCGGTTGTCATCGTATCCCAGGCGCGGCGTGGTGCCGGTGAATTTATAAAACAGCGAAAGACTGACATCCTGTTTCACAAACCGGTACGACGGACCCAGGGTCAACTCGGTGGACCACTTCAGGTCTCCGTAGTCGGGCTGGCCGTCGGGGCTGCCTGTGATCCCGGTCTGTGTGGCGCCGAATTGGAGACGGAGTGCGGGATAGATCGCATAGGAACCGTCGAGATGACCGCCCAGGCTCACATACCGGCTCATGTTCTGGTAGGTATATTCGAGGGTCCCGCTAGTTGGGGCGAGCAGGATCACATTTTCAATATAATTATAAAAGAGGCCTGCATCCATCGACCAGGCTGCCTTGTTCTTCTCACCCGTCCAATTGATATTCAGGCTGACATTGTGCGATTTTTCCGCTTTCAGGCCGGAATTGCCCGTTACATGATGGTTTGCATCCACAAAGACCATGAACAGTTCCTTGATGGAGGGAGCCCGGAAGCCGCGGGAATAGGAGAACCGCAGGTTGAGTGGCGGTCGGATGTTCCACCGGGTGCTGAGCGCATATACCACGGGAGCCCGGTACCTGGAATTGTGGATGAGCCGCACTCCCGGCTGGATCGACAGGACCACCCTGTCGGGGTCCCCCCACCCTGTCGGGGTCCCCCCACCCTGACGGGGTCCCCCCACCCTGACGGGGTCCCAGCGAAGGCTAAGGAAGGCTGCATAATCGTCGGTTTCCTGGCGGTTGTCCAGTATCTTGCTGCCGGTGCCGCTTTCCCGGTTTATATCGAAACCTGCCTGGTAGTTGAACCGGCTGCCGTTCTTGTTCCTGGCAAATGTGCCCCTCGCCACAAAGCTCGTGATGGTCGTCGTATCCCGGGCCCATGATTCCAGCACGGGCGACGACTCCAGCGTGGTGAGGTCTTTATACCACGTCTCCCGTATCCGGTCATACACCGACCAGGCGGCCAACAGGCTGATATAATGATTCTTTCTCAGGTTGAAAGCGGCATCGCCGCGAAAGGTATACCGCTTCGTGGTGAAATGGTTATCGAATGCGGTTTCATAGTACGGGAGCATCAAAGGTCCTTTGTCAAGAAGCAATTCGTCAAAGAACTCTCCTGCCAGTTTGATCTTCACTGCAGGCGCGGTGTAGGTATAATAACCATTGAAAAAATACTGCCGGCGCGGCTTGTAGGTCTTTGCCCTGCTGGTGTCGGCCGGGGAATATCCCCCGAAGAAATTCCTCCCTCCGTCGACGCCGAAGCCATGCTTTCTCCTGCTCAACGCTGCCGAAGCATCCACATTGATCACCCCCACCGATTCCGCATACCCGTCGGCCCTGACGTTCAGAAGGGATGACCGGTTCTCGCGGGTGATGATATTGATCACCCCGGCAAGCGCATTGCTTCCGTAGATGACCGACATCGGTCCCTCGATCACCTCGATGTGATCCACATTGAAGAGGTTGACCTGGTTCAGGTCGAAATTCCCGTTCATCCTGCCGACCATCGGCACACCATCCTGCAAAAATTTCACATTCTCGCCCGAAAGGCCCTGGATCCGCAAACTGGTGCCAAGAACTCCCTGCTGCGACACCTGCATCGAGGCCCGGTCACGCAGCAGCTCCGCCAGGTTCGTGGCAGCCTTCTGCTCGATCATCCTTGCATTGATCACTTCCACCTTATATACCGATTTGTCGGCCCGCTCGGGAACATACTGCGCCGTGATCACCACTTCGTCCATGTGTAGCACTTTCGGCCTCAGCGCCACCTCGAGCGACTGTCCCGGCCGTACGGTATCCGAATAGGTTATATAACCCATATAGCTGACCGCGATCTTCGAAACCTCCTTTACGTCGTTCAGGGCCAGGCCATCCATAGAAGAAAGGCAATACCTCGGCGATCCCGACACAAGCCCTTCGTAGCAAACATGTGCGAAAGCGACCGGCTCGCGGCTTTTCTGATCCACGACCTTAATAAAAGCCTTTTGGCCGTAACCGGAGGCTACGGCCAAAAGGCTGAAAACTGCTGCGAGGAGGCCTGAGGCGAACGGAAAGATTCGGATTCCGTCCGGCCCGCCGGCCCGCCTTCGCAGCCGATCTGCACGGAGTTGTCGGCCCATCAGATCTGTATGAAACAAAAAAGGTCCTTCATGAAACCGGGAGGACATTTCACTTCTCGATATAAAACCTGACCACCCCTGTCGAAGTCCCGCTGAAACCGGTGAAGTAAAGCTTGTAAACGTCGCCTTTCACCTGTTTCACGAAATAGACGGTCGAATCGACCATCTTATAGGTATAGGTGTTCATATCGAATTTTTTCCAATCCCAGCCGACTGACGAACGGGTCGAGTCCCAGGTGCCGGGAGTATAGTCGCTGTAGGTCAACGCCACAGGACGGAATCTTTTAGACTTTACACTGTCGTTGCTCAGGACACCGGTAACCAGATAGGGCGAGCCATCCTGCTGTACCGACATATATTTTGTAAAAAGGAGATCCCAGGTTGTTTTAGCCGGTTCGAATGCCACCCGTTCGTTCGTCAACAGCGAATAGCCCGAAAAGTCGGTCCCTGCAAGTCCGCTGAGGACTTCGGTGACAGTGCGTTCATCGCTGCCGTCGAGATGGGCGTAACGGAACACATAGGTGCTCTGTGCCGACAGCTTTTTTACGATCCACAACTTGCGGAACGTTTTATCCCTCAGTTTGATAATGAAGATCGAATCGCCTGCCAGGTTATGCGTCACATCGTTGTAGATTCCCCATCCGTAGTCGGGATGACCTTTGGCGTAACGCGAAAAGGCGCCGTTTTCCCAGTTGTCCGGATCGTTGTACATCGGGCGCAGTCCGGAAACAACCGAAGTATCAATCACATTGGCCCAACCCGAGGTGTCGGAATAGGGATAGGAATACAGTACAACTCCCGCACCGTCGTTGATGATGACGGAAGAGCTTCGCTTCATGGTGCGGAAAGCGATATCCCATGTGGCACGGGGGGAAACCTGAACCACGCCGCTGGCCAGGCTGTAATACACTTCGTTGGCGTAATTGGCGCCCAGGGTCACCGAGTCGTTTTTCTTAACGACCACGGGAGGATTGTTCACCTGCGGGTCTTCATTGTCCTTGCTGCAGGAAAAGAAGGTAACGAGTACAAGCGAGAGTAGAATAATGGTAATCAGTTTGTTCATAAAAAGAGGGAATTAATGATGATTGGATTGATCCGGAACAGCTTAAAACCTTTCCGCGACCGGTGCAACCGGTCCGTGCATCCGCAGGATCCTTCGACGGAACGATGCAAAATCGTGATTACCCGGTGTTCCGGATAATTACCGTCAGGCCTTACAGGATAAAAGGGCTAACAAACGGGGGGACCCCGAAGTCCGGAGGAATGGATCCGGAGGGTGAACGGCAGGGAAGTGCGTTCGCTGACATAGAACCAGGTACCTGCGCAGGAGGCAGGAACCGCCGCCGTTATTCCGGGAACAACGGCATCGAAGGCAGGCGATCCGGGGTTTTCCGGGCCGTCGTTGGTGGGTGTGCTGAAGGAGACCGCGCGGGAATATTTCTCGACATCCCTTTTATAACCGATGAAAGATGGGATGAGGGGTTTTCCCCAGATCTTGTATTGGTGAAAGTTTATCAGCGATCCGAAGCATATGATAGCAACAGCTACAGCCATGAGGCTGAAAGCGGAGGCAACATGCAGTTTGTTATGTCGGACCACGACTGATAATTGATTAACAGGCGGCAAATATATCAATAATTCTTATACCGGGCCGCGGCCGGTGGAATTTTCCCTGAAGGTTATGAACATCCTGTTGATAAACCTGGCAGAGGCTTATCCCATATAGGATTTCAGCAACTTGCTCCGGGAAGAGTGTTTCAGCCGGCGCAAGGCTTTCTCCTTGATCTGGCGAACCCGTTCGCGCGAAAGGTCAAACACGGATCCGATCTCATCGAGTGTGTAGCTGTGCGGCACACCGATCCCGTAAAACATGTTGATGATATCGCGTTCTTTCTCTGCCAGGGTGGACAGCGATCGCTGCACTTCGCGGGCGAGCGACTCCCTGATCAGGTTCTCATCGGTGCCCGGGGCATCGGTCACAAAGACATCAACCAGCCTTACCTCCTCGTCCTGGTCGATCGGAGCATCCATCGATATCATGCGTGTCGAGATCCGGATGGTCTCTGCCACCCGGTGTTCGGGCATCTCCAACTCGGCCGAGAGTTCCTTCAGCGACGGGGGACGCTCAAATCTTTGCTCCAGTTTTATGTTCGCCTTCGACATCTTGCTCATGGTCCCGACCTGATTGAGCGGCAGCCTGACAATGCGTGACTGTTCGGCCAGCGCCTGAAGGATCGACTGCCGGATCCACCACACCGCGTACGAAATGAACTTGAACCCGCGGGTTTCGTCGAAACGCCGGGCAGCCTTGATGAGCCCGACATTTCCCTCATTGATCAGGTCAGGAAGTGTAAGTCCCTGGTTCTGATACTGTTTCGCCACCGAAACCACGAACCGCAGGTTGGCTTTGCACAACTTCTCCAGCGCATCCTGGTCACCCTGTTTGATCCGCTGGGCCAGCAGCACCTCCTCATCGGCCGTGATCAGCTCCTCCTTGGCGATGTCGGAGAGGTACCGGTCGAGGGAGGCGGTTTCGCGATTGGTGATCGACTTTGATATTTTTAATTGTCTCATAGGCCTATTCCGTAATACGCCCGCAACCCGTTGGGATAGACGCCCTCGAGGAGCACGCCACCCTGTCCGCCGGATAAGGCTTCCCTAAGTTCGGAGAGGGTCCTGACGGGTTTGCGGTCGATGGTTAATACTATAAATCCTGCACTGATCCCCGCACTTCTCAGTTTACCGGGGGTCAGCGAGGTGATTTTGAATCCGTAATCAATGTTCAGACGGCTCTTCTCCTTGTCCGTGAGCGGCTCAAAAGTCGCTCCCTGTATGGTGATCTTGCCCGATTTCTCGGAGATAAGCCTGGAATCTTCACCCTGCATGGTCAGTGTCAACATGACCTCTTTCCCATCCCGGTTGACGATCAGGTTCACTTTGTCGCCCGGGTTCTTCTGCCCGATCATCTCCATCAGTTCAGCCTTGCCGTTTACTGCGATGTTGTCCATGTTCATGATCACATCGCCTTTCCTGACTCCGGCCAGGTCGGCGGCCCCGCCTTCCACCACGTCATCGACATAGATCCCGCGCAGGTCGGAGAATCCTTTCTCCTTGGCGAACTGGTCGTCGATCTCCCGGTAGTAAACACCGAGGTAAGCCCTCTGGATCTTGCCGAACTTCATGAAATCGGCCACCACTTTCTTAACCAGGTTGACCGGGATGGCAAAACTGTAACCCGTATAATAACCGTTCCCCGAAGCGATCGCCGCGTTGATGCCGATGAGTTCCCCCCTCGTGTTGACCAACGCACCTCCACTGTTGCCCGAATTCACTGCAGCATCGGTCTGGATGAACGATTCGATCGCGCCCTGTGATCCCAGGATGTTGATGTTCCTAGCCTTTGCGCTGACAATGCCGGCGGTGACCGTCGAAGTGAGGTTGAAGGGGTTCCCGACCGCCAGCACCCACTCTCCGATGCGGACTTCATCGGAATTTCCGTAAGAGAGGAAGGGTAATCCCTGCTCCTCGATCCGGATCAGCGCCAAATCGGTGCTCGGATCGGTGCCGATGATCGTGGCGGGGTACTCCCGTTTATCATTCAGCGTGACTGTAATGTTCGTTGCCTCCTGCACCACATGGTTGTTGGTCACAATATAACCATCCTGCGAAACGATCACTCCCGATCCCATTCCGGTATAGGGCGTGCTGTACTCGCGCGGTTGCGGTCGCCCTAAATTGAAAAGTTCGAAAAAGTCGTCATATACCAGGCTCTTCTTCTGGAATTCCGACTTGATATGGACTACGGCATGCACCGAGTTCTCGGCTGCCGCCTGGAAATCAGGCTGGTTAAATGCGGCACCCGGGTTGTAGCTGACCTGCCGGACCGGGATTCCTGCCGGCCGGGAAGATCCGAAATAGTTCTTCTTTTCAAATAATCTGTTCACGCCGAGGGCGACCATACCCCCGATCAAAGCAATCAGAAAAATTCCTCCAATCCTTTTCATATGCTTCCTGATTTTCAGTTTTCGGTTAACATTGTTTCACTCCTTTCCAGGAACCCCTTGAAAACGGGGTAATGTCCTGGATATTTTCGTCCTGCATGTTAAATTCTGTTAACCACCTGTTAAAAAAAAGTTAAAAAAACCGGCCCGGAGCATATCACCTATCATCCCATTTTCTGATTAACAGACAGAGAAATCCGAAAATGGTTGTTTGTGACTAATATATAAAATATATGCATACTTTCAAAATTTCCGGCCTTATTTTTTCACTTTTTTTCAACGGGCTGTCCCTGGCAGGACCGGCGACGTTTCCCCACATAAAACGTGCCAATTTAGATTCGATAAAAATTAAAAGCCATATTGGCAGTGTGATTTTCTGGAATGTCGAGAACCTGTACGATCCCTATGACGATACGACCACGCTCGACGACGAATTCACCACGGCCGGGGCCCGCCGCTGGAACTGGAGCCGGTTCAGCACCAAACTGAACTACGTGGCAAAAACCCTCCTGGCCGCCGGGGGATGGGACCCTCCGGCGCTGGTAGGTCTTTGCGAGATCGAGAACCGCTATGTCCTCAACAAACTGATCCATGAGACGCCCTTGCGCCGGTGGCGTTACAACATGGTGCACCATGAATCGCCCGATCTCCGGGGCGTGGACGTGGCGCTTCTTTACCGGCCCGACCGTTTCAGGGTCCTCTCGTCCCGGAGCATCCGGGTGCAGTATCCTTTCGACACCGCAGCCCGGACCCGTGAGATCCTCATGACGCAAGGGATCATCGCCGGACGCGACACCCTGACGATCTTCGTCAATCACTGGCCCTCACGCCGCGGCGGCCAGGAAATCTCCACCCCCCGTCGCCTCTTTGTCGCCGGTCTACTCAGGCGCCTGGCCGATTCGGTGATGGATTCCCGGGCCGGTGCCAGCCTGGTCATCATGGGCGATTTCAACGACGAACCGGAGGACAGCAGCCTTTCCGTGGTCCTCGGAGCAAAAACAACCATGCCATCCGGCGGCGGGACCGGGTTATTCAACCTGATGGGGATCCGCAACCGGGAGCGCAGGGAAGGCACTCTTAAATTCCGCGACATGTGGAGCACCTTCGATCAGTTTATCGTATCAGCCTCCCTGCTGACCGGGGCTGCCGGTATCCTGGGCGGGCACATGCAGGCCTCGGTGGTGCGACCGGGATTTTTGCTCGAGGAGGATAAAGCCTGGTTCGGCGAGAAACTCAACCGCACCTATTCGGGCCCCCGGTACCACGGAGGTTTTTCCGATCACCTCCCGGTCAGGTTGGAACTTATCAGGACGGGAATCCGCTGACAACCTACGACCACACCCCGGGTATCCGGGCATGGCAGAACCTGCAGGTGCCGTTTTCGAGATGGTTTGACAGGATGGAAAATCCTTTTCGCTCAATCACCGGCTTTTTGCAGGAGTGGCAATAGGTGCTCTCGGCCGGAGAACCGGGCACATTCCCGATATAGACATACCGCATTCCCGATTTCATGGCAATGTTGCGGGCCTTATCCAGCGTATCGACCGGCGTGTAGGGCAGGCTGGTCAGCTTGTACAACGGGTGAAAACGGCTGAAATGCAGCGGATTATCTGAGAATCCTTCCCTGACCAGCCATTCGCACATTTCCCGGATCATCGCCAGATCGTCGGTCCAGCCCGGTACGACCAGGTTCGTGATCTCCAGCCATACCCCCTGCGATTTCAGCGTCTTCAGCGTGTTCAGGACCGGCTGCAAGCTTCCCCCGTTCAGTTTGGCATAGATCTCGTCGCTGAACGACTTCAGGTTGATGTTCGCCGCATCGAGATACCGGCACAGGTCGAGCAGGGGCCTTTCATTGATGAACCCATTGGAGATGAACAGGTTTTTTAATCCCCGGGCCCGTGCCAGCCGGGCCGTGTCGAACATATATTCGTAAAAGGCGATGGGTTCGGAGTAGGTGTATGCAATCGACCGGCATCTCCCTTTCAGGGCTTCTTCAACCACCCGGCCGGGAAACAGATCGGAATTGGGAGTGTCGTGCGGACTGGTTTGCGATATTTCCCAATTCTGGCAATTAAGGCAGGCAAAATTGCATCCCGCAGTGGCCAATGAAAAGCTGACTGTCGAAGGCAGAAAGTGGAACAGGGGCTTTTTTTCGATGGGGTCTGAATGTACCGAACAAGGGTTGCCGTATGCTATGGTGTAAAGTTTTCCATCCTTTACCGCATGGGTTTTGCAGATACTTTCCAGTCCCTCTTTCAGGATGCAGTTGTTGGGACATATCTGGCATCTGATCCCCCTGGGTGTTGCGACGGCATAGGGCGATTCCTTGCTGAAACGCCCGAAACCCCCGGCGGAAGCCGCGTTTGCTGTGTCCATACCAATCCATGTTTTTGACAGTGCTTTGATCGAATGCATCCCGGCCGCGGCGGCACTGAGGCCGGCCAGGCTTGCCCTGAAAAACTGCCGCTTGGTTATTTTTTTCATGGGTCGCTCCCGACGGTCCGGCCGGGCCGGCCGGGTAGTACAAAAATACGAAAAAACCGTTGCAGGCGGGAAGTTCGTCAGCCCGCCCTTTTTTCCCGGAAACGGAACAACATCATCGTCAGCACATTGAATGCGAGAAGAACAACGCCGCTCAGGACCAGTCCGGCGGCCGGAAGCAGGAAAAAGACTGTAATCATGGCCCCCGCGGCGGAGCCGAACAGGTCGGCGGAATAATTTCCTGACATGCGGTTCCGCAGGGATCCCTGCGAAACCGAGGTGGCCATCCGGAACTCCATCCCGACCAGGAAGGCCGGTATGAAGGCCGCCAGGGCGAAGCCTCCATACAGAATTTCCCTGGGAGGCCTGATGCTGTGCAGCAGGTTTATCGCGATGACAACGGCGAGGGCCACCGAACCCACGATCAGTTGAAGCCATCGGTAAATTTTCCGGTGATCCGACGGGTGAACCGGAAATGCCGATCCCGCACCCGCCGCCAAACCGGCCATCATGATCATAATGATGATACCGATCATCCGGAACAGGTTTCCGCAAAGGACCTGAAAGCCGAAGATCAGGATCACTTCGGTGGCGGCCAGGGTGAAGCCGCCGGAATACATGCCGGCGGTTACCGGGTTCAGGGTGGCCAGCGGAAGCACCATCAGGGCCAGGATCACCATCAGGGCTAAAGCGCTGCCCCCGCCGTGAAAGGAAAGCCACCACGCCTGCTGATACCAGACCAGGACCGGGCGCAGGTCACCGTTGACAATTCCGCTTTCCGGCGCCTGCTGCCGAAGAGGCCGCATCAGGCGTTCCGACCGTTCGCGGATCCCGGCCGTGTCGAGATAATAAACGTTCACATAACGGGTGACCATGCCCCGCTGTTCCACCCGAACGGGAACATCGACCGAAAGCGGCCGGGTAGAAGCCAGGAAAAAGTTCCGCTGGCCTGGAAAGACCAGGATGTGGGGAAAATGGAGCTGCAGGGTATTCCATAATACCCGGTGCATCCTGCCCGCCTTGTCGCTGATGTAGTCGGAACCGGTGGGAAGGCTCCACGATGCCACCGCGCCCGGGTTCATAACAGCTGCCAGTTCCTTCACGAATTCATCGGTGTAATAGCGGTTTAGTTGCAGCGATGTGGGTGGCGGCAGATTGATCAGAACCACATCGTATTTATTCCGCGTCTGCCCGATAAAGGTCCGGGCATCGATGCCATGGATCACGACCCGGGCATCGCGGAGCCGCGGGAAGTATCGCCGGATCATGCCAACCAGGGCGGGATCCGTCTCCACGTAATCTACCTGTGCACCCGGGTAACGCAGGATCTCGTCAACGGTACCCTGGCATCCCCCGGATAAAAGCAGCACCGATTTCGGTTCCGGATGCTGCAGCATGGCATAATGGACTATCTCCTCGCTGGCGATTTCGTTTCCCGAAGAGAACAACAACACCCCGTTGCTGAAAAAATTAAGTTGTCCGTAACTCTTTGTCATGACCACCCTCCCCAGCGGTGTCTCGCTTTCGGCCGCTACCTGCTGACCGGGAAAAAGCCCGGCATCAGCGGTGATCCGGGTTGCGGCAATGAGGGCCAGGAGCGTCAGCGGCATGGCAACCGCGGTAAAGGTCATCATCCGGCGAAGTCCCGTGGCGTAAAGGACATAGGCCATGACCGGCGCCAGGTACAAAAAAACCATGATGGGGATGCCCTGACCGGGACCAACGAGCGGGATCAGCAAAAAATTGACCAGGGCGCCCGACGCCAGGCTACCTGCAGCCTCCCATGCATAGGCTCTTCCCGGCGATGCCCCGGGTACATCCGCACTGAGCCGGGTGAACAGGAAACCCGACAGCAGGCAGAACGGCAACTGGAGGACCGTTGCGGCGGCCAGTACATGCAAGGGGGCGGCCATTCCTCCCGCAGGTACCAGCAGTACTTTCATGACCCCCACAGCCGGGATCATCAGCGGGGGTAACCATCCGGCCAGCATGAGAAGGGCAGCCTCCCGGAGCGGGCGAGGAGTCGTGGCGGCCACGAAACGCGCAAGGAGAGATCCGGTTCCGGTGAAGAGCATCCAGACCGCCAGAACCATCCCGGTCATCAGCTCGTTGTCGCTGAAAACCATCATGAATTCGCGCACCAGGTACACCTGGGTCCCGATGGACAGGAATCCGAGAGCGAACAATCCTGTCCGGGTTGCAACCTTCGTGCTCATTTCGTACCTTTACATGGATTATTCAAAGGTAATAAAAACAATGCGGCCACCTTTTACCAGCCTATTGATCATGGGATTGTTCTTTACCTCCAGCCAGGGGTGCTCCGCCCGGGAGAACCCCGATTCATCCGACCGGAAACCGGCTGTTGCCGGTCGCTTCTACCCGGCCGATCCCGGGGAACTCAGGAAAACCCTCGAAGGATTCTTTGCGGGCGCCAAACCCAGGATGCCCGGGCGGGTGGCGGCCCTGGTATGCCCCCACGCGGGATATGTCTTTTCGGGACAGGTGGCCGCAAGCGGCTACAACCAGGTCGATCCTACGCGGCAGTTCGAACATGTCTTTGTGATCGCCGCCAGCCACCAGGTCTCCTTCTCCGGCGCCTCCGTCTATGACCGGGGCGATTACCTGACCCCCCTGGGCAGGGTACCGGTCGACCGTGAACTGGCCGGGCAGCTTATCCGTGACAGCGAAGTGTTCACATTCAGGCCCGAAGCCGATCGCACCGAACACAGTCTGGAGGTCCAGGTCCCCTTCCTTCAGTATCACCTGAAAGGTGGATTCAGACTGGTACCTATCGTGCTGGGAACCCAGTCGGCAGAGACCTGCCGGCAAATCGCAAAGGCGCTGAAGCCCTGGTTCAACGAACGTAATCTCTTCATTTTCAGTACCGATTTTGCACACTATCCCTCCTATTCCGACGCCACGGCCGCCGACAAGGCTACCTGCGATGCCATTGCGGCAGGATCGGCCGATAAACTGATGGATTTCCTCGGAAAATATGAAAAGAAGGAGGTGCCCAACCTCGTGACCAACCTGTGCGGATGGACAGCCGTGCTGGTGATGCTGGGGCTGGTTGGCGACGATCCCTCCCTGGAGATCCGCCCGGTCCATTACATGAATTCGGGCGACACGAGGTACGGCGACAAACAACAGGTTGTCGGATATTGGTCGCTGGCAGTAACCCGGCCGGAGGGCGCCAGCCCCGGTCAAGACACTTTCTCTCTTTCCCGCACCGATAAGGTTCAATTACTGGCTATCGCAAGGACCACCCTTGAATCGTGGCTCACCGAACACAGGATCCCCGCTGATGACCCCGCGGCCTACCCGGCCTCCCTGTCAGTCAAGGCCGGCGCTTTCGTCACGCTGAAAGAACGTGGCGAACTGCGGGGATGCATCGGCCGATTCTCATCCGACATCCCGCTCTACCGCCTGATCCGTGAGATGGCGGTGGCCTCGGCAACGGAAGATTCCCGGTTTGAGCCGGTGCGACCGGAGGAGTTGAAAAAGATCGGGATCGAGATATCGGTGCTCACTCCCATGAAGCGGATCACCTCCCCCCGCGAGATCGTTCCCGGAAAGCACGGGATCTACATCCGCAAAGGCTACCATTCGGGAACGTTCCTGCCGCAGGTCGCCACAGAAACGGGATGGACACTGGAAGAATTCCTGGGACATTGTGCCCGCGACAAGGCCGGGATCGGCTGGGAAGGCTGGAAGGAAGCCGAACTGTTCACTTACGAGGCCCTGGTTTTCTCGGAAGATGAGATCACCTCAGGCACAGATTGACATAGGGACAGTACCTGCAGGCGTCGGTGTCGCTGGTCTGGGTAAAGGGTTGTGAAAGATCGAATATCTCGGTAAGAATGCCGGTGAGGATCTCCTCAAATTGTTCCCCGGCAGACGGGTCCAGGCGGGCTGTGCCCTTCCCGGATCCTTCGCCGGGCACGGTCAGCGCGATAAACCCCTCACTCAGCCTTCTCAAAGGGATGATGCCCGCCGACATGGGCGCGAGTGTCCCTCGGACCCTGCCCAGCAGCCAGGCATACAGCATAAGCTGGAAACCCTCGTTATGGCCGATCCCCGAACGCAACGCCTCCCAATCATCGATCCGCACATTCTTCTGCAATGCCGCCCCGGTCTTATAATCGATGATCCGGGTACTGCCGCCGGATTCATCCACCCGGTCGATGACACCTTTTATTCTGACATCCAGTGAATTACTCCCGGAACGGACTGGCAATGACGTCTCCAGGTATTTCTCCAGGTGCGTTACGGTCAGAGAGGGAGATGAAGTTGGCCGGCCGGATAACTCTGCCTTCTGATATCTCAGGAACCGTCGAACCATGAGGTCTGCCACACTCACCAGGAGCCGGTTCTTCCCGAAACGGATATCGCCTCCCCTGAACTTCTTCCCGAACGCGCGCGTTACCGCTCCGGCCGAGATCTTCTCCATCTCATCCAAATCCCCGGGCGATAACGGATGATTGAGCGTGGGAAGGAAGAGCCGGTTCAGAACTTCGTGCACGGCGGTTCCCAGCACCGCCGGATCAATGGTGTCGTCCGTTTCCTCGGGTTCGCGGATGCCGGCAACTTCAGCGTAATAAAACTTCAGCGGACAATTCCGGTATGCATTCAACGAACTGGCAGAGAGACCGGAGGATGCCTTTTTCCCGAGCAGGGAGGCCACCTCAGCCGTTTTCGCGACCGTCACCTCACGTCCGGCAGATCCGGCCGGAAGCGAGGGTGCAAGCACCGACTCGCGGATGGACACTTTCGGGTTGCGACCGCGCAGTTCGGCGGTGATCTGCCGGATAAAGCGGCTTGGTTCCCCTCCTCCCAGCTGGTCCGGTTCCGTGTTGTACAGGATCCATATCCTGCCGGCCCTCTGGATCAGCCTGTAGAAATGGTACGCGTACACCGAATCCTTGTGCCGGTAGGTCGGGAGTCCGAAATCCCGCTTGATGTCGAAAGGGATGAAGGATGCGTGGGCCTTGGCAGCCGGCAGGATCCCTTCGTTGCACGAGAGCAGGATCACATGGTCGAAGTCCAGAGCCCGTGTTTCGAGCATCCCCATCAGCTGAACGCCATGTAACGGTTCACCGGAAAAAGGAAGGGTGGTGGCGGCAACGGCTTGCCTGTAAAGCTCATAGAGGGCCGGGATCCCTGTGCCGGAGGGGAGGACGGTTATCAGGTTGCCGATCTGGTGCAACAGGCAGGAAAAAGCATAGAGATATTCGAGATCAAAGGTGCCGACCCCGGAGGAGCGGATGGAGACGATCACCGACTTGAGGCATGCGATCACATCGGCAGCGTCGGACCATGGTTTAAATATCGCTTCCATGCACTCAGGAGAGTGAGTGAAGAGATCCCGGGAGTTTCCGTCAAGGTCGGACAGGCCCAGAAAGGTTTTCCGGCCCATTCTGACTCGGTCCATAAGAGACTCCTGCCAGGAATGCCCCCCGGGGCCTGTTGCAACCATTTGCCTGACATAGGGATGCTGAAGCAGTTTCAGCACATCCTTGTAATAATATACTGCCTTGTTACCCGGCTCCGGTTTCATAAACCTGGATTGCCGGAGATGCATGCGGAAGATGATCTCGAAAAGTCCGGCAACCGGTGTCTGGTTCAACGCCCATCCGGCTGTAATGTTCAGAGCCTCAACACCGGGAGGGATCGAATTCAGCAAAGGCATCAGCAGCGACTCATCGAGCAGCACCACTGCAGTTTTCTCATTCGCCATCCCCTGCTCTGCAAGTCCGGCCAGAAGTCGGCCGCACATCTTAACCATGCCGACCGGGTCGGGTGAGCCGATGATTTCGATCTCTTTAGCCTCGTTTGACAGATCATCGGATATCCACCGGGGTTCCCTGACCGGCCACTTACGCATCCATGAACGCAGAAAATCACCGGACTCCTGGTGTTCATCGTTAATATAGTAGCGGTCCATATCCCATAACAGGGTGGCTTTCCCCTTGTCCCGCAAGTTTCCGATGATCATCTCCTCAGCCCGGGTGAGGGCATTGAACCCGGCGAATATTACATGACGCCAGGGAAGTGCTTCGGCCACTTTCGCGGATTTTTCTGCTGCCACACGGTACGCGAGTCCCTGCCCGACCGTGCCGTTTTCCTTCATCCGGCCGGTCAGCGCCCGGTAATAGCGCAGCATGGAACGATAGAATTCGAGATAGCTCTTTTCAAAATCGGTCAGGGCCCTGCCATCGGGATTCCAGACGCTGATCGCCCGCGCCTCGGTCAATGTCGTGAACAGCAATTCCGGATCGGCGAGGTACCGGTCCACTTCATCGAAATCGCTCAGCAACTGGGGACCCCATCTCAGGAATTCTTCAAACGTCTGGGCTTTAACACCTTCCGATTCGCGATATACCTCGAACAATCCGAGAAGGAGAGCAAGGGGACTCGCTTCCTGCAAACCGCTGATCCATCGGGCGAAGTCTTCAATCGAATAAATCGTTGGCGACCAGGTTGTTTTTGCGGCTTCTTCGGCCAGGAATTTCCTCAGGAACACTCCCGCCCTCCGGTTTGGCAGTACGACACATACTTCCGACAGGTTATCGGGAAAGGTTTCGACGAGATGCCGGGCGGTGCGGCGGAGAAATGGTATCATCCAGGCAGGTGGTGTTCCGCAAATTTAGCGATAAAGATGTTTCTTTACCTTTGCCTCCGCATATTCACTTCATCATGGATTCACTCTTCAAGGAATACCAGCTGAAAAACCATACGGTACGCAACCGGATCGTTTTCCCTCCCGTGGTATGTTTCCGGTATGCCGGCGACGACGGCCTGGTGACGGAGCGTAACGTGGCACATTACCGCGAGATTGCGGAAGGGGGTTCCGGGATCGTCATCACCGAAGCCACTGCTGTCATGAAAGAGGGCAGGCTGGCTCCTTTCCAGCTTGGGATATGGTCGGATGACCATATTGCCGGGATGAGCCGGATCGCCTCGGAGGTCAAGCAGGCGGGAGCCCTTTCCCTGCTTCAGATCCATCATGCGGGATGGCTGACCAGCGACAAGGTCTCGGAGGTTGCCAGGGGGCCTTCGGCCGATCCGGCCAATCCCCGCACGACTGCCCTGTTACCGGAGGAGATCCCGGCTATTGAATCGGCCTTCATTGCCGCAGCTGTCAGAGCCCGGGATGCAGGTTTTCAAGGGGTTGAACTTCACGGTGCACACGGGTACCTGCTCAATCAGTTTGCCTCCCGTCACTACAACCAGCGAACGGATATTTACGGGGTCACCGCGGAGGGATGCCTGACACTGGCGACCCGCATCATTCGCGGTATCCGGGGCGAATGCGGCGAAGAGTTCATCATCGGTTACAGGATGGGAGCGAATACCCCTACGCTCGACGACGGCATCGCCGCAGCCCGGCATCTGGAAGCGCATGGCATTGATATTCTGCATGTTTCGCATGGCGGAAACTTGCTTAACCTGCCCCGTACCCCGCAGGATTTCGAGTTCAACTGGATCGTTTACAGCGGAGTAAAGATCCGGGAGCAGGTGTCCCTGCCGGTCATCGCCGTTAATGAGATCCGGACACCGGAGCGGGCGGAATCACTCCTGGCCGGGAATCTGGTCGATTTCGTAGCCCTGGGCCGCCCCCAGCTGGCCGATCCAAAGTGGGTATATCATGTTAAAAATCAAATACCTGTTCAATCCTGTTTCAACTGTCGCCCGAAGTGCCGCTGGTACGAAGACAGTACCCTGTGCCCCGCCCGGTCAAGGAAGAGATAGTGAACCATCACGCCGGTTTGAACTTACCGACGTCCTCCCATGTTTTTCCGTCGTCCATGAAGCCGGCCACAAAATGGTTGCGTGAAAGCCTGACGTATAAATCAACCACGGAGAAGCGGCCCTCCTCGGTGATGAGGGGGAAAAGGGCCGGATCAATGACCTGTATTCCACTGTATGCCAGTAATCTATAGGAATCCGAAGGACGTGTTTCGATGCGTTCCCCGGTTTTCAGGTTGCACCATCCGCTGAGACGCAGGGTTCGATCGAAGAGGAAGTACCGGGAGGTGGAACGCTCTCTCACGGCCAGGGTCACCAGCGCATGGTGATCGGCATGGTACCGGGTCATCCGGACCAGGTCGAGGTCGGAAAGAATGTCCACATTCCGGATGATGGCCGAACCTGTGTCACGGAAGAACCAGGAGGCCTTTTTCAACCCGCCACCGGTCTCAAGCAAGGCCCCGGTCTCATCCGAGACGGTGAGGTCTAGCCCGAAATTATTATTTAAGTAAAGATATTCAAGTATCTGTTCAGCAAAGTGATGCACGTTGATAATAATTTCCGTGATCCCTGCCGAAGCGAGGTGTTCGATGGCATGCCGGAGGAGAGGTTTTCCACTCACCGGGTATAGGGCTTTGGGGTGCGTTTCGGTGAAGGGCTTCAACCGTGTGCCCAGTCCGGCCGCCAGGATCATTCCTTTTACAGTTGGGGTCGTCATATAAGTTCCCGGTGCTGCAGGGTGACTGTTACCTTATACTTATTCTTCAGGAAGCCTGACAGTTGTTCGGCGCAGTAAACCGAACGGTGCTGCCCTCCGGTGCAGCCGTAAGAGACGGCCAGGTGTGAGAACCCCCGCTGCTGGTATTCAACCACGCTCTGTTCCACAAGGGCCATGGTGTTGCGAAGGAAATCACCCACCGCCGGCTCCCTGCCCAGGAAGTCGGATACGGGCTTATCCCGGCCTGACACCTTGCTGTATTCGGGATACCTCCCCGGGTTGGGTAAGGCCCGGCAATCGAATATGAACCCTCCGCCGTGTCCCGACGGGTCGTCGGGCAAACCCTTCTTATAAGAAAAACTGGTCACAGCAACGGTCAGGAATTGCTGCCTGTGCGGCACATTACCAATTGAATGTATTGTATTATCTTTCCGATTGTTATCATTAACCACATTGACTATTTGTTTAAACAGATCTCCGGCGGTTCCGGTCATGCGGTCGATGATCTTTGCCAGGGCAGGAGTCCCCTCCCCGATCCGCTCTCCTTCGCGGAGTTGCCGCAGGTTTTCCAGGGCAAAGGGAATGCTCTGAAGGAAATGGGCCTTATGTTCGTAATAGCCCCTGAAACCATACGCGCCCAGGGCCTGGAGAATCCGGATCAGGACAAAGCCTGGATACTCGCGGATGAACTGTTCCCGGTTGACCGGATATACGCGTTCAAGAGCATCCAGGTAATGGAAAAGAAGCTTCTCCCTGTCGGCATTGGCGAGGTCGGCCTTGCCGTCGTAAAGCAGGGAGGCTATGTCGTAATGCAAGGCACCTCTCCTGCCTCCCTGGTAATCGATGAACCAGGGTTCACCATCCACCACCATGATGTTCCTCGACTGGAAATCGCGGAACAGGAAAAAGCCTGACGCCGGCTCCAGCAAACGGTCACACAGGCGGTTGAAATCATCCTCGAGCGCCTGCTCGTCGAAAGGAATGCCAGTCAGTTTAAGGAAATAATACTTGAAATAATTCAGATCCCACATCATCGACTGGCGATCGAACGCATCCCGCGGGTAACAGACCCCATAGTCGATGCTCCGCCCGGCCACGACCTGGATCTCCGGCAAGCGGTTGATCGCTTTGCAATACACCCGGAACACCTCATCGGGAAGACGCTTTTCCGTCCCCGGAGAATCCGTCCGTCGATCGGTAAGAAATCGGAAGAGCGTGGTATCGCCCAGGTCGGTAAGCAGGTAGATATGATGTTCGAGGTCGTCGGCCAGGATTTCCGGTACCGGAATCCCCGATCTCCTGAAATGCCGGGTGAAGGAGAGAAAGGCACCATTTTCGCGGACGTTTTCATTCCAGGCTCCGATCACCTTTTCCACCCCTTCCATCCGGTAATATACCCGACCGGATCCTGACCCCGGCAACCGGGTGATCCCTGCCGGTTCCGACCCGCACCACACCCTGTACAACTCTCTCAACCTCTCTTCAACCAATTTCATAAATAATATAATTTAATTCATTGATTATCATCAGTCACCACTCACGACCCTGATCTCCGGTTCCAGGTAAACCAGCCTGGTTTCCACGCCAGGATACCCCATATCCCGGAGGCATCCTGCATAACGGCGCATCTGGGCGGCGTGCTCCGGCATGGGCAGGCCGGTCTTGTAATCGACCACCACGACCCTTTCCCCATCGAAAACGACCCTGTCGGGCCTTAAAAAGGTTCCGTCGCGCAGCAGGATCTCCGTTTCTGTTTTTGCAGTTATTCCATCCCCGTAAAGTGAACGGAGGGAGGGGTGCGATATCAACGTCATAAGGATCCGGCTGGCATGTTCCCGTTCCGACAGGTCAAGCAATCCTGCTTGCATGCCCCTGGCAATGACAAAATCCAGGTCATTTGCCGTATTCAGCCACGAGAGAAGGGTGTGGATCCTGTTGCCCCAGCCGACTTTACCGGCGGGATTGTCGAGATCCCATGCCTCGGAAGCCCTGCGCCGGATAAGGATCCTGTCGCGCCAGTCGGCGCTCAGGGACAGGTCGGGCCTGAGGGTCTCCCGGAATTCCTGCTGCCCGGTTTTCTCAACGGGGGTGCACGATCCGAAGGTATATACTGATCTCCCCTCTTCCCAGGCTTCCACCGACTTGAGGAAAAGGCGGAAAAATCCGGGAAGGGAATGGATCTCTTCCTCCCGGGCAGGGGGACGTCGTGACAGCAGGTAAAGCCGGTCTTCAGGGCGGGTCGTTGCCACGTATAACAGGTTGACCAGGTCGAGCATCGACTTTTGCTTTTCCTCTTCCAGTAAACCGGCATACCGCGTGGATTCCAGCCGTGAATCGGTATGGACAAGGGCCGAGGTGATCCCGGTTGCCATTCCGTCGTCAAGGTCCACCCACAGGTATTCCCGCGTGTTCGTGCGGGAGTCGTGTGCAAAAGGAAGGATCACAACAGGGAACTCCAATCCCTTGGCTTTATGTATCGTAATCACCCTTACCGCATCTAATTCTTCAGGAACAGTGATCGAATGTTTCAACTTGTTTTTATCCCACCATTCCAGAAATTCTGAAGAACCCGGGGAGACCCGGATGGTAAACTTCAGAACGGCATCGAGGAAAAACTGCAGGTAAGGGTCGTTGTCAGTCCGGAGACCGAAGTCCCGGATGAGGCTTTCGCACAGATCATACACCGGCAGGAATTCATACCGTTCTTTTCCAAGTTCCCTGGCAACTGTACCTTCAGGGATTTCTCTGCGGATATATTCGCTGATCTCTGTTTTGACGATATCATTTTCAGGTTCAAATAGATACCTCATACAGGAGACCAGGAACCGGACGCCGGCGGAGTTTACCAGCAGCAGCGAATCGGCCGATACGACTTCGATGCCGGCCGCAATCAGGTGCCGGGCTACCAGGCTGGCAGTGTGGTTACTACGGCACAGGATGGCAATATCCCGTAACCGGTATCCATCCGCGCGTACCTCAGAGATCAGCCGGGCGGTTGTTTCCAGCATCTTCCGGCTATAGTCCACGCCCTCCTCGCCGGCCAAAAATTCCAGGTACACGTATCCTCCCTGTTTGTCAGGATGAGACTTTTGCTCCAATCCTTGATATATCTTCTCTCTTCCCCCGGTGAGGACCTGATCCGCCAATACCCTGAAAAGCCGGTTATTGAAAAGGACGATCTCCTCGCGCGACCGGAAGTTCCGGTCAAGTGAATGCCGCTGATAGTGCCTTTGCAGGGCCATCTCCCGTTCGCGGATGATGGGATTGAACGCACTGCCGGGAAGCGAAGGAAGGGAACTGAACTGTTCCACCTCTCCTCCCCTCCACCGGTAGATCGCCTGCTTGCCGTCGCCCACCACCAGGTTGAAATGACCGCCGGCCAGGGAGTTTTCGACCAGCGGGACAAAATTCAGCCACTGCAGCACCGAGGTATCCTGAAATTCATCGATCAGGATATGCCGGTATTTTTCACCGAGCCTTTCATAAATAAAAGGGACCGGCTCGTTCATGACGATGCCCGCGATCCGTGCATTGAATTCGGATATATGAACCAGGTTATTTCTTTGCTTGAAGGCGGTCATCACCTTGTCGATCTCATTCAGTACCGCCATCGGATAAATGGTCTTTGCCAGCAATTTCCGGAGCAGGTAATCCCCCAGTCCGGACTCAGACAATGCACAGATATCCTGATAAATACCTGATAAATCCGGCATCACGGCATCAATGGCCTGCCGGGTATCGGAACCGGCTTTGGCCGAGTACCATTTTCCTTCGCTGAAGGCAGCCACCACATAGCTGTTTGGCGTGATCCGGTCCATCCTTCCTGCTGCCAGGTTGAAAAAAAAATTCCATACGCCCTGCTCCCCCCGGTAAAGGTCGGAGGGTGACAGGGCGCTGTTTTGAAGGATGGAAACCCCCTGCTTGGCCAGCTCTTTCACCCGGGCTTCGAATCCATTGATCCGCTGGAACAAGGCTCCGGCGATCCGGTCGAATGCTGCCAGCGAAATATCCCGGAGAGGCAGGATCCGGTCCCGGGAATCTTCTTCAAGAAGAATCCGCGCAAATGAGGTGAGCAGTTCCGCTATCTTCCAGTCTTTATCATCCTCCATCCTGTTTTCCAGGAAGTGGACAAGCAGCCCGGTAAGTTCTTCATTGTCACCAACCTGCTCCAGCAGCAGATCGACCGACTCGGCGAGCATCTCATCAGCGTCGAGTTCCACATTGAAATTGACGGGAAGACCGAAATCGTGTGCAAATGTCCTGATCAAACGGTGCGTAAAACTGTCGATCGTTCCCACTGCAAAATCGGCATAATTATGCAGGATCAGCCTGTAAGCCCGGGATGCATTTTCGCTGATCTGCCCCTGCGACAGTCCGGTTTCCCTGGTAAGCAGGGGGAGCAGGGTCTCCGCCAACCGCCGATCGGATGCAGCGTCGCCTCTGACCAGCGCGTCAAGGGCCTTCAATACCCTCTCTTTCATCTCGTTGGCCGCCTTGTTGGTAAAGGTAATGGCCAGGATGTTCCTGAACGCCTCCGGTTCAGCCACGATGATCTTCAGGTACTCGCTGACCAGCGTAAAGGTCTTTCCAGAACCGGCAGAAGAGGAGTATACAGTGAACATGATGTGCTGATGTGCTGATGTGCTGATGTGCTGATGTGCTGATGCGGAGTGGGGTGCCTGGTTCCTGAATGCCTGTGCTTAGCGGTGAAAGGTGAATTGACCTAATGATATACCGGCAGTTTGACAGTCCATGTACGGCTGCCGGCTGTGACCCGCATGAGGTACATCCCCGATGCGACTCCGGAAAGGCTGGCCGTGAACCACTCTCCGGTTTTCACTGTCGCCGGTGTTTCAATTACCTTCCCGCTCATCGACAGCAGTTCAGTTGTGGGCTCCACCGCTGGAAACGGCAGCCTGAACCTCACGGATTCCGACACCGGGACCGGCCCCAGCGTAAGCCGTTGTTCCGTTTGTTCACCAATGCCGGGGGGATATTTCACCGTGACCATCACCTGGTCAGCTCCAAAATTCTGCAGGGCATCGAATACCAGGACGCTGATGGTGCGATCCTCCGTTACGGCGAAAGAGACGGAGGTCCCGGTATCCATGGTGCTCCACAGCACCTGGTAGGGTGGAACCCCGCCGGAGATTTCGGCCTCCAGGGTGATATTGGTCCCTTTCAGCACCTCCCTGTCGGGTCCGAGACTGACCGTCAATGGCTGGACCTGCATTCGGGCAATATCCCGGTATACAGCCGTTGCAAGGCTATTTTCCTCGTTGATCTGGAGCACGGGTACCCCCTGCCCGTTGGCGAGCCACCGGTACTCGTTGATGACCCGGTCAATCGAAAACCCGGCACCCAGTGAATCGATATGAACGGTATCGTAAACGGTCACCTCCGATTTCACCCTCAGCGTCTGGAAGGTGCCGTAGGGGGTCGTCAGCATTCCCCATCCGTCGACCGTGCTGTGTCGCACATGCAACGTCCCGTAATATCCCAGCGATGGCAATGTCAGTGCAAAAGCCGAGGCAGAGTTCCATTGGTCCCCCGGTGTTGCCGGAAACTGGTAGATCTTCTCCGGCACATCGTACCGTACAGGCAGCGGGAAACCCTGTACCATATATCCCGAGCCAAGCTCCTCGAAGGCGGCATCCGAATTCTTATAGAATGTAAATCCCTGCGAAACGGGAAAGCCCGCCACCGGGACCAGGCCGCGCGGGGAGGCCAGGTTTGCACCTCCAAGCATCACGAAAACAAGCTGGTACACAGCCGGTGCGGCGATCGCGGCGGAAAACGTATCAACCCGTTGTGCCAAAGGTTCAAGCATCGAGAAATTCCAGGTCGTATCCATGGCAGAGCGCCGGAACCCGTCCGGTACATTGTTGGTGATACTCACTCTCAGGGAGTCGCCGGGCAACGGCATATCAGACCGGGTGATGGTGATCTGCGCAACCGACGCCGGCAGGATCCATCCGGCCAGCACAAGAATAAGAAATATTCGTTTCATATTCAACAGGTTATAAGTAAATCTCAGGCTCAATCCTGTTTTCTTGGGCGGAAAATGTCGCTGAGCCGGGAGAAGTCACGTTGATATTTAATCCCGACACCCTGGGTGTATTGCGCATTGTTATTCAGTATGTTAAGAGTGTTTGTCCGATTAAAGGCCCGGGCTCGCCAACGGCGGTTGTCGGTCAGGATATACTCGACATTGATATCACCGACAAAGGTATATGACTGCTGAACCGATGAATTCGAGTAACTGTTCATTCCAAAGGTTCCGTCGATCAGGAGCCGGTCGTTGAACAATTGTGTGGAGATCCCCACATCGAACTCCTGCTGGGTTGTGCTGGTGGCAGGTTTGTAGTTCATGTTGACGTTGACCTTCGATGTGAGTTGCGACAGGATGCTGCTGATCTGGTGGGTAACCAGCGACAGTGAAGTGGTTCCGACATCGACGCCGGTCTGGGAGGAGGTCAGCACCGGTTTGAACTGGTTCATCACCATAAGGTAGATCGCCTGTTCGGCCACTGCCGTGGCATTATTGGTATCGATCGCGGCAAAGACTTCATTGCGGATGCTCTCTTCCACGTTTGGCAGATTGATCGTGAAAGAGATGTCGGGGTTCATCAGCTTTCCTCCCAACCGGATGATGCATTCAACAGGAATGCGGATATTCTCCTGTTCGGGGCTCATGGTGACTCCTTTCAGCGTCGCCTTGGTCCGGTATGCCGCACTGATCGAAATAGTTGCGTCGGTCACATCCCCCGTCCACCGGATGGTACTGCCTTCACGGATCGACATGGGCAGCCGGAAAAGGTTTTTGTGGAACAGGAAAAAGCCCTTGGTGAGGGTATAGGTGCCCGAAAGGGAAAAGGGTGTCGCCGGGGTCATGGTCATCACCAGGTTACCGCTGCCCGAGGCGGTCAGGTTGCCCAGTTGATCGGGAAAATGTACCTCCACCTCGGCATCCTCCTTCACCCTCAGTCCCAGGTCGATCGAGAGTCCCCCCGTGTTCAGCACAGCCGGTGGAACCTGGCTGATTCCTGAATCGGCCACAGGATCCTTGAAAATGATATAGTCTACCTGTTCGACCGACCGGGTAAGATCGATTGGGATCACCACTTTGGTCTTACCCCCGTTGGTTGCCCTCACGAGGATCCGGATATTATCGGGAGGGCCCGTGATGCCGGCCGATCCCCAGGCCCGGGCCTGCCCGTAAAACAGGTTGTTCTGGGCACGTGAGTTGCTGAATGCGCTGAAATCCTCCATATCCACATGCAGGTCGAGGTTCAGGTCCCTGAAATGGTCATGGGTGATCTTCCCATTCAGCAGCGCTTTGTTGCCGAGAGAGTCATACAGCGTGATCCGGTCAAAAACAAACGCATTGCTGTCGATCGTCACGATATCGGCAAATGAATAAGGAATGTTCAGGTACTTGATCTTAAACTCGGTACGCATCAGTTTAAGTTGCCCGCGGATATCCGGCCGGTCCGGTGTTCCGCCAAGGTGAGCCCGCCCGGATGCCAACCCGCTGATCCCGCCCATAAAATCGTCAACAAACGGAGCGATCATCTTAATATTCAGATTTTTGATTATTATATCTGCATCCAGGCGGGGATTTTTCTCATCCATGAAATAGCTTCCCTGAAGGGAGAATGGAATGCTGGTCCCGGCGTTCCCGGTATAGACGATCTGCGCCAGGGCATCAAGCCTGCGCTGGTCCGCATCGAATGTAACCGACATTTCTGCATCTCCCAGAAGTTCCCGGTTAAAACGGAACCGGCTCACCCTCAGATCGCTGAAGATCGTCAGGTCCCGGTAGGGATGGATCATTTTCAGTGTGCCGTTGAGCACCCCGTCGAAATCGACCTGATCGGTGCCCAGCAGCTGATCCACGTTGTCGATATCGAGACGGGTGAACGCTGCATAGAGGGTGTCGCCGGGACTATCGGAGAGGTTTCCGCTCACCTTCAGTTGCTGGTCGCCCGACCGGAAGGTTAGGTCGGAAAGGCGGATCGTGGCAGTGTCGAAACGGGTATAATTACCCGCATCCAGCAACCAGTAACGTTCGTTCAGGAACACACGAAAATCGTTGAATTTCAGACCGACGACCGGATTCTCACGGAAAGTCGCGAAGCCTCCGAAGCGACTGGCGCTGGTATCGGCCTTCCAGTTCACCCTGAAATGGATGCTGTCGTGGCGAATATCGGCGTTCACCCGGAACGAATCCACTTTTACTTCAGGAGAATCTTTTTCGCTGGCTTTGATCAGGTATACCCTGCCTGCCCCGGTTTCGACTTCCAGGTTATCCGGACGCGAACGGGCGTTGAAGTACCAGTTGTCGAGTTCGATTTCGTTGATGAAGAGAGCGGGCGCATTTCCGGTAACAAGGATCGACTCTTTCAATTCATCATAGGAGCCTTTTATTACGGTACCCGGAGCGACTTTCAGGAAGGGCAGGAAGATGGCGGTAACCTCATCGGTGTTGCGGAAACGGAGCGTAAAATCCATACGCTGGCCGGCGAGGGGCAACGGGTGGATGATGAGGGAATCGCGCAGGTGAAAGGAGGCGAGGTAATTGCGAATAAAAGTTGTAAGTGACGGTACCAGGGCCTGGAAGGAGAATTCTCCGGTCACATCGGCATCCAGATAATCGGAGGTGAGATGGTAGCTTTTTCCTGCCTGCGTTTCCTGCCGTGTCAGGAGTTCCAACTTATCCAGGGTCATGAGTTTATCCCCTTCCCGGTAGTTGAACCCCGAGATCCGGATCGAACCGTCGAGGTTGTCAAGGTTGCTCCCTTTAGCATTTACTTCGAACCGGGATGCCAGGGTTCCTGCTGAATCACGCTCCAACAGGTGGAGGTCGGCCAACCGGGCATGACCGATCGTGGCCGAGAAATTAAAATCAGGCAGGGAGTCATGGAGATCGACGACACCCCGAAAATCGAGTTGAAGCCCGGGATCGTCCACCCGCAAAAGCCCGTCGAACCGTTTGTTTTCAAGTTCACCCCTGACCTGGAGGCGGGTGTAGTCATACCGGTTCATCTGAAGGGTATCGATGCGGGCATTCAAACGTACGGAAACATCGTCGATGGACAGCCCCCGGCCGTCCACATCGGCCGACAGGGTCACTTTACCCAGCGTGGCCGGGGTGCCGATAAGCCTTCCGATATCAAATCCGCGTGCATCGAGGCGGCCGGTGTACCCCAGCTTTCCCTCCTCACCCTTGTGAAGTGCGAGATCGGCACCCAGGGCCCCAAGGCCTGTCCTGACACGGGTTTCCGCAACAAAGTCATTATAAAATCCCGTAAAATTCCCCGAGAGGGAAACCGTCCCGAGGTTGGCCAGGATGTCGGGAAGCTTTACCTGTCGCAGATCTCCGGGGATGAGCAGCGATTCGATATCCTTCTTATCCGTAACCAGGCTACGGATTTGCATATCCACGAAGGTCTGCTCCACATCGGGCAGGCCGATGGCGCTGATATTTCCGAGGAAACGTGTATTTTCCCCGAAGGAAAAGCGGAAGTCACGGGCTTTGAAATTGGTGACTGTTCCGGCGATCTTACCGGAGATCCTGAAACGGTCTTTCATCACAGCCACCTCCGGCGCAAAGAAGCCGATATCCTGCAGGTCCAGGTCAGAAGGTTGGATATCGGCACGGATTTCAATTTTGTCAAGGAAATCGTTGTATGCGTACCATGAGTCGTAAAGGAAAGCGAAGGTGACGGACACCTCGGAGTTATCGGTTTGGATCCTGAGCCCGTCGGCTTTCAGGAACCTGGGACCCACGCTGAAATCACCGGACAGATCGCGCACGTGGATCCCCGATCGCTCGCGGGCGGCCAGGCGGTTGATCCGCCCGTGGATCGTGTCGCCATCAAGGATGATCCCGGAGATATCCAGGTCGATGCCTCTCACGTCAATGTTGGTATAATCCATGCCGGCTATGGCAGCGGGTTCATTTTCGTCCTGCAGGTGAAAACGGGTGCCGGTGATCCTGACTGCCGACACCGAGATGTTCCAGGAGGCAGCGGGAGCCGGGTCGGCCGGTGTTTCCTCTGCCGGGGTGAAATGTTCCAGGATTCTTGCGATGTTGAGCGTACTGTCGCCCCTGTGGGTAAGAAGTTGGACGACGCCGTTTTCGACCTCAACCCTCCGGATATTGATCCGGTGAGCCCGCGGAGATATGCTGCCCGGCAGGACCCCGAGAAGGCGGGCCGAGAAAAGCAGGGAGTCGCGGTGGTCGCGAACTGTGATATCTTCGATCAGGAGCCCTTTTGTGAGCGAGAGGTTGAATCCGCCGATCCTGAACTTCGCATCGGTTTTTTCCGACAGCCATCCTGCGGCGAAACGCGCAGTCCATGTCTGGACGGGTGCACTCCGGAGCACCAGGAAGAGGGTCAGCAGCAGCGAGATCACGACTGTGACCAGATAAAGCACTATTTTTGCAGCTGTTTTAATGATCAATCCGTGTTAACCGGTATGCAACATTATATTCTTGGTATCGAATCTTCGTGCGACGACACCTCGGCTGCTGTAATCAGAAATGACGTGATCCTGTCCAATGTCATTGCCGGACAGGAGGTCCACAGGAACTACGGGGGGGTCGTTCCTGAGTTGGCCTCCCGTGCTCATCAGCAGAACATCATCCCCGTGATCGATACAGCCATCCGGATAGCAAATATAGACAAAAATCAGCTTTCGGCTGTGGCTTTCACGCGCGGGCCGGGGTTGCTGGGCTCCCTGCTGGTGGGAACCTCCTTCGCCAAGGCTTTCTCGCTCGGGCTGAACATACCGCTGATAGAAGTCGACCACCTGCAGGCACACATATTGTGCCATTTTATCAGGAATGCGGAACGCTCCAACCCGGTTCCCTCTTTTCCATTTCTTTGCCTTACCGTTTCAGGGGGCCACACCCAGTTTGTGCTCGTCCGGAGCCACACCGACATGGAGATCATCGGCGAGACATTGGATGACGCGGCGGGTGAAGCGTTCGACAAGTCGGCCAAGATCATGGGGCTGCCCTATCCAGGGGGGCCAACGGTTGACAAGCTGGCACAGTCGGGCGACCCGGGCCGGTTTGTTTTTGCAAAGCCATCGACGGCCGGTCTCAACTTCAGTTTCAGCGGGTTAAAGACCTCGTTCCTCTATTTTGTCCGCGATGAGCTGAAGAAGGATCCGGGGTTCATCGACCACAACATCAACGACTTGTGTGCTTCCATCCAGGCGTCGATCGTCGGTATGCTGATGTCGAAACTCCACCTGGCTGTCGAGGAGGTACGGCGGCGGGATCCGGCAGGCCGAATTCCCGATGTTGCCATTGCCGGAGGAGTCTCCGCCAACTCGGCACTTCGCAAAGCCCTGGAGGAGGTCCGCGACCGGCAAGGGTGGAATATTTTCATCCCTCCCCTCTCCTATTCCACCGACAATGCGGCGATGATCGCCGTTGCCGGGTACTTCAAATTCCTTCAGGGAGAATTCGTGACCCAGGCCACCGCCCCTTATGCGCGGGCCGCACACAGGTAGAAGGACGTAACGTTTGACGATTACCGATTTATAATTTGTGATTGGGTTGCGGCGGGCGACCGGGTCAGCGGTCATTTTCAAGCACCTGCAGACGGTCGTCACCGGCAGAGACCAGGCTTCGGCGATTCCTGTCGTAGTGGTAGTAATCTTCGGTTTCCTCCCCTTCGGCCAGGTGATATTTCACGTATTGGTTCAGGAAGAAATCAAAAACATATCCACCGTGCCGGGCACCCAGGAAAGTGGCCATCTCGTTCAGGTCGTTGATCCTGAGGGTGTCGATGGAGTATTTATATTTCACGGTCCCGGAGAATGGGTCGTTGAAAAACCGTCCGTCGAAATCATCATAAGCGGTGTGCGAGGCATACAGCGTGGTTTTCCGGCCGGGTCCCGTGGAGATCTTCCACAGGTCGAACCAGGCGCTGAAATCGACGGCATTCAGCCGGATCTTCTTCAAATAAACGGAATCGAGAAAAGCATCCTCATCCTCGAGCGTATAATTGTATTCATCCATCTGCAGTTGTGCCACATCCAGCACATACGACTGGGGATTGGCTTTCAGCAGCGAGTCGGGGACCTTCCCAATGTAAACGGTGAACCCCAGCTGGCGCATTTCCCCGATCAGGGAATTCACATAATTTTCCAGCAGCGTGCTGTCGTTGAGGTACTGCACATACCGGCTTCCGGCCCAAAGGGCTGAATCCTGCCGTTCCTGCGACATCGAGTCGAAACCAGGGATATCCTCCCCTCGGTGATTGAATTTAAACACCAGTGCCGGCGAATTGACGAGGAGGGTGATCCGTGGGGGTGATTGAACGAAAGTGCCTGCAACCTGCCTCCCCGGAAGGCATGACGGCAGGATCGCGGCCAGCGCCAGGATAAAGACAAAACTCCCGGCCCGGCAGGGATGACCGGTGCTACGATACCATCTGATTCCCGAACTTCCTGCCATATTCAATGCATTTCAACCGCACTTCGTTATGCGGCTTAAATTTGACCATAAGCCCCTCGTCCATTACCCGCAGCTTCAGGTTGGCCATTGCCGACGTCATGATCCGGGCGCCTTCGCCGCTCCAGCCATATGAGCCGAAGGCGGCAGCCAGTTTGTTCCGGTCGCGGATCGGATTGATGAGCGCGAACACCTGGTAGACGGGCAGGAGGATATTCTGGCTGAAAGTCGGACATCCCAGCATGATGGCTGACGCTTCGGCGATCTTCTTCTCGACGGTAGCTGCATCCATCTTTTCGATATCGCAAAGGTCCACGTCGATATCCCCTGCCTGGCGGATACCCTCGGCGATCATCATGGCGATGGTTTCCGTGTTGTGATAGGCCGACACATAGCCCAGGAACACCCGGTTGGGTTTCTGTTCTTCCAGGGCTTCATGCGCATACTTTTCCGAAAGTTCCACGTATTTTTTCCAGTCCGACCGCAGCACAGCGCCGTGTCCCGGCAGAATGGCCCGGATCTCCAGCGGGCGGATCCTTGCGATGGCCTGCAGCATGAACTTGCTGTATGGCTTCATGATCACCTCGTAGTAATACCGGAACGCATCGCCGAAGTCGCCGACAAGGTCGTCGAACACCTCTTCATGACAGTAATGTTCGCCAAAAATGTCGCAGGTAAAGAGCAGTTTATCTTCTACCAGGTAAGTCATCATCGAGTCGGGCCAGTGGAGGTTGGCAGCAGCGATGAATTGAAGAGTCCTGTTCCCAAGGTCAAGCGTCTGACCGTCTTTCACCACCAGGTTGGGGAATTCAAACCCGACCAGGTCGCGCAGGTACCGGATAGCATTTCCGCTTCCGACCACGGTGGCGTGAGGGGCCAGTTTCAGCAGGTTCGCCAGGCAACCCGAGTGGTCGGGTTCTGTGTGATTGACCACGATATAATCGATCGAGGCCGGGTCGGTAACTGCCCGCAACTTCGCCTCATAGGTATCCCAGAAGGACTCTTTTACCGTTTCGATTACGGCCTTCTTTTCCGCGTTGATAAAATAGGAGTTGTAGGTGGTGCCGAATTTCGTCTCCATCACTACGTCGAACGTAATGATATCGCGATCAAGCACACCGATCCAGCTCACCTCTTCATTGATCTTCTTTACAGCCTGGTCGTTCATTCTGGTATTGGCGATGTGTTCATTCAGTGGAAAACAGGGTAACGGGGCAACGTCGGATTTATTACATGCCGGATGACATTTCGATCAAGGTGCCTGGTTTGGCGGGACATTGATCAGGAGCCAGAAGAGACCGGTTGTGTTGATGGAATGGATGAACGAGTCAAAATCGACCGGTTTCACCACGTAACTGTTGGCTCCCAGTGCATATGCCTGCTGGATATCCGGATCTTCTTTCGAAGAGGTAAGGATGACCACGGGCAGAAGCCGGGTGCTTTCATTCGATTTGATGGCTTGCAGCACCTCGAGTCCGCTCACCTTGGGCAGTTTCAGATCGAGAAAGATCACCCTCAATGTTTTGGACCTGTCGCGGGCGGCATATTTCCCCCGCGAGAAGATGAACTCGAGGGCATCTTCTCCATCCTCCACGATAAAACAGTTGTTGGCCAGGTTGCTTCTTCTCAGCGCCCGTACAGTCAGTTCCGCATCGTGGGGATTGTCTTCGACGATAAGGATCTCAACGGGCTCGTAATTTTCCATAATTCAGGGGTCAAATGGTCAAGTACGGCAGTCCTATGGTTTTTTCGACTTCAAAGGTAAGGAAAAATAAAAAGAGGCTCCTTCATTCACGGCGCCGGTGGCCCATACGTTACCTCCGTGCCGGCGGATGATGCGCTGAACGATCGCCAGCCCGATCCCGGTTCCTTCAAATTCTTTGACACTGTGAAGTCGCTGGAATGCGCCAAAAAGTTTATCGGCATACTTCATATCAAAACCGGCGCCGTTGTCGCAGATACAGTAAATCACCTGGTTGTTCCTGAGCGACGAGGTTAGCTGGACAGATGCCCGGGCACGGTAAGCGGAAAATTTGACCGCATTCCCAATGAGATTCACCAGCACCTGTCTGATCAGGATCTGATCGCCCGTAGCTGCGTGGAGGTCGTCGGCTGAAAAGTCGGTACGGTCTTTCTCGCCGGGTGTCGTGATCTCGTGGTAAACCTCGCGGGCCAGCTTGGCCATATTGATTTCCGAGAACTGCATATTGGTCCTGTTCAACCGTGACAGTGCCAGGAGGTCGTCGATCAGTTGCCCCATCCGGATAGCGTTCTCCTGAATGACCCGGCAGATCCGCTTGCCTTCATCGTCGAACGACGGCAGGTAATCTTCGGTGAGGATGCGCGCAAATCCGTCGATTGCGCGCAGCGGTGCCCTCAGGTCATGGGAGACCGAATAGGTGAAGGCCTCCAGTTCGCTGTTGGCCGATTGGAGCTGGGCCGTCCGTTCCAGCACACGCCGCTCCAGTTCATCATTGAGTTTCTTTATCTCGTGCTCTGCGTTGCGGCGGGAAGTGATGTCCTCAATGTATCCTTCGAGGTACAGCACATTTCCCTGGTCATCGTAAATTCCGCGCCCCCGTTCCCACATCCAACGTATTTCGCCGGTGGCCGTCAGGATGGGATATTCACCTTCAAACATCTCCCGGTTCCGGACCTTCACACGCCACTGGTCCATCACTCGTTCCCGGTAATCATCGAGGATCAGGTCGTTGAACACCGTGTTCTTCTCCCCCATGAAATCCTCCGGCTGGTAACCGGTCACGGCAAAGCAACCATTGCTGACAAAAAGCATCCTGCCTTCATATCCGTTGTGGCAGCGATAAACCATGCCCGGCAGGTTGCTGACCAGGGTCGACAGCTGTTGCTCTCTTTCAGCCAGTTGTTTCGACATGTCCCTCTCCGCCGTTCGGTCCTGCGCGCTTCCGACCGTTCCGATCAGCTTGCCGTTTACATCATACAGCGGTGATTTCCGGACATCAAGAAAGAGGAATTTCTTTCTGACATTGCCATATTCGTCAAACTGCATGGGTTTTCCGGATTGGAGCACAGCATCATCGGAGTCACGGCAGATCTCGCCGAAGGTATGCCACTCCGGATCGTCGGGATGCAGCGCCCGCTGCCTGCCGGCGAAAAACATGTCGTCCTTGCCGATCGGCTCTTCGGTATCCGTGGCGATCAGCAGGTTGTCGCAAAAGGATTTGTTCGTGAAAATGTATTTGTTTTCCAGGTTCTTGGCCCAGAGCATGTCGGTCATGTTATCGCTGATGGCCCGGTAGAGCAGGTAAAGGTCCTGGAGATTCTGCTTACTTTCATTCAGGGTCTCTTCCGATCGCTTGCGCTGGTCCACCTCCGCCTTCAGGTCTTCCATCAGGTTCAGTGCGGCAAGTTTGGTGGTTTGCAGTTCGGCATACGATTTTTTCAACGACAGGTCCGTCCTCTTTAATTCATCCAATTGCAATTGAAGATTACGTAGCCGTTCTTCCGGCGATCGTTCCTGGTCCTGACCGCTCAGCAGGCGGTCTTCCGGCGTGGCTCTTGGCTGCATTACCATACAGTTACAGGGTTACACGGTATTTTTCAGGTTTATCGGCCATGGCCAGCAATTCGTTCACCTCTTTCTTCAATTCGATCATCCGGAGTTCCCGTCCCAGCATCAGGTAATTGAACCTTTCCAACTCGGCGATCTTGATCTTCAACTCATGTTCTGAATGCAGGCGGTCCTCTTCGAGCGACAGCGCTCTTGCCAGTATCCCGATGATGTCGATCTCTTCGCGGCCAAAGATCCTGGGTTCATCATCCATGACGGTCAGCGTTCCGATGATCTTTCCCTGCCGGGTCACTTCAGCGCCGAGGTACGATTTCATGCCAAACCGGGTGATAGCTTCATCTGTGCCGGCAAAGCCGGTCTTTGCAAGATCCTCGAATGCGACCCAGCCCTGGCCACCGGCACGGGTTGTCTCAAAGGGAATCCTTCCGGCTCCGGGTGTTGTATGGGGCCAATCGCTGGGAAGACCGCAACCGGTCACCACCATCAGATTATCGGACTTGAAGTCCAGCCGGATGTAAGCAGAGATCTTGGTCCCGTTCACCTCCCTGGCGCACCGGACGATGATCTGGAAATTGCGGTCCTGGATGGTGCCGAGATCGCGGAAGAGATCGGCCACCGAACGGAATCTGTCCTGCAACCGTTTGATCTCGGTGACATCCTTGGTGGTTCCGATCAGGGCGACAGGTTGTCCCATATCATCCCGGATGACCGATGTGGAGATGAATACCGGGAACTCCGTTCCGTCCTTCCTGCGGTTCATTACCTCCCCTGTCCATCCGCCTTCCAGGGTTCGCGGCAGGATGCCTGCCACCACGTCGGGACGGTTTTTTTCGGACCGGATGAAATTCATAGGTTTCCCGATCAGTTCTTCCCTGGGATAACCATACATGCGTGTGAATGCATCATTCACAAAAAGGATGTCGTCGTTCATATCCGATATGCAAACGCCATCGCTGATGCTTTTCAATGCCAATACCAGCATGGTATTATCCGGTAAAATTTCCGTCATATCTCTCCTGCCTTATGAATCCGAAAATTCCCCTTCCGGCGTCTCGTGGATGAAGTACCTTGATTCTTTCCCCATCTCGGCCAGCAGTCCGTTGATCTCTTTCTTCAGGTCGATCATCCGCAACTCCCTGCCGAGCATCAGGCTGTTGAAGTTCTCGAGGTCCCGGGCTTTCTTGCTCAGGGCTTCTTCGGCCACTTTACGCTCGGTGATGTTCATCGCGATCCCTCCCAGCATGTCTCCCTTGTCCTGGTTCGGGATGATGAACTTATGCGTCTCGAATGTACCCACCCTCCCGCTCAGTTCTGTAAAATCCTCGACGATGCTGTGGAACCCTTTCTTCATGGTCTGCCTGTCGTCATTCAGTATCTGTTCTCCCTTGTCACCGGGAAAACACTCCTGTGGTGTTTTCCCGATCCAGGCTTGCGATCCCAGGGCATCGTTCATGGCCTTATTGGTATAGATCAGGCGGAATTCCTGATCTTTAATGAAGGCCAGTGCAGGCAGGTTCTCCATGAATGAAGCGAACCGGTTCTCACTCTCCTTGAGTGCTTCCTCAGTTTCTGCTTTCAGAGCACTGTCCACCTGGTCTTTGAGGATCTTTCCTATCAGGGCAGTGGCTATGGGATAGATCCCGATGATGGTCATCGAAAGGGTTCTGAAAGCAGTGATCCGCATCGGGGAGGGGATGGTAAGCATCAACACCAGCATGATGATATGCACGAGCAACCCGATGCCATAAAGGTAATAGGTATTCCCCAGCATCCTGTTCGTCCTGGAATCCCGGTGAAAGAGGACCCCCACCAGGGCGGAGGAGATGATCACGCTCACCCCCATCACAGCTCCTCCCCCTCCCACGTAGATCCGGTAAACCAGGGCGATGAAGGCGGCGATGAAAGCCGATACCGGGCCGAAAAAGAGTCCGCACAGGCTAAGAACCACGCTTCTTCCATCGAAAATGATCCCCGGCGTAAGCACAAACGGATTCAGCATCCCGATGAGAGCGACAATACCGAAGAGAAGTCCCTGCAACACCTGTCCCTCTTTTGATTCCCGCTTCCAGCGTTTGCCGATGAAACCGGAGAGGGTGCTGACCGCGACCAGCAACGCAAGATTGAAAATGAGGTCAACTATGATCATAATACGGAGGTTAATGTTTCACACCGCTATCCCGGTCAATATTCCGGCGCTCCGCCCCCGGCGCTAAACGCGGCCTACAGGGGCAGCTCCATCTGGCCGGCCCCGTCGACGGGTCCGGGAATTTCCGGGTCCGGGGGTTGGAGGGGCACTGCCGCTTTGGATTCGCGGGAACCTTTATTCTGAACCTCTTCGATCCGGAATGGAACAGGCGGGATATCTTCGGCAGGGATCGTTTCGGTTGTTCCGGGCGCCTCTTCGGGCGTTGCCGGTTCCAGCCATGCGCATTTTCGCAACGGATGCACGGAAATCCTCTTCCCCTTGGCCTTGTATCCTTTGACCCCGATGAAATCATGCACGCCGATCTCTTCCGATTCAACCCCTTTGGTTTTCATCTTCATGTCAAAATGGATCTCCAGACGTGGGAGCGGATCCCCGGTAAGCAGTACAAGTTTATCCGGATCTTCGATAAATTCTATCTTCTTTTCGCTTAGCTCAGCCCTGAAGCGCTTTATGTAATAATTCTTCGAATCCGCCTCCTGGTATACCACGGTATAGATCCTTTCGGGATCGAATTTTTCGATAAGGATCATCTCTTCGTCGAAATGAGCCGACAGGTCGAAGGAGGTCAGCCGGTAATAACCCTGACGCATGACAGTGATGATACGGTCGGTTCCTGAAAATGCCCCGAGGAGCAGCCCCCGTTCGTCGGTGTTGAGCCTCTGCACGGTCTCATCATACCAGATGTTCAGCGAACCCAGCGTGGAAACTCCTTCCTGGCGCTTCTCGATCTTTCTCACTGCAAATTTGGTGAGGGTGTTTCCCATCGAGGCGCGGCCTTTAATGGCAATGGAGGCGAAATCGAATTCAAACGAAGTTTTTTTCATCCTCGGCTTGGGCTTCAGGTCCACCTTCACCACCTCAGCCTCCCCGTTCGGGTTGGCCGTGAAGTACAGCACTTTCGATCCTGCCGTCCCTTTCGTCGCGTAATATTCCTTGTCACGAGTGACCCCCAGCACGCTGAACCGTTTCACGAGGATCTTGCCGTTCTTCCCGTCGCGGTAGATCATGTTATAAACCGTCCTGGAATCATTTTTATTGAAGACCGCGATATGGATCACGTTCTGTCCGACAAACAGTTTCGGAGCGATCTTCGCTACCAGGAATGTTCCGTCATCCCTGAAGACAATGATATCGTCGATATCGGAGCAGTCGCATACGAACTCGTCCTTCTTCAGTCCGGTCCCGGCAAAGCCCTCCTCACGGTTCACATAGAGTTTTTCGTTGGCGGCGGCGACCTTCACGGCCTCGATCGTGTCGAAGTTCCTCAGTTCGGTGTGTCGGTCGCGGTTTTTCCCGTGTTTCTTCCGGACCTGCCGGAAATATTCGATCGCGTAATCGATCAGGTGGGCCAGGTGGTTGTCGACCTCCTCCATGTCGGCTTTCACGTTTGCCATCGCTTCGTCGGCTTTCGCCGAATTATATTTCGAAATCCGTTCGATGGGGATCCGCCGCAACCGCTGGATATCTTCGGGCGAAACCGGCCGGATCAGATGTTTGGTGTAGGGTTTCAGCCCCCGGAGGATGGCTGTGTCAATCTCTTCGGTAGTCCTGCACTTCTTGATTCCTTCGTAGATCTCATTCTCGATAAAGATCTTTTCAAGGGAGATGGAATGCAGCTGGTCGAGCAGATCCTGCCTTCGGATATCCAGTTCCATCTTCAGCAGGTTCACCGTTGTTTCCGTGTTGACCCGCAGGATCTCGGATACACCCATGAACCTCGGTTTCCCGTTTTCTATGACACAGGCGTTGGGAGAGATGGACACCTCGCACTCGGTAAAGGCGAACAGCGCATCCATCGTAGTGTCGGGCGACACGCCCGGCGCCAGGTGGATGACGATCTCCACGTCGGAAGCGGTATTGTCGTCGATTTTCCGGATCTTTATCTTCCCTTTGTCGTTGGCTGAAAGGATGGAATCGATGATCGACCCCGTGGTGGTACCAAAGGGGATCTCACGGACCACAAGGGTTTTTTTATCTTCCTGGTTGATCCGGGCACGGACCCGGATCTTGCCCCCGCGCAACCCGTCGTTGTACCTCGAGACATCAGCCATACCGCCGGTCAGGAAGTCGGGATATAACTCGAACTCCTTGCCCTGTAGTATTTTAATCGAAGCGTCGATGAGTTCGTTGAAGTTATGCGGGAGTATTTTGGAGGCAAGCCCCACCGCGATTCCTTCCACCCCTTGTGCCAGCAGCAACGGAAATTTGGCCGGAAGTGCCACCGGCTCCTTGTTCCGGCCGTCGTAGGATGCCTGCCAGGCGGTTGTTTTCGGGTTATACAGTACTTCGAGGGCAAATTTCGAAGGACGCGCTTCGATGTACCTGGCTGCCGCTGCACTGTCGCCGGTGAGGATGTTTCCCCAGTTTCCCTGGCAATCGACAAGCAGGTCCTTCTGCCCCAGTTGCACCAGGGCATCACCGATGGAGGCATCGCCGTGGGGATGGTACTTCATGGTGTGGCCGATGATGTTGGCCACTTTATTGAACCGGCCGTCGTCGAGTTCCTTCATGGCATGAAGGATCCGACGCTGAACTGGCTTAAGCCCGTCGGTGATCTCAGGCACGGCACGCTCCAGGATGACATAGGATGAATAGTCGAGGAACCATCCCTGGTACATTTCGGAGAGGTGAACCGCTCCCTTCAGTGTCCCTGTTTCGAGTTCGGGACTTTCGGCATTACCGTTCAGGAGTTCTTCAGACAAAGTACAGTCATATTTAATGCAGTCAATGCAAACAATGCAGGCAACGCAAACAATGCAGGCAATGCAAACAATGCAGGCAATGCAAATATTATTTAACCAGGCGGGAGATCGCCTTAAAGGTCTCCCCTCCCGAATGCCTCAGCAGTTCAAAGAGGATGGCTTCGTAAGTGGTGATGTACGCTCCTTCGCGGCGCATCCGTTCAAGCGCGATCTTTTTATCGTTGGGTTTGCGCGAGGAGATGCAGTCCTCCGCCACCACAGGGTGGTATCCGGCGTGCAGCAGGTCGATGACGGTCTGCAGTACGCATACATGGCTCTCGATTCCGGCGATGATCACCTGGTCGCGTCCCGACGACGCCAGCTCCATCATGAACTTCGGTTCGTCGCAGCAGCTGAAGGATGATTTCTCCACGCGCGGGATCCCCTCCAGCTTCCCGGCGATAACTGCCACCGTCGGTCCGAGTCCCTTGACATACTGCTCGGTGACCAAAATGGGGATGCCAAGGACTTTCAACCCTTCGATCAGGATGGGAACATTCCGCGTCAGCATCTCATGCTCATGGATCGCGGGGAAGATCCGCTCCTGGAAGTCGATGATCACTGCGGCGGTTTTTTCTTTGATGAATCTCATAACTTTGGTTTTCAATGCAGGCAATGCAGGCAGCATCAATAATATGCTACAGTCACAGGTCCGTATGCCTGGTAAATTGCAAAATTAAGTTTTCCCGTGAAAGCCTGTGACGGTTGTTCAAAACTTAATATTTGCTAATTTTGCGGACCTTCAGGGGTCCCGTAGCTCAGTTGGATAGAGCAACAGCCTTCTAAGCTGTGGGTCGGGCGTTCGAATCGCCCCGGGATCACAAAACAGACAGAAAACCGTAAATGGTCAGGTGGCCTTTTTCTGCCGGTCAGGATTTATTGGCGATCACCAGCATCTCAAAATCTTCGGTCGTCAGGCGGTCGTTCCTCGAAAAGGCACCGAGTTTTGCTCCAAATATCCCGATATCCGCAAATCCCAGCGACTTAAGCATCCAGATGATCTCGCTGGGGACGTAATAACGTTCATTGCAGTCGAGGGTTATCCGGTTCCCTTCATCGTCTTCGACCTCGGTGACATTGTGGTCGCGAAAGGTCATCAGGTCGAACGAATTGCTGCGATATGTTGCGCCATCAGGCGATTGTGAAGCACAGAACTTCTCCACGGAATGGTAGAGCGGGAAGAGTCCGTTGAGCGTGGTGAAGATGAATCTTCCGCCCGGCTTCAGTGACCGGGTCACGCCTGCCAGGATGGCGAAGTTCATCTCGTCGGTCTCCATCAGCGGGAACCCTCCCTCGCAGAGCATGATGGCCGCGCCGAACGCTCCTTCGAAGGGCAGTGACCGTGCATCCAGTTTCCTGAAATCGATGGAGAGCCCCTCCCCTGCCGCTTTCTCCCGGGCCCTTGCAAGCTGCGATTCCGACAGGTCGACCCCGGTGACGGAATATCCCCGTTTCGTCAGCTCGATGGCGTGACGGCCGGTACCGCACCCGACATCGAGGATGGTCACCGACCGGTCGCCCCGGAGTTCCTGATCGATAAAGTCGCACTCTCCCACCGTGCCATGAACGAACACCTCCCGGTCATATTTCCGGGCATAGTTTTCAAAGAGCGATTCGTACCATTGTTGATTTTTCATGATCTTACGGTTTGAAAATTCCATCATGTCAGGGGGTGAGGGCCCCGGGGAGGTACTTTTGCACGTTGAAATCGACCTCGACTCCGGATGGGTTTTGGAATATGCGGGATTTATGGGAAGGATTGTTCTTCAGACGGTACCCATTGTTCAGCGCAAAATAGAAAACGGCCTGCTCGACACTCATCGTGATATTGGGCAACGCACGCCTGAGGATCGACATCTTCCCGTAAATCCTGTTTTTAATGCGATCGAAACTTTCAACCATTTTTTCGGGTGTCATGTTTTTTGGAGAGACGATGATCTTCGTCGAATCAAATTTGCTCCAGTCATCCGTTAAAATCCTCCCCTCGCTTCTCAGCTTCTCAAAAACCGGTGTCCCGGGATAGGGTGTCATGGCACAAGCCTGGAAAAAGGCGGCTTTGGATTTTACCAGGAATTCATAACCCAGGTCAAAATCCTTCGGCGTGTCGGAATCCAGGCCAAATATGAGTGATGCCATGGTCATGATCCCGTTGCTCCGTAGCCTCCTGACGGCCAGAACATTCTCCTCAAGGGTTTTCAGCGACTTCCGGTATGTATTGATCCCGACTTCTCCCATCGACTCGAAACCGATCAGCAACGCTTTGCAACCCGACTTATGAGCCAGTTTCATAAGTTCTTCATCCTTTGCAATATTAATGGAAGACTGACCAACCCAGCCCTTTTTCAACGGGATCATTTCCCTGAACAGGTCCGCCGCAAATTTCCTGTCAAATGTTATATTGTCATCGAGAAAAAAAAGGTAGTGTTGCGGACAGGACTCGGCTTCCGCCAGGATGTTTTTTATTTGCTTATGTCGCTGCCGGGTCCCGAAAAACCTGGAAACAGTGCAGAAATCGCAGTTGTACGGGCACCCCCGGGTCGTCTCAATGGGTGCGACTGACAATTTCCCGGATGAACACTTGATCAGATCGCGTCGCGGAAATACGTGATCATGCAGATCGGGAAGTCTGTCGAGTTTGTAGAACTGACGTAGTTTGCGCTTTTCCGCGTCCGCCAGCACCTCTTCCCACAACCCTCCTTCCGCCTCACCGATCACCACGGCATCGCCGTACCGGATCGCTTCTTCGGGGAGGCAGGTAGCATGGATCCCACCAAAGACCACTGTCTTACCCCGCTTTTTGAATTCGATGGCAATCTCATATCCGCGAATGCAGGTCTGGGTCATCAGGGTGATCCCGACAAGATCATGATCACCGTCAAAATTGACTTTGTCGCCATATACCTCTTCACAAATCGACACTTCGTGCTGGGCAGGTGTCATGCCCGCGATCAGCGAAAGGGTAAGTTGCGGGATGTCCATCGTATCCGGACGCTGCTCATTTTCAAGACAAGGCGCTACCAGCAGAATCTTCATGCCTATTGTTTTATGAGCGTTCCGGAAACGATGCGGTTATCTCCCCCAAAAATCCGGTAAACGTAAAATCCCGGCTTCAAATGGCACAGGTTCAATGCGATATTTTCGCCGGAAAGGTCTGCCTCAAGGACAGTTGAACCCGCAAGGTCACAGATTTTAACAAGGAACCTTCCGGATATTCCTTGCAGCGTAACGATATCCTGAACAGGATTGGGATAGAAAGAGGGATAACATTCCGGATTTCGATCCCCCGGAACGCCGGTGTACAGGGCTGACTTCACATCCGCAACAGCGCCTTCGATGATGGTCAGGTTGTAGGGAATACTGGTGGGCGGAAGGGTGTACCATCCGTTGGCGGAACCGCCCCAACCGAAATTGAAATGGTAGAACTCATCGGTATTGTATCCGTCAACGACTACGTTATGACCGCCGGAACCTCCCTCGACCAGCAGCCCGAGTTGCACGGGCAACGCGGCTTTGATGTTTTCCGCGATCAGGGTGTTCAGCGTAGTGTCGTCGGGATACACCAGCCTCGACTCTTCAAAGCCGAACCGCTGCCAGGCCATGATCGCCTGTTCGAGCCCGAATGTGCCCGACACGGAGGAACTGTAGACCTGGCGAGCCGCCACGCCGCAGGCAAAGGTAAGGGCCGCTTTCAAAGGATTGTTCAGTCCGTATTCCCACGAAACCTCCAGGCTGTCGAGCCAGTAATTCAGCGTATCGAAACAGGGAAAATCTCTGCTCTGGTAATCGTCGTCGATCCAGTAACTGTTACCGGAGCCATAACTGTGGTAGTAGTCATCGGCATCGCCGAAACGGGTGCCGTTGATCCCGCGGTGGTAGTTGATCATCTGGGCCATGGCCGTGGCGGGACATCCGGCCACGCTCCGGTTGCCTGTATTCAGGTCGACAGGACACATATTGTTGTATGGAGCCGACTGGGTCCAGTTTGTCTCGAGCCATCCCCCGGTATAGGTAGTCCCCTCGGGCGGCCATTGCTCGAATGAGGGCGACCGGCCGCCACCCGACAGGAACTCCCTCCATTGCCGGCCTATCCGGGTTCGCTCACCTGCAGACAGGTAACGGTAACCTTCGGCCCGGAGTTGCAGGTCATGCACCACAATTTCTTTCCATTCCCGGGCCTGCAGGGTCGAAAGATCCATGCTCTGATCTGCCGACCAGGCATAAACCGGGGATACAGCGGTGGTGCCGGCCGTTACCACGAATCCCGCAGGGCGGAACAGGAAAAGATGCCCGGCCACTTCATTGTTTTCCTTCACTAACGGTATGTCGGCAACGATTTCCATTCGTTGCGAGTGATGGAACATAAACATCTCCGCCGCATGTCTCAGCGAATCGGCAGGGATCTCCCTTGCGACAGAAGACAGACCTGACAGCAGGCAGAGCGTAAAGAATAATCGTCTCATATAATAGAATATTGATCAGGATATTTTTCAAACAGTCCCGGACTCGTCAACGGCAGTATTTTCGTCATAACTTTCCATGATCTCGTTGAGATCGAACATTTTTCCTGCGTTCTGTTCGACCAGTTTTTTATATTGAGCCGGATTGATTGCCCGGATGACCGATAACAATTTTGCCAGTCCTGGTTTTTGTTCTCCGATATCTTCATCTCCGAAAGAATCACTTAATTTCTGAATGATTGATTTGTCGACCACCAGGAAATAGGCGATCACGGGTTTGATGCGATTGATCACTTCGAGGAGGTTGGCAAACCCGATGAAATACCGGGGGGAAATGGCGAACGTCCTCGGCATGAGATACTGCAGCCGTTTGGTAATCCTGATCGCCATCCCCATATCAACCTGAGATATCACGTCTAAAAATTTTGCAGTAGGTTGAAAATCATCAGGATAAACAAAGTATTGCGTCGCATACTGGATGATGACTGCTTCTCTCGAAGAGATTTCCCGGATCAAGTCCTCCGACCGGATATCCTCTCCCATCTCCCCTGATTTTTGGATCAAATAGCCCAGCAAATGCGTAAATGTCCGTATGTGGATCCGATGGTGTATAGGCTGTCGTTTCAACAATTCCAACCAGTCAATCTTCCTGATAACCTCTTTCTGTTTCTCCTCCCCGAGACTCGAAACAAGCGAACAAAAGGAGGCAGTCTCCTTGTTCGTGATCAGCCGGGAATAAGAAAAGATATCCTCGAGTTTGAAATAGGCCGACAGTCTCTCTTTGCATGGCCCCAGGGCGTGGATGAAATTCAACAGCATCGGCAACCGGGGTGCCCCGGGTTGAATACAGGTTTGAGCCACCTTTTCCCAGTTCAGTCGTTCGAGGAGTTCCCTTTTACCCGGATGAGAACCGAATGCGTTCAGCAGCCCGGCTACCTGGTCAAGTTGCTCCGCCTGAGCCATGTTCATCTTTTCAGCCAGTTGGTCATAGGCCAGTTTGTTCAGCAGGTCTTGCGTTTTCCTGCCCCCTCCGAGGGCAATGATGAAGTCAGCCACCTGGTTGAAATGGCCCACCTCCGCATGCCTTATTCTCCCTGCCAATCTATCCAGGTTGAGTTTTTCGATGAAGACTGTTCTTTCAGGATGACCGGAGAGTGAATTCAACAGGGTAGCCACCCTGGATAACTGGTTGAGCTCTACAGCGTTAGCCGCCTTTGCCAGCTTCTCCAGTTCCAGGGCAACAATGAATTTTCTTCCCTGTGCATGATAACCGATCGCCCCGATGAGATAGGCGATTGAATGAAATACGACCACCTCATAGGTTTTGATCGATTTCGCCAGTCGCTCGACATCTAAATGGCTGATAAAAAAATCTTTGTCTTTCGTCGATTGCAATGCATTGATAAAATCGGCCAGCTGAGTGAATTGTGATTCTCTTGCTTCATTCGCATGCAGGGCCATTTTGGCGAGGTCGAGAAGGGAAAGAAACCTGTGTTTCTCCTTGGAAACACCCAGGGCGTTGATGACACTGGAAATCTGCGAAAACTGTCCCACCGCGGCTTCACTCGCGTGACGGGCCATTTTGCCGACATCCAGCTTCTCAATGAAGCTTGCCCGGTTTCGCCCGAAGATGTGGATAAAATCCTGAATTGCTTTGAATTTCGATGGTGGTGCTTCTGAAGCCTGAACAGCAACACATTCAAAATAGGCCGGGGTCAGCAGGAGATTGTAAAACGCCGGGTGGAATCGCTTCAGCGTTGTCAGCAGAAACGGGTATACGTGTAACTTTTCAACCACAAGGCTTGTGAGAAAACCGTTCACCCATACCGTGTTTTCCTGTAAAAGCAATGCCTGGCATTTCCGTATCGCATTAAAAAAGATCCCGAAATAGATGTGATCGGCATAATTCGTTGTCAGCAGATTTTGGAATGCCTGAAGGATCATCCTGATCATGAACTCGTCGCTGATCTGGTCAGTGATCGATTTTACGATGGCCTGTGACATCCTGTAATGCGGTGCCTTCAGGAAAACATTGTCCAGTTCTTTTCTGTGTTCCAGGATCAGCAATCTTCCGCTATCCTGGGAGGCAAGGTCGGTGATCAACCGGGACGGCGTATAAGATTCCATCTTTTTTTGCAAAAGTGGCGGTCCGGCACCGACCAACAATTCGATAAACTCAACCTGGCTGATTGCTTTATCCCCGGTAATGATATTCCTCGCTGAAAACAGGAAAATGGCCAGTATCAACAGATCCCGCTCATTTCGACGGGATATCTTTCCAAGTAATTGTGCAATCCTTTCTTCACCGGCTGAGGCGATAAAATTGAAATGCCATGGATCATGGATCTTGCCATTTTCTTTCATCCTGATTGCCTCCTCCAGGCCTTTGCACCTTGCCGTGATCACCTCCCTGACCAGCGGGTTTTCAGAACGATAAAAGTCCCTCATCAGCCTGGGATAAAATTCATCAAAGGCAATACCGACAGCGTCAGGATTATCCTGCGGGCCTATTTCCAGGTAGTTGGTATTGATCCAGATGACCTTTCCGTTTTTATTCTGGCGGGCCTCTTCCTCAAACTCATACCTGAGTGCATTTTCAAACGGCAGGTTGTGGGCGTCATCTACCAGTATGATCTTATGCCGGTTACCTTTCAGAGCATCCAGTTCATCAAGCACCTGGGGTATCTCCTTTGTCTCCTTTATCCGATCAATAACCAGCCGGTAGCCCCTGCATTTGCTCCAGGGAATTTTGATGGATAACCGGTAGGAAAACCCCAGTCTCCTCCGGTATCGGAAAATAGCGTGATAAGCCAGCAGGGTTTTACCGTCGCCGGGCTTACCATTCTCCCACACAAATCTTTTTTCGTAAAGAGCCCGATAGATTTTGTCAATTTCCACGCTGACAGGGGCGACATGAACAAACCAGGGTTGTGATTTCTCAGAATTCAATATTCCGTCCACGCCTTTCCTGAGGTTTTCCTTTGAAGGCTTTCCAAATTTCAGCGGTTCGAAATAGTGCTTGTCAGGTTTTTTAAGCGCGATATACAACCGGCTTAGCAGGTAGGAAATCAGTAAAATGAGAATGAAAATTCCCCCGTAAGCGATAGCAGCGGCTGACCTGCTTTTCGGATCGAGCGATAATTCCTTATTGATCAGAGGGATCAAAACGGACATGAATCCCTCTTTGAACAGGGCGGTCAGTGCAATGAAAATACTCAATGGCACCAGCGCGGCCCAACGTTTCAGGCCCAGTCGTTTGGTTTTTCTTTTCATTCTATCGAATACTCCACGCTCACCACCACCCGCACTTTCTTGTACAGGTCGGAGTTGTTCCCTCCAAATCCACCTTCGGTCTGCCCGGCAAGGAAATCGTCGCGGTCGATGATGGAAAAGAGTCCCTGGGTGGCCTTCTTCAGCCCGCCCAGTTTCGTGCCACTCTCCTTGGCGAACTGCACCGCAGCTTCACGGGCATTCCGGGTGGCTTCGGTCAGCATGGCCGGCTTGATGGTGTTCAGTTTCGTGAAGACAAACTTCACGGTTCCTTCGTAGGGATTGTTGCTGATGGCCACTCCCGCCTTGAGCAACTCGTCGGTCATCCTGCTCACTGCCTGCACCTGGTCAACATGGTCGCTGCGGACCTGGATCACCTTCTCGATGATGTAACGGAATGCGTCAACCGTATTATTATTGTATTCCTGGGCCCTTTTGTCGGTGACGATCAGATCCTTCTGAATGATCTCTTCCTCTCTGATCCCGTTCTTCAGCAGGAAAGCGACCACCTTGTTCCTTGCGTCGTCGATGGCGCGGCTGCCTACGATGAGATCGTTGCCTGCTACCCGGGTCTTGATGGTCCAGACGGCAAAGTCGGCTTTCACCTCCCTTTCGGAGAATCCTTTTACCGAAACCGAACGGTCTTCCTTCCGGAACCGTTCCAGCGAACGGCCCAGGATCAGTGCACCCAGCGCCAAACCGGCCATGAGGGCCAGCGACAGCATGAGGGTCTTTTTCATTTCCATAACCAGGGGGATTTGGGGGAATAAAGGTAATGAGATTCGGCGAAGCAGGAAAATAATTCACACCGGAGTTCCCGCGATCCATCATGGACAGGACGGAAAATATTCCGGCGCACGTCGCCGGATTGCAGATTAAAGAATAAATTTGAACTGTCATATACCGATTCGTCATGACCTCCGTGAAAAGATCCATTTTATTTGCCATTTCAGCACTTATGCTTCTGGCAATCGCCGGCGGGACCACCTCCTGCAAAAAAAAGGAAGAGTCATCCTCCACGCTGATCGTTAAGGTTCTTTATGACGGCGATCCCCTTGCCAACGTCCATGTTTTCACGGTGCCCTTCACGACGGATGCCATAACCGATATGTACGGCCTGACCAAAATAACCGGAGTGCCGGCCGGCGAGTACCAGGTGTACGCGGAATCCGGAAGTGTCACCGGAAAATCCATCATCATGGTGGGGCAGAACGAAGTTCAGAATGCCACGGTCGATATCAATTATACCGGCCCCATCACCTTTATTCCGCAAATCTCCTTCCTCCTTCCGGATCTTTCCTGTTCTTACGCTCCGGGAGATACCGTGACATTCAGGGTGAAAGTCACGAATTTCAAAGAGGGCAGCCCGGTCACCTGGAACAGCGACCTTGACGGGCATCTGGCTTCCACCCCGGTCACGGAGGAGGGCTTCAGCGATTTTACCACCCATACCCTGTCCAGGGGGGAACATGTCATCACCGTAAAGGCGGAGGGAAGGGAAGGATACAACGCGGTTAAAGTCAATCATGTCAGCATGGACGGTCCCCGGAAAGTCTATCTGTATCCGCCCGGGATCACCGGAAACACGGTCACCCTGAGATGGTCGAAATATGCAGACAACGATTTTTCTTTTTACCAGGCCAACTGCAGGTACAATACAGGCCCAGGCGTACCCTTCACCGGCACGATCTCAACGGGCAGCATCACCGTCGTGAGCGACACTTCGGTCACCTTTCAGCTACCCTATTCATTCTGCACCGTTCAGTTTTACATTATGGCCGGCAATGGCAGCGGGAAATACAATATCAGCAACACCCGGGAGTTTTCGCACAACACGGGGATGGTTTTCGAGGGGACTCCTGTTCAAATGATGCAACACCCGCTGAACAACTGGATCTACCTGGTCTTTGCCGATCACACGGTTCTGTACGATTATCAAACCAAAACAACGGTTGCATCCTGCAACGTCGGGAGCTCATCCCGATTCACCGACCTGGGCGACAACGGGGCCGGGATCGAGCTGTACCTTCCCGGTCAGTCGACACTGAAGGTGCTCGATGGCAACACTCTGACGCTGAAAAAGGAGATCACCTTTCCCCATGAACTGATTTCAGTGGTTTCCAGCGGGCTGGGTTTCCTGATCTGTTCCCAGCGATCCGAGTCGGCCGATGTCAAACCCCTCCAGGTGTATTCCCTGTCGCAGCAAGCCCTGATCGCAGAGGGAGGAGAGCCGTTCGACACCTATTACATGAAAAAGATCCCCGGCCGTAATGCCCTTGCCGCGTGCACCCGGAGGGGATACAGCTCGGAGTTGGATTATTTTGAATACGATGATCTCGGATCGGTCACCCTGCATAACAATATCTACAACGCCGGCGGGGGATTCAGCGCAGAGGTGATGGAGATGTCGCCCACCGGGGAATATTTCTGTGTGGGAATCAACGGGTACTTCAGGACCACCGATCATGATCTGACCAGCGTAGCGTACCTCAACGGTTCCGACCAGGTTTCCGACTTCGCATTCAATGACGCGGGGACCAGGGCGTATAGCTGTTCCTCCAACTCATCGCTCATCCATGAGTACCTTTACCCTTCCGGGTCGGTCGAAGGGGAGCATCTAGTTTACGGCAGTCCCCTTCATATGGTGTGTCGCGGCAGCACCTGTATCGTTGCTTCGCGCACCGCCAACGGTTCTCAATGCTGCATTGTGACCGTACAATTATAGGGAGAAAAACCAAGCGCCCGTTATCCCCATGAAACCAAGCACCCAATCAAAAAAGAGAAAGACCGGCCCCGCCATAAAGTCGCCTGCATTCAAAAAACAGGTCCTGCCAAATCCCACCACCCGCAACGACCGGCTTTGGGCACTGGCGATCTTCCTGCTGGCCTTCGCCCTTTACGCCAATACACTTCCCAACCAGTACGTCATGGATGACTTCAGCGTTCTGAGCGACAATTTTGTCGTCAAACGGGGCGTCGAAGGCATCTCCACGATCCTCTCTACTCCCTACCGGTACGGCTTCAACCTGCTGAGCGACAACCTGTACCGTCCGCTTACGCTGGTGATGTTCGCCATCGAATGGCAGATCGCCCCTGACACCCCCATGCTGAGTCACTTCATCAACATCCTGTTTTATGCTTTCACTGCGGTACTCCTCTTCTTCCTGCTCAGGAAACTGCTGCGGGGGAAAAACCTGACGGCCGCACTGATCGCCGCGCTCCTGTGGGTTTTTCACCCTGTGCATACCGAGGTGGTGGCCAACATCAAGAGCCGTGATGAGATCATGTCGGCATTCTTCGTCTTTCTGACCTTGTTGCTCTTCCTGCGCTACCTCGAAACGAGAAAGATCCTCCTGCTCGCCGGAGCGTTGGTGACCTACCTGCTTGGCTTTTTCTCCAAGGAGGGCGTAATCACCTTCCTGGTCCTCTTCCCTCTGGCAGGGTGGTACTTCACCGATGCCGGCCTGAAACGAAGCCTCGCTGCTTCGGCGCTGATGCTGATCCCGGCCGCGATCTTCCTGCTGATCCGCCACAACGTGCTTTCCACCTACGCCACTCCTTTCGTCCCCGGTGTCGCCGACAACCTGCTGGTGGCCGCACCCGACATTCCGACCCGGCTCTCCACCGCCATCCTGATCCTGGGAAAGTACCTGTTGCTCATGCTGGCACCCTATCAGCTGGTCTCCGATTACTCCTTCAACCAGATTCCCATCACCGGTTGGTCCTCGCCGCTGGTATGGATCTCCTTCCTGGTCTATGCAGCTGCCGTGGTCTACTCCTTCCTGAAGATCAGCAAACGTTCGGCGGTCGTCTTCTCCATGCTTTTTTTCCTCGTCACCATGAGCATTGCCAGCAACCTATTCACGCTCATCGGCACCTCTTTTGCCGAACGGCTCCTGTTCCTGCCGTCGGCCGGTTTATGCCTGCTGGCAGGAATCCTGCTGGTGAGGATCCAGCCAGTACCGGAAGCGCAGGGAGAACCTGCGAACCTGAAGCGGGTTTTTTCGAGGTACCCGGTTGCATGGGTGATCACCGGTTTGCTTCTCTCCCTGTATGCGGTGAAGACCGTGAGTCGCAACGCCGAGTGGCGCGATCCCTGGACGCTGGCCACCACCGACGTCAAGCGATCGCCCAACAGCGCCCACATGCGCTATTACAGCGGGATGGCATACCGCGACAAAGCCAAAGAGCAGGAGGATCCGTCCAAATTCGGTGAATACATGCAGCAGGCCATCCGGGAGTTCCAGACCTGTGTCCGGATCCTGCCTTCGTTCAGCGAAGGGTACGAACAGCTCGGACTGGCCTGGTACCGGATGAAAAACCCCGGCGAGGCGATCCGAAACTATGAGCTGGCGCTGAAACTGAGTCCCGGGAAAGCCCCCACCCATTCGAACCTGGGGATGATCTATTTCGAGCGGAAGGAGTATGGCAAAGCTTTCGAATTGTACAAAAGGGCCACGGAGCTGGACTCCAACTTCGCCGACGGATTCCTCAACCTGGGCAGCATGTACGGGATGCAGAAACAGTTTGAGCTCGCCGCCCGCAACTTCGAGCGGTCGGTCAGGCTGAAACCCGAGAACCCCCAGGCGTGGTACTACCTCGGCATCACCTACCGGTCGCTGAACCGTGAAGACAAGGCCCGCGAATGCCTGGCCAGGGCGGAGGAATTGAGGAGATGACCCCACCCCGGCCTGCGGCCTTCCCCTCCCCAAACAGGGAGGGGCCCACGGCTAATGACTCCCGACCCACAGACCAGCAAAAAGTATGGTTAATGCAATAAAATTCTGGAATAAACGGTCGAAAAGCTACGACAAGGCTGTTTTCGGAAAGTACCGCCCGGTTTATGATACCCTGGCCGGTTTATCAAAAAAGTACCTGAATGCCGGCGACACACTGCTCGATTTTGCCTGCGGGACGGGATCCATCCCTGCCCGCCGGATCGTTCCACGTGGTTTCGGCATTCAATATCCTGCAGTTCATCCGCGAGGAGGACCCTTTGCTGTTGCGTATTCGTGAACTGCTGAAACCGGGCGGCGTGCTGATCGCAGCCGTAGATTGCTACCCGGAGCGAAAGACCCCGCTGACCCTGCTTACCCTCTTCCTGAGCATGATGGGTATTTTTCCATTCATACGGCAATGGAAGCTTAACGAACTGAAGGAAGCATTCCGGCGCAACGGCTTTGACGTGCTGGAAACCGTAAAAATATGCGATTCGCCGGTAGTGAGCTATTTTGCTGCATGCAGAAGCCGTGAGCCGTGAGCCGTGATTTCCCCTCCCTGTTTGGGGAGGGGTGGCCGCAGGCCGGGGTGGGGTGCTCGATGAATTGACGATTGTCGATTGCTGATTGACGATTAAGGATAATTTCCTTTTCGTAAATTTGTCATCATTGGATCATCCCGGCCGAATGCCCGGAACAGTTATTGAACAAGAGTTTAGTGTTTATGCCTGCAATCATGAACAACTCCTTGAAAATCAACGTAAAACATCTCCTCCTGGTTTTGACCTTTACATCGGGTTTTCATTCCGTACAAGCCCAGTGGATCCCGGGTCAGGGACTTGACGGAGCCAAGGTTTCGGATATGGTCGTGCTGGATTCGCTGCTCTTCATCTGCACGAACGCGAACGGCCTTTACGTCAGAAATCTCAACGGGGGCGAATGGCAGCAAAATACCCCGGAAGGAGGATATTCCATTGACCGTTGCGGCGACGCGCTGTTCACATGGTATCCGTACGATTGCTACCGGTCGCTCGACCACGGCGGCACATGGCAGAACATGTTACCCTACTTTGGCTACGGTTCCGTCAGGTCCTTTTGTGTGATCGACACATCGCTGTTTTTCACCACCACATTCACGAACGGATTGATGTTTCGAAGCGACGATTACGGAAACACACTCGACACAATAAACCATAACCTGCCTGCCCTGTTTCTCCCTTTGGTAAGCGCCGGCGACAGCGGCATGTTGTTTTGTTATCAGGATTACCCGGGTCCCATGTATTTCCTGTCGGGGAACAAGGGGGCTACCTGGGACAGCATTCCAACCACCGGACTTCCCTCGTCTTCCTATGATACCTATACCATCGGGAACATGGGTTCTACCCTGTGGCTTTCGACCACCGCCGGGATCTTCAGGAAAGAAATTTCCCAGGGATCGTGGATTTTCGTGCAGGATTCCGTGCCGATCGCGCAAATGCAGGTGATTGACGGAACTCTTTTCGCCACCGCACTGTCGCGAGGACCCTTCCGGTTTGATCCGGGTTCCGGACAATGGATCCAGGAGATTACCGGTCTTGAACAGCCTGCGGTGAACTCATTCTGTGCCGACAGCAGCCACATCTACCTGGCCACCCGGTTGGGTCCGTATAAATGCGACACCCCCTACACATGGCTCCCTTTTTACGGGGGATTGAACCAGTCCTCCGTTTCGATGGTATCTGCCCATGATAATGAGGTGTGGGCTGTGACCACCAGAGGCACTTTTATTTCTACGGATATGGGGGCTACTTTTACCCTTCACCCGTTAACCGGCATGGGGGATCCGGTGCGGCTGATCATGACCGATTCTTTATACTATGCATTGTCGCACGGTTTTTTCTACCTGTCAACAGATCATGGGGCCAGTTGGACAAAGCAGCATACCGGGTTGCCGGATCCCCCTCCGGGAACATCACTTTCCTGCAATGGACTGGAAATGGTCTCTGACCAGCTGTTCCTCAAAACGGCGGCGGGACTGTTCCATTCCGACTTAAGTCCGATCCTGTGGACAGCCATTCCCCCCGGGCCGGCCGCCAGTGACATTTACAGGATCTTTGGCTGTGATTCCATTCTTTTCATGGTGAAGCGGGTTCAATCTTCCCCCGAGCAGTTCGCCTCTTTCCGGTCGGCCGACTTCGGCCTCACTTTCGATTCGATCACTACCCTACCCCTTCCCGGATACATTCCCTTTTTTGCCAATGACGGTGATCGTTTCTATTCTCTGGTGTTCAACCGGATACTGAAATCGCAGGACTACGGCCTCACCTGGTCCGAGATCCCGGTGGGGAATCCCTCCATTCGCGGGCACAGTCTTTCCGTATCCGGACCGGCCGTAATTGTATGCGGATCCATACTGGATATGACGCTGACCGACCTGTATCTTGCTGTCACGTATGACGATGGAAACCACTGGACTGATGTCCTCGACAACCTCCCGGATCCCTCGTGGCCGATCTTCCTCTGCATGGAAACCCATCAGCAGCGAACCTTCGTGGCTCCGAATGCCAACGGTTTGTGGTATCGTGACGGGTTGCTGACCACCATCCGGGAATCCAGGAGTGCAGAAGCGGGAACGTTGCGTATCCATCCCAATCCTGCCGGGCGGCAGGCCTGTCTGAAATTCACGCTGCCGATACCTGCCGATGGACAGGTGAGTATGTTCAATATGCAAGGAGAACTTGAATTCCAGGGAGATCCTGTGAGATTTTCAGGCGGAGAGAACACGGTCGTGCTTGACGTTCGCCCGTACACCCCCGGAGTACACTGCGTAGTGGTGACAACGGAGCAGCGTAAAATGGTCGGTACTTTCGTGGTGAGTCGTGAGTGGTGAGTGGTGAGTGGTCAGGGAGCTCGCTCCGCCGGAGCGAAATCTCGGCAGCAGGATGATGTATCGGATGAATCCTCCCTCCTTCACCCAGTTTCTCCCCCATTTCACCGAAAAACCATCCCGGATCGGCGCGAATGTGCTATTTTTGGTTTTTCCAAAAACCATGATTCCATGAAACGTTTACTTCCTCTCTTTCTCTGCCTGGCGCCGGTATTCGGGTTTGGCCAGGTGAAGTTCAACCCGCCGGCCACGGAGAAACACCCGGTGGTGGACACGCTGCACGGCTACCTGTTGACAGACAACTATCGCTGGCTCGAAGACAAGACCGACCCCAGGGTGGTCGAATGGACCCGGGCCCAGCATGACTATACGGTGAAATACCTCGAAGCCACCCAGAAAACACACCCCGGCCTGCGTGACGAGGTCACGGCGTACATCGACATGGATTACGAGGGACCGCTGAGCAAGGAGGGGAAACGGGTGTTCCAGACGATCCGCAAGAAGGGCGACAAGCAGTCGTCGGTGTGGACGATCCTCAGCGGGAAAAAGATCAAGATCTGGGACCCGGTGGCGCTCGATACCTCGGGAAAGACCTCCACGACCGGCGTGGCCTACACCTACGACGGCGAGCGGGCCGCGGTGAGCGTACAGAAGAGCGGCGCAGAGATCTCCACCACTTACATCATCGACACGCGCACGGGCAAGGTGCTCTACCCGCCCCTCGAAAATATCTTCGGCTACCAGTGGACGCGCGACCAGCAACACGCCTACTTCACCATTCGCAGCCAGAAGGATGTGGACGAACAACGCCCGCTCCGGACCTACCTGTGGAAAGTGGGCGACCCGGTGGATAAGGCCGGGTTCATCGGCACCACCACCGATGCGAAGAATTCCTACTACGTGTACGACAACCGTTACAGCGACGTAAGTTTTTACGGCGAGAGCGACTTTAACTCCAACAGTTGCCGGATCTTCAAAACAGGGATGAATGTGGAAGGAAAACTGATTTACGAGAGCAAGGAATTCCAGTTCTACCCCTGGGCGATCGGCGAAAAGCTGTACGCACTCACCAACGACCACGCCCCCAATTACCGCTTCATGACCACCGACAAGGCCCGTCCCGAGTTCAGGGACTGGAAGGTGCTGATCCCCGAAGGTCCGACGGTGATCCAGAACGTCGAAGTGCTGAAGGACGGCCGCCTGATCGTCCAGGACAAGGTCGACATCCAGAGCCGGCTTACTTTGTATGACCCCAACGGGAAGCGGATCGGTCCCATCGAATTGCCCGAGGTGGGCAACGTGAACTATGTAAGCTACGACCGCGAAGAGGATTCGGTGTACATCTACCAGAGCAGTTTCACCTCGGCGGGCAAGATGTATGTCGCCTCGCCGAACAACTTCAAATGGCGCCTCTATTACACCCGCGTGGTGCCGGTCGACATGAGCAACATCACCGGCGAGATCCGGTTCTATTATTCGAAAGACAGCACGCGCATCCCGGTGAATGTGATCCACCGCAAGGATCTGAAGCTCGACGGCAACAACCCGGTGTTCCTTACGGCCTATGGCGGGTTCAACATCGGCATCAGCCCGGGCTTCTACGGCTATTACGCACCCTTCATCAACCGCGGCGGCGTGGTGGTGGAGGCGGGCATCCGGGGGGGTGACGAGTACGGCGAAAAGTGGCACAAGGATGGGATGCTGCTCAACAAGCAGAACTGTTTCGACGACTTCAACGCCTGTGCCGAGTGGCTGGTAAAGGAGAAATACACCACCACCAACCGCATCGTCGCCGAAGGCGGAAGCAACGGCGGGCTGCTCATGGGCGCCATCGCCACGCAGCGTCCCGACCTTTATAAAGCGGTGATCTGCGCGGTGCCGCTGCTCGACATGGTGCGCTTCCACAAGTTCCTTATCGCCCGCTACTGGATCCCCGAATACGGTTCGTCGGACAACGAAGAGGATTTCCGCAACATCCTCTCCTACTCACCTTACCACCACGTGCGTGCCGGGGTCAACCTGCCGACGATGCTGGTGCGCACCGGGGCCAACGACAGCCGGGTGGACCCCTTGCATGCCAAGAAATTTACCGCGCTGCTGCAGAACAACCCCGGCCAGGTCAACCCGGTTCTGCTCTATATCGACTACAACGTGGGCCATGGCAGCGGCCAGGCCACGAAACAGCGGATCGAGAATTCGCTGGTGGATTTCGAGTTCATCCTGAACCAGCTGGGGATGTAATGAGGTGACAGGTAACAGGTGAACTGATTACTAAGCAGGAAGATGATAGACAGACTCCTGGCGTTGGGACAACAGGACGAATCGCTGCGCGCCTTTATTACAGATAAATTCGAGGAGCGCACGGTGCCTGCCAGGACGGTGCTCCTTCGGGAAGGCGAGGTATCGACGCATCTCTATTGTGTTAAAAAGGGATGCCTCCGGCTTTGGGTCAACAAGGATGGGAAAGATATCACCGTGCAGTTCTTTTTCGAGGGACAGGGAGTGGCATCGATTGAGAGCCTGCTCACCGGGCAGCCGAGCCTGTTCACGCTGGAGACCATTGAACCGGCAACGCTTACGGTGTTCACGAAGGAGACGTTCGAGGAGTTGATGGCGCGCTTCCCGGCGTTCAGAGAAGGGTTTAACGACCTGCTGTTCCAACGGTTCCGTCATTATGCCGGACTGTTCCTGTCGAGGATCCGGGATACCCCCATGGAACGGTATGAGGACCTGATCAGAAACCACCCGGAGATCCTCCGGCGCATCCCGCAGCATTACATCGCCTCGTACCTGGGAATCACGCCCATCTCGCTCAGCCGCATCCGAAACCGTCGGTGATTTCTTAACATTTGTTATTGCAGTTTGGCTACCCGCCGGGGGAAATTTGGTAAAAATATCTCATGTTTCTTTCCCTTTCTGGTCGCCGTCACGACAGTTCCGATCACGTGATGCTCGAAACCCGCCGGTGCGAAGCCTGTTGGACCTGTCTCCGGGTCTGCAAAAATCAGGTCTTCGGACGCATTAACCTGCCGTTCCACCGCCATGCCCTGATCTCCCATCCGGAGAATTGCTCCGGATGCCTCCGGTGTCTCAAAGCCTGTCCTGACAGAGCCATCCACTCTGTAGATCAGAAGGAAAGTCTTCGTTCATCATCCCTCCGGATCATTTTCCGGCGCCACCTGCGCGACCTCCTCCTGGTGACCGGCTTCGCCCTCCTGCTTTCCGGCATAACCATCCAGGTGGGATACCACATGGGGCATCGTGATTCAACAGTTACAACAGATCCGCCCGGGAATCATACAACGACCTCTGGTCGAGTGATTGATCAGGCTTCTTCTTTTGCAGGCCTTCCCTATTCCACCTGGTCAATCCTGCACCGCACCCTTTCGCTCGTGTTCTCGGCAGCGCTACTCTGTCATCTCGTATTCCATCGATTGTGGTATCGCGAGACCTTGAACGGCCGGAAACGGATCCGGGATCACCGGTTAGTTGCCGGACTATCGTTTCTGCTGCTCCCGGTTGCTTTCACCGGTTTCCTGGCCTGGCTCTTCACCCTCACGGGGGCCAATGCCGCCAGGTTGGGGCTGATCGAAATCCATGACAAGATCGCTATGGCGTTTGGCGTATTAATGATAACCCATGGATGGCGGAAGGTGACAGGTTACTGCTTCACCACTTTTACCGACCGGGTCTCGTCTCCGGAGGTGACGCGCAGCAGGTAAATACCGGCTGGTCCGTCAAGCAACAGGGACCGGGTACCGCCGGAAAGGAAGCTGCCCTCGCCGGTCTTTTCTCCGCGACCGGTAAAGATATCCATGTGGAAAGTCCGGTCATTCACGGCCCCCGCGATCTCAACGGTGATCATCCCCGTGGTGGGATTGGGGTAAGCAGTGACCGTAAACGATTCCACCTTCGCGATTCGGGGTCCCTGCGTTGCCTCTCCTCCGGTCAAGGGCGCCGCCGGGGCCGGGCAATACTGGTTGTTGGTGGTGATATACCCGTGAAGGTAGCTTCCCGCAGCGGCGGTGGTCCCGGGCAGGAAATTAACCGCCAGCCCGGCCACGAAGGTAGCGTTGCCGCCGCTCTGGACGGTAACTGCGGTGCCATTTCCAGCGACACGGAGAAATCCCGATGCCGGGTAGCAGGACGTCAGTCCGCTTCCGACCGAAATGTTCTGTACGGTAGAATTCATGATCCCGTGGGGGCCCGGGCCGGAGGGATAATAGCCATGGCAAACCGCGCAATCGGAAAGTGTTCCCGCATGGCCCTGCAGGGAGGTGTTCTGGAGGTTGTCACGTTCGTTCCCGGTAGGAAAGATGGCATGCGGCGACCCGTGACAGGCGCTGCAATAAAGGCTGCCGTGACCCTTCGAATTGCGGAACAGTTTACCGGGCTCCTCGGCATAGGCGGGACCATGGCAGGCTGCCGCACCGCAGGAAGGCTCTTCCAGCCAGGGCTCCCTCCCGTCCTCCTCGATGGATTTACCGACCTGGTAAGTGCTCCCGTGGCAATCCTGGCATTTTGTGATCCCGCCGGGCGAGCCGTGCATGACGTCACGCCAGCACTGGGTGTTGGGTCCAGGGTGACATTTGTAGCAATCATCGGAGGTGCCTCCCGTGATAAACTCCCCGTGTTTTAGGTGCATCACCTGTGAAAAGGAGGGCACCCCGGGCATCCCCGGTTTGCCCAGCGCGTTATCGGAGTGACAATCGGCGCAAAAGATGGGCCGGTTGTTGATGTTGAACCCGGAAACCGGGTCGTGCATCTGCAGGATGTTCAGCTCGCTGGTATGGCATCCGGAGCTGACGCAGTTGATCTCGTGAGAAACGGGAATCACGCTTTGGGTCGTCGCCAGCAATTCATTCGAAGCGGAGAACACTTTGATCAGGGTCAGCTGGTAAGGATCCTGCACTGTGGGCGTCGCGTCGGGATAAGCCGTGACGGGGATCCCTTCGGCGTGGAAATAATTCCCGGCTGCCGCCGGCATCGGTCCCGACATGCCGAATCCCGCCAGGCCTACATTCGGAGGTAAAGCCACGCCAAAAAGCTGCTGCGCATAACTCCAGAAGTTGGTTTTGGTGGCCGACTGGGTGTTCACGGGTATCTCGTAGGTAAGGTATATGCCTGAGGTCCCGTTCAAAACGGCAGGAAGCGAGGTTGGGGATCCCCTGAAGATCACCTGTGCCGTCTGGTTGTTATAAGGCGGCAGGATGCACATGTTCGAAAAGTCCTGGTTGGCGCAATGCATGCCCAGGTCGTTCCAGGCCAGCACGATGTACTGGGGGTTCAGGGAGGCCGATTTACCACCGGGGGCGGCGGTAAAAGAGGTAAGCAGCCCCGGAACGATGGATACCAGCAAGGCAAGGGTAAATTTTCTTTTCATGGGCGTAGATTTTTACATCATATCTACAAAGATACATGTTTTTATATAAAGTTGCCCGAAGCGGGGGGAAATTTCAGATTGCCGATGGAGGAATTAAAGTTGAGTCCACTCCGAAAAGTCAATCTACCCACCCCTAGCCCCTCCCTGCCAGTAGGGAGGGGAATAACCGATACACCCATATTAAAGATTATCAATGCTTTATGCAGCACATTTTAACACCCCTCCCTTGATCAAGGGAGGGGCAGGGGTGGGTAGATTTGATTCCGACCTGCTTTTCAGATCAGTCTCAAAGTTGAGAATGACAGGATGGGTACCTGTATCAGAAGGACCAAAGCGGTCACCAGGATACCGTCCAGATCAGCGGATCACAAGAGCAGGAAATCGAGGTTATCGGAAGCCGAATATTCCTTTGCCTCCTGTCCGTACCGGAACACCCTCAGGGGACGCGACCCGGTAAGGGTCATGGAGTCGCCGGACACCCGGAGCAGGCATCCTTCGCGAAGACCGACGACGGTCGTGGTGCGGTTGACTGTGAGGAATTCGAGGATGCGTTGTTCCCGTGTCTCCCCGGCATGACCGGCCGGGTTGGCGTCGAGGTAGTGCGGATTGATCTGGAAAGGAACCAGGTCGAGGCAGCCGAAGGAGGGTGGTTCACAAACAGGCATGTCGTTGGTGGTCTTCATCGTCGGGCAGGCCACGTTGGCCCCGGCACTCCACCCGGCGAAGGGAGTGCCCTGCAGCACCTTCCGGCGGATGGCTTCCATCAGTCCCAGTTCCTGCATCATCATCACCAGGTGAAAGGTATTCCCGCCTCCCACCACGATCGACTCCGCTTCGTTGACGGCCGACACGGGATCGGGCTCCCGGTGCACCGAAGTGAGGCTGAATCCCATTTCGCTGAATATCGTCGCGACCCTTTCTTCATACAGGCCGAACGAACGGGTCAGGCTTTCGGGCGACAGGTTCACTCCTGCAAAAGGCACGAACAGCACGCGCTTCACCCCTGCTTCTTCAAAAAAGGATTTCAGGTGCCGGCGCGGCCAGGCGAGGTAATCCTCCCCCGCGTTGGTGGAGTTGGAAATAAGCAGAAGATTTCGGATCATGGCGTGGATTTTAGGTCATAAAAGTAAACAGAACTTTCTTACTTTTGACCCATGGAAATGATAAAAAACCGAAGCCCGCACAAGGGAAAACCCAGGCTCAGTTTTTCTCAGGTGATCAACATGAGTTTCGGCTTCCTGGGGATCCAGTTCGGATTTGCTCTGCAAAACGGGAATGCCTCCCGTATCCTCCTCACCTTCGGGGCCGACGTCGAACACCTGAGCTGGTTCTGGCTGGTAGCGCCGATCACCGGCATGATCGTCCAGCCGATCGTGGGTTATTTCAGCGACCGTACATGGAACCGGCTTGGCAGGCGGCGCCCCTATTTCCTGGCCGGGGCCCTGCTGACGAGCATAGCGCTGGTGCTGATGCCCAACGCACCGCACCTCGCCACCTTCATTGCTCCCATGTTCATCGGCGGCGGGTTGCTCATGATCATGGATGCCTCGATCAACATATCCATGGAGCCTTTCCGCGCCCTGGTCGCCGACAAGTTGCCCGAAGAACAGCACACACTTGGCTTCTCTGTCCAAACGCTCCTGATCGGGATCGGAGCGGTCGTCGGATCGTGGCTTCCATACATGCTTGGGAACTGGTTCGGAATCTCAAAAACAGCAGGCGCCCATGGTTTGGTGCCCGACAACGTTGTCTTTTCGTTTTACACGGGGGCGGCAGTTCTGCTGGGAGCCATTCTCTGGACCGTTTTCACCACCACCGAATACCCGCCTGAAGAGCTTTACAGGGAGGAAAAGCAAGAAAAAGCAGGCCGCTTCACCATCCCGCCCATCATGCTCAAGTTGCTGCTGGTGCAATTTTTTTCCTGGTTCGGTCTTTTCTCCATGTGGGTTTATACCACCCCGGCTGTCGCCCAGCGGTTTTACGGCACCACCGACGCCAACTCCCCGCTGTTCCAGGAGGCCGGTGACTGGGTCGGGATCCTGTTCGGCGTGTATAACGGGGTTTCCGCCCTCATCGCCCTGCTGTTACCGATGGTGGCCGCCCGGCTTTCCAAAAAGGTCACCCACTCCCTGGCCCTCACCCTCGGCGGGCTGTCGCTGCTCTCGTTCCTGGTATTCCGCGACCCTCACTGGCTGATCGTGCCCATGGTGGGCATCGGCATCGCGTGGGGGAGCATACTGGCCATGCCGTACGCCATGCTGGCAGGTTCGGTCTCGCCGCGTCACATGGGAGTCACGATGGGTCTTTTCAACATGTCGATCACCATTCCACAGATTGTCAGCGGGGTGACCAGCGGACTGATCCTGAAGTATTTCTTCCACGACGACCCGGCGTTGTGCCTGGTCATGGCCGGGGTGAGCATGCTGCTGGGAGCCTTGAGTGCACTGGCGATCTGGGAGCAGAAGTGACCGGGATAAGGAAAATAAGGAAAATTGACCGCAGAGACGCAGAGGCGCAGAGAAAAATCATAAAATCAGCAACTTAGCGTCCTTTTAGAACATTATGAAAATCACAGATAGTCAATATAAACACGCATGCTGAAAGATAGATCAAGCGGTATATTGCTCCATCCCACTTCACTCCCGGGAAGATATGGCATCGGCACACTCGGAAAAGCCGCCTTCGACTTCATCGATTTCCTGGCGAGGGCCCGCCAACAATACTGGCAGATCCTCCCGCTCGGCCCCACGGGCTATGCCGACTCGCCGTACCAGTGCTTCTCGGCCCATGCCGGGAACCCAAACCTCATCGATCCTGACCTGCTGGTCAAAGACCATTTGCTGCAGCCCGGCGACGTGGAATCGTTTCCCTGGCTGGGGGATGACCGCATCGACTATGGCGCCGTGCTGGAAGCCAGGTCACCCTTGCTGAAAAGGGCCTATGCCGCATTTTGCGACCGGGATGACCCGACGCTGAAGCTGGCATACCGCAATTTTCTGAAGGACCAGTCGAAATGGATCCACGATTACGCGCTTTTCCGGGCCATCAAGTCCGCCCGGGGGCAGCGTCCCTGGTACGAGTGGGAGCAACCTCTCAAGATGCGCGAGCCCGATGCACTCCGTGCGATGGAGTCGTCGCTGCACGATGAGATCGAATTTCACAAGTTCCTGCAGTTCATCTTTTTCAGGCAGTGGCACTCCGTCAAAGAATATGCTCACCAGCACGGGGTGAAGATCATCGGCGACATCCCGCTGTACGTGGCGCTCGACAGCGCCGATGCCTGGTCGAACCCTGAGATCTTCGAATTCGACGAACATCGCAACCCCATCCGGGTGGGCGGTGTCCCTCCCGACTATTTCAGCGAGACAGGCCAGTTGTGGGGCAATCCCCTTTTTCGTTGGGATATGCTGGAACAGACCGGTTACCGGTGGTGGATCGAACGCATCCGGACCAACCTCTTCCTGTACGACGTGATCCGGATCGACCATTTCCGCGGTTTCGCAGCCTACTGGGCGGTACCCTATGGCGAGAAGACAGCCATCAACGGCACCTGGATCCCGTGCCCGGGACGGGAGTTCTTCGAAGCGCTGAAAGCCGAATTCGGGGCTTTGCCGATCATTGCCGAGGATCTCGGGGTGATCACTCCCGACGTGGAAGAGTTGCGCGACGGTTTCGGCCTGCCGGGGATGAAGATCCTGCAGTTTGCCTTCGATTCGTCGGAAGCCAACGACTACATTCCCCACAATTACGTAAAGAACTGCATCGTTTACACAGGCACACACGACAATGACACCGTGGCAGGATGGTTCGCCGCGGCTTCGCCCGACGACCGGAAATATGTGATGGAATACCTGAACTCCGGCGACCGGGATATCCATTGGGCATTCATCCGGCTGGCATGGGCGTCGGTTGCGTACACCGCCATTGTCCCGATGCAAGACCTGCTGGGGCTGGGCACACACGCCCGCATGAACCTCCCGGGAACCACCGTCAACAACTGGCAATGGAGGGCCAAAGAGGGGGACTTCTCACTTGAACTTTCGCTCCGGCTGGCGAGGCTCACTGAGCTTTTTGGAAGAATCCCGAAAAAGGCAAAATGACCGCAAACATGCCTGCCTATTTGCATGGACGCAGAAAAAGTTAACCGCAGAGAACGCAGAGGAAGCGCTGAGGGCCGCTGAAAGAACTTACCGATTTAAATGACAGAAAATCAGATTACCGAGGCAATCATTGGGGGTGCAATCAAGGTGCATAAAAACCTGGGACCGGGATTATTGGAGTCTGCTTATGAAGAATGTTTGTCATACGAACTGAAGAAGGCCGGTATATTAACCGAAAGACAACGGGCACTCCCGCTGGTTTACGAAGAAGTAAGACTCGATTGCGGATACCGCGTGGATATGATGATTGAGAATAAGGTAATTGTAGAAATCAAATCTGTTGATGCCCTTAATGATATACATCTTGCCCAGATTTTAACTTATCTGCGGCTGTCAGGTTGCAAGGTGGGCCTGTTAATAAATTTCAATGTCGTGAAACTAACCAACGGGATCAGACGTGTAGTGAACGATTTTTAGCCGGAATATCTCTGCAGCCCTCTGCGCCTTCTCTGCGGCTCTCTGCGGTTAAAGATAGGCAACTAGAATTTGAAACAATGAAGCAATTGAAATATCTTAGTCTGATTCTGTTCCTGTTTTCGGGAAATCTCTCAGCCCAGGATTCAACCCCAGACAGAGTTGAACCGCCTTTCTGGTGGACCGGGTTCAAACATCCTGAGCTGCAGCTGATGATCCATGGAAAGGAGATCGCATCGACCACGGTCACGGTGAATTACCCGGGCCTGACGCTGAAAAAGGTGCATAAAGTCTCCAATCCCAACTACCTGTTCCTCGACCTGGTGATGGCTCCCGGAATGAAGCCGGGAACGGCCGTCGTGCGTTTTACAGCCGGCAGAAAAGAGATCGCCCGGTATGACTATGTTTTTAAAGCCCGCAAACCCGGTTCCGCCGAAAGGAAGAGTTTTTCCTCACACGACGTGATCTACCTGGTGACTCCCGACCGGTTCTCGAACGGAGATACCACCAACGACAACATCGCCGGAATGGCGGAAAGGGCCAACCGCAGCAACAAGGACGGCCGTCACGGAGGCGACATCCGGGGCATCCTTGATCACCTCGACTATCTTTCCGACCTGGGCATCACCGCCTTGTGGATCAACCCGCTGCTGGTGAACGACCAGGCGAAGTATTCCTATCACGGCTATTCGATCACCGATTATTACCGCATGGATCCCCGCTTCGGGTCGAACGGCGATTATCTCCGCCTGGCCGAAGAACTTCACCGGCGCGGCATCAAGCTCATCATGGACATGGTATTCAACCATTGCGGCAGCGGTCATTGGTGGATGAAAGACCTTCCGTCGGACGACTGGATCAACCAGTGGCCCGAATTCACGCGGACCAACTACCGGGCGAGTACATTCACCGACCCTTACGCCTCCCAGGCCGACAGCAATCTTTTTGTCAGGGGATGGTTCGACAACACCATGCCCGACCTGAACCAATCCAATCCATTCCTTAGCAACTACCTGATCCAGAACAGCATCTGGTGGATTGAATACGCGGGACTCGACGGCATTCGCCAGGACACCCACCCCTACCCTTTCAAAGAGATGATGGCCGAATGGGGCAGGCGGTTGCAGAAAGAGTATCCCGGTTTTAATGTCGTCGGGGAATGCTGGCTCAACTACCCGGCCTCGGTTGCGTACTGGCAGCAGGGAAAATGCAACAACGACGGGTACAACTCACACCTTCCGTCGGTGTTCGATTTCCCGCTGTACGACGCGCTGAACGCCGCATTCCGCGAAAAAGAGGGGTGGAATTCCGGGATCGTCAGGCTTTATGACATCCTGGCGCAGGACTTCAACTACCCCCATCCCGGCAACATCGTGACTTTCGCCGACAACCACGACGTAAACCGCTACCTCGATTCGCAGGATGAGGATGTCCGACGGCTGAAGATGGCCATGGCCTTCGTGCTTACGACCCGCGGCATTCCACAGATCTATTATGGCACCGAGATCCTGATGACCCGGGGCCCTGACAAGGAGGGCGATGGCAACAAGCGCCGCGATTTTCCCGGGGGCTGGCCCGGCGACATCCGCAACGCCTTCACACCCGAAGGACGAACCCCGGCCGAGGCGGAGATGCATCACTTCCTGCGCACCCTGATCCGGTGGCGCACCGGAAAGGAGGTGATCCACACCGGTCAGGTACGCCACTTCATTCCATCCGACGGGATTTATACCTATTTTCGTTTCAACGAAAAAGAGACCGTCATGGTGGTGATGAACAACAACGAAACGGAAAAGACCATCGGGACTTCGCGGTATAACGAGTTCCTGAAAAAATTCACTTCGGGTTCGGAGGTCATCACCGGGAAACCCCTCACCGACCTTTCGGGCCTAACGATACCGGGGAAAGGAGTGTTGATCGTGGAGTTAGGAAATTGAGTGACAAAGTAACAAAGTGACAAAGTAACAAAGTAACAGAGTAACAAAGTAACAGAGTAACAGAGTAACTGTTCACTAAATCGTAGATCGTACATCGTACATCGTACATCGTACATCGTACATCGTAAATCCCTTATTATGTTAGCCATTCAAAAACGTCTCAGCAACATTTTCTACGTCATCCTGGGATTGCCCAGCACGGCCATGGGTTTCGCTTTATCGATCCAGATCGCGGTGTTGAGCTGGATCCTCCGGACCCGGTACAACCTTGAGATCGACCAGATCGGAATTGTATGGGCGGCCGGACCCATCGCCGGCATCCTGGGTCAGCCGATCATCGGGCTGATCAGCGACAAAGTATGGTTCTGGGGAGGCCGTCGAAGGCCTTTCATCATCATCGGCGGGATCCTCGCAGCACTCATGATCTTTGCGTTGCCGAACATCGACCGAATCGCCGGCTTTTTCGGGATCGCCAGCATCATGGCGGTGGCGGTGACGATTGCGCTGACCCTCGACCTGTCGATCAACATCAGTTTCAATCCCACCCGGTCGATCATCGCCGATGTGACTCCCGACGGACAGCCGCGCACCAAGGGCTACACCTGGATGCAGTCGATCTCCAACCTGTTCGGAAGCGGGGCTTACCTGATGGGGGCCCTGATCGGGAACTACTTCCTGATCTACGCCGGGGTGATCATCGTTCTGGTTTTCTCTCTTGCCCCGCTGCTGATGATCGAAGAGCCCAGGGAACTGAAACCGGCCCCGGACAGCAAGGAAGAGAACAAGTCCCCGGCGGAAGTAAAAAAAACCGAATGGATCGAACTCTTCAAGCTCTATTTTGCCCATGGTTTTTCCTGGCTGGGGATCCAGACTATGTTCGTTTACATGTTTGCCTTCCTTGAACAGCGGCTGCCGGCGGCGGCCGGGATGGCGGCCGATGCATGGAACCTGAAACTGGGTCAGATGATCGGATGGTCGTTCTTTATCCTTAACGCGGTCGGTGCCATCTGGCCGGCGTTCATGCTCGAACCGATGGCCAAGCGGATCGGGCGCGTCAAAACCCATGCCCTGATGGTCGGGATCATGGCGCTGGGCTATTTCGGCATCGTAACCATGGCCAACAGCACGGTGACCCTTTACTCCATGATGTGCATCCTGACCTTCGGATGGGCCGCGGTGGTCAGCCTCCCCTTCGCCATCATGTCGGAGAAAGTTGACAAGAGCCGCATGGGATTTTTCATGGGGATCTTCAACCTTTCGGTCGTGCTTCCTCAATTGGTTGCCAGCTCCATCCTGGGCACCGTGATCCGCCACGCCGACGATAAAAGCATCGTATTTCTGATCAGCGGGATCTCGCTGGCTGTCTCAGCAGTTCTATGGCTGTTCGTAAGGGAGAAGAGGAAGGCGGATTAGAATATCTTATGAAAACCGCATTCATCGTCCTTGCCTCTATTGCCTGGGCCCTGCCGGGATGGACCCAGGATTTCGGCAACTTCCTGCGTGAAACGGAAAGGTTGCCTGTTGACCGGCGCCAGTCGGCGGCCGACGCTTACCTGAGATCGCAGAAATCGTTTCCCATCCTCGAGAACGATACCACGGTGCACTTCCTTTTTTCGGGCGATGCCCGGCAGGTCAATCTGGCCGGCGACATGACCGGCTGGCAACCCGGCCCGCTGTTCCGAAGACTGGACGGCACTACGCTGTACTACCTTACCAGACACTTTGAACCGGACGCCCGGCTGGATTACAAGTTCGTGACCGACAGCACACGCTGGATCCTGGACCCGCTCAACCCCGATACCTGCATGAGCGGATTTGGCCCCAATTCCCAGTTCAGGATGCCGAAAAACGTCATGCCGCCGGAAACAGTATTCCACCCTGAAATTCAGCATGGTACCCTGACCGACATCATGTTCCGCTCGAAAGCGCTGGGAAATGACCGCAGGATAAGGGTTTACCTCCCGGCAGGTTTTTCAGCCGAAACAACAGGCTATCCCGTCATCCTGTTCCACGACGGCCTTGAATTCATCGATCTTGGCAAGGCCGACCGGGTGCTTGACTACCTCATCGCAAATCATACGATTGTGCCTGTGGTCGCAGTGTTCGTGCAACCCATTGACCGGGACGAGGAATATTCCGGGCAGAAGAAAGAACGTTACACCCGGTTCATCGTGGATGAATTGATGCCTGCCTTGGAAAAGCGGTACCGGGTCAGTACCGACCCATCGAAACGGGCCATGGCGGGAATCTCAAACGGAGGCAACATCGCACTCTATATCGGGATCAACCACCCCGGGCAGTTCGGCAAGATATCGGCCCAGTCGAGCAACGTAATCCATGAGATCTTAAAACGGTTCAAAAAAAGAGACCGGCAGAACCTGCTGATCTATACCGACATCGGTAAATACGATATCGACATCCTGGTCTCCATGGCCTTTGACCTGAAAGGCATCCTTCAGGAGAAAGGCTATCAGCACCTTTTCCACGTATGGAATGAAGGGCACAGCTGGTGCAGTTGGAAAGAGCATCTGAAGGAGCCGCTGGTGTGGTTTCTGGGAGGCAATAAGGTGACAGAGTAACAGAGTAACAAAGTGACAGAGCAACAGAGTGACAGAGTGGGACGGGTTTTGGGATTGGGAACGGATCGCAACTTTAATCTTTAAAATAATGAATAAGAGTATTTTATCGTATTTATTCGGGGGTATGATCATCCTCGTGGCAGGGTGCAGGTCAAACGACGATGTACCGGTGGCAAAGGATCCCCAGATGCTGAAGCTGGCGGCGCCGGTAGTGATCAACCTGGATTCGACCGCGATCCGGCTTTCGGATTACCTGCTCCGACCGAATGAGATCGACAGTTTCGGTCTTTGTCCCGATCTGAGGGCAGAGATCACACCCGATTCGATGCTGATGGTCATCAGGCCTGTAAGCCAGGACTTTCCGAAACTTTCCGAACTGAAGATCTGGTCAAAGGGATATCCTTATTCCCTTCTGCTGGAAAGGACTACGCGGATCGGGTACCGCTTCACCTTCGATCCCGGCAATAAAAAGTACCGCCGGGTGCAGATCAAGGGGCAGATGAACGAATGGAACGCTGCGGCCGGTTACCTGTTCGAACGCGAAGGAAAGTGGCACATCGATTTTCATCTCTTCCCGGGAAAGTACCCGTACAAGCTGATCCTCGACGGAAGGGAGGTGAGCGATCCCGCCAACCCCGACTCGATGCCCAACGGGCTTGGCGGCTTCAACTCGCTCCTGACCCTGGGGAACCTCAGCTCCCCGAACCTTCCCGCCCTGTTCACCGATAAGACGGAGGGTCACAGGGTGACTGTCGGAGTGAAAAACAAGATTGACACCGCGTTTGTATTCTGGCAGAATTACCTGCTTGACGGAAAATTCTGGAAACGCGACAGTTCAGGCATCCGGATCGACATTCCCCGCAAAGCCCGCTCCTTCGACCGCAGTTACCTCCGGGTTTTCGCCTTCAATAAAACCGGGCTTTCAAACCAGGTACTCATCCCGCTGGAGGATGGCAAGGTTCTGTCTGACCCGACCCGGCTGACCCGGAACGACCGCGAAGCGATGATCCTCTATTTCCTGATGGTGGACCGGTTCCGCAACGGTAAAACGGATAACGACCGGAAGCTCGAAGACCCCGAGATCGACCCAAAAGTGAATTACATGGGCGGCGACCTGGCCGGTGTCACCAAAGCCATCCAGGAAGGGTACTTCACCAACCTGGGAGTCAACACGATCTGGATTTCGCCCATCACCCAGAACCCGCTCGGAGGCTATACCGAGTACCCCGCCCCCCACCGGAAGTTTTCGGGGTACCACGGTTACTGGCCGATCACGCTTTCGACCGTGGATTCGCGCTTCGGCACCCCCGGTGATCTGAAGGGACTGGTCAACGAGGCGCACGACAAAAACATGAATGTCCTCCTCGACTTTGTCTCCCATCACGTTCACCAGGAGTATCCCCTCCTGAAGCAGCATCCCGACTGGATCACGCCGATCGATCTGCCCGGGAAGCGAAAGAATCTGCGACTGTGGGATGAGCAGCGGCTGACCACCTGGTTCGACATCTTCCTTCCCACCTTCGACCTGACCAAACCCGAGGTTGCAGAACTGGTCTCCGATTCTGCCGCTTTCTGGATCAAAGAGTACAAACTTGACGGCTTCCGTCACGACGCAGCCAAGCACGTACCCGAAAACTATTGGCGAACCCTCACCGGAAAACTCACCGCCGGTGTGGTCATCCCCGAGGACCGTCCTGTATTCCAGATCGGCGAAACGTTCGGCAGCCGCGACCTGATCGGCAGCTATGTCAACCCGGGCATGCTCGACGCCCAGTTCGAGTTCAACCTGTACTGGGATGCAAAATCTGCCTTTGCCACCGACAATTTCTCGTTCCGTGACCTGAACTACTCCCTCCAGCAATCGTTCAGCTATTACGGCGAGCATAACCTGATGGGCAACATAACCGGGAACCAGGACATGACCCGGTTCATTTCTTATGCCGGCGGGGCAATGACTTTTACCGAGGACGACCATGAAGCCGGCTGGAAGCGGAAGATTGAGGTCATCGACACCAACGGATACCGCCGCCTGGCCATGCTGCAGGCATTCAACATGACCATCCCGGGGATCCCGGTCATCTACTATGGCGATGAATTCGGCATGGCAGGCGCCAACGATCCCGACAACCGGCGGATGATGAAGTTCGACAGCCTGAGCCGGCACGAGAGTCGCCTGAAGGAGATCACTGCTACCCTGGCCCGCCTGCGGGGATCCGAGCTGGCCCTTACGTATGGTGATTTCACTGCCCTGAAGGTCACCGACAAGGTGTTCGTGTACCTGCGCTCCTATTTCGACCGCGCGGTGGTGGTCATCTTCAACAAAGACAGGTCCTCCAGGAAGATCGAATTCACCCTCCCCGACCGGTATGCCGCCACATCCCTGAAGGCCCTGTTCGGCACCGCTTTTTCCTGTTCTGAAGGGCAGGCAACGCTGGACCTGCCGGGTCACTCGTTCGAGATCCTTGTCAATCAGAAGTAACCAAAATCCCAGATCATGAGAACTGTCATTATCTCTGTCGCGGCTGTCTTACTCCTGTCAACAGCCTGTCACCGGCCCGATGCCGAAAAAAGATCTGATCCGCGCGAACATGTTGCCTGGAGCCGGAATGCCACGATCTATGAAGTGAACGTAAGACAGTTCACCCCCGAAGGAACGTTCAGCGCCCTCGAGCGGGAGTTGCCGCGGCTGCAGCGGATGGGAGTGGATATCCTGTGGCTGATGCCCATCCACCCCATCGGAGAGAAAAACCGCAAAGGCTCACTGGGGAGTTATTACGCGGTAAGAGATTACCTTGATGTAAACCCCGAATTCGGAAACCGCAACGACTTCGTCAAACTGGTAAAACAGGCGCACGAACTGGGCATGAAGGTGATCATCGACTGGGTTGCCAACCATACTTCGTGGGATAACAAGCTGATCGACAAACATCCTGAGTGGTACGAGCACGATTCGGTCAGCGGAAAGATCATCGCGCCCGTTGCAGACTGGACGGATGTCGCGTCGCTCGATTACAGCCGGCAGGAGTTGTGGGAATACATGACCGACGCGATGATCTACTGGATCAGGGAGGCCGACATCGACGGTTACCGTTGCGACGTTGCCGGCATGATGCCGGTCGCCTTCTGGAACCAGGCCATCCCGAAGCTGAAGGAGATCAAGCCGGTTTTCATGCTTGCGGAGGCCGAAACCCCTGGCATCCACGATACGGGGTATTTTGATGCCACATACTCCTGGGAGGTCTTCCGGATGATGAACGACATAGCCCAAAAGAAAAAGAACGCCTTCAATCTGGATTCGCTGCTGGCGGCTGAGAAGAAAGCCTACCCGCCGGATGCATACCGGATGCGCTTCACCTCCAACCATGACGAAAATACGTGGAACGGAACCGAATACGAACGAATGGGCGCCGGGGCCCGTACCTTCGCCGTATTCACCTTTACAATGCCCGGGATCCCGTTGGTTTACAGCGGGCAGGAAGCGGCGATGGATCGCCGTTTGCGGTTTTTCGACAAGGATACCATTCCCTGGGGAGCCTTTACCCTCGAGTCGTTCTACACGGCCCTGATGCAACTGAAAAAGAAGAACGACCTGGTCGCTTCGGGCGACAGCGGCGGCCGGTTCATCAAGGTGCCGAACAGCAACGAACGATCCGTTTATACTTTTCTCCGGCAAAAGGAGAACCGGCGGCTGCTGGTCATCCTCAACTTCTCCGATTCCGATCAGCCGGTAACCCTGAAAGGAAGCGATATCGAGGGAAAATACAAGGAACTTTTCACAGGGCAGGAAAAAGAATTCAAATCCGGCGAATACCTTTCCCTTACGCCATGGCAGTACCTGGTGTACGAATCGGAATAAACCTTATCCCCTGCACCCCTTCTCCCTGGTGAGAAGGGGACGGGGTTGAGGTCGTAAAAAAAAAGCTGCCTCCGTTTGGGGGCAGCTTTTTTTTATTGGTCAGAGATCCTACCTGGCCACGATCTTGTATTTCAGTTTCACCAGGTCGATGAGAATCGTGTAATTACCGGCTCCCGGTGATGGAATCGACGGTGGATCGGCAACGCCCTCATTCGGACGATACACGAGGTTGCCGAAGTTGCTGCTTCCGTTCGCATCGGTTCCCCATTGCGGCGCCCAGCCGGTCGTGGTCTCCATGAACTTCAGGTTACCTGCCGCCAGCGTGGTGCTGAGTGAAAAATAGCCCGCGGAATCTTTGGTGAAAGCGATCCCGCTTGCCGGATCCCATCCTGCAGCGCAACCGTCGCCCACGAGGTACAACTGGGCGGAGGTGGCCGTAACGGTGTACGTCAGCAGGGCGGTATCGGCCACGATGCGGTAATCACCCTCGGCGAGGGGGCAAGGAATGGCCGGCGGATCGGGTTCCGATTCGGTCGCACGATACACCAGGTTACCCGATTCGGGCGTGCCGGCGGCATCGGTCCCCCATTGCGGAGCCCATGCGTTGAGGTTGGCAATGAATTTCAGGAACTTGCCTCCGGTCTGCAGGTGATCGACAATGGCGAACTTCCCTCCATCCAGGTATGACAGGGCCCTGGCCTTGGAGTTATCCCAGCCCACCGTCGTGGCATCCCCCAGCAGGTAGATAGGGGGCAGGATCACGACTGCGTTGTACGGGGTGATATCGAGTGTGACCACCTCGGAGATGTTGTTGGTGGCCGGATTGCCGGATGCCAGGGAGGCCTTGACCCGGAACTGAAAATGGTACAAACTGTCGCCAACGCCGTTGAATACCGCCAGGATCATGTCGTTCATGGCACCTGCGGTCATCGAATGGGCAAAGCCCTGCCCGGTGTACATCACCTTCGGGTTGCTGAAGTTGTTCCCGCTTATATCCATTTCGAGGGTATAGGTGGGGGGGATGATCTCCGCTTTCAGGTTATAATCAGCCGCGATCCAGTTGAATTTAAAAAGGAGGGAATCCTTCAGTTCCTCTTTCAGTACGAAGGACGAACCTGCTGAGGGGGTTTGGATTACGGCAGGTTTAAAGAACTCAAGGACTGCTTTGGTCTCATCCTTTTTACACGACACCCAGCTGAATAAACCAACGGCCAGCAATAAAATTGATATCTTTTTCATGTTGATTGGTTTTATCAGATTAATATTTCGGATTCTGTTTCAGGTTGGGATTGGCCGTTACGTCGGTCGCCGGGATCGGGAAGATGTCGTACATCGGATCCACCGATTTTCCGTCCTTGGTGCCACCCTTCCAGGGCCACGCATAGGTACCGCTGCTGAACTGGCCGAAGCGGATCAGGTCGGTGCGGCGGTAGCCTTCCCAATACAGTTCCCGGGCGCGCTCATCCAGGATGAATTCGGGGGTAAGGTCGGCGCTGGAAATTCGTCCGGTCTCATCGGTAAAGGCACGGTCGCGGATCGCGTTGACCAGGTCGAGCGCGGTTCCCGCGTCGCCGCCGCTTCCGCCTTTGAGAACGGCTTCGGCATACATCAGGTAGACATCGGCCAGGCGGAACACCGGGAAATCGGTATCGACAAAGGTGGCATCGCTGCCCGGCACGCCGGTGCTGGATACATTCGTGAACTTGGGTACCGCGTACCCTTCGGTGAATACGCCGATGTCGTTGATCTCAAGCGACTGTCCATCGGTATAGAAGATCGGACGGTGGTCGATGCTGGGAGGCGTGTTGACCACAATGGTATAGGTGTAATCCGGGGCTCCCAGTTTCATGGTGATCAGGTAGTTCCCGGCCGTCGGGATGGATATGTTGGATCCGCCGGCTTCGAGGATGCCGTTGGCGCCGTCGTCGCCGTAGTTGATGTCCCAGCCGTCGTTGGCGCGGAACTTGATCTCTCCCACTCCGAGGTCGAGGATCACGCTCCAGGTGCCGGCGGCCGCGTCATAGGTCATGTTCTGGTCCGAATCCCAGCCGCCGGCCGTGGCCGAGCCGATGACTCCCCAGTCGGTCTTGACTGCCGTGTAGGTCAGAGCGGTCATATCGACATTCAACTTATAGTAGCCAGCGTCGGCCATTGTGATGTTGCTTCCCGGATGCGCAAGTTTCCCGGTAGAAGTCCCATCATCGCCATAGTCGTTGGTCCAGTCGGGGGTGGTACAGAATTTGAACTCGGCACTGGCCGGGAAAGAGAGATAGCCTTCGAACTTGTTGTCGCTGGCAACCGATTTCAGGACGGTAGTGGTATTGGAAGGATCCCACCCCTGGTGATTGCCGGGCACATAGAGCATCGGGTAATCGCGGTTTGCCTTGCGGGGCTTGGGCGACGACCAGAAGCTGGGAACATCGCCGTCGGGAAAGAACTTGTCGACCAGGCCGCTGGTGGTGCGGATACCGCCCCAACCGCCGCCGATGCCGTAATTCCCCGGGGTCATGCTTCCCCCGACAGCAGCGTGAACGATGAAGGTCGTTCCGCCCCAGGTCTGGGTGCGGGTGCCGTCGAATGCGACCGGGAAGATGATCTCATTGCTGAGGTGGTTGTCGGCCGTGAAGAGGTTCTGGTAAACAGGCTCGAGGGTGTACCCGGCGCCGAGCACCTTGTTGCAATAGGTGAGGCACTTGGTGAGTTCGCCCGGATAGTCAAACCCGCTGACTTCCTTATTATAGACCTGCGAGTTCAGGTACAGCTTGGCCAGGAGCGTCCATGCGGCAGCCTGTCCGGCACGGGCGTACTCGGGCCCCTTCACGCTGGTCAGCAGGGGTTCGATGGCCAGGAGTTCAGATTCGACATATTTGTAGAGATTTGCCCGGGTGATCTGCGGAGGGAAGAATTTTCCGACCGGATCGTTCTCGGTGACGAAGGGCACGTTGCCGAAGAGGTCCAGCGCGTGGTAGTAGCTCAGTGCCCGCAGGAAGCGTGCCTCGAGCCGGTACTGGCGGATGAGGTTCTTTTCGGCTTCGTTGAAACCACGTTCATCCAGCTTGCTGTCGCTCGACTCGCGGATAAACTCGTTGGTAGCGCATACCTGGAAGAAGATCCGGTAGTACATCGCTGCGACGAAAACATCGCTGGATCCCCACGACTGGCTATGGAAGTTTTTGATCGTCTGGTCGTTCCACCCGATGACAGCCTCGTCGGTCGTCAACTCCTGGTGATACCAGTAACCGCGGAGGTATTCGCCGAATCCTTCGTCGATCCCTTTGATGTCGGGTTTACCGGCAGGGCCTTCCTGTCCTGAAACAGCAAGACCGGCATACAGTTTGGCAAGCACCATTTTATAGTTGCCTGCCGTTTTATAAACGTTGACAGTTGTCCAGTCATCCGGATCGATGGGCTTGGTATCCAGATCTTTGACACAGGAGGCAAGAAACACGGTCATTGCCAGCACCATGCCTGTTATCGTGAATATTCTTTTCATGTTATCAATAGTTTATTTGGTTACAGTGAAAGGTTTACACCCAGAACGAACACCCGCGAGCGCGGATAGATGTTGTTGTCGATACCATTATTGACTTCCGGATCGAGGCCCGTGTACTTGGTGATCGTGAACACGTTGTTGACCGTGAAACTGAGCCGGAGGCCCATGGAATTCTTCATCAGGTTGCCGAAATCGTAGCCCAGGCTGACATAATCGAGCTTGAAGTAAGAGGCATTCTGGATGTAATAATCCGACAGATACTGCTGGTTCTCGAAACCTACCTCATTCACATCCTTGGAGACGTTGCCGAGATAGGGTCCTTCAGGCCGGAAAAGGTTGGAATACACACCCCGGTTGGAGGCGTTGTTATTATATATGTAATTCCCGACGGTGGCATGTCCCGCGGCCGCGAGTGAAAACCGCTTGTAGTTCAGGGCGGTCGAAACGCCGTAAGTGGAGGTGCCGTTGGGGCTCTTGTAGTGATACCGGTCGGCATCGGTGATCTTTCCGTCTGCATTCAGGTCTTCCACCAATCCTTCGATCGGTTTGCCATTGGCATCGTACACCTGCTTGTAAACGAAGAAAGAGTTCATCGGGTAACCCACGCTGTGGATCTGGATGGTGTTGCCCACTCCACCGGAGATGCCCCCCGTGTAAACGCCCAGGTATGTCGGGTCGTCGATGGCGGTGAGTTTGGTGATCTTGTTGGAGTTGAAGGCCGCGTTGACCGAAAGTTCCCATTTCCAATCCTTGGTAACGATGGGCTTGCCGCTCAGGGTGAATTCAAATCCCTTGTTCTCCATGTCGCCGATGTTGGTCACGATATAGTTGGTCAGGTTGGTACCTGCCGGCACCTGGATCTCGTTGATCAGGTCCTTGGTGTTGCGGATGTAATAATCGACCGACCCGGTGATACGGTCCTTCAGGAAACCGAAATCGAGTCCGATGTTGGTCGTCGTGGTCGTTTCCCATTTGATGTCGGCGTCATACCCGTTCGGGCGGAGCGTGGCGTACCAAACGTTCCCGATCTGGTAATAGGCATATTTGTTACTGATGGTATAAAGCGGCTGGTAGGGATACCAGTTGTCCATGATGTCCTGCTGCCCGGTGACGCCCCATCCGAAACGAAGTTTCAACTGGGAGATCACCTTCGAATCACGCAGAAATGCTTCATCGTTGATCTTCCACGCGAGAGCGAGCGAGGGGAAGAGGCCCCAGCGGTTATCTTCGGAAAACTTCGAAGAGCCGTCGTCGCGCAGGGTGAAGGTGAGCAGGTAGCGGTCGGCCAGGGTATAATTCAAACGACCGTAGAAGGAGACGAGATAATACTCCTTCTTGTCGAGGATGGTATTCTTTCTGATCGTATCGTGAGGCACATTGTTGTTATAGGTATTGTTCTCAACTTTGAAGTGCTGCCACGAGTAACCCGCCATCAGGTCAAATTTGCTCTTGATGGACTTGACCTCTTTCACGTAATTCAGATAGAAATCAAGCACGCTGTTGTTCTTGGTCTGGTCATATTCACGGTCGAGGCCCTTATAAAGATAGGAACCAACCGATTCCAGGGGGATGTCGGAATTGATCGGGATCGTCACCGTTCCCTTCGATTTGGTATAATCGAGACCGAGGTTCAGGACGGCGCGAAGTTCGGGAAGGAAATGCATTTTGTAATCGATCTGGGCATTGCCGAGGATACGATTCACATGCGAGCGGTCATCCTTCATTTCGAGCATGGCCATCGGGTTTTTGGTGGCCTGGTTTACCGGTTCCCGGTATCCCATCGTGTCGGTGGGCTGCAACCATGCCCAGTATCCGCCATACACCTCGTATCCTTCCCCGTATTTATTCTTCAGGTACCGGGTATCTCTCACCGGCTTGGTCGGATCCATGCTGATGGCAGCTCCGATGGCGCCGTTGTCGGCAAAGCGGTTCTTTTCATACAAATACTTGGCATTCACATTCACCTTCAGATAGTTCTTGAAGAATGAGGGATTGAGGTTGGCACCGACAGTGGTGCGCTGCATGTTGTCGGTCTTCAGAATACCGTCGGAATAGTTGTAGCCGAGCGAAATGCGGTAGGGCATGGTGCTGACGGCGCCGGTAAAGGCCAGGTTGTGGTCTGTTCCCATCGCGGTGCGGAAGATCTCCTTCTGCCAGTCGGTGGAGATGGCGCTGTTGGTGTCGAGGAGGCCCAGCACATCGGCGCGTCCCTTGTACCGTTCCTTGACCATGGTACGGTACTCGTCGCCCGAAAGCACTTCGATTGTCTTGGGTACGGTGGCGATGGAGATGTTGCCCGAATATTCGAGTCCGAACTTCTTGCTGCCGGCCTGTCCTTTCTTTGTGGTGATCATGATGACCCCGTTGGAGGCGCGCGAACCGTAAATGGCCGTGGCAGAGGCATCCTTCAGCACGACGTAGTTTGCAATGTCGTCGGGATTGATCATCCCCAGCGAACTGCGGGCGCCCGAGGTTTTGGCGTTGTCGATGGGCACGCCGTCGATGACCACCAGCGGGTCGTTGGAGGCGTTGATGGAGGAGCCCCCGCGGATGCGGATTTCGGCATCACCGCCCGGTGCACCGCCGAAGGTGGTGACGGTCACCCCGGGGATCTTCCCGATAATGGCCTGCTGCGGGGAGCTGATGCTTCCCTGGTTGAAGTCATCCGAAGCCAGCGTGGCGACAGACCCGGTGGCGTCCTGACGCTTCACCGTACCGTAGCCGATCACGACCAGTTCGTTAAGACTTTTTACACCGGTTGCCAGCGACACGTTCAATGTCTTCTGACCGGTATAGGTGATCTCCTGCGTGGCATAACCCACATACGAAAAGACCACGATATCGCCGTTCTTCACTTTCAGCGAATACTTTCCGTCAATATCCGTTATCGTTCCGGTCGTGGTATTCTTGATAACAACCGTTACGCCCGGAATTGAACCTCCGTCCGATGCGTCTGTCACAACCCCGGTCAATGCAGCTTCCTGCGCATAACCGGCCGATGCCAGCGTAACGGCGAGGAACATGACCAGATAACGCAACCAAAGTACACGTTTCTTCATAGATTTGGTTTTAACTAGTTTAACATTACATGAACTGTATTTTATATCATTGGATCAAATAAAGAATGCCGGTGCAAAATAATAAAAAAAAAAGACTGTATTCTCAAAAAAAAAAACTCCTTATTTAAGCAACTCAAACACAATATCATTTAAAAGTCATATTCGGCTTTCATATACCTGGCAGAGGGCAATGCCGATCCGGTGAAATCGAAGAGCGTGCAGTTGTCCCATGAGGATCCGGTCCCCCATTTGTCCTTCATACCCGACGTGATCCAGGCCGGCTCCCAGTACATCAGCCCTGTTCCGCCCCCCCGGATGACCGCCTGTGTCAGATCCCGGAAATAGGCAAACTGGCCGTTCACCGTCGCGGGGTATCCCGCAACCGTGTCGCCGGGCCCGAAAATATTGCCGTAGGCGTCGGCGTTTCCCCCGGTCCAGGGGTAGGCGGTCTCCACGATCATGACCTGCTTTCCATACGTTGTGCGGATCGAGGAAATGCGGTTGGCGATCTGATCCATGCCGGTGAAGGTCGACCATTTGGCATAGTGTGAGATCCCGAGGATGTCGAAATCGGAAACACGCCCTTTTTTCACCAGCTCGTCAATCCACCATTGAGCATGTTGCATCTGGGCCACATGAAGAATGATCTTCGGCTTTATGGTGGAGTTTGCCGAAAAATCCCTGACGGCCCGGATCCCCGACTGCATAAGTGTCGCGAACGAGGTCCAGATCCCGCCTGAAACCTGTCCTGCCGGGAAAAGCATCCCCCCGTTGGTCTCGTTGCCCACCTGTACCATCTCGGGCGTCAGGTCCTTCGATTTCAGATAGTTTAAGACACGAAGGGTATAATTGTACACCGAATCTTTCAGAATGGCCAGCGACAGGCCCGACCAGGCCGCCGGGGTCTCCTGATGGCCGGGATCGGCCCAGGAATCGGAATAATGAAAGTCGAGATTCACGGCCATACCCGCCTCCCTGGCCCGTCGGATCGTCTTTTCGGCATCCGCCAGGTCACTGTAGAGCCGCCCCCCCGTGATCGCACCCACCCATTGCGGATCATACCACAACCGGACACGCACCGTGTTGGCTCCATACTTCTTCAGGATCCGGAAAGGATCCGAAACCCGGCCCGAATCGCTGAATATCCCGCCATAATCCTCGATCTCGTTGACATAGGAGAGGTCAACCCCCATGCAGAACCGGGTCCATGAATAGGGGGGCTTTACGGGGGCGGGAACGGGCGCGGGGGTCTCATCTTCAGGCTTCTGGCTGCACGAAACGACCATGAGGCCCAGCAATGCCAGAAACGACAACCGGTTCCGGAAGCGATAGGCAAATTTCAGGGCGGCGGGGATTTTCAACATAGTGAGCCGGTTCAATGATTCGATGATAAAGGTAAGCATTATTTCCGGAAATGGGCCATGTTCGTTTTCAGACTGCTCCAATCCTGTTCGGGCGGATATTTTTTTTGACCGGCGGAAGATCGGGGATTCTGCCGTATTTTTGCCCGGTGCACCCATTTATGAAAACCCTCTCCTGCCGATGCCTTTCCTGCCTGTACCTGGTCCTTGCCGGGCTTGTTGGGCATGGATATGGTCAATCCCCGGGGACTGGTTGCGTGCCCGCACCCTGCACTCCCCCGATCCGGCTGATCACCGGAACGGTCGAACGGTATGAAGCCTTTCCCTCGCGCTGGGTGGATGCCCGGAATGTCGACGTATGGCTGCCTGAGGGCTATGGTCGGGGCGGGGAAAAATACGATGTCGTGTATATGCACGACGGACAGATGCTATTCGATCCGGCCGTTACCTGGAACAGGCAGTCGTGGGGGGCCGACGAAACCCTGGGAAAACTGGTCGCATCGGGACAGATCCGCCCCTGCATCCTTGTCGGGATCTGGAACAACGGCGTGTACCGTCACGCGGAGTTCATGCCCCGTAAAGCGATGGATTATATGACCGGCGAAGAACGCCGCAAAATCCTGGAATATGCCACCCCGGAGAAAGGGTTGCTGTACCGGGGTGAACTCCGCGCCGACCACTACCTGAGATTCCTGGTGACGGAACTGAAACCTCTCATCGACCGGAACTACCGCACCCGGAGCAGCCCCAGACACACGTTCATAGCCGGGTCAAGCATGGGCGGGATGATCTCGCTTTACGCCATCTGCGAATACCCGAAGGTGTTCGGAGGCGCTGCCTGCCTTTCGACCCACTGGACCGGCACATATTATACTGTGGGGAACCCCGTTCCCGGGGCGATGGCCGCCTACCTCCGCGACCACCTGCCCTCCCCTGTCCGTCACCGGATCTACTTTGATTTCGGAACAAAAACACTCGACACCCTGTACCGGCCTTTCCAGGCTGCGGTCGACCGGGTGATGCAGGAACAGGGGTACAACAGGAGAAACTGGATCACAAGGGAATTTCCCGGCGATGACCATTCGGAGAACGCATGGAAGAGAAGGTTTGAGATACCGGTGCGGTTTCTGCTCGGGACGCGAGAAAGATGAGAGGACTGGCGGACAAGCGGACAAGCGGACAAGCGGACAAGCGGACAAGCGGACAAGCGGACAAGCGGACTGGCGGACATGAGTCATAACAGATATAAAAATGATATGAGCAATACATTCTCTGCGTTTCTGCGTCTCTGCGGTTATTACCCCACCCCGGCCTGCGGCCTTCCCCTCCCCAAACAGGGAGGGGCACACTCTGCGTCTCTGCGTCTCTGCGGTTATTTTACGTTAGCCCTCCTCAGCCTGTTTTCTGTAATCGCTTTGGCTCAGAACCCGGCTGCCAGCCCGGAAGATGCCCCTCCGGAATGGGCGAAACACGCCATCTGGTACCAGATCTTTGTCGAACGGTTCCACAACGGGGACTCCCTGAATGATCCCGGGCCCGGGAACATCAACATTCCCCCGCTCGGGGTCACCGCCCCCCGGGGTTGGAAAACAACTCCGTGGACGCAGGACTGGTACGGCAGGGATTCCTGGTGGAGGAACGACCGGCATTTTGGAGATAATCTCCAGTTCCGCCGGTACGGGGGAGACCTGAAGGGGGTGATCGACAAACTCGGGTACCTGCACGAACTCGGGATCAACGCGATCTTTTTCAACCCCTTGAACGACGCACCCTCGCTTCACAAGTATGATGCCCGGAACTACCATCATATCGACGTCAACTTCGGTCCTGACCCGGCCGGCGACAGCCGGATCATCGCGTCGGAAAACCCGGCCGACCCTTCGACATGGAAATGGACATCGGCCGACCGTCTCTTCCTCGAACTGATCGGCAAGGCACACAGGATGGGGATCCGCGTGATCATGGATTATTCGTGGAACCATACCGGCGTGCTGTTCTGGGCCTGGCAGGACATCCTGAAGAACCAGGAAAAGTCGGCTTTCAGGGATTGGTACGCGATAAAGTCGTTCGACGACCCGGTGACCCCGGCAAACGAGTTCTCCTATGCCGGCTGGGCGAACGTTCCCAGCCTTCCCGAACTGAAGAAGGTGGGCATCACCACGGAGCGGATCAACGGATACCCTTACGAAGGAACGATCAACCCGGGAGCCAGGGAGCACATTTTTAACGTTACACGGCGCTGGCTCGCTCCCGACGGCGATCCTGCAAAGGGGATCGACGGCTTCCGGCTGGATGTGGCCGACCAGGTGGGGCTCGGCTTCTGGCGAGAATACCGGCAGCTCGTGAAATCGGTAAACCGCGATGCTTACCTGGTCGGGGAGATCTGGTGGGCCCAATGGCCCGACAAGATGATGGACCCTGCTCCATACACGGGCAACGGGATCTTCGACGCAGTGATGTTTTACCAGGTGTATAAACCGGCCCGCTATTTCTTTGCCCGTAACAACTTCGGGATCGATGCAAAAACATTGGCCGACAGCTTAAACCTGCAGTGGAGCCGGATCCCCCCGGCCAACCTGCCTGCCATGATGAACGTCGCCACCTCCCATGACACACCCCGGCTTCTGACCGACTTTTTCAACCCGAACCGGTACAAATTCCACTCCTCGCCCGGCGACGACGCTGCCTTCATGACCGGGAAACCGGACGAGGAGACCTATACCCGCCTTCGCCTCTACCTGGTATTCGCCTTTACCGCCCCGGGCTCTCCGCACATCTGGAACGGTGAAGAGATGGGGATGTGGGGAGCCGACGATCCGTATAACCGCAAACCTCTCTGGTGGAAGGAGTTCCGGTTTGAAAACGAGACCCGCAACAACTGGCAGCCGGGAGAAAAGAGCGGGGATCCGGTCGGCTTCAACGCCGGCCTCTTCGGCTGGTATCAACACCTGGTCGGAATCCGGAAAACGAATGCCTGCCTGCAAACCGGCGGTATCACCTTCCTGACGACGGAGGGGAAAAAACTGGCGTACAAGAGATTCAGCGACACGGAAGAAATTTTCGTCTTTTTCAACCTGGAACCGACCCCCCGGACGTTCGAACTACCGGCGGCCGGCAGCTATGTAAACCTGCTGTCGGGCCGGCCGTTCAAAGACAACAAGGTCAACCTGGGAAGCCTGGAAGCGATGGTGGTGAAGGTGGTGAAGGTGACGAGGTGACGGGTGACGGGTTATAGAGTAATGGTAGATTTTGTATTCAAAATGAATCGTAAGAGTATGAACAACCTTCAAAATTCCCGCATTGCAACATGGTTTGCATTGCTTGCATGGTTTGCATTGTTTGCATTCAACCCCCGGCCGGCAGCCGCCCGCGAGGTGGTGACCCTGCGCAACAACTGGAAATTTGCCAGGGGAGCGCACGAAAAGGCGCATTTGGTGAATTTCGACGATTCGAAGTGGGAAAATGTGACGGTCCCCCACGATTGGGCGATCGCCGGTCCCTTCGACGCGGCAGGCGACGGCAACACCGGCAAACTGCCCTGGAAAGGCGAGGGGTGGTACCGACTCTCGTTCGACATGACCGGGGATCTGAAGGGAAAGACCATATACCTGGTCTTCGACGGAATCCTGTCGTCGCCCGGGGTATTCGTCAACGGAAAACCTGCCGGAAGGTGGGATTACGGATACAACTCCTTTTACCTGGATATCACCCGGCTGATCAGGATCGGCGGGAAAAACGTACTGGCCGTTCATGCTGATACGCGGAACCATGACAGCCGCTGGTACCCGGGGGCCGGGATCTTCCGGAAAGTGCAGATGGTGGTGACCGATCCGGTCCATGTGGCAGTGTGGGGAACCCACATCACCACCCCCGTGGCGGAGGCCGACCAGGCCGAGGTCAGGGTGGTGAATACCCTGCTCAACCGGCAGGCTTCGAGATCCACCGAAGTGACCGTTGAAAATATTGTCTCCAATCCTTATGGGAAAGTGTTAGCCCGGCAGCAAGTCCGTGGAGTCATCCCGTCCGGGGAAACGCTGGATCTGCCCGTGGTGATGACTTTCGACGCGCCCGACCGCTGGGATGTCGGCCACGGTTCGCTGTACACCCTCTCGACCGTGGTGACAGCGGGAGGCCGCACCACTGATTCCACGGCCACACGGTTCGGTGTGCGAAGTATCCGGTTCACTGCCGACGACGGTTTCCACCTCAACGGCCGGCGGGTGCAACTCAAGGGTGTCAACCTCCATCACGACCAGGGGCCCCTCGGCGCCGCTTTCAACTACCGTGCGATGCAAAGGCAGCTGGAATTGCTTGTTTCCATGGGTTGCAATGCGGTCAGGACCAGTCACAACACCGCTGCCCCGGAACTCCTCGACCTGTGCGATGAAATGGGGATCCTGGTGTTCAATGAAGTATTCGACAAGTATGACGGCAAGGCCGACATAAACGAAAAGACCGATTTCCGGGAATTCGCGGCGCGAAACATCCGGAATTTCGTGGTACGCGACCGGAATCACCCCTGCGTGTTCATCTGGAGCATCGGCAACGAGATGGGCGACGTACAATGGGATAAGAACGGCGGCTTCGACAGGATGAAGACGATGATCGGGCATGTCAGGGAGTTCGATCCCACCCGGCCGGTCACCATGGTCTGCGACAGCCGAAACAGTGCCGAAAAGAGACATTTCGATCATTATGACGTTCATTCATGGAATTACGGCCGGCGATACGACCTGGCACGCCGGATGGAACCCGGCAAAGCGGTGATCATCAGCGAATCGGCATCGACAGTAAGCACCCGCGGATTTTACGAACTCCCGCTTCCGGACAAGAAAACCGATTTCACCCGATCGATGCAGGTAAGTTCCTATGACCTGAACGCCCCCGAATGGGCCGAGATCGCCGACGACGACTTCATGTGGCAGCAGGATGAACCCTATGTGGCCGGCGAGTTCGTGTGGACCGGTTTCGACTACCTGGGCGAACCCACACCCTACACCAACGAATGGGCGGAAAAGAACGGGATGAGCGCCAAGGAAGCCGCCCGCAGCTCCTACTTCGGCATTTTCGACCTGTGCGGCATCCCGAAAGACCGTTACTACCTGTACAAGAGTTACTGGAAACCAGGAGAGACCACGGTGCACATCCTTCCCCACTGGAACTGGCCGGCCATCGACAGCCTGAACGTGCCCGTGTTCGTCTACACCAATGGCGACTGCGCCGAACTCTTCCTGAACGGCGTTTCCCAGGGAAGAAAATGCAAGATCCCCGGTTCGAAGATCTCAACCGAACGGTTCCGGCTGATGTGGAAGGAGGTAATATACCAGCCGGGGGAACTGAAAGCCGTGGCTTACAAGGATGGCCTGATGATCGGCGAAAGCGTGGTGAAGACCGCCGGCGATCCGGTCGCCCTCCGCCTCACCCCCGACCGGACCGGCATCCGTGCCACGGCCGGCGACCTGTCCTACATCCTGATCGAAGCGGTCGACCGCGACGGAAATCTTTGTCCCCTGGCGGGGAACACGGTCACGCTGACCGTGGGCCGGGGGGGAGCGATCGCTGCCGTATGCAACGGCGACCCGCAGTCGTACGACCCCTTCCAATCGGACACTGTGAAACTTTTTTACGGGAAAGCGATGCTCATCGTCCATGCAGCCGGATGGCCGGTAAAAGAAGATATCGAGGTAACGGCCGTCAGCGATGGCCTGGGATCCGCCCGGACTGTCGTCCCGGTCAATTGATGCGCCGGTGAAAACCGGCTAATGCTTACCTTTGCCTGTTCAATCGTCCTGCCATGAAAAAAAAGACAGCTGTATGCCTTTTCCTGCTCCTGACGAGCCGGATCTATCTACCCGCCCAGGTGATTACCACCCAGCCGGTATACCCCATCGACACTGATTCGGTAACAGTGTTTTTCGATGCGACCCAGGGCAATGCGGGGCTGAAAGATGTGAATCCTCCCATCTACGCACATACCGGAGTCATCACGAACCTGAGTACCTCCGGTTCCGACTGGAAATATGTGATTGCGGCATGGAACGTGAACCTGCCGAAGGCATTGATGACGCCCCTTGGCAATAATAAGTACAAGATCACGCTGAAACCCTCCATCCGTGAGTTTTACGGCGTCCCGGCTTCCGAACAGATCCTCAAACTGGCCTTTGTCTTCCGCAACTCCGACGGCTCCAAGGAGGGTAAGGATACTGGGGGCGCCGATATCTTTGCCGATGTCTATACCTCTGCGATGAGCGTGAACATTACGCTTCCTGAGGAGAAAAATCTCTTTCTCAAACAGATGACAGAGATACCCGTTTCAGCGGTCAGTCCCCCTGCCACTTCCATGAAACTCTTCGTCAACGGCACCCTGGTGAAAAGTGTCACCGGAAACACACTGACCGACACGGTGGTTGCGGATAACCAGGGACATAACTGGGTTAAGAACTGGGTTCGCATCGAGGCTTCCGACAACACAGGTGCCGTTGCCGATTCCTTCTCCTACACGGTCATTCCCGATGCCCCGGTCGCCAGCCTTCCGGCGGGGATCAGCGACGGCATCAATTACGTCAATGCTTCGACCGTGGTCCTGTGCCTGTATGCCCCCGGAAAAGACCATGTCTTTGCCACCGGCGACTTCAACGACTGGCAGCTCGATTCGGCCCACTATATGTTCCTCACCCCCGATCACGAACGTTTCTGGCTGAATATCAGCGGACTGACACCCAAACAGGAGTATATTTTTCAATACGTGGTTGACGGAAAGATCCGGATCGGCGACCCGTATGCCGATAAAGTCAGCGACCCGAACGATCAATACATATCCCCGTCCACCTATCCCAACCTGACACCCTATCCGGCCGGCAAGGCGTCGGGAATCGCCACGTTTCTTCAGCCGGGACAGGATGCCTACGCCTGGAATTCCACCCCTTTCACACCACCGGCCGTCACCGACCTGGTCGTGTATGAACTGCTGATCCGCGATTTTACCGATGCGCACGACTACCCTTCGCTCATCGGCCGGCTCGATTACCTGAAAGATCTGGGTGTCAATGCCATAGAGCTGATGCCCGTAATGGAATACGAGGGAAATATCAGCTGGGGATACAACACCAATTACTCGTTCGCCGTCGATAAGTACTATGGGACCAAAGAGGGATTGAAACAGTTCGTTGAAGCGGCACACGCCCGCGGAATGGCAGTCATTCTCGACATTGTATGCAACCACCATTTCGGCAGCTCGCCCCTGGTGCGCCTTTACTGGGACGATGCCAACCAGAGGCCGGCAGCCGATAATCCCTGGCTGAACCCGGTACCCAGGCATCCGTACAACGTTGGTTATGATTTCAACCACGAAAGTCAGCAAACCCGTCAGTACATGAAACGGCTCGTAAAGTACTGGCTCACCGAATACCGCATCGACGGATTCAGGTTCGACCTGTCGAAAGGATTTACGCAAACGAATACATACCCAAACAACGTATCGCTCTGGGGGCAATTCGATGCCAGCCGCGTCGCCATCCTGAAGGATTATGAGGCGGAGATCCATGCCGTGAATCCAACGGCTTACATGATCCTCGAACATCTTTCCGACAACCCGGAGGAGAAGGAACTGGCTGCCAACCGCATGATCCTGTGGGGGAACATGAATTACAAGTACATCCAGGGGGCAGGCGGATGGGTCACGGGATCCAATTCCGACTATTCGTGGGCTTCGTGGAAATACCGGGGGTGGACCCAGCCCAACCTGGTCGCGTACATGGAAAGCCATGACGAAGAACGGGTGATGTTCAGGAACATCTCCGCCGGCAACGCCTCGAAGCCCCCCTACAATGTCAGGGACACCGCCACCGGGCTGAAACGCGTGGAACTCAACGCCAACTTCTTCTTCACCATCCCCGGCCCCAAGCAGATCTGGCAGTTCGGGGAATTGGGGTACGATTACTCCATCAATTATCCCTCCATGACCTCGGCATCGCGGCTCGACCCCAAACCGGTCCGCTGGGATTACCTCGATAGCTGGCCGAGGCGGTACACCAAAAATGTTTTTGCCTCGCTGATCGCACTCAAGAAGAGCCAGCCCGCGTTCGCCACCGCCGACTATTCCATCGACCTCACCGGAAATGTGAAGCGGCTGTGGTTGAAACATTCGTCGATGGATGTGACCGTGCTGGGCAATTTCGATGTCGTCACGAAAAATGTCACCGGAGGATTTACCCGGAAAGGAGCCTGGTTTGAATACTATTCGGGAGATACGCTGAATGTGACCGACACGGAAATGCTCATCAGCTTCAAACCCGGCGAATACAGGCTATATACCACCGTCAAGCTGGCGAAGCCGTCCTTTACCGGCATCGGCGATGACCCGGCTGCAACACCTGATGCGGGAACACCGGTTGTGGCCTATCCCAACCCATCCCCGGGTATTTTCAACCTTGCATTCCGCCTGGACCGGCCGCAAACAGCGGAAATTACCGTTTATGACATCTTCGGAAAAATGGTGACGAAGGTAAAATCCGGGACCCTGGACACCGGCGTGAACTCCCTGCGCATCGACCTGAATGACCTGTTGCAAGGCCGGGCGCCCTCGGGCATGTATTTCTTCCGGTTCGAAACTGAGACCATTCAGGAGACCGGAAAGCTGATCGTGAGATGAAACGCCTTATCCTCCTCATGCTGGCATTACTCCCGCTGGTCGGAGCCGCGCAGACCAATGTTCCCGGGGGTAATGTCAGCGGAACCTGGACCGCTGCCGCATCGCCATACAGGATCCAGGGAAGCATAAGGGTCCCCGCAGATTCCATGCTGCTGATCCAGGCAGGCACGACCGTTATCTTCCAGGGTCACTATAAATTCCTGGTTGAAGGCCGGATGCTGGCGCTTGGTTCCGCGACGGCCAACGTGGTTTTTACCGCCGCTAATCCTTCCTCAGGCTGGCTTGGTATCCGCATCGAATACCCTCCCGCCTCCAACGATTCTTCCATTTTTGACTATTGCGCTTTCTGGTACGGGAAGGGTGCTGATCCGGTGAACAACGGCGGGGTGATGGCCATCTACGGTTTTTCCAGGGTCAGGGTCAGCCACTGCCTGTTCCGGGAGAACTCAGCCCCATGGTGCGGCGGCGCCATGGATGTAAGCTCCTGCGATCCGGTCATCACGCAGAACACCTTTTCCGGCAATTCCGTCAACTACCAGTCGAATATGCTGAACGGAGGCGGGGCCCTGTGTCTGTACCAGTCCGATGCGACGGTTACGGGAAATACCTTTTCAGGCAATCATGCCGGTTCCGGCGTGGGAGGGGGCGGGGCGATCTTCATCCAGGGAGGGCATCCGCTGATCGACCGGAACACGATCATCAACAACAGCAGTACCAACGACACCTTTTTCAACGAAGGCGGGGGCGGGGCGATCTTTGCCGACGGGGATGCCACCATCAGCAACAATACCATTTCGAACAATACAGCCAACGGTTATATCGGCCGGGGAGGCGCTATTTACCTTTACTGGAACACGGATGCCGTCATATTCAACAACACCATCACCAATAATACGGCAACCGGATCAGAGGGGATAGGCGGCGCCTTGTTCTGCCTTCTCAACTGCAATCCTTACCTGACCAACAACACCATCGCACATAATCACTCCCTGACCAGCGGAGGTGGGCTTTACTGTTCCAGTGGATCCAGTCCGCAATTCCGCAATTGCATCCTTTATGGTAACACGGCATCGGCCGATACCAACCAGGTCTATCTCCTCGATGAGCAGAGCGATCCGCACTTCTATTACTGCGACATACAGGGTGGAATGGCCGGTTTTGAACTGAACGGCAATTTTTACAATGGTGATTACGAGCACAATATCAGCCTGAATCCTCGCTTCCAGTGGCCATCGCCGGGAAGCGGAAGCGGATTCAACGGAGTGGTGTGCGACTGGACCGAGAATACCGCATCACCGTGCATCAACGCAGGAGACCCCGCCCTCTCCTACCCGCTGACCGACAAAGCGGGTAATCCCCGGATTGTGAACGGCTGTGTGGATATCGGAGCCTTTGAGTACCAATGGATGGTTGGATTCGGCGACCGCCCGGATTTTCCTGCGATCACCTGCTCCCCAAACCCATGCCGTGACCGGACAAATCTCCGGTTTGACGGGCCCATAACCAGGGGAAAGATTGAGCTCCGGGACAGGTCGGGAAGGACTGTGAGGACCGTTTACGGGGTGAACGGTGCTGAGACCGTGATAGACAAAGGAGACCTGCCTGCCGGCTGTTACACGATTATTCTCTCCATGGGGAACCGGCCGGTGAAAATCGGAACGATCATTTTTACCGACTGACGATAACCCGGCGGTTGCATTCACCTTAACTCGCTTCGCGATTTTAAACTGTCGTTGCGTTGTTCATTCCACCCTTTCAGGTAAGCCTTCCGGAGCGGATCGAACCATCTGCCGGAAACAAGATGTTTTTCGAAGCGTTGCGCAGGATCGGCAGCCGGGGATTCGATGAAATCTGCTTTCCCAATCCGGCGCCCCAGTTCTTTCAGTAATGGGATAGCAGATCCCGCAGGAAATCCTTGTTCCTGCGCCAGCCTTACACACATCAAGGCTGCCCGGTCATCCCCCTTGTCCAGGAAATGATTCGCCCCTTGCCAGGTCAGGTAGGGATTTTCATGCGACCGGAAGAAATCGATCATGCCGGTCTCCTTCAATCCGAACCTGCCCAGGTCGTTCCGTTCAAATGCCTGCTGGTTGGCCATGAAGCGGGCAATTGCCCCGGAATAGTTCCCTGTTACAGCCAGGGCCGCGATGACCGACTCTTCCTGCTGCCAGTCGGCTGCGGAATTGTATTTATCCAGGCTGTCTCTGCAAGGCTGGTCCGGGAGGACACATTCGGGCATGCTGGCAATGAATTCCAGTGCCTGCTGCCAGGCATCCCGGGCCCCGGTAAAATTCTTCAGAGCAAGCGCCCGGTCCGCCCGGATCATTCTCAATCCGGCCGAATCGAGCAGGTTGGCGCATTTCTGTTCCCTGATCTTGGAACGGAACAGGTCCATGGCGCTGTTCAACACCGAATCGTTCCCCAGCCCGAAATCGAAAGCCTCCTGCTCCGTGGCTTTCAGAGCCAGCTGCGCCGAATCGAACCGGTTCACCCAGATCACCTTGCGGGCAGAGTAAAGCCTGACGACCAGGTACATCTTCATAGCCTCCCTGTAAAGCGAATCAAAGCCGCGCCCGGGATCGAAACGACCATCCGAAGCGAGTAACCTTGCCTCCCTGAACCGGCTGACCGCCAGGGTATATTGCCTCTTTTCCAACGCCTCGGCTGCTTCCCGGGCCACCTTCCCCGATTTGATCCGGCTCATCCCGGGCACCAGATCGTGAAGCCGGTCGTCTACCTCCGTGCGTAACGACGACGTTAAACGCAAGGCCATGGCTCGTTCAAATGCGGTCACCGCAGAATCCGGAGAGCCCTCCCTCAAAGCCTTTACAGTCTGTCCAAGCGACTGCTCCGCCAGCCCCAGGGAGGCCTGCGACATTTTATTTCCCAACTGTTCGCTTACGGGAGCCAGATCCTCCGGACGGTACCTCAGTTCCAGTTCCCGGAGGCATTCGAGGGCGACGGAGTACTCTTTTCGCCCGAGCAACTGGTCACAATCATCGTTGCGCATAAAGAAGAGTTCGCTGAAGACCGCCCGGTACAGCGAATCGGAGCGTATATAACGGGCCTGGCCGGCGGCATACCGCGAAGCTTTTTCCAGGTAACGGTCGGCCATCTCGTACTGACGGCGCTCCATGCAGGTCCTGGCGATACCGGCATACGCGTTGAACACGCCTTCGGCGGCCGTGGTCATGCGGTCAGAATAATCGCTGTCCGGCTCAATCCCGACCATTTCTGCGAACTTCCGGCCATTGTCCAGCACCGACCAGGCCTGGGCGTATTCCCGCCCTTCGATGAGCGAAACTGCCTGACGACGGTATGAATCCAGCACGAAACCGGCAAAGAACCGGGGCAGGCTATCGGCCTTTGCACCGGGGTACATCTTTTCGAGAAGCCGGATAAAGACCTCCGGCCCCGGAGGAGCCGCCTCCCCGTCGAAAAGATGGTCCAGGCAATCCTGGTACACCGGTCCCTGCAAGTGGTCCATCAGATTCGACATCCTCACATAGGCCAGCACCCGCGAAGTCAGGTAACCGGCCAGCCTGCGGGCATCCCCGTCCCAGGAAACTCCTCTGCTGCCTTCCACGGCATCGATCAGATTATATGTCAGCGTTTTCGACTGCCGGTAAGCTTCGCGGTACCGGTTGCTGAACCCCCGGGGGTCAAAACCGCCGGCCAGCAGGGTACCCCCGAAACTACGGCTCGCGATACGGTTCAGCACCACGCTCGTCTCCCATGCCTTCAGGCAATAATACGGTAGCTGCGCTGTGTCCCGGGTATTCATGCCGGCCGCGATCCGTTGTAAGGTATCGAGCAGCGACAAGGATGCATAGTAATCATGGATGAGCGAAACCTGTTCCATGAATCGCACGAAGGCCGCAGAATCATAACTCATCCGGACCTCCCTGACCATCAGCGTATCCACTGCCGGATCGAACAGGAATACGGGCACCCTGCAAACGGCGCTGTCGCCCGCAGATACCGGTTGCCACGACAAGGGTTGTTCGGCATACCCGGAAGTGTCGGCCCGGTTTGCCCACCGCAGGGTCATCCGGATGTGCGACGGATATTGAACGCCGGCAACGGAGAAGCTCCGGAATGCCGTGTCGCCCTCCACCCGCCGATCCACCAGCCTGACCGTGAGGAACATCCCTGACCCGTCGCGTTCCACGTGCAGCTGCAATTGACCTCGGGCATGTAACTTTACAAGCCAGGGCTCCCTCAGCACATCCCTGGCCATCTCTTTCAGGATGAGATTACCGTAGACATATTCCTTCCCCCCGCTCTTGTGGTAAGGCACCTGAAAATCGAGCGGACCGGCGGTAAGGGAAATCGTCTCCTGGGCGGGTAACGGCAGGGAGATAAACAACAGCAGAACCCCTGCGAGCGACCTGAGAAGGGAAGTCATGACTGGATTTTAATCGCCAAAGTTAGGAAAAAGCAAACGGCGGGAGCGGCCGGATTTCGGGGAGATTCTGTGGATTACGGTAAATAAGATATCTTTGTCAGAAGGAATGCCCTAAAACCGCCCCGGATGCCCAGGAAAGAGATTGAACAGCAATACAGGAAGGTGTGCGAACTCACCTATTCCCGGCAGTTGAAAAGCGCCCTCGGGGAGCTGGAAAAGTTCTCCCGCCTCACCACCCGCACCGACTATTTCTACCAGCTTGAGAATTTCTCGGAGAATTACCGGACCCTTTTGCGGTATGCTTTTGAAGGATATCACGACCCCCAGCAACCCGCCATCCTGAACCGGCTTTGTGCCTCGATGCTGGCCGTGGCCGACGAGGTGCGGCAGATCCTGCTCGATGGGGAGCTCCCCGGGAAGCATGGGGAAAGAAAATTCCTGGCCTCCGAATTCGGCGACGACCCCGCCGTGATCGCCGCACGGATCGAAGAGATGTTCTTCCACCGGCAGGTCAAAAAACTGATCGACGAACCGGAAGCCCTCCCGGTGACGGATTGCGACCTGATCTTCAGGCAGATATGGCTGACAGGAAAGCTGCCGCCCGAACAGGCCGGGCTCCTCCGGCAGATCAACCGCTCGGACCAGGTGGAATGGCATGAAAAATGCCTGATCGTGAGTGCACTCACCCTCAGTGCGTTAAACCACTTTGATCCGCTCAAGATACAACTGTTGACCGAGTTTGCCGAAGCCCGTCAACACCAGGTCTGGCAACGGGCCCTGACCGGCATCGTGCTCATTCTCATCCGGTACGACCGCAGGCTGGCCTTCTTCCCCGAACTGGGCGAAAGTCTTCGGAAGTTTGCCGGTGACGAGAGCGTGATCCCCGGTGTGGAGATCATCCTGATGCAGTTGCTGATCGCGCGGGAAACCGATAAGATCACCCGGGAATTCGAGGAGGAGGTGCTGCCCGAGATGAAGAAGATGATGCCCCGGATCGAAGACAAACTGCATCTCAACGATCCCTCCGGCGAGGATGATCCTGAAGATAAGAACCCGGGGTGGAAAGACATGATCGAGGAGGTGCCGGGGCTGGTCGAAAAGATAGAAAAATACTCCCGCATGCAAATGGAGGGGGGCGATGTGTTCATGAGTACCTTCCGGCTCCTCAAGCGGTTTGACTTCTTCAACGTCATGTCGAACTGGTTCGTCCCTTTCCATGCCGGCCACCCCGAAATAAGATCGGCATTTTCAGGGAACGATGAGATCAGCGGACGGCTGATCGAAAGTCTCTCTAAAGCCTTCTACATCTGCAATTCCGACAAATACTCGTTTGCCATTAACTTCCGGGCCATCCCCGACCAGCAACGCACGATGATCGTCGCCAATTTCGAGGCGGAATTCGCTCAGATGCAGGAGATGGCCTCCGAAGAGCAGCTTCTCGACCAGTCGCTGGTCAGTAACTCTGTGTTCATCCAGTATATCCAGGACCTTTACCGGTTTTTCAAGCTCTACCCCTTGCGCCATGAATTCGAGGATATTTTCCGGCCCCGCATCGTGGTGAGCAGCCTGAACTTTTACACGCTTTGCTTTGAACGGACCGGCTTTCCCGAAAAGGTGGCCGCCTTCCATTTTGATAATGAACACTACACGGAAGCTACCGACGCCTACCTGGGACTCTCCGAACGACACGGACCTTCGAATGAATATTTCGAAAAGATCGGTTACTGTTACCAGAAAGCCGGTCAATACCGGAAAGCCATCGAATTCTACCGCAAAGCCGAACTGTTCGACGCCAACCGGTTGTGGCTGCTGAAAAAGCTGGGATGGTGCAGCATGAAACTCAACGAGCCGCAGCAGGCACTCGGGTACTATCGCGATGCACTCTCCCTGCAGCCCGACGACGTCAACCTGCAGATGCAGGCGGGGCAGTGCCTGTTGCTGATGAAAGAGTACGAGCAGGCCCTGCAGCAGTATTCCCGGTCACGGTTCTTCTCGCCCGAAAACCTGAAAGTGCTGCGTCCCCTGGCCTGGTGCCAGCTGGCCGTCGGGAAGCTGGAACCAGCCGCCGAGTCCTATGCAACGATCCTCACCCTCACCCCTGAACCCTCGGCCTACGACCTGCTGAACGCAGGCCATGTCCAGCTATGCCTCGGCATGCGTAAAGAAGCGCTCAACCTCTACCGGCAGTCCCTGCTGAAGGGCTCCCCTTCGAGGAATGAGCTGTTGCAGGCATTTGACGAAGATGCCGCGACGCTGGTAAAGAACGGCATCCCGGCCGGAGACATCCCATTGATCCGCGATTACCTCATGTTTCAGACCGAACAATAACCCCTTCCCCGTTTATGAAACGATCCGTGAAATGGCAGCGTGCCGAATTACTGCTCTTTACGCTCTTCACCCTCCTGAACCTGCTGCCCTTCGTCGCCACGAAATTCTTTCCCAGCATGGACGGAGCATCCCACCTGGCCAATTCGAACATCATCAACCAGATCACCGTTCACGGGAATGAGTTTTTCAGGCAGTTTTTCATTCTGAACCCTGAACCGGTGCCCAACTGGATCTCCCATTTCCTGGTTTCGCTGATGACCCTGGTCATGCCCGCTTTCCTGGCCGAAAAGATCCTGATCATGCTGATCCTCGCGGGCACCCCGTTTGCCTTCCGGGCCCTGGTGAACGCGATCTCCCCGGAGAAGACCCTGCTGAGTTTCCTGGTATTCCCCTTCACCCATTCGATGTTCTTCTTTTTCGGCTTTTTCAACTTCTGCATGGGGATCATGGTGCTCCTTTTCACCCTGTCCTACTGGGTCAGGCTGGAGAACAAACCCATTACCTTCCGGCACACGGCCCTCCTGGCGCTCCTGATCGCCCTCAACTACTTTTCGCATATCGTCATCTTCGGGACCCTGCTGATTGCCATCGCCACCCACATCCTGGTGCAGGCAGCGGTGAAGCTGGCCTGCCACCGCGTCAGCTTCGCTCAACAGGTCCGCGAAACCCTCCGGAGGATACTCGCGGTGACAGCCGCCTCCATCCTCCCGTTGGGGCTGTTCATCTACTTCTTCGTCTCCCGCCCGGGAACCCGTGAGGTCAAATTCCTGCCCCGTGAGGAGCTGACCGGTATCCTGACTTCGCTGCGACCCCTCGTTTCAATGAACCCGGCACTGGAAGGCAAATACCTTCAGGTGTTGTTCTACACCCTGGTCTTTCTGCTGGCGGCGGGTGCTGCTTTTTTCATCCTGAGGGTCCTTCGCAAGGTCATCGCCAAACACAATGAAGATCCCACCCCCGCCCCTCCCCTGCTCCCCGGGTTTCATTTCTGGTGGCTCCTCGCTTTTCTCGGCGTAATGAAGATCCTGTTCTTCCTGTTGCCCAATGATTACGGGACCGCCAGCTACACCAGCCTCCGGCTCGGCTTGTTCCTTCTGCTCTTTACGGTGGTATGGGCCTCCACCTTCCGCATGCCCGCATATGTAAGCCTGATCGCCGTGATGGCTGCACTGACCGTCAATACGCTGATGGTCCGCTATCACACCCCCGGCATGCGCGACCTTGGAAAACTGGCCAGCCAGTGCAACAAAGCGGCCGAATTCGTGAAGCCCAACAGCCTCGTACTCCCGATCTATTGCATGGACAACTGGTTTACCGGCCATTTTGTCGATTATATCGCGGTCGACAAGCCCGTCGTCATGGTGTACAACTATGAATGTGAATCAGGGTATTTCCCGGTCCGGTGGAATGAACCGGAACGGAAGAATTATTATCTCGGCAATCCCTCTGCACCTGACAAATACATCCGCTTCGAAATTGTCAAAGGCAAGCCATCGCTCCCCCTCGATTATGTATTTATTGTCGGACACTACGACCCTGACAAAGACTGGTTTTTCACCACCCTGCACAAAGCCCTGGCCGAGGAATACGTCCGGGTCTACGAAGCAGAGAACTGCAGCCTGTACCAAAATAAACGAAGCAACCAATAACTTATGGAAACAAGCCCCGCTATGAAATTCACTGCCGCGCAGATTGCCGGAATGCTCGGAGGAGCCGTCGAAGGCGACCCGGATGCCACTGTAACCCGATTATCCAAAATCGAAGAGGGGACCCCCGGTTCGCTGTCGTTCCTTTCGAACCCCCTCTATGCCCGGTATCTTTACACCACGGAGGCATCGGTGGTCATCGTGAACCGGGATTTTAACCCGGAGCAGCCGGTGAAGGCCACGCTGGTGCGCGTCGAATCGGCGGACCAGGCATTTGCCAGACTCCTTGAGATTTACAACCGGATCAAAAATGAAAGGACCGGGATCTCTGCGCTCAGTTCGGTCTCCGGGACCGCCCGGATCGGCGACCGGGTATATATTGGCGACTTCGCGGTGATCGGCGACCAGGCCGTCGTCGGGAACAATGTCCAGATCCATCCCCAGGTTTTCATCGGCGACAATTGCGTCGTAGGCGATAACACCATCCTGTACCCAGGGGTCCGGCTCTATTCGGAAACTGTCATCGGCAGGAACTGTATGCTCCATGCCGGCACCGTGGTGGGAAGCGACGGGTTCCGGTTCCACCAGGTCGACGGGCAGAACAGGAAAGTTCCGCAGATCGGGAATGTAGTGATCGAGGACGATGTGGAGACCGGCTCCAACTGCTGTATCGACCGCGCAACCCTGGGTTCGACCATTCTCCGCCGGGGTGTGAAGCTCGACAACCTCGTTCACGTGGCCCACAACGTGGAGATCGGCGAAAACACCGTGATCGCAGCCTCAACGGGGATCGCCGGATCGACCAAACTGGGGAAAAACTGCATGATCAGCGGCCATGTCGCCTTTACCGGGCACATCACGGTTGCCGACGGAACCGTGCTCGGCGGGGCGACCGGTGTTTCAAAAAGCCTTACCAAACCGGGGCAGACCTATCTCGGGAGCCCGGCCATGGAGGTATCCAAATTCAGGAGGGTCATTGCCATATTCCGCAATCTTCCCGAACTGGCTGAGCGGGTAGGCAAACTCGAAAAGGCAGGGAAAGACCCCCAACCGTGATGCCGGGGGTTGTCTTATCAGCCCATTTTACCGCCAGGACGCGAAGGCGCAAAGATGTACACAATTTGATTTTTCTTTGCGCCTCTGCGCCTCTGCGGTTATTTTTAACTTTTGAATCACCCTCTACCCTTTATGGTTGATTTCAATCGGGGCTGTGCAGGTATTCCGCGGTCACCGGGCGATAGTTTGGCTCGTCGGTGCTGTGGGTGTATTCCGCGGTCACCGGCAAATGCACCGGCTTATCAGGGTTGTGGTAGAATTCCGGCTTCGCTTTGGGCGTGGAGGGCTTATCGGGGCTGTTCGATGTGACCGGGGCCGGAGTTCCGGCTATCATCAGGGCAACCCACAGGGCAAATCCGAACATCATGATCTTTTCCATGGCTTGAGGTTTTAGGGATTGATGATTGCAGATTAAGAGATTGAGAGATTGTTTGATTACGATACAAAGCTATTGCGGCGGCCTGGACAGATACAACATCTTTATATGTGTAGCGGAAATCATCCTGCAAAACAGCCCGGGAAGGGTGTGAGCCGGGTTGACCGGGAAAACGGGGGTTTCGGCGATGAAAATTGCAGGGATTACCCTACACCCCGAAAATGAAAGAAAACACCCTATATTTACATACCCGGGCGACCGTTATCATTCGACCTTCTGTGAAATAGCACGAAAAAAAAACATGATGAACAAGATCACCCCCTGCCTCTGGTTCGACTTCAATGCCGAGGAGGCCATCACATTCTATAAAACCGTTTTCCCGGATCTCGAAGTATATGGGATCAACCGGTACCCGGAAGGCACGCCCGGACTGGCCGGCAAAGTGGTGACCATCGCGTTCCGGATGGCCGGACAGGAATTTATCGCCCTCAACGGAGGTCCCATGTACCGGTTCACCGAAGCGGTATCCTTCTCGATCGACTGCCGGTCGCAGGAAGAGATCGATTATTACTGGGAACGCCTCACCGATGGCGGCGAGGAGAGCATGTGCGGCTGGCTGAAGGACCGCTATGGGCTTTCCTGGCAGGTGGTGCCTGACGGGCTGGGTCAACTGCTGTTCTCTCCCGATACGGCGGTCGCACAGCGCGTCATGGAAGCGATGCTGAAGATGAGAAAACTGGACATCGGGATCCTGAAAAGAGCCGCAGGGATTTTAAACCATGCATGAATCTTTTTTTGCTTTATGAACATAAGTTCATTATATTTGCAGCTTAATGTTCATAGCCAAGAAAAAGAGACTCCTCTTTAAAATAGTCGTAGCGTTTCCTCTGGTGCTCTTTGCCGACTACCTCGTGATGGCAGTCCTGGGTTGTATCTCCTGTCTGTTAGGCTTCGGCGATGCCTACTTCTGCGGGACCTACTGTCTGTTAGGGAAAGGGATATTGCTCGCCTCTGCGCTGTTATACGCGTGCTACCTGTTTCCGGATATCAGGCAGTTTGCACCCTGAGTCTTCCCTTCCGATTCAGCAATTGCTTCAGCCATGGTGGCTGCACGACTCCTTGTCACTCCGTAATTCATCAGCCAGGAACATTTCCACCGCTTTCAAGGTTTCAATCTGGGATGTCATGATGATTCGGATGCCGGCTCCGGTAAGATCATCGACCAGCCGGCGTCCCATTCCCCCGGCGATCACGACTTCACAATCCTCCAACGCATGCAGAATCCGACCATGAGAGTGCTGCATATGTCCGTCATGTTCCTGACCATGATGTTGATGGTCATGATGCTGACCCGATGCATGACCGGTAAAAGTATTCGGACGAAACTCCTGGCTGAGAATCCGGCTGTTATCAACCTCATAGATGGTAAATCCAAGGGTTCGGCCGAAATGCTGGGAAATGTAGATTCCTTCGTCACTGGGGATCGCGATTTTCATTTTTTATTCCTTTCTTTTTCATGTATAATTGATGATGATAACTGTTTTCACGGATCATTTTTTTACCGCATACAGGACATGCGCTTTCCTTGCAGGGCACACCCGGCCGGTGCGCGACCCTGGTGCTGCAATGCAGGCAAATGCAAAAGCCCGGTGCGTTCTCCTGTTTTTCCTGTTCCTGCTGCTGCGTTTTATCCGACAGCGCTCTGATCTTATCCGATTTGCAATAGGAGCAGTGCCGGATCGCCTTTTCTACGATCATCAGTTGGTGACAATCCGAGCAGCGGTACCAGTACTCCTCGGTGTGAAAATTGCCTCCGGCAATGAAGATCGCCTTCCCTTCCACAAAAGCTTCCGCCAGGGTCCTCCTGGCTTTTTCGTAAATACGCGTCAGTGTCGGTCGCGAAACGGCCATCTCCTTCGCCGCTTCCAGTTGGGTCATCCCCGTATAATCCAGGAGGCGGATTGCTTCATACTCTTCGTAGAACAGGACCACCGGCTCAAGATCACTTATCGGGATTCCAAATGGTTTAAATCCCTCCATCACAGGAGGATGATTAACAATTCGCTTTCTTTTAGGTCGCGGCATGGTGTGCAAAATTAACAATTATTATGAACATATGTGCAAATTAAGTCTAACTTTGTAGTCTCATATTCATATAAGAAGCCAAATCATACAAAAGAATATAAAAATAGCTAAAACTTCGAAATAACGACGTTCGATTCGGCCAGATCCCCCTGGTCACGGAGGTGGGAGCCGCCGCCGAAAACGGGAAAAGCGTCTTCAGCCAGGCAAACAAACCGGTCATCGAGGCCTTTGAACAAATCGCCGTGTACCTGATCTCCGCCACTATTTTCTGATCCATGGCCTCCTGATGAGAAAAAACTTGCGATCAGGTATCCTTCGAAGTAGAAATATTCATATATTTATATATTCTTTTGTAAGATGATTTCTCGCAGGATCACGCACCGGCGGATTGCCATCAGAAAAAATTAACTTCAGATAACAGGTCAGATCCAGGATCATAACCAATTCCAATATAAACCTTAAAACCAAACCATCATGGAAGAAAACACAAACATTGCCATGCCGAGGATCGGCGATCCGGCCCCGGCTTTCACCGCCGTAACCACACAGGGCAACATAAATTTCCCGGCAGATTACAACGGGAAATGGGTGATCCTTTTCAGCCATCCGGCCGATTTTACCCCGGTATGCACATCGGAATTCATGACGTTCGCCAGCATGCAGAACGAATTCAAGGCACTGAACTGTGAGCTGGTTGGGCTGTCAGTTGACGGGCTCTATAGCCACATCGCCTGGCTGCGTACCATTAAAGAGAAGATCGAATACAGGGGGATGAAGAACGTGGAAGTGACATTTCCGCTGATTGAAGACATCACCATGAACGTGGCCAAACAATATGGGATGATACAGCCCGGAGAAAGTTCGACCAAAGCCGTCCGTGCCGTATTCTTCATCGACCCGAAAGGAATCATCCGTGCCATCATCTATTATCCGCTGTCACTCGGCCGTAATTTTGACGAGCTGAAACGGGCCCTGATCGCCATGCAGACCGCCGACAGGTTCCAGGTAGCCACGCCTGCCGACTGGCGCCCGGGCGACGATGTGATCGTTCCCCCGGCCGGCTCCTGCGGCGTTGCCAAAGAAAGGATGGAATCGGGGGCAGACGATGTCAAATGCTACGACTGGTTTTTCTGTACTAAAAAACTGTCAGCCGATAAAATCGCAGGCAAGTAGGATCCGGGAATTTTTTGCTTTAAGAACCTGCATCGACCCGACCAAAATCGTCAACCACTGATTCCACGTGTTCTTCGACGTGGTGCAAGCGTTGGCGAATCTCGGTCCGAAACAACTGACCATCCTTGGCAGTTTTACGGTTCTGACAGCCCCCGGCACTTGCTAAAAATCCTCACGGAATTGTGGGCGGGCACTGTTTTCACAGTGCCCGTTCATAATTTTGTGTACGCCCGCACAATTTAATAATCGAGCGTATTTATCCGGCCCCTGGTGAAGCCGAAGCATATTTCCTTACGACTACGTCCTGAAAATCTCAACGACCAGGGAAAGCTGTTTGGAGGAAACGCACTGAAATGGATGGATGAAGTAGCTTACCTGGCAGCCTCCCGGTTTACAGGTCAGTCAATGGTCACGGCGGCGATCGAAAAAGTGAAATTCCGTCAAGCCATCCTCCTGGGTTCGGCAATCAGGATAACCGCTAAAATTCTTGCCGAACGGACTGTCAAATTGAATGTCTCTGTCGAGATCCATGTCGGTAACGTACGCGATCACTCCTACAGCTTAGCGGTTGAGGGGATCTTCACCCTCGTGGCGGTCGATGAATCGGGGAACCTGATCCGGCTGACCGGGAACCCAGGTCGATGAAGATTTGCTCCATCAATTCTCCTTCCCCAAGCCCATTCTCACACCGGCCACAAAATCGCTCCTTTACGCATTCCGGCGATTACAGCATATATACCTGTAAACGTTTGTCTGGCCCGCAAATCACACTAATAAAAAGGATCGGATCCGGGACTGGACATGTTGCAGGATTCGCTCCTGTAACCGGATGGTAATGAGGAGCGATTTGGCAAACCCTTTTCAGGGCAATCCGCAAGATGCAGTCGGGCCAGGTCAGTAATCCAGCGTCACGATCCGGCCCTTGGTGAAGCCGAAGAATTTATCCTTTTGTGCCACGATCACCCCGGGGATCAGGTCCGCTTCGGACTTTCCGGCCACCTTCAGACAGGTCGGGCAGGCCATGACCGTCACTTTTGCGTCGGTCAGTTCCTTCAGCAACTCCTTCAGGGTCGGGAAGTCGGCGAAGGTCATATCCTTGGAATCGGTCAGCACCAGTTTGACTGCCTCAATGTCGAGGTAAAGCAGTACGTCGTGATCGGACGACATCATCTTCGCCATCTTCAGTGCCATCAGGACCTTGTGGGGATTCTCATACCCCGACGAGATGTGCAGGAAGAGTCCGTCTTTCGCGCAGCACGAGGCAACGGCCGAATCCATGGCCATGCCTTCGTGACCGGCTGATTTATCCTTACCGGACTGGCAGGAAAGGAGGAACGCGACAGGGAACAACAATAGCAGGAAGATCTTTTTCATATCTTAAAGGTTGTTAGTGATGGTGTAAAGATAGAAAAGAATGATCTTGGTAGGCGATCATCATTCATTCAGAAATTCTCCTTCCCATACTTCCGCAAAATATTTATCGCACCCGGATACGCGGCAAACGATTTTTGATCCTTCCGGCATTCCCGGGGAAATCCTTTGCGGATTCACTCCGACACCATTTTTCTTGTCTGCGAATGGTCGCCCGCCTGAAAGCGGCAATAATAGATCCCATCCGGTAATCCCTGCGCATCAAAGGCCACCGTGTGGGTGCCCGCCTGTTTTTTCCCGCTGACCAGCCTGGCCACCTCCGCTCCGTTTGCGTCATAAACATGCAGGGTTACAAAAATATCGCGGGGAATTGAATAGGTGACGGAGGTAAAACGGCTGAAAGGATTCGGATGGTTTTGAGCCAGGCGATAACCGTGAGGGGGGGTTACGCCGTTCCCGTTTACCGAAACACTGCCCATGGTGAACTGTCCCGATGCGACCGGGCTCCCGATGTAAGCAGCATCCACGGTGCCAAGGGTCCAGGAATAGAGGGCGCCGGATTGCAGCCCGGTGAATAACCATTCCGTAACGGCACTTACATTGCCGGGTTCCGGTTTGCGTTCCGGAAGGGAAACCGGCACATTGTCATGAAAGAGTCTAAGATCATAGGTAAGGGCATCGCCCGGCGTGTGGTCGTCGGTCCCGGGAAGCCAGGGAAGAAGGACGGAGCTGTCGGACACCTGCGTGATGGTCAGTCCTGCGGGAGCGGAGGGCGGCAGATTCAACGCTTCGGCATCGTTGCGATACAGGTGCATTTGTGCTTCGACCAACCCGTTGCCTCCGGGTACGAAATACTCACCCGCGATAAAGTAATCCAGGTCGGCGTCTCCGTCCATGTCGAGCCATGAGAACTTACCCGCTCGGTTGCCGCTCGCATGCGGTGCCGGAAGTTCATTGCCCGAATCGGTAAAAACACCGTTGTCATTCGAATAAATTCTCGCCCTGCCTTCGATCGCGGTCCCTGAATTGTAGTTGCCTGCCAATAAAATATCCATGTCGCCATCGGAATCATAGTCGGCCCAGGTGGCAGCCGTGAAATCGAACCAGCCCGCGCCATATGGATCCGGGATCACCTCCAGGGGAAAGAAGTTCACACTGTCGTTCCGGTAAATGCGCAATGCCATCGGGATGTATGAACCATTGATTTCCTTTAGATTTCCGGCAACCAGGATATCAAGATCGCCATCGCCGTCATAATCACCCCATTGTGCCTCTCCATGCTCGATGGTCAACGCACCCAGCACATCCTCGCCGGTAAAGACCCCGTTGCCATTATTGCGGTATCGGCGGATGAAACCCGCATCAGAGAACGGTGCATGATTGACAAGCAGCAGGTCCAGGTCGCCATCTGCATCATCATCGGCCCATGAACTCTGGGCATGCATCGTGGGTGAAAAGAGAGAATCAAACCCGGTAAAGATCCAGCCTCCGGTGCCATTCGGTCCGTCGTTGCGCATCAATGCAGTAATATAGGAGAAAGTACTGAAGTCGAAAACGGAAGGGATCAGCAGGTCGAAATCGCCATCGTTGTCATAATCCGCCCATGAGATGGAACGAAGGTTGAAATAGGCCTGGCTGTTGTCCTCCCAGTAACCGGGCAGGCTGGTATCGGTCAGCACCAGCGTTCCGGCATCATTCCGGTAGATCACGGTACTGCCATCCGTTCCGAGGGCAAGGTCCAGGTCCCCGTCGCCGTCCACGTCGCCCCAGGCCATATCCGAAGCGCCGGCCGTCAGCGTTCCCAGGGGCACCCCGAAATAAGAGAAGTGCCATGCATCCGGGCCTGCCAGGCTGTCGTTCCGCATGAGGATCAGATGGTCTACCGCACTGATGTTGTAAACCACATAATACCCCAGTACGGCGATGTCAATATCCCCGTCGTTGTCGTAATCAGCCGAGGCGGTGGCCACGACCCAGAAATCCTCATCCGGGGGTGTGACGAACAGGGAGTCGGCGGGCGAAACCTCGGTAAACATTCCAAACGTCGAATCCGGTCTGTGTATGAGACCTTTCCAATCCCTGCCGTTTAAAAAATTTATTTCTCGGCTGGATTCCTTCTGCTGTCCCGACGCAGGGAATGAAGAGAGTGCCAATAACATCGCCATCAGGTATATTTTCGTTTTCATCAGGTGCCTCCTTGTAATTCGATAAATCACTATTGTGCTGACCATCTTTTGTGTTAAGAGTCACGCAAAGGTATACCTAATCATCAGTAAATTAACATGTAAAAATGTTAAATTTTATTAAATCTTAATAAATTGAAGAGGATCGTGGGGGGGGGTGGATGGGAGGGAACGGGGGTGCGAAAACAACAGCGTGATCACCCCAAAAAAAAATGCGATGTGCCGTTCAAATGGCACTTCGCATTTCACATTTCAGACTTGTTTTGGTGCCCGGATGCACAGGCCGCTCAAAGTGACCCCTCCTGGCCGGTCCAAATTGACCACCCCTCG
>CAYVVG010000002.1:0-23291 GCA_964455285.1 uncultured Prolixibacteraceae bacterium
GTCGGGGTGGGGGGACCCTGTCGGGGTGGGGGGACCCTGTCGGGGTGGGGGGACCCCGTCGGGGTGGGTGCGAAGAATCCCTTACATTTGTCCCGTCAAACCGGACTATGCCGAAAAATAAATACTATGTCGTATGGCGGGGCAAACAGCCGGGCCTCTATTCCAGCTGGAACGACTGTAAAAAGCAGGTCGATGGCGTGAACGGAGCCCTTTACAAGGGATTTCCCACCCTCGAACTGGCCACGGCCGCCCTGCATGACGATCCTCTCAATCATATCAGCCGGGGGCAGAAACCCCCCGCAAGAGTGATCTGCTCCCATCCCCTCATCGGCGAACCCATCCCCGACAGCATATGCACCGACGCCGCCTGTTCGGGAAACCCCGGAGTGCTCGAATACCGGGGGGTCGACACGAAAACCGGAGCCGAATTCTTCCGCATGGGTCCCTTCCCCGAAGGTACCGTCAACCTCGGCGAATTCCTGGGCGTGGTCCACGCCCTCGCCTTCCTCAAACAACGCGACCTCGACTGGCCGGTCTATTCCGACTCGCGCACCGCCATTGCCTGGGTAAGAAAAAAAAACATCAACACCAAACTGGAGGTCAGCCCGAAAAACGAAGCCCTCTTCGCCCTGGTCCAACGGGCTGTGAACTGGCTGAAAAACAACCGCTATCCCAACCGGGTGCTGAAATGGGAAACGGAATACTGGGGAGAGATCCCCGCCGACTTTGGCCGCAAATGATTACGAACGGGTAGCGTAAAATGCATCCGGAATGTGGTTGACCACCTCTTTCCCGGGCAACATAAGCACCGATACAATGTCGAAGCGAACCTCGCCTCCGAATCTCCGGTAGTTGACATATGCATTGGCTGCACGAACAAGGACGCGTTGCTTGGCTTTCGTGACCGAAGCCTCGGGCTCGGCAAACACGTTCGACGACCGGGTCTTCACCTCCACGAAGACGATGAAGTTGCCGTCGCGTGCGATGATGTCGATCTCCTCCTTGCCAAACCTCCAGTTCCGTTCCAGGATTCGGTATCCTTTCCCGGCCAGCATGACCGCCGCTAACTCTTCGCCGGCTTTTCCCAGGTTGATATGCTCGCTCATTGTCCTGTGTCCGGCGGGCAAACCCCAAAAAGAGCAGGTCGTGGTTCTCGAGCGTCCTTGGGTCTTTGCGGGAAATGTTTTTGCTGCCGGACGACGCTTAATCAGGAAAAAGGGAAAAGGTGATACGGCTGTTAATAAAAAGAGAGTTGCACCTCCTCCCCGACCGTCAGTTTCGCTTTCCGTCCCAGGATCAGCGCAAGGTTGGTGTCGAGGTGCCCGGCAGGAAAATCGAAACAGACTGGGTAGTGGTACTCCGCCACCGCATCGGCCACGATCTCCTGGGCGGACATCCCGAAGGGGATCGCGTTGTCGTGCATCTTCGTCATGCCCCCGACGATCAAACCCTTCAGCTTCTCCAGCTTTCCGGCACGCTTCAGGTTCATCATCATCCGGTCGATGTGATACAGGTATTCATCCAGGTCCTCGATGAACAGGATCTTCCCGGTGGTGTCCATTTCCGACGAGGTCCCCATCAGGCTGCAGAGAACTGATAAATTTCCCCCGGTAATCACCCCCTCCGCCCTGCCTTCCGTCGAAAGAGGGGCTCTCGGCACAGTATAGGCGATCCGTTTCCCGAATAACGCGTTGATCATGGTCTGCAGGGAATCGTCGGGCTGATCGCCCTTGATATTGACCGGCATGGGGGCATGCAGGGTTTCGATGCCGAACTGCCGGTGGATGTGCGAGTGCAGCACCGTGGCGTCGCTGTAACCTACGATCCATTTGGGATTTTCGCAGAAAAGGGTAAAATCGAGACGGTCGATGATCCGTGCCGTGCCATACCCCCCCCGGGAACAAACAATGGCCCGGATGTTCGGGTTGTCGAGCATATGCTGAAAATCACGGGAACGCTGCTCGTCGGTGCCGGCAAACTGGCGGTGCCGGCTGAAAACATAAGTCCCGAGTACCGTTTCAAGACCGTTTCGTCCGAAGAAACGGATGGCGGGATGCACTTCTTCGAAGGTGATGCTACGGGCGGGGGATACGATGGCGACCTGGTCGCCTTTTTTCAGGTAGGCCGGCGTGATCATGGGCCAAAAGTACACAAAACAGCGACAATAATTCCTATCTTTGCGCCTCCTTTTCTGACCATTCCAACATCCTGAGATCATGAGCGATAAATCAAAATACAAACGCTACACCATCACCTCAGCCCTCCCCTATGCCAACGGGCCGATCCACATCGGTCACCTTGCGGGCGTGTACGTCCCGGCCGATATCTACGCCCGTTTCCTGCGCATGGACGGCGAAGAGGTCGTATTCATCGGCGGTTCCGACGAACATGGTGTTCCCATCACCATCAAGGCGTTGCAGCAGGGGCTCTCCCCCCAGGATATCGTCGACAAGTACCACGGCATGATTAAGAAATCATTTGAGGATTTCGGGATTTCGTTTGACATCTATTCACGGACATCCAACAAAATACATCATGAAACTGCCTCGGCATTCTTCCGCAAGATGTATGAGGCGAAACAATTCACCGAACAGGTTTCCGAACAGTACTACGATGAAGCCACGGGCCATTTCCTCGCCGACCGTTACATCACCGGCACCTGTCCCCACTGTCATTACGACAAGGCCTACGGCGACCAGTGCGAGAAATGCGGTACCTCGCTCAATGCAACCGACCTTATCGAACCAAAATCCGTTCTCAGCGGCAACAAGCCCGTGCTGCGTGAAACCCGGCACTGGTTCCTCCCGCTCGACCAGTACGAACCCTGGCTGCGCAAATGGATCCTCGAAGGTCATAAAGATGACTGGAAAACAAATGTTTACGGGCAATGCAAGTCATGGATCGACCAGGGACTGCAGCCCCGTGCCGTGACCCGCGATCTCGACTGGGGCGTGAAAGTCCCGGTGGAAGGAGCCGGGGGAAAGGTGCTCTACGTTTGGTTCGACGCCCCCATCGGGTATATCTCGGCCACCCGCGAGCTTACGACGGATTGGGAGAAATACTGGAAAGACCCGGAAACCAAGCTGGTCCACTTCATCGGCAAGGACAACATCGTCTTCCACTGCATCATCTTCCCGGCCATGCTGAAGGCGGAAGGGACCTTCATACTGCCCGACAACGTGCCGGCCAACGAATTTCTCAACCTCGAAGGCGACAAGATCTCCACCTCGCGCAATTGGGCCGTGTGGCTGCACGAATACCTTGAGGAATTTCCCGGCCAGCAGGATGTGCTCCGTTACGTCCTCACCTCGGCTGCGCCGGAGACAAAAGACAACGACTTCACCTGGAAGGATTTCCAGGCACGCAACAACAGCGAACTGGTGGCCATCCTCGGCAATTTTGTGAACCGCACTATGGTGCTCACTCACAAGTATTTCGAAGGGAAAGTCCCCGCTGCCGGCCCCTTTACCGAGGGCGACCTGGCCGCGCGGGAGGAGATGAAGCAGTTTCCCGGCCGCATCGCCTCGAGCATCCGAAGCTACCGGTTCCGCGAGGCGCTGGCCGAAATGATGAACCTCGCCCGGCTCGGCAACAAGTACCTCACCGACAACGAGCCCTGGAAGCTTTATACCTCCGATCCCGCCCGGGTCGGCACCATCCTGAACCTCTCGCTGCAGATATGTGCCCAGCTGGCCATCGTTGCAGAACCATTCCTTCCCTTCTCCGCTGCGCGGATGCATAAAACGCTGAATCTGAATGAATACGGGTGGAAGGAAGCCGACCGGCTCGACTGGCTCCCTGCCGGACATTTGCTCGGCCCCCCGGAGCTTCTTTTTACGAAGATCGAGGATGCGGTCATCGAAGCACAGGTGAAAAAACTGCTCGACACAAAGAAGGCGAACGAAGCACAGCAGGCAAAAGCGCCGGTGAAGCCCGCGAAGGAGATGATCGGCATCGAGGATTTCGCGAAACTGGATATCCGGGCAGGGACGATCCTCGAAGCCGAACGGGTTCCGAAAGCCGATAAGTTACTGAAACTGAAGATCGACACCGGCCTCGACCAGCGCACCGTGGTATCGGGCATCGCGAAGTATTTCACCCCGGAAGAGATCGTCGGCAAGCGGGTTTCCATCCTCGTCAACCTGGCCCCGCGCGCCCTTCGGGGAATCGAATCGCAGGGGATGATCCTGATGGCCGAAAACCCCGACGGCACGCTCTTTTTCGTCACCCCCGGCGAGGGCGCCGTGAACGGGGCGGATATCAAGTGACGAAAAGACCTTCCAGGTTTGCGAAACCTGGAAGGTCTAATGGAAGGTCTGGAGAAGATCTGATATCATCCATGATGAACAGGGAAGAAGTTATAGGGAAAACGGTATGGTACGTTCAATCCGAACTTCGCAGCGCCGAAGGCGGACATGATTGGTGGCATATCGAAAGGGTCTGGAAAAATGCCAGGACCATCGTCCGGACGGAACCGGTTGACCTTTTCGTGGTTGAATTAGGCGCCCTGCTGCACGATATTGCCGACGCCAAGTTCCATGGCGGGGACGAGACCCTCGGTCCGGCGAAAGCCCGGAAACACCTTGAAAGCCTGGCTGTCGACGATGCGGTGATCCATCAGGTGGAACAGATCATCCGCAACATTTCATTCAAGGGGGGGAATTTCGAACCGGATTACTCCTCCCCGGAACTGGCGGTGGTGCAGGATGCCGACCGGCTCGATGCGATGGGCGCCATCGGGATCGCCCGCGCCTTCAATTACGGCGGGCATTCCGGCCGGGAGATGTACAACCCCGGCATCGATCCCGTCATGGGGATGTCGAAGGAAGCGTATAAAAAGAGTGCCTCCCCCACCATCAACCACTTCTACGAGAAGTTGCTCCTGCTGAAGGACCGGATGAATACCGCGACGGGTCGCCGGATGGCGGAGGAGCGACACCGGTTCATGGAGCAGTTCCTGGAGCAGTTTTACCGGGAGTGGGATGGAGAAGGATGATAGGTGCCCCCCCCCCCCCGGGGGGGATGACAGAAAATCGGCTGCCGGAGTGAAGAGCGCACATCTGAACACGGATAAAAAAAAAGAAAAGTGAACAACTTTTCACTTTTCTCCTTTCACTTTTCACCGATTTCTGGTAGCCCCGATAGGAATCGAACCTATATTTAAAGTTTAGGAAACTTCCGTTCTATCCATTGAACTACAGGGCCGTTTCGATTGACGATTGAGCAATTGACGATTGACGAACAAAGTCTTCAGTCGGCAGTCGAAAGCAGATAGACACTTTTGATGACTGGCAACTGGCGACTTTCGCCAGCCGGGGTGCAAAGGTAATAGTTTTCCCGGGAAAAAAATAACCGGGCATCAGGGCGACCCGTTCACGGAATGACCTGGATTACAGGAATCGATGGAAGGCCAGGGTGTCGGACAAATTCGATGTCGCTCCCCCCCGGCATCTGTAAAATGGGGCCGGATTTGGTTCCTGACCGGTAATTTTTCTTAGCTTTGTCACACAAACCCGTCCGCCGACTCCGGATCCGCTCGCTTACCCCTGGTCCACACTGCCGATGTCCTGGTCAACCCGAAAAACACCCCTGATCTCCGGCTCACTCCTGATCCTGTTTACGCTTACGATCCTGTTCCAGCGCTTCAAGGACAACAGCGGGTATTTCAATCCGTCCGAGATCTTCGGTTTCCTGGTCATCCTGGCGGTCATGACGTCCGGCGCATTCATCCTGCTTAAACTGTTGCTGCGGGACGGAGTGATGTCGTCGCTGCTGGCTGGACTTTTCTCTTACCTGTTCTTTAACGGCCACAGGCTATTTGTTCTCTACGAAAAAAAGATCATCCCTGAAGAATACTTCAACGGCGAATTATATCACGAACTCACCACTTTCCTGGTTCTGGCGCTGCTGGCGATCGTCATTTTCGTATTGACCATCCGCGGTCTGAAACGATACCGGGGGATAACCGTGGTGTTTTTCCTCCTCTTCCTGCTGATCAACCTGACGGTCGAAAGCGCCATCGCCTTTCTTCGTGCACCGGCGATGACATCCGGTCCGGTCGTCATCCGCGAAAAGCCCGGACAGATCAACGCGAAACATCCCAATATCTATTACATTATTCTCGACTCCTATACCAGTCCCGCAAGCCTTGAAAAATACTGGCAACATACCGACCCGGCGCTTGAAACCACCCTGGATTTTCTCCGGGTGAACTATTCCCGGTCGGCATCGACCCGGTTTATCAGCACTCCCTTTTGCCTCTCTTCTTACCTGAACATGCAGTGGGAGAAAGCCGACGACCAGGGCGATCTCCGGTCAATGTACCGCAGCCTGGGCAACCTGCGGAACAATGCGGTCGTTTCGTTTCTGAAAGAGCACCGGTACCGCCTCCGTAACCTGTCGCTTTTTCTGGTCGATCGTGAACTCCCGGCCTACAAGTACTTTCCCGAAGTCAATATTTGGGGCAACAGCCTGTTCTTTCTGGGATACCGGGCAGTCCGGAGGGTGCACCGCACCCCCTTCGAGATCCGGACCAATTTTCACATCGCCTCGGAAGTCATGAACCAGGCAGCGGAGAATTCAACCGCTGACGACCCTGTATTTACTTATGCGCACCTGATGTTGCCGCATTCGAGGTACCTGGTCGGCGAAGATGGACAGATGCAGCGGAACCCCGGGCTTCCCGACAAGGAAAAATACCTGGAACAGCTGAAATTCGCAAGGAAAACCATGATTTTCTTCTTCTCCTCCCTTATCCGGAAAGATCCCGGCAGCGTGATCATCATCCAGGGCGATCACGGATTCAGGGACCTTGAACGGGAGGAAGACCGCAAAGAAGAAGCACATACCGTATTTAATTCGCTCTACCTCTCCGGCGACAAGATCCCCGACGAAACAAAAGGCTGCCTGAATAACCCGGTCAATAACTTCCGGATCGTCTTTAACAAGTATTTCGGCACGGAGATGGAACTTGAGCCGGGGAACTGACGGCTTCTCAACACATTTTCAGCATCCCGGTTTCCGGTTCACCGTCATCCACGGACAATTCTCTTTGATCTCGCAATTCCGGCAACCGACGAGCCGGGATATGACCGGGATCAGGATAAAGCCGATAAAGGAAAAGAGAAGGGTCAGGACCAGGATCTCTCCCGAAAAATCGGTAGCGAGCAGGTAAACGGCAACTCCCGCCGGGACAAACCAGTTGGGGAAAACGACCGGGAGGTTGCGCCTGAACACCTTCCGGAACTGCAAGGTATTTTGCCGGCGGAACAACCGGGACGAGACAATGCCATACCCGCAGGGGCAAGCCAGGGTGCCGTAATGGTGGCAATACGGACAGATCTTTGCCCAGAACCATACTACGCTGCCGGCGGCATACAGGGCATAGGCAATGGCGGCGGCCGTCGACACCCTGTCGAGGATCAGGAAGCCGAGCATGAACAACAACAGGGTGGGAATGTTGTCGAGAAGCACCAGCCAGAGGGGGATTCGGGTGCGTTGACAGGTTTCGGAAGCGGATTCGGATCCTGGAATCATCGGATGAAAAGAATTGTTCGAAGGAAAAACACAGAATTCATGGGATTCTCGTGCGGAGATTTTTCTGTGCCGAAGATAGGAATTAATATTCTTCCATGCCCGGTTCGCCAAATTGTCAGGTATTCCCTTTGGTATCAATCTTGTCATGCGGTACCTGAATGCTTATTTGCATGAAATCCGGATTGAACACTGAATCATCCACATGAAAACCCATAATAACCCGGTCGTGGTGGTCATCGGCGGCGGCTTCGGCGGCATCGAACTGATGAAGCGGCTCCGCCACGCCCCGGTCGATATCATCCTGATCGACAAGAATAACCATCACACCTTTCAGCCCCTTCTTTACCAGGTGGCATCGTGCGGTCTTTCGGCCATGTCGATCACCTCTCCTTTCCGCCGAATTTTCAAGGGGCAGAAGAATTTCCGGTTCCGGATGACCGAAGCGGTCCGGATCGTGCCGGAAGAGAAGAAGGTGGTAACCCCGATCGGGGATATTGCCTACGACTACCTGGTGATCGCCACCGGTTCGGTCAGCAACTTCTACGGAAATCCGGAACTGGAGCGCAACAGTCTCTCGCTGAAAAGCGTCATGGATGCCCTGGCCCTGCGGAGCCGGTTGCTCCGGGAGTTCGAGACGGCGATCACCCGGATGCAAAGCGACGAAAAGAAGATCCTGCTCAACTTCGTGATCATCGGCGGGGGGGCGACCGGCATCGAGATCGCGGGAGCCCTCTCCGAATTTAAAAAGCACATCGTGGCTTCCGACTACCCCGAGCTGGATCCCGGGCTGATGAACGTTCACCTGATCGAAGCGGCAGGCCGGCTGCTGCCCATGATGTCGGAGGAATCATCGCGAAAGGCCGAAAGCTACCTGGCACGCATGGGAGTGAAGGTGTGGGTGAATACCCGGGTCGACAATTACGATGGGCTGAATGTTACCCTCACCGACGGGACGATCCTCCGTTCATCCGCCTTCATCTGGACCGCCGGGGTCAAAGGGGCCCTGGTGCCCGGTTTGAGTGAATCGTCGCTCCTGGATCACAACCGGATCCGGGTCGACGAATTCAACCTTGTCAGTGGCTACGACGACATCTACGCCATTGGCGATGTGGCGGCCATGGTGACTCCTGCTTTGCCGAAAGGCCATCCGTTGCTCGCCCTCCCCGCCATCCAGCAGGGGAAAAACCTGGCACGCAACATCATGCGGAAGCTGAACGGGAAAGAACCAAAAAAATTCGTTTATACCGACCTCGGCGTCCTGGCCACCATCGGCCGGAACAAGGCGCTGGCCGAACTTCCTTTCGGCCGTTTCTCCGGGTTTTTCGCCTGGTTCCTGTGGATGTTCATCCACCTGGTTCGGCTCATCGGGTTCCGCAACCGGCTCATCATCCTGATCGAATGGATGTTCAGCTATTTCACTTATGAGTACTCTTTCCGTATCATTACGCAATCCCAGAACCAAAACGCACAAACCCCTTGACCTTCATCGTGCAAATTCTTACCTTTGGGAGGAGTTTCACTTTATCAACCCGGTCGGATGAACTCAAAAAATTTCTGGATGCGCGTCGCCGGCACCATTTTCGCCCTGGTAGCGCTGCTGCATGTGCTGCGGATCTTTACCGGCGTGGCCGTATGGATAGGCAGCTGGCACATGCCTTACTGGATCAACTGGATGGGGTTCGTCGGTGCCTCATTGATATCGCTGATCCTGTGGAAGTTTTCGTTCCGGAAGGAAGATCACTGACCTGTTAAACGGTAACCAGTTCTGGTCGTGTCAGGTGAGTGAAACGGCCACCTCAGAATGCACCCAATGAGGCCAGCGAAATAACATTTATTCCGTCGTTTCGGGTATAGCTTACACCGGTTCCTGTAATAATATTGAGCGATTGGGGAAGTTTAACTTTTTTTGTGTCTAATATCGTTACCAACTTGTTAAGGCTTGCCGCAGCTTCGTCAAATTGCCCCGTGCCGAGTTTTATTTCAAAAGCGCACCAGTCGCCATTGAATTTTTGCACAATGCTGTCCACTTCCAAACCGCTCGAATCTCGGTAATGAAATACTTTGGCATCATTTGCCTGAGCATACACGCGCAATTCATGTGTAACCAGCGATTCAAATAAAAATCCCGTAAACTTCAGATCGTCCAACAGCGAATTTTCGTCTACCCCCAACGCAGCGACTGCCAGGGAAACATCGGTGAAATGTCGCTTGGGCGCCTTGCGCAATGCCGACGATGAACGGATATGCGTGTTCCAGGCGGGTTGGTCCTCCACGATCATCAGGCGGCTCAGGGCATCCAGATAATCATAAACTGTGGGGCGTGTAATACCTCCGGTCTCTTTGTCACGGATATCGCTTTCCAGGGTGGAGATATCCACCAACGTTGCCGTGTTCCTGGCAAGCGAGCGTAGCAGGCTCATCACTTTAACAGGATCGCGTTTTACTCTGGAAACCCTGCTCAAATCCACTTCGGCGAGTAATTCCACATAGGAACGTGTCAAGTCGGCCGCCTGCCCGGCATTTTTATTTAAAAGCGTGGGAAAACCCCCGATAATAATCTTCCCGATGATAAATTCCAGATCAGTGGGGGTGTCAAAAACATCAATTTTTTTTCCATTGAAGAGATCCGGCAAGCCTATTTTCCCTGACGATATGCCTAATTCCTGCCACGACATAGTACGCATATCCACCATGGTAAACCTGCCGGCGCCCGAGTGCATTTTTGCTGATTCCTCAGGATTTGCGGAACCAGTGAGGATGAATTGTGCATTTTCCTGACGGTCGTCTATTTCGTGTCGAATGTAATTCCAAAGTTCAGGCTGGGCTTGCCATTCGTCGATCAGGCGAGGCGTTTCGCCCAGTAACAACCGTTTGGGAGCGATACTGATGAGAGCCTGGACTTGTTCATCCCGGTCCACATTCAATACACTCTTTGCCAATTGCTTCGCCGATTCGGTTTTCCCACAGGCCTTCGGACCACGGATAAGCACCGCTCCCGAAGCGCTAAGTTTTCGCTGTAACTCTTTGTCTGATATCCGATGTTTATATTCCATGAATCACTAAAAATGCAAAATTAACAGCATATTACATTTAATAAGCGTTTCAGTTTACATTTTTTAAGGTTATTATTTTACAAAACTTGGGATTCGTTAGGCTTGCCTCGAGAATCAGGGAAAAGTCAGATATGATGAGTCCTTTCCCAACCAGATCATCCTCCCTGCATCACTGCCTCCACCGGTCACCAGACGGTAAAAAAAGACCGCCGTTTCTGTCTGCTGATATTTCTGCAATTCAGCTTTCCCAATACTAATTTCGTGATAACCGGGCGCCTGGGATTCATTCACGACCGTGGCCACTTCACGACCGTACACATCCAGTATCTGAAGTACCACTTTCCCGGCAGCGGCCAGGTGATATCCGATGGTGGTCTTTTCAAAGAACGGGTTGGGATAACATCGTACAGCCTGTAAAATCCGAACTCCCTCGGGAGGGTCTTCTTCCCCTAAACCGGAAAACTCCACCGAAGTCGTCCACACCTGGTATACCCCCGTGCTGTTGTCCATCCATACGGCAACGATCTTCGAATCGGTCGAGGCCAGGTCGATGATGTCGCCCTGGTATCCCTGGCCGAGTCCCCCGATCGGCGCGGGCTGGAAATGATGGTCGCTGATCTCGTACTCCCTCCAGGTATCTCCCCCGTCGGTCGAACGGGCCAGGAATACCCCGGTGGAATCGTTGGTGGTGGTGCGGTCATCATAAAAGAGAACATCGACCGCCCCGTACCGGTCGATGTGAATATTCGGGAAATACTGGGTTTTCCCGTTGTTCAGCGCATCCTGGTTCACCCGGATGCCCGCCGACCAGCTCTGCCCCCCGTCGGTCGACCGGTACAGCACCACGTCGGGGTCGGAACCAGCCGGGCTCAGATCCTTCTGGGTCGTGACAATGTATATCCATCCCCGCCGGGAGCCCTGCGTGGTATCAACCGCCATCTGCGGTAACCCGTTCACCCGGATGTTCTTCTTCCCTGGAAGCACCCCGGTGATCCCGTTCATGGCAAACGCGTTCTCGTTCACCTGCCAGTTCTGTCCCCCGTCGGCCGATCGGGCAAAGCCGACATGGATCTCTTTGAAGGGGGAGACATCTGTGATGCCGGCCCAGCAAAGATATACCTCCCCGCCGGGTCCGGTCGACAGGTCGCCGCCGGCACACATGTTCAAAGGATTGTTGACCTGACGGGATGCAGACCAGGTTTGCGCTCCGTTGTCGCTGTATGAAAACATGATAGGGACCGGCGGGGTGAATTTCACCCAGGCTGCATAGGTGCGGCCTAAAAACGGGCTCCCCGGATGAACGTCGGATGTGAGCACCGCTCTTTCCAGGTCGTCGGTCGACATCACTTTCTGATTCGACCAGGTCAGCCCGTTGTCGGTGGAATAGTGCGAATAAACTCCCACAAACGGTTCACGGCCCTTGCGGGCAAGAAGGAAGGTGCCGTTTCGGTCGATCGCTATTCCCGGATCACCGCCATGGTAGGCGATCGGCTCCCCCATGCAGGTATCGCTCCCCGTCCAGGTTATTCCTCCGTCGGCAGAAACATAAATTCCTTCACTGATGAAAAAAGGGATGAAATTGATGGTGTTGCAGGCGGCAAACAGGAGATCGGGGTCAAGCGGGCTGCGCACGAGGAAGACCTCGGTTTGGGAAACCCCGGAGGGATGGATCCTGCGGGAGGGTCCCGCACGAAGGGTGCCGTCGCCTGCAGGGCCTGCCTGGGAAAAGAGACTTCCGCACAGGAATACCGTCAACAGGCCGGTAAGGAATGTTCGCAGGATCACGATTTGATTTTTTTAAGGGCGTCAGATAAGATATCCGACTGGTTATGAACAAGTTCAATTCATTGATAACAAGGCTATTCCCTTTTAACATAGATAAAATTACAGGACGAATTCAATCCCAGCGCTCCGTAAATCCGGAGACTGCAGATCCCATTTCCCGCCGGGAGGGTGGAAAAAATTTCGGACAGTGAGAAATGCTGATCCCCTGCAGCCAGGTTCCGTTGCGCAAAGGCAACCCGGGCCCCTTTGCCGTCCAGAAGCTCGAACGACCACACATCGGCCCGGGGCGAGCGGAAGAATATACGGCTGCTTGCTGAAGCCGGTACGGGATTGATCCTCAGGCCGGTAACAAAAGATTCTTCGGACAGGCCCAGGATGACAAAGGGAAAGATCAATGTGTGGTTCATCTCTCCAATCAGCGTATCAGCCAGGGCCTGGTAACTGCCTGAGGCGGAGGCAGTTCCGTCGTATGAGCCGTAGGGAACATGCGGAAACACCAGCGAATCAGCCACAATGGTGCCGGTGTAGGGCCCTTCCGGTCCCTGGATCACCACATCGATGTTGTTCATCGTCACTCCGACGACGGTGTTGATGGCTTTCACCACCATGTCGGCGCGTACCACGGTCAGCGTAAAGTTGACATTCCCCGTGGTCTGGCCGGTATTGACGTTCACATCGGGGATCGTCTGGGTGGTGGTATAAGGATGGGAAGCTATGACGGAATAGGTGCCCGCCGGCACCTCCAGGCTGTAGTGACCGGTTGCATCGGGGGTTGTGGTATATCCTCCGGCATAAATCGAAGCCTGGGTGGGATCGGCGGTCCCCCCGGTGAAAGAGACCGTGCCGGTGATGGTTCCCAGCGAGGGTGGCCCGAGACTCCCGTCGGGCTGGATGTTCTGGGCATAGATATCGGTAGCGCCGTTGCGGTCGTCCTCCCAGGCGACGATCCACTGGTTGTTCGAAAATTCGTTCACCACCGGGTGGATCTTCTGCGAATTGACCGTGCAGATCTCTTTCTGGGGCGGACTCCACACCATCGACCCTGCAGGCGAGATCCGCATGGCTTTGATCGTCCCGTTGACGGCACCGGAATACTGCTCATACACGAGGATCACGTCGGAATTGGAGTTCCTGGCTTCGTAGGGATAGACATCGGTGGTGGAGACGGGGATGAAGACCATTCCGCCGGTTCCCCATTGAAGGGCTCCTGACGCGTCCACTTTCTGCCCATAGATCCCCCACTGGCTCTGGAGCGTGTTCATCTCGTTCCAGAACACGAAAACATCGGTCGATCCCGGAGGAAGGGCCATGGCCGGGTAATAGTGATTCATGTTCGACACGGTCGAGACCTCCACCCCGTTCGCCGGGAACAGGACGGTGCCGGAACTGCTTACATGCTGCACGAAACTGCTGGCGCGCTGGTTGTTGTCGCGGTCGTCGTGCCAGGCAATGAAAAATCCGTCGCTCCCGTCGTTGATGAAGGGAAAGATCTGCGTCCAGGCCGAAATGCCTCCCGCCGTCGATACTGAGGCCGGGGAACTCCATACGGCGGTTCCGGTGGCACTGTAGCGCTGGGCAAAAACATGCCGCGTGGGAGCATTGGGCACTCCGGTATCTTTGAAATACTTCATGATCACCTCGTCGGTGCCGACCGGAAGCAACTGCGGCCATGTCAGGCGCGCGGGTGCTGCCGTCAGCGTGATACCGGCCGGTCCCCACTGAACAGCCCCGGCAGGGTTGATCTTCTGCATCATGATATCATCGTCCGACGACCAGGCTGCCACGATGTTGCCCGCTTCGGTGGCCACGACCTTGGGGGCGGCGTTGAAGGCCGTATTGTTGGACAACTGAATCCCGTTACTTCCCCATACGAAACCGCCCGAGGGCGAGATCCTGTATCCCACCACATTGGTATTGCCCGTGCGGATGTCGTTGAATACCAGGATGGCATGGTTGCTGCCGTCGCACGTCATATCCCAGTCGGTGAGCCAGGTCTCCTGCGGGTGGCCGCTGATCAGGATCCCGTTGGAAGCCCACAGGGTATTCCCCGCGGCGTCGAGTCGCTGCAGGCGGACATTGTAATTGCCCGACTCGTTGGAAAAATAACCGATGTAGGTATCCCCGTTGGAACAGGTTGCGATCTTGGGAATGGCCTGCTCACCCGTCAATGTGCAGATGGCGTTGTTGACCGCGGGATTGGTGCTCCATTGAGAAAAGGAGGCAACAGGCAGCAGGCAGCAGGCAACAGCGAAAAGGAGCCGGAAGGTAATTTTTTTCATGGGGGGATGTTTGATGGATACTCCGGTTTATGGAATAACAAAGGTAATCAAATGCATCCCGGGTCCCTTCCGGGGAGGTAAAAAACTCACTTTTTCTCCCGTGGAATGCGGACCTGGATCCCGACGCTGAGAATCCGCTTTTCCTGGTTACCCGAACCCAGCCGGTCGGCATAAAAGGCCTCCATCACCAGGTAATCGCTTACGGGGTAGCTTGCCTGGATAAAGAGGCCGTCGCAATAGCCGATCACGACCCGGGTACCGTCGGTGCGGCCGAAACCGCTGCCCACCCCGGCGCGAAGGAGCGGATAGGGCGACGCGGACGGAAAGGCCGCCGGGAAGGATATCTCCCCGAAGGCAATGTCGGAAGGCCCACCCCGCAGGGTAACCGCGGGAATGATCCACGAGTTGACATGATCGGGAGCGATGATATCCCCGTCGGAAAACTTGTTGAATGATCCATGGTCTCTCGGGATTCCGATTTTGTTCTGCCCTAGCATCAGTCCGGCGCCCAGGCCGAAATACCGCCACTGGAAGGAGATGTAGGGTGCCACCCCGGCTACGTTGCCTGATGCAGGGTAATCGGTCTCCATGCCGCCATGCTCCTGCCCGAAATACCCCCGCACCCCGATGGCGTACTTGTAATACTTCCCTTTCCACCGGTTGTGGCTGAAATCGATGGCCCCCTGCCAGTAGGTTCTGCGCTGGCTGCCGATGGAGACCAGGTCTACCCACTCGGAGCCGCAATCGTTGTGCTTTACAGCACTGTACAGATCCTCCACATAACTTCCGGCCATGCCGGAGATGCCAATGCCGGTGAAGACGATCTCGTCCGGTTCCCCTTCCCTGCCAACGTTTTTCTGCGACATGAGCCCGACGCTTACCAGGATCACAGCCGGCACCACCCAGCGGAAACCGGGCACCGTATGCCGGCGGTAAAGCGCCACGAACCGGAACAGGGTGAGCGGCACCAGCATCATCAGGACCAGCAGCGTTTCGGGAGCGGGGATCCATTTCCTTCCGGTGAGGAATAGGAGCCAGAGGGCCATTGTCAGGGTATCCTGTCGCAAAACTGAAGGGGGTTCGGAAGGATTGGCGATGGGTCTCTTCAGCCGGACCACGAACAAAGCCATTGCGCCTGTCACCAGCACCAGGAGGATCCATTGGGTTCCCGTCATCCCGAAAGTCACACCATTCGATTGCACTTCAGGACCTTTCGCGCGGAAGAATTCCAGCAAAAAAGCAAGGATGCCGTATCCTAGCAGCGAGAACAGCCAGGGAGTTCCGGGTGTCCTCCATTTTTTCCGTTTGATGGAAACCAGTATCGCCAGCGCCAGGCATCCCATTGAAAGGTACAGCTGCACTGGATGGACGGGAAGCGAACCGGCATCACCCGGGTGCACCCATCCCCGGCCCAGCTGATCGAGAAACGCATGGGAGGAGATGTCGTAGGAAATCCCCCAGGGAAGCGATGTAGGCAAGCCGTAGCAGCAGCCGGCAAAGAAGCACCCGATGCCCGAGATGGCCAGACCGGCCGGCATCGCAACAGCAAAAGCGTCGCTTGCCGACCATCCGGCACACAGCCACCGCCAGGTCAAGTAGAGAATGAATGCCAGTCCGGCAACGCCGCCCGCCAGGCTCCGGTGACCGGCCGGCGGCAGGGCCAGGGTGGAGTACGCGTCGCACCACTGGCCCCATGAGAGGGCGAAGAAGCGCTCACCCAGGAAAAATCCTAGCGCCGAGGCGGTCAGGAGCAGCAGGATGGTGCTGTGGGAGTGGCGGTCGCGGGCGAGCCTACGCGAGGCCATGAGGGCCACGACCACAAAGGCGGCCAGGCTGGTCAGGGAGAACATCCATCCTCCCCCGGCTGTTGAAAGGATCAGTGTTTTCATGATGCGTCGATTTTTTCGGTTTCAACGGAAATCCTGCGATTGGTAAAAGAGCGTACCGTGTTCCGGAAGAGGATGGCCATCACCACGGTCATCAGTCCGCCTGGGATGGGAAGCAGCGAGCCGGCGATGCCGTTCACCTCCCCGGTCTTCACCCCCCCGCGGATAACCGGGACAAGCTTCGAGGGGTCGGCTTTCGACGGCACCTCCTTCACCAGGTTCGAGTAGATGTCGATGATGCAGCATCCCGGTTTCACCCACTGCGGGCAGAGGCTTTCCGGGTTTTTGGTGACCACCACCAGCACGTCGGCCCGGCGGCAGTGCGTTTCGGCATCGCCCGAATCCCAGTTCACGAAGGTCACTGCGCTGCCGGCCGGCACGACCCTCGAGGCAGCGGCCCTGACGATCATCCGCACGAGGGTGTTGTTCACGAATCCGTCGTCGAGCAGGAACACCCACTCCTGGTCGCCGGTGATCTGCACTCCCTCCTCGCCAAGCATCTCGTACAGCGCTTCGGGCAGGCACATCGGATAGCGGTCGGCGTCGATGTCGGGGATCATGGTCTTGAGCAGGTTCTGGGGATGGAATCCTTCCACCTCCCTATCCGGGTCGATGCGGTTGATGATGCGCACCGGGTTGAGGTGTTCGGGCAGCGGCTGCAGCAAAACGATGGCGTCGAGGTCGGGGCGGGCATTCAGCGCGTCGATGGCGGCGAACACCTCGCCTTCGGTCGATTCGCCGGCCAGGATCTCCGTCACGACGCGGAATCCCATCGCTTCGGCTGTATGCACGTGCAGCGGCACATTGTACTTCATGAGCGGGGTGCAGGGGAAGGCGATGAAAGCGATGCCCGGCGTTTCGTTGTATTGCGCCTGCAGGCGGGCGGTCTCGGTTTTCACTTCGGCGAAGATGCGGTCCTTCGCGCGGTCTCCTTTAATGATCCTTGTTTCCATGGCGTTTTGTGTTGGGAATGAATTTCTTTCCCGACAAAATTATCCCCGTAACGGCGCGGATCAAAACGGGTTCCCGGGGCCGGGATCGGAGCTATTTGCGAAAAATGCAATTCCGCGTCCGGAAGTGTGCCCGGTATTGCGAAAAACAGGAACGGCTGCAATAAAAGTCAGATTCCGGGGGATATTCGAGGAAAATATTTCCTCCGCGGGTGTTATTTAAGACCGGCTTGTATGTTCCCGCAGAAAATTCCCGGGAATATAGTGTTTTGATAAAATATTTTATCTTTGTATGGAATTAGTTTAAATAAACTGGTCAACATGTTTATTATGAATCAATAGTATAAACAAGCAATATGAAAAGAAGGGAATTTTTCATAAAGTCGGGGATGCTGGCGGCCTTCTCCGGCCTCACCCCTGCCCTGTTCAGCGGAACGGCGGCTTTTAGCCCGTCGGACCCGGTAAAGCCGGTGCTGCTGCCGGGGATGAAACCTCTCGACCACAACGGGGGAATGGAGATCCGGGTCTGGATGCGAAGTTCCATGACAAACGGACTGTTTTCCAGTGTGGAATGTGCGGTGGCCCCCGGGATCATGGGTCCTCCGCCTCACCTGCACAAGGAGCTGGATGAGATCATGTACGTATTGGAGGGTACTGCCAGCGTACTGGTTGGCGATGATGTGGTGGAGGTGAAGGCCGGGGGCTGGCATCTGCGGCCACGCATGATAAGGCATACCTTCTGGAATGCCTCCGGAAATCCATTGAGGTTTATTGACATGTATTTCAACCAGCCTTTCGAGGAGTATCTTGAACGGATATTTCACGAACTTACCGAGGCTAACGGCTTCCCCGATGGATCGGAGATGAAGAACAGGGAGATCGGCAGGCTGAACGAAAAATTCGGGCTGGTGTTTGCCCCGTCGGCCTTTGAGGATCGGGATGAGATCATGCGGAAATACTCGTTAAAGTAACAGATCCCCGCTTTCTTCCTACCTTTGCGGTTCTAAAAACATGTCCTATGCTCCGAACACACACGTGCGGCGAACTTAACCTGTCCCATGCCGGGACCGAAGTGACCCTCACCGGCTGGCTCCAGCGCTCGCGCGACATGGGCGGCCTTACGTTCATCGACCTGCGCGACCGCTACGGCATCACCCAGCTGGTCTTCAACATGGAGGTCAACCCCGCCCTTTGCCTCGAAGCCCGGAAACTGGGCCGCGAATTCGTGCTCTCCGCCACGGGAAAGGTGGCTGAACGCAGCAACAAGAACCCGAAGATGCCCACCGGCGACATCGAGATCCTGGTCGATCATTTCACCGTGCTGAACACATCGAAAGTCCCTCCCTTCACCATCGAAGACAACACCGACGGCGGGGAGGAACTGCGCATGAAATACCGCTACCTCGACCTGCGCCGCAGCGTGAACCGGAAAAACCTGGAGCTGCGCCACCGCATGGCCATCGAGACCCGGAACTACCTGAACGACCAGAACTTCCTGGAGATCGAAACGCCCTACCTGATCAAATCGACCCCCGAAGGAGCCCGCGATTTCGTGGTGCCCTCGCGCATGAATACCGGCCAGTTCTACGCCCTGCCGCAGTCGCCGCAAACCTTCAAGCAGCTGCTGATGGTGGCCGGCTTCGACCGCTACTTCCAGATCGTGCGCTGCTTCCGCGACGAAGACCTGCGCGCCGACCGGCAGCCCGAATTCACCCAGATCGACTGCGAAATGGCTTTCGTCACCCAGGAGGATATCCTCAGCACCTTCGAAGGACTGGCGAAGCATCTGTTCAGGTCGGTGCTGAACATCGGAACGGGCGACTTTCTGCGCATGTCTTACGCCGAAGCCATGAACCGCTATGGCTCCGACAAGCCCGACATCCGGTTCGGGATGACCTTCACGGAGCTGAACGACCTGGTGAAAGGAAAAGATTTCAAGGTATTCGACGAAGCGGAACTGGTGGCAGGGATCTGCGCCGAAGGATGCGCCGAATACTCACGGAAACAGATCGACGAACTCACCGATTTCGTGAAACGGCCCCAGGTGGGCGCCTCCGGGCTGGTCTATGTGCGGTTTGGCGCCGACGGGAGCCTCAAATCATCGGTGGATAAATTCTACACCCCTGACGACCTGAAAACCATTGCGGAGAAGGCGGGAGCAAAGCCGGGCGACCTGGTGCTGATCCTGGCCGGGAAAGAGGAGAAAACCCGCACCGCGCTGGGCACCCTTAGGCTGGAAATGGGACGGCGCCTGGGACTGATGAAGCCGGGCGAGTTCAAACCTCTGTGGGTGATCGACTTCCCGCTTCTCGAATGGGACGAGGAGACCCGCCGCTTTTACGCAAAACATCACCCCTTCACCTCCCCGAAACCGGAAGACATCCCGCTGCTCGACTCCGATCCGGGGGCTGTCCGCGCCAACGCTTACGACCTGGTGATCAACGGCACCGAGATCGGCGGCGGCTCGATCCGAATCCACAACAAAGATCTGCAGAAGAAGATGTTCTCGGTGCTTGGCTTTACCGATGAAGATGCGGCGGAACAGTTCGGCTTCCTGATGAACGCCTTCGAATACGGCGCCCCGCCCCACGGTGGCATCGCCTTCGGGTTCGACCGCTGGGCGACGATCTTCGGCGGCGGCGACTCCATCCGCGACTTCATGGCCTTCCCGAAAAACAACGCCGGCCGCGACGTGATGATCGACTCCCCCGCCGCGATCAAGCAGGCACAATTGAACGAACTGCAGATAAGGTTGGGAAAATAGGACTACTCCAGGTCCTTCTCGAACAGTGCCCGGTCCTCCTTCGACAGGCTTTTGCAATCGAGCATCGCCTCGTTGAGGTATTGGCGGAACTCCTTCCCGAACTCCTCAGTTTTCGCCTTTTCGCCGTATTTCTTATGAAAATCGTCGTAGAGCATCGACATTTCCGCCTGGGTCTTCTCCACCTCCGCCTGCAGGGTCACCAGCCTGACGGTATCGTGGGGACTGGCCGATTTCAGCGCCTTCATCGTCTCCAGGCTTTTGCACATGATGGCGGCGATCTTTTCGGCGTCGGCTCTCAGTTCCCGGTTTTCCCTTTTGCAGGAAAACACGGAGAAAAGAACGGCGGTCGCCACGGCAGAAAGGAGGATGCGGGTTTTCATGGAGGAAGGAGGTTTCAGCAAAAATAAGGGTTTTCAGGAAATGGCCGAAACCGGGATCAGCGGTCCCTCGTCGGGGTAGCGCATGGCGTTTATCAGCTTGCAGCCCAGGTAGTTGCCCAGGTCATCCGGCCGGATATCGCGCCCGGCGATCGCTCCCTCCGCCAGCAGCCGTTCGCGGCAGGTACCTTTCAGCAACGGTGTGGCCGGGGTGAACCAGCCATGGCCGTCGGTAAAAATGAGGTTCGACACCGAGGTGTCGGTGAGCAGCCCGTTCCTGACAAGGATGATCTCGCCGGCTTCCCCGCGAAGGGCCAGCAGCGCCTCAAGCCCGCGCCGGTCGGCATATTTCAAGTGGTAATCGATCGTTCCGGCATCCACCATCTTCAGGCTCCGGATCACCTTCGGGTGATAAGGCCGGAAGGTAACCTCCCAACTGTCGGCTTCATAGAACACGTTGCAGCGTACCGTTCCCTCGGAATGTCCGGCGGGTACCCGGATCAGGCGGTGCAGGTCAACCGGCGCATCGATCCCCCACAACTCTTTCCGGGCCCGTGAAATTCTCGCTTCATGCCATTCCGGGTGAAGCGGCACCCCGTTCTCCACCCTCACCGTCTCAAACAACCGGAACATAGATCTTGGTTATCAGCTCGTTGTATTCATCTTCGGCCCGGCTTTTCACCGTGATCCCGCCGCCGCTCCTGAAGACCATCCCATCTTTTGCCTGTTCGATGAACCGGATCGTCACTGCGCTGGTGAGGTCGGTGCCGTCGGAATACCCGAAGATGCCCGTGTAGAATCCCCGGTCGAAGGTTTCGACCTCGCCGATGATCTGCACCGTCCGCTCCTTCGGGGCACCCGTAACCGAACCGGCGGGAAGGAGGTCGAAAAGGATCTGCCCAAGGCGGTCGCGCCAGTCGCCCGGCAACTCCCCGCTGATCTCCGAACTGGCCTGCAGGATCTCTCCCCGGTGGGTGCGGATGCGGTCGATGTATCGGAACCGGTCCACGCGCACCCCGGTCGCCACCTGGGAGAGGTCGTTGCGGAGAAGATCGACAATGGTGTGGTGTTCGAACAGCTCCTTCTCGTCATCCAGCAGCTTTTGCTCCGCGCCTGGAATGGATGCATCGATGGTTCCTTTCATCGGGTGGGTGATGATCCGGCTGCCGCAGATCCGCACGAACGCTTCGGGGGAGAACACGACAAACTTCCCGGGAACCAGGAGTTTATAGGGGGCCCGGCTGGCGGCATAGATCTCTTCCGGTGAAAGGTTGCACTGCACGGGCGTCGGAAAGGTCAGGTTCAGCAGGTAGGTGTCGCCCCGTTTCAGGTGGAACATCACCTTGTCGAACGCCCGGCGGTAATCATCGAATGAGGCGGGTGTGAAACGGAAGTCAAGCTTCATCGGCGAGAGAGCAGGATCAGCCGCTGTTTTCCCTTCCAGGTGGTACCGGATCCCGGCGGCAGCTGCCTCTTCAGGGGATAGAACAAACCCTGTATCTCCCTTATAGTCAATGGCAAAGACGAATGGCGCCCGGCGCGAGGAATATTGGTTAATTTTACCGGTGATTTGATGGCGCCCGAAGATCATATGAGGTCACATCAGAGATTGGTAGTGGCCGTATTAGTGTTCCATTCTCAATTTACCGCAGAGACGCAGAGAATTTACCAACAGAACAGTACATTTGTGCAATTTTATGGTAACATCTGAGCATTCATCAACCTATTGATCCTTTGCTTATCTGCTGTCATCCCCCTCTCCGGCCCAAGGACTTCCCCTCCCATATCAGAAACAGTTGTTCTCTGCGCCTCTGCGGTCATTTTATCCTCTGCGTCTCTGCGTCTCTGCGGTCATTTTATCCTCTGCGTCTCTGCGTCTCTGTGGTTATTTTTATCCCAAGTTAAATAACCTGAACCAAGTTTCACTTACTCCCGCAATTAGAACATGAACATTCTGCTTCTCGACAACCACGATTCGTTTACCTGGAACCTGGTGGAGCTGCTCCGCCGGACGGGCAAATGTACGACAATTGTCAGGACGCCGGAAGAGTTCAATTTCAGTGATTTAGAAGATATCGACCGGATCGTTTTCTCCCCCGGGCCGGGACTACCCGCCGAGCACCCGCTGATGGCCGGCATCCTCTATGCTTTGGAAGAGATGGCCGGACAAGGCAGGAAACCCATCCCCGTTCTGGGAGTATGCCTCGGGATGCAGGCGATGGCCGTTCATTCCGGCGGAACCCTTCTGAACCTCCCGGAGCCTTCTCACGGGAGACCGGTAAAACTGAACCTCCTCAACCCGTCCCATCCCCTGTTCCGCGGCATCCCCGACGGCAGTCAGGCCGGACTTTACCACTCCTGGGCGGTCGACCCTTCCGCCCTGCCTTCCTGCTTTGAACCGCTGGCCATATCCTCCGAAGGCATCCTGATGGCCCTCGCCCATCGCACCCTGCCCTTCACCGGCGTCCAGTTCCACCCCGAATCCATCATGACGCCGCTGGGGCATCGGATGGTGGAGAACTGGATGGGGTCAAACGGAATAATCGATTAATCGATTAACGATTTTTGATCTACGAGCTGATTTCGATTGTTCGAGTATTCGATTGTTCGATTGTTCGAGTATTCGATTGTTCGATTGTTCGAGTATTCGATTGTTCGATT
>CAYVVG010000002.1:23391-127794 GCA_964455285.1 uncultured Prolixibacteraceae bacterium
ATTGTTCGAGTATTCGATTGTTCGATTGTTCGAGTATTCGATTGTTCGATTGTTCCAAAGCCAGTACCTTTGCTGGGTGAATAAAAGCATCGAGATCACCGCTCCCGTGGGCTCGCGCGAATCGCTGGCCGCCGCCATCGACGCCGGGGCCGGCTCCGTCTATTTCGGGGTCGGCAAACTCAACATGCGCGCCCGGTCGTCGGTCAACTTTACCCTCCGCGATCTCGCCACCATCGCCCGGATCTGCCGGGAAAGCAACATCAGGACCTACCTTACGCTGAACACGGTGGTGTACGACGCGGAGCTGAAGGAGGCGAAGAAGATCATCGACGCCGCGCTGAAGCACGGCATCACGGCGGTCATCGCCTCCGACCCGGCCGTGGTCCTTTACGCCCGCCAGTCGGGGATGCCGGTGCACATATCCACGCAGGCCAACATCACCAACCTCGACGCGGTGAAATACTGGTCGCAGTTTGCCGACGTGATGGTCACCGCCCGTGAACTTTCTCTTGAACAGGTGGCCACCCTCACCCGCGCCATCCGCCGGCAGAAGATCAAAGGCCCTTCCGGCGAGCTCATCCGGATCGAGATCTTCGCCCACGGCGCCCTCTGCATGGCCGTTTCGGGGAAGTGCTACCTGAGCCTCGACCACTACAACGCCTCGGCCAACCGCGGTTCCTGCTACCAGCTTTGCCGCCGGCCCTACCTGGTCACCGACGCCGAAACCGGCATCGGGCTGGAGGTGGACAACGAATACATCATGTCGCCGAAAGACCTGTGCACCATCGGTTTTCTTGACAAGATCCTGGACGCCGGGGTGTCGGTGCTGAAGATCGAAGGGCGGGGCCGAAGTCCCGAATATGTGAAGACCGTCGTGGAATGCTACCACGAAGCGGTCGCTGCCGTGCAGGAGGGAACCTATACGCAGGAAAGGATCGACGGGTGGATGGAACGGCTCGCAAGCGTCTATAACCGCGGCTTCTGGGATGGCTACTATCTCGGCCGGAAGATGGGCGAATGGGCGGAGCAGCACGGTTCGGTGGCCACGCAGTCGAAGGAGTACGTCGGCCGGATTACCAACTACTATAAAAAGCTGGGCGTGGCCGAGATCCGCATGGATTCGGGCAGCCTCGCCACCGGCGACCGGGTCTATATCCAGGGGCCGAACACCGGCTCGGTCGAACTCCCCGTACCCACGCTCCACAACGACCTCGGCCCGACGGAGAAAGCCGTGAAAGGCGAACGCTGCAGCATTCCCAGCGGCGTCATCCTGCGGCGGGCGGACAAGGTTTATAAGATCATTTAATTATTCCGCGGCTGTTTACTCCACCCTCACCTTCACCCCCGCTACGGTGTTGCGGTTGAACACCAGCCGGAACCAGTAAAGCCCGGACGGCCAGCCGGAGACATCCAGATCAAGAAGCGGTTCCTCCTGCATGCTCGTTTTCTTGAGAACCATCTTCCCCGCCAGGTCGTACACCTCCAGAACGGCCGACCGCCATTGCCGGAAAAGGGTGGTCGAAAGGTTCTTTCCCGTTCCGTTCTTTACCACCAGGTACTTCGGCAATTCAACCGTCAGCCGGTCGGCCGCCGGGTTGGGAAACACCCGCATCCGGGTCGTCTCCGGGTTCGTTTCCGGCTCGTCCACCCCCACCAGCAGCCCGCAGTCGGGATTGATGGTATCGGAAACGATCGGGTACGGGCAGGCGCTGTCGTACACGTAAGGTCCCGGATAAACGGTATCGAACTCAAAAGAGGAGTTCAGCTTATAGAGCGTGATGTTCAGATTGTAATCCGACAGGCCTACGATCTTCTTGTCGTGCGTTACGATAGTCCAGCCCGTACTTTCCATGAAATCGTTGATGGGAAATTCTTTGAAATATTTCTCCACGCCAAGGGTGTCGGTTTTGATCCATTTGAGTTTTCGGGTCCCGTATATCGTCCCTCCCACCAGGATCATAAAAGTGGTATCATCCATGAAATTTAACGAAGCGCGGCCTCCCGGGCAGGCGGTCGGCATCAGGTCTGCATAATAGCTCTCGCTGCCGTCGCTTAATACCTTGATCAACCCCGGCGTATCGCAATAATTGCTGTGCCATCCCACACTGTAGAAATGGCCGGTCGGGATTTTAATGTTGAATAACCGGCAAAACCATGGTATCCGTTACCGCTGCCGTAAACCAATCGCCACACATCATCGCCCATGGTATCGGTGCGGATGTAATAGGGTCTCTCATACGCGCCACCTCCCGTCTGACCCGAATCGGGCGCATAGCACATGGCGGTGATCAGGTAACCGTCGTCCAGAAGGGTTAAATCCACGCCGTCATCATTGGACACCTCCGGCTGGGGCGGATAGTTGTGTTTCCACAGCCATTCCCCTTCCGAATTCAGTTTATACAACTGGATTCGGTTTTTCTCGTCAGGATCGGAATACGCCGCGAGCACCACATACTGTCCGTCAATCGCCTGCTTCACGCGAAGTGCATAATCATAAATACCTGGTGTATAGATTACGCTGCACCATTCCAATTCCCCGCAGGCATTTAGTTTAATAATGTACGGGTCACTGTTTATCCCGCCGAATACATATGTGGCACCGCAAATTAAATACCCGTTATCTGAAAGTTGTTCAACATTTCTGCAATTAAGGCTTAAGCTGCCATCGCTAATTGTTTTTGTCCATTGAGGATTTCCATTGATACTTGTTTTAACAATATGAATATATTTTGTGAAACCATTGCTATAACAATTCAACAAAAGTACTAATCCCTTGTCATGTGTTTCGATTAAGTACTTACCCACGCAATTATCCCAGGTGGGATAGGTTATTACCTACTCCTGCGAATAGGCAGATTGGAGATGAAAGATCAATACAACGAAAAACCAGAAAATTTTGATTTTCAACGTTCTTGACATTATGGGTTTCAAAGTACGCTTTCAATCCTTCCGGGGGCGGTGATGGCAGGGTCGCTGGTGCAGACATTTTCAGCCTGCGGGAATTCTGTATTTCTTGATTGATTTTAATTCATTCACTTTCTCGTTAAGCGCCTCTTCCAAATCATAATCGTCCTGGAGTCCCAACCAGAACTTCGCCGAATTGCCGAAGTAATTACTCAGCCTTAAGGCTGTATCCGCCGTTATTCTCCTCCTTCCTTTAATAATTTCACTGATCCGGGTCTGAGGGATTTTTATTTCGGCAGAAAGCCGGTAGGCCGAAATTTTCATCGGCAATAAAAACTCTTCCAGCAATATTTCACCGGGGTGTATGTTTTTCAGGTTTTCCATTTTTAAACAGGTTAATGATAATCAATTATTTCGACGTCAAATGTATGTCCGGCATTCCACTTGAAAAGGATCCGCCACCGGTCATTGATCCGGATGCTGTAAAAATCCTTTCGGCTTCCGCTCAGTTTTTCCAGGTGGTTCGATGGAGGAATCCGTAAATCTGCAAGAGAGATGGAGTTGTTCAACATCCTCAGTTTCCGTCTTCCCGTTTGCTGAATTTCGGGCGGAAGCTTCGTGGATCGGGTTCCCTGCCAGATTTTTTCCGTTTCTTTCGAGCCAAAGGATTGGATCATACTTCCGGATCGCGATACTAACGCCAAAGATAATTAATATTTCTTACCGGTACTACCGTTCACTCACTCCACCCTCACTTTCACTCCCGCCAAGGTCTATCAAAGGTAATTGCTTTTAATCCCAAAAAGCAAGAGTAGTTAATATAACTACCGTTAAGAAGAAAATGCATCACGGCCGGAGCAGATGTTTTGTATTTTTGGGCCTCCGTTTTCTCACCACTCACCACTCACGTACGGACGCATTGCAATGCGTCCCTGCCAATCACCAACCAACGCCCATGCTCCAGAACCTCCATACCCACACCCATTTCAGCGACGGCTCCTCCGCTCCTGAGCAGTATGTCGAAGCCGCCCTGGCCCAGGGACTTACCTCGCTCGGTTTCTCCGACCACTCCCCGTTGCCCTTCGAAAACACCTTCGCCCTCCGCGAAGAAAAAGTCGCCGAATATTGTGATACGATCCTGTCTCTGAAACATTTCGCCACCTTGCCACTCACGTACGGACGCATTGCAATGCGTCCCTACCATTCGCCACTCACGTACGGACGCATTGCAATGCGTCCCTACCACTCACCACTCACGATCTTTCTCGGAATGGAGGCCGACTTCATCCCCGGCATGGGGCATCCTTTCTCCCATTTTTGGGATACCTGCCCGCTCGATTACCTCATCGGCTCGGTGCATCTCGTTCGGAACGGATCGCCGGAGGACCTCTGGTTCATCGACGGCCCCGACCCGGCCACCTACGACCAGGGGCTGAACGAACTTTTCGGGGGCGACATCCGGAAAGGGGTTGCAGCTTACTACCGGCAGATCAACGAGATGCTGACCACCGGCCGGATGGATATTGTCGGGCACCTCGACAAGATCAAAATGCATAACCGGGGCCGGTTCTTTACCGAAGACGAGCCCTGGTACCAGGCGCTGGTGGATGAAACGCTGGAACTGGTAATGAAAAAGGGGGTGATCGTTGAGGTCAACACCCGCGGGATCTACAAGAAACGCTCCGACTCCCTCTTCCCGGGACCGGCCATCCTGAAGAAGATCCATGCGATGGGCATCCCCGTTTTGATCAGCTCCGATGCCCACAAACCGGGGGAGGTGTCGATGCTTTTCGCTGAAACGGCGGAGCTACTCCGGAATATCGGGTTCGGGGAGGTGATGAACCTTACGCAGGAAGGCTGGGAAGGGGTTGCATTTTGTTGAAAACTTTCTCTGTTTTTCGTATTACCTTTGCCTCAATATTCGGATTAAGCATGAAAACCTTACTCCGATAATGCATGAAAACACCAGTGAAAATTATTGCTTATTTCCTGTTATTCATCCCGTTGATCTGCCGCGCGGAAACGAAGGAGATTCCGTTTTCCCAGGAGGATCGGGAACGGATGATCAGAACGGAACTTAAAGTAGATGGATTGGGTGTGAATACGGACCTGAAAATCGTTTCTTTGCGTTCAGAAATGAATGCCGGGTTCGAAGCTGTTGATAAACAGTTTGCAGGTTTCCGATCTGAAATGAATGCCCGCTTCGATCAATTGTTCAATTTTTTATGGGCCATGATCGGCATTTTCACCGCCATGATGGTGAGCGTTTTCGGGTTTGCATTCTGGGACCGGAAACTATCACTCGCGCCGGTGAAAAAAGAAAACCGGGCCCTTCTCAATGCCCTGCGCGAGTACTCGGAACACCAGCCGAAACTGCGTGAGATCCTGAAAAACGCAGGATTGCTTTAACTTTAGCGTTTGTCCGCAACCGGTTCGCGGTTCAATCAGCCGGATTTTTCGCGATTTCTTTTCTGTCTTCTCCCGGGCAACCACCAGGCAAAGAACCCACTTACCAGGATGAACAGGGTGGCCAGTCCCATAAGGGGTACCACCAGAATGTAAAAGGGCCCAAGAACAGGTTCGAAAATCCGCCCGGTATGGATCTCCAGCGCGGTGTTCCAGAGAGAGATGGGGCTGGCTGCCCGAATCTCCTGAGGCATCGTCGGAAGCGGATTGCTCCCCTCCAGCGCCATCGCCCCGTGCGCGTAGTCGAACAGCACGCTGCATGAATCGCCGCACCGGATAAACCCGGCCACGCTCACACTGCCGAAGGGCGGACCGCCCCGCCCGGTGTCGTGGTATTCCGTCCTCGTGATGGCATCCAGGATCCGGCCGGTGGCGGGTTCCCATTCGAACATCCCGCTGAACGAACCGACACGGTACCGGCCTGCGCCGGTCTTATCGAATACGTTGATCCCCATCACGCTCACCGGAGGCTGGACGGGAAATGTCTTCAGGTCGATGCGGAATCCGTGGTCTGAGTAATAGATCCCCTCGCTGGTGGCCACCAGGTACCGATGCAGCTCCGGATCATAGATCAGATCGCGGAACCGGTCGAACCAGGGGTTGGGGCTGTCCAGCTCGGTGTACCTGATCTTAGCCACCCGCTCCGACGCGATCGGGATCAGGAGAGGGGGCCGCAGGAACATGCCGGTGGCGGTGTTGAGCAGCAGGATCACGATGGCCCACGATCCCAGCACGTTGTGCCACTTCAGCGACGCTTTGTTGAATCGCTTCAGCCGGATGCGTTTCTCCTCATCCTTCAGCCTTTTCAGCCGGTAGGGAACGAAGAAATAGATCAACCCGGTGACACAGAGGATGATGAAGACCAGTCCGACCCCATCGACGATCAGCTTTCCGGCCAGCCCGTAGATCTCCCCGCTGTGGATCACCCAGAGGGTCTTGAAAAGTCCGACTTTGCCGTCGTCGTCCTCGCCTTTCGGCACCCGGATCTCGCGGAAAACGGAAAAACCCGACGCCGCGGTCGACAGGTAGAGGTTCGACCGGGTCATCACAAACAGGCTGTCGCCCACCGGCAACACCTTCACCACCCGCGGGTTTTCAACGGGCAGGACCACCTTGCTCCAGACCTCTCCTTCCCGCCGGAATAGCCCGAAGAGGGTGCCGGCGTACCAACCGGTCGCCGGCGACCACGCCAGGGTGTTCACCTTCCGGTTGTCGATCCCTACCGGGAGCCCGGCATTGAAATCGTGGAATCTCCTGAAGGCTGAGTCGGTCTGCCATACCCCGATGTTGCCGTACACCAGCAGGCGACCGTCACCCCCCTTCACCGACCCCCTGACCGCAGCCAGGTTCCAGTTGTTGTACCGGTAAACGGGCGGCAGTAGTTTCCGGCTCACATCAACCACCGACAGTAGTTCCCGGTGATTGAGGATGATCCCCGAAACGGCAAAGAAGAGGATGAAAATGGTGGCGACCAGGCCGAACCATTTGTGGTATTTCCGGAAAAACCGAAGCATTTTTCGCTACCTCACTACCTCGCTATTTCGCTATTTCCTGAAATAGGTGTGGAACATCCCGTCCTCTCCCGTCACAGAGTGGGTGGCAAACCCTGCAGCGCCCATCTTTTCGATCATCGGGGCCGGCGGGAAAGGGGTGATGATCTCGAAGATCTCGCCCGGGTTAAGGGCGGAGCACTGCTGTTGCACCTGCTCCAGCGGGTGGATCCCCTGGGCCAGCAGCGGCCTGGCATCCAGCGTGATGCGGATGTTCTCATGTTTCAGCCATTCGGGTCCGTTCATGGTCTCTTCCTTTGGTGTTTGGTTCTCTTCTTTTTTCCGGTATGAAAGCAGCCGCTGATCGCCGCTGAGCCTGCGCTTCTCGGTCAGGTCCTGCGACATCTCCAGCGTTCCGAGGTATTCGCCCTTTTCGTTACGCAGGGCGAAGTATTCGATGTGGATGAACTTCTCTCCCATCTGGATCCAGAAGGGGGCGCTGTCGGCCTTGCCGCTGCGGAAATCGCCCACGATCTGGTCCACGACATGCACACTTGAAGGGGGATGGCACATCCGTACGTCGCGGCCAAGGATGGCCCGGTTGCGGTCGAAGATGCGCTCCTTCCCCTGCGAGAAATACCGCACCTTGTCGTTCCGGTCGACAAATGTGATATCCACCGGCAGGGTGTTAAGCACCGCCATCAGCTCTTCGGAGGTGAATTTTCCGCTGGGCAGGCTGATCGTCCCCTCTTCGGCCGAGGTCTCTTCCGCGACGGTCACTCCCTGCGGCTTCCAGGCAACGTCGGGATCGTACAGGCAATAGCCGATCTCGTGGGTCTGGCGGTAGATGTCGTACCAGTCGGTCTCGTTCAGCTTGTCCAGCGTCATCGGCAGCAGGATCTCCTCCTCCTTCATGATCATGTCGGTAATGGACTTCGCGGCGGGGATGAGGGTGAGTTCCACCTTGATCTGCAGGGCTTCCGCCGAAAGCGTGTCGGGCATGTTCAGCGCCTGGATGGCGTTCTTCAGCTGGTCGCGGATCTCGTCGTGCTTGCCCCACATCACCTTGGGGGGACCGGTGATCCCGTACTTCTCCAGGAAGGGGAAGAGCAGGTTTTCCTTGCGGCGGTAGTGTTTGTCAACGTCCATCAGGCTGTTGAACCCGGCCTTTACCTGGTTCAGCCAGGCTTCGCCGTTCCCGGCTTTTACCGTCTCTTCCAGCCGTCCGAACAGCTCGTGCAGGTTTTTCACCACCTTTTCCAGTTCTCGGTTCTCCCGGCGGAAGGTATCGACCGGGTGTCCCGGGGCGACGATCTTCATCCCCGAAAGGTCGATGTGCCCTTCGAGCGCCTGGCTGTGGATGTCGCACAACCGCAGCACTTCCGATTCGGGGAGCCCTTCGCTGATCAGCTCCTGCTCCACCTCCACCACTTCGCCGTAGGGGATCCGCGACATCAGGTCGATCATGCGCGCACGCACCGCCTCCGGTGCGACGCCTTCGTGCAGCTGCAGGATCATGTGCTTCAGCAGCTCTTTCCGCCCTTGTGAATTGTTGATTAATTCGCTCATGTTATTTCTTCGTTATTGTTCTTCTTCTTTTTACAAGTTAACCTTTGATCATCGTCAACACCATTTTGAACCGCTCCTTCGCCAGCACGGCATGCGGAATGCCCGCGGGCATGATGATGGTCTCGCCGGCGACAAGCGTGAAGGGCTGGTCGCTGATGGTGATCTCGGCGGTGCCTTCGATCACCTGAAGCATGGCGTCGTACGGCGCCGAATGGGTGCTCAGCCGTTGCCCCTCGTCGAACGAGAAGAGGGTCACGGTGCCTACCGGCCGGTCAATGACGCGCTTGCTGATGATCCCCTCGGGGGAATAGTCCACCTTTTCGTGGAACCGGAACACGTTGCTGTGTTCGAAAATGCTCTTTTCCATATAGATAGATTTAAATTTCCTTATTTTTTAACTGACCATCCCCCTTTCAATCCAAATATGAACCAGGCCAGGGCGAGGCATCCTGCTGCAAAGATAGTGTCGCCGATCACGCGCAGCCAGCGGAAGGTGGCCATCATGGGTTCCTGCATGAATTCGGCCGAACGGGCATACCACATTCCGGTCTTCACGCTCACGAAGGTCTGCGCCAGTCCCACGGGCAGCACGCTGAGGAGCACCATCAGGGCCAGCCCGAGATTGATGCTCCAGAAAGCAAATTTGATCCATTTCGGGTTCCACTCCTTGGCGGGTTCCATGCTTTTCAGCACGAACAGCATCAACCCGATCCCCAGCATCCCGTAGACGCCGAAGAGGGCGGTGTGGCCGTGGACCGGCGTGGTGTTCAGTCCCTGCATGTAGTAGAGCGCGATGGGCGGGTTGATGAGGAAGCCGAAGATGCCTGCGCCGACGAGGTTCCAGAAGGCGACAGAGAGGAAGAAGAGGATCGGCCAGCGGTACCCGGCGATCCAGTTCCGGTTTTGCGAGATCCTGAAATTGCCGTATCCCTCAAATCCCATCAGCACCAGCGGCACGACTTCGAGCGCGCTGAACGTGGCCCCCAGGGCCAGCACTGCCGTGGGCGTTCCGGTGAAATAGAGGTGGTGGAAGGTTCCGAGGATCCCCCCGGAGAGGAAGACAATGGTCGAGAAGAGCACGCTGGTGGTGGCGGTGGCGACCCGGACGAGGCCGAGCCGGACAAAAAGGAAGGCGATGGCGACCGTGGCGAAGACTTCGAAAAATCCTTCGACCCAGAGATGAACTACCCACCAGCGCCAGTATTCGGCCACGGCAAGGTGTGTCTGGCGCCCCCACATAAGCCCTGCGCCATAGAAGGCGGCGATGGCGATGGTGGAGATGAGGAACATGGTCAGCAACGAACGGCTTTCCGACTTTGCCTTCAGGGCGGGCATCAGTCCGCGGCCCATCAAAACAAGCCATATGATCAGCCCTGCAAAAAGGAAGAGTTGCCAGAACCGTCCAAGGTCGACATATTCGTACCCCTGGTGGCCGAACCAGAAATTGGTCACCAGCCCGAGCCGCTGCATCACGCCGTACCACTGTCCGATCAGCGAACCGACCACGATGACCAGCAAGGCGAGAAAGAGGAAATTCACGCCGAGCGCCTGGAATTTTGGCTCTTTCCCCGATACCGCCGGGGCGAGGTAGAGGCCCGTGGCCAGCCAGGAGGTAGCGATCCAGAAGATGGCCAGCTGGATATGCCAGGTGCGGGAGATCGAATAGGGAAGGATGCTGCTGAGCGGAAGTCCGTAAAATGCCTGCCCCTCCACGCCGTAGTGCGCCGTGATCACGCCCATCAGGATCTGGACCAGGATCAGCGCGGTAACCACCCAGAAATATTTCAGTGTCGCCTTCATAGAGGGGGTGAAGATGCCGCCCAGCAGCGGATCTTTCTGCGGAAGGGCATCCCCGGCGATCCCCTCCTCCTTCCGTGAGGCATAATACCAGCCCATCAGGCCGATCCCGGCGATCAGCATGATCACACTGAAGCCGGTCCACAGCAACAGCGAGCCGGTGGGCTTGTTCCCGACCAGCTCTTCCGACGGCCAGTTGTGGGTGTAGGTGATGTCGCTACCGGGCCGGTTGGTCGTGCAGGACCACGAGGTCCAGAAGAAGAACGCGTTCATTTTCCGCATCCGTTCAGGATCCTTGATGGTGTTGGCCGGAATGGCGTATGCGTCGCGGAGTTTGGCCTGTTCCGGCCCATCCGTGAACAGTCCCGTGTAGTGCTGCGCGGTGGCGCGGATGGCGGCGGCACGGATGCCGGAAACCCGGAGGCGCCCGGAAGCGGCATCATACGTGTTGGGTCGCATCTCGTTTTGCAGCCTCGCCTTCAGCATGGCCTTCTGCTCTTCGGGAAGTCCGGCATAGGGAGCCCGGAAGGTGGTATCGGCCAGGTAACCGAGGATGAATTCCGACTCGCGGTGCAGCCAGTCGGCCGACCAGTCGGGGGCCACATAGGAGCCGTGGCCCCAGATGGTCCCCAGCTCCTGGCCGCCGATCGACTGCCAGATGTTCTGCCCGTCCCTGATATCCTGGCCGGTGAAGAGGACGGTTCCGTCAGTGCTTACCACCTCCGCGGGGATGGGGGGAGCCTGCTTGAAGATCTCATTCCCGTAATACAAAAGAACTGCAAAGGATACCGCCATCACGGCGATAAACCCGAACCATAGTTTTCTTGTTTTCATCTCTCCTGGTTTTGATATTTGACTGTTGATCTTTGATTTCTTTTCAGACCCAATCCTCCTGCATCACCTCTCCCTTCAGGCTGACGATGACCTGTTTTACGGGTATATTCCTTCCGGCGGCGGCTTTCGCGGTCTCCGCCATGTGAATCAGTCCGCCGCAGCAGGGCACCTCCATCATCACCACGGAGAGGGAGTTGATCCGTGCGTCGGTGATCATGGCGGTGAGCTTCTGGATGTAACTCTCCTTCCCGGAGTCCAGTTTCGGACAAGCGATGGCAATGGTTTTCCCTTTCATAAAACGGTCATGGAAATTGCCCATGGCGAAAGCGGCGCAATCGGCGGCGAGCAGCACATCGGCATTGCGGAAATAGGGCGCCATGGGGTTCAGCAGGTGCAATTGTACCGGCCATTGCCGCAATTCCGACGGGGCGTCGGCGCCGGCGACCGGTACCGCCACCGGTGCCTGCACGCGGAAATCCATCGTCCGCGAACCGGGACACCCGCCGGGATGGGGATGGTTGATTGTTTTTTCGGGTCCCATATCGATGTTGTTGATTTTTAAAAAATGGATTGCCTGGTTTAAAAATTCGGTTTCATTATGGTCGCGCAGGTGGTCGAGATGTGCCAGGATGGTATTCCTGCCCTTGGGTACGATCGATTCCATCACACGGATCTCGTCATAGGGTTCGGCCTCCCGCTCAATGACCTCGATCGCTCCCTCGGGACAATGTCCGACACAGGCGCCAAGACCGTCGCAAAAGAGATCGGAGATCAATCGGGCTTTGCCATCGATGAGCTGCATGGCTCCTTCATGGCAGTTGGGAATGCAAAGCCCGCAACCGTTGCATTTTTCTTCGTCAATCTGGATGATCTTCCGTTTCATGTTCGTATTATTTAATGTGTATTTAAGTATTTAATTGCTTATTTATAGATAAAAAAAATTACAGGTACGATTGCAGGGTTTGTGCCTGGAGGAATTTCTTGAATTCAAGGGTCAGCTTGCTGACCACCGAACCCATCAGGCACCGGTCGAACCCGCAAAGATCGTACGACAACGGGCATTCGCCCACATCGATCGGCCCCTCAATGTTCTGGTAGATGTCGAGCAGGCTGATCTCTTTCGGATCCATTTTGAGGGAAAAGCCACCCGATGGTCCCCTGACCGACTTCAGCATCTCGACCTTGACAAGGCGCTGTAGAACTTTTGCAATATGATTCTTGGAAAATCCGGTTATTTCAGCGATCTTTACGGCATTGATCCCATTCGCGGAACGGGCGATCAGCACCATGCTGTGAATGGCGATCGAGGAGGCTTCCGAAAGGGCAAAGATCTTTGACAATTTATTCAGGTACTTGAATGCGCAAATGTAGGGAATTTTTTTTTACCTTTTACAACGGCATAAAATATATTTTTTTATCAGGTATTAATTTATTAATAATCAGTTTGATAGAATAACCTGCCCGACAGGCTTCCTTTGGCTCCGGGGGAATGACAGGGATCAAAACCTGTCGCTTTATTCACAATCAGCCACGTCCAGTTATGCTCATCACCAGTGTGCAAAATGCCCTTATCAAGAACGTTCTCCAACTGAGTGAAAAACCCCGGGCACGGAAAGAACAGAACCGGTTTGTCATCGAAGGGATCCGGGAGATCCGCCAGGCACTGATGAACGGTTTTGCCCTCACCGAACTGCTGATCAGTCCGGAGATCGCGGGCGAGGAGGGTCTGTCAATCCTGGCCTTGTCAGGGAATAAGACCCTGCTGGGAAAGGTAACGCCGGAGGTGTTCAACCGGATGGCCTATCGCAAGGATTCGGGGGGTATGATCGCCCTCGCAGAACCCCGGCGCCTGGCCCTCGATGATCTCAAACCAGGCCCCAAACCTTTGTTCCTGGTTCTTGAAACGGTCGAAAAACCAGGGAACCTGGGAGCCCTGCTCCGTACGGCCGATGCCGCCGGTCTCGACGGGGTGATCATTTGCGACCCCCAGACCGACCTGTATAACCCCAACGTGATCCGCTCCAGCCTGGGCTGTATCTTTACCCTGCCGGTCGTGACCGCATCGTCGGAAGAGACGGTCGCCTGGCTGAAAAACAATGGCATCACCACCTACGGAACAGCCCTTCCGGCTACCCGGCATTATCACCGGGCCGATTTCACCCTTCCTTCGGCCATCATCATGGGATCGGAAGCGCACGGACTGAGCCCGCTCTGGATGAAAGAAGCCGACGAACTGATCCTGATCCCCATGAAAGGGAAAGTCGACTCCATGAATGTCTCGGTATCCGCCGCCATCGTGATCTTTGAAGCGCTGCGTCAACGGGAGTTCCGATAGCCCTACTTGTATTTTTCGTCTCCCGGCTTCAACTCCAGAAAGGCCCGGGGCATGGGACTTTTAAACTCCCGGGTTTCGCCGGTCAGGGGATGCTTAATTGCCAGGTAGTACGCATGGAGACGGACCCTGCGAACATACCGGGCGTCGGCCCCGTACCGGCGGTCTCCCACCACCGGGCATCCGATATCCGACAGGTGGACCCGGATCTGGTTTTTCCGTCCGGTCTCCAGTTCCACCTCCAGCAGCGAATAATCAGGGGTGCTGTCCATCACCCGGTAATGGGTCACGGCCAGTTTTGCCCCCTCCCGCTCGCTTTTCAACGAAAAGACCCGCTGATCATGGCCCTCCGCCAGCCAGCTTCTGACCGTTCCCTGTTCATTTTTGGGGTGCCCCTCCACCAAGGCGTAATAAAGCTTCTTCGTTTCTCCCCACCCGTTCTTGATCACCTCCTGCAGCTTCTCGCTTTTCGCAAACAACAGGATACCGGAAACTTCCCGGTCGAGGCGGTGCACCACAAACAACTTCTCCTTCCCTTTCGATTGTTCCCTGACATGGCTCTGCATCACCTGGTAAAAGGAGGTACCCCCGGTGCCCCGGTCACCGATGGTGAGCAACCCCGCCGGTTTCACGGCAACCAGGATCGCCTCATCCTCATACAGGACCGGGTATGGTGGTTTGATCTTGCTCACGCGGGAAACCTGGCGGATGTATTCCACCACATCCCCCTCTTTCAGCATCGCGGCGGGGTTGGTGGCTAACCGCCCGTTCACCCGTACATTGCCATGAGCGATCCGCTGCTTGACAGTGGTCCGGGAGGCCGTGGCAAACCCGGCGAACAGGTGCTCCAAAAGGGTGGTCGGTGTGGTAATGGTCGATTTCATGGATTCCGGCTGTGCTCTTTCTGCAGCATTTCCCCCCGCGGCACTCATGGCCCGGAGGGAGTGCATGACAGAACAAAGAACGGAAAGTTTTGCGCATAATCGGCAGGAAATCGTACTTTTACCTTCCGTTACATACCCCCCTCCCATGCCCCTGCTCGGATCTCTTATTCGTAAAGCATACGAAATCAGGCAAATACCTATTGACATCCGGAGACCCGACCCCATTAACGAACAACGAAGGGTGTTGAATAAACTGCTCACGAAAGCCCAGAACACAGCCTTCGGCGAACGGTACGACTTCGGTGTGATGGCGAGCCATCCCGAGTTCGTGGATCTTTTCCGGTCGCATGTTGCGGTTTCCGACTACCATTCGATGTTCAAGCAATGGTGGTACCGCGCCCTGAACGGGGAGCCGTATGTGACCTGGCCCGGAAGGGTGAAGTATTTCGCCCTGACTTCGGGCACTTCGGAGGCTTCGTCGAAACATATCCCCGTCACCCCCGACATGCTGCGCGCCATTCAGCGCGCCAGCATCCGCCAGCTCGTATCCGCCACCAAATACGGATTCCCCGACGAATTCTACGAAAAGGGAATCCTGATGATCGGCGGAAGCACGCATCTGCAGTACAACGGCACCTATTACCAGGGCGACCTATCGGGCATCACCGCCAAGAACATCCCTTTTTGGTTCCAGCACTTCTACAAGCCCGGCCGGCTGATCTCGCGCGAAAAAGAATGGACCGTCAAGCTGAACGAGATCGTCAGGAACGCCGGGAACTGGGATATCGGGATCATCGTGGGGGTTCCCGCCTGGATCCAGATCATGCTCGAAAAGATCATTGCCTGGTACGGCCTGAAGCACATTCACGAGATATGGCCGAACCTGGCAGCCTACGTTCACAGCGGGGTTTCCTTCGAGCCTTATGTGCGGAGTTTTGAGAAACTGTTGGGCCACCCCATCCTGTACAACGAATCGTACCTTGCCTCGGAGGGATACATTGCCTACCAGATGCCGGAGAACGACAAGTGCATGGAGCTGATCCTCAACAACGGCATCTACTTTGAGTTCATCCCGTTTACCGATTCCAACTTCGATGCCGACGGGGAGCTTCATCCCAACCCCGAAACGCTGACCATCGCCGAAGTGGAGACCGGAAAGGAGTATGCGCTGCTCCTGTCAACCTGCGCGGGTGCCTGGAGGTATCTCATCGGCGACACCCTCCGTTTTCTTTCGACCGAACGCTGTGAAATCGTGCTCACCGGCCGCACCAAGCAGTTTATCAGCATGTGCGGGGAACACGTCTCGCAGGATAACCTCAACCGTGCCATCGGAATGTTGCAGGAAGAAATGAATGTGAAGATCAGCGAATTTACCGTTACCGGGATCCGCCATGGCTCGTTGTTCGCCCACCGGTGGTACCTGGGTACCGACGACCGGCTCGATCCGGTTGTCGCGGCTGAGAAGCTCGACGAGTTCCTGAAGGTGCTCAACGACGATTACCGCGTCGAACGCCTGGAGGCCATTCGTGACGTTTCGGCCGAAGTGTTACCTTTGCAGGTGTTTCACGATTGGATGAAAGCCCGCGGAAAAGAGGGGGGGGCACACAAGTTCCCCAGGGTATTGAAAAACAGTCACCGCGAAGAGTGGGAAGAGCATGTAAAAACCTTTAAATCAAGCTACGACCGTTGATTTCGATCTTACATCCGCTGTTCGAAGGGATCATTCTCGGGCTGACGGTTGCGATATCGCTCGGGCCCGCTCTTTTTGCCCTTCTCCAGACCAGCATCAAGCACGGCATCAAAATCGGCATCTTTCTTGCCCTGGGAATCTTTTTCAGCGATCTGGCCCTGGTGGTCGGTTTCTATTTCGGCGCCTCCGCCGTGATCACCAACCCCCGCTACCACCTGGTACTCGGGATCCTCGGCGGCCTTGTGATGACCGCTTTCGGCCTTGTCACTTTTTTCCGTAAAGTGGCCATGACCGAACAGGTGGAGCCCATCAACGAGATCCGGGTGAAAAAGAAAGGACCCTTCCCATATTTCTTCAAGGGTTTCGTACTCAACTTCGCCAACCCGTTCCTCTGGGTTTTCTGGCTGACCTCGATGCTGGCGATCAACGCCACCTATGGTGGAAATCAGCAGGCCGTTGCCCTCTTCTTCATCGGAAGCCTGGCGGTGATCCTCATGACCGACATCCTGAAAGTGGTGCTGGCCAACAAGATCAAGGTGGCCGGCAACCCCCAGGTGAGGCTGTGGATGAACCGGATCGTCGGTTTGCTCTTCATGATCATCGGCGCCTTTGTCATCGCCGGATCCCTCCTCGAATACTTCCGCGGCATCTCCCTGCAGATGCCGTAAACACCCCTCCCCGGCCGACCCCTCCCCGGCCGACCCCTCCCCGGCCTGCGGCCACCCCTCCCCAAACAGGGAGGGGCATCAGCACATCAGCACATTAGCACATTAAAAATCAAATAGTCCGGATCAGCCGGTCGAACTCGGCTTTGAAGTTGATGCCGACGGGGATCATCCGGTCGCGGATCCTCACCTGGTTCCCTTCGATGAGATCGATCCGCGAGAGGGCGATGATGAACGATTTGTGAATGCGCGGAAACTGAGTGGCGGGCAACAGGGTCTCGATGTTCTTCAGCGACTGGTAGCTGATGATCATGCGGTCGGTGGTGAATATCTTGACATAATCGCCCAGCGCCTCGATATACAGAATGTCGCTGAGGTTTACTTTATACGTCTTCTTGCTTGATTTGACAAAGATGAACGGTTCTTCGGCACGCTCCGGCTCCCGGGTCTCGGCAATCCGTCCCGTTCTTCCCTTCATGAGCTCCGCCACCTTCTGGACCGCCTTGTAGAACCGCTCGAACGAAAACGGTTTCATCAGGTAGTCGACCACGTCGAGTTCATACCCCTGGATGGCATATTCGGCATAGGCCGTGGTGATGATCACCCGCGGAGGGCTCTTCAGGGTACGAAGAAAATCCATCCCGCTCAGCCGGGGCATGTTGATGTCGAGAAAGAGGAGGTCCACCTCGTGGTGATGCAGTACATCGATCGCCTCAATGGCGGAGTTGCACTTCTTCACGATTTCCAGGAAAGGGACATCTTCGGCATACCGTTCGATGACACGCTGGGCCAGCGGTTCATCGTCGATGATCAGACAGCGTATGTTCATGACGTAAAGATAGTTAATTCAACCCGGTAGTCGGTCGCCGACTCCCTGACCTCCAGGGCGTGGCGGCCGGGATAGAGCAGTTCGAGCTGCTTGCGCACATTCGAGAGCCCCACCCCGCCCTGGGATTGCGTATTGTGGTAAGGATCCTTGCGGTTGCGGATGGAAAAAAATACCCGGTCGTCCTTTTCGAGGTCAAATAGGATGCCGATATAGGGCCGGTCGGCCGGGTTCTTCGCTCCGTGCTTGAAGGCATTTTCCACGAAGGCGAGGTAAAGTAAGGGAGCGATGCGGATATCTGTCCGGTCGCCATTCACGTCGAAGGTGATCTCCAGTCCGTCGCCGCATCGGATCCGCTCCAGGTGTACATAGTTCCGCAAAAATTCCAGCTGGCGCCCCATCGCGACCAGGTCGTCTTTCGAGTCATAGATCACGTACCGCATCAGATCGGAAAGCTTAAGGACCAGGTCGGGCGTCTTGCTGGAACCATCGAGACTCAGGGCATACAGGCTGTTGAGGGTGTTGAACAGGAAATGCGGGTTCACCTGTGCTTTCAGGGCCCGCAACTCCGCTTCGATCTTCTGTTTTTCCACGTCTTTCATCTTCAGCTCCACGTCGTGCAAGGCAATGGAATCACGCATCATCACGAGCAGGGTTGAAACGAGCAGGAAGATCAGCACCAGGATGAATTCGGCGATCACCTCCGCTGTGAAGTTGGCCGGGTGACCGCCGACATAAAAATAGGTCACCATATAGTTCAGCAGGATGAAGAGGCAGATGTTGCCCAATTCCAGCACGCCGAACAGAAAAAACCTTCTCCGGTTGAAAAAGGCCGGGATGAGCCATAACAGGTTTATATACACCGACACAGCCAGAAATGCCATGGTGATCAGGATGTTCATGGCTATCTCCAGGCTCAGCGTCGAAAGGCTGAAATCGCTGACCAGGTAAACCAGGACGACGGTAAAAAGCACGATGCTGATCAGCCAAAACATGATTTGCTGAAGGACGGCATGTTTTTTGAATGCGCGCAAGATCTGCCGGATATTCATGGATCCCTGTTTTCTGCAAAAATGAACAATCGGGGGCAACCACACAATTTTTTTTGATGTGCCGGATAAAATGTGGGGTGAAACGGGCAATTTGGGCGAGGTTTTATTCCGTTTCATTCCCGGAATGGCTCCATTTGTCAAAAAATGGACACCCGCTCCGAAAATGTCAGTAATATTGCATTCCTGAAAAAGCCACAATCAATCATTCTATTCATTAATACTGATTCACGTATGAAAACAATGCTGAAGAAATGGACGGCCGCGATCCTGGTGGTCGTATTATGGATGTCGGGAGTGTCGTTCGCCCGGGCGGAAAACCCTCCCGATGAAGGGATGTGGCTGCCCCTGCTGCTCGAACGGCTGAATTATGTCGATATGCAGAAAATGGGACTCCGCCTCACAGCCGAAGAACTTTACAGCATCAATCATAACAGCCTGAAAGACGCCATTGTCGGACTGTCGGGCGGCGGCGCCACTGGCGGATTTTTCTGTACGGCCGAACTGGTGTCGGGACAGGGCCTGCTTTTCACCAACCACCATTGCGGGTACGGCGCGGTGCAAAACCACAGCACTCCCGAACACGATTACCTCACCAACGGTTTCTGGGCCAAATCGTTCAAAGAAGAGCTTTCGAACGAAAATCTCTGCGCATCTTTCCTCAACCGCATCGAGAATGTGACCGATTCGATCATCCCCTTCCTGGCCGACACCCTGAAAGAGTCGGATCGCGCCGCCAGGATAAAAGAGATCTCATCACGGCTTCGCAAACGTGCCGAAGAGAGCGGCAAGTACGAAGTTTCGGTGAAGTCGTTCTACGGAGGGAACGAGTATTACCTGTTTGCGTTCACCACTTACAAAGATGTCCGGTTGGTGGGAGCTCCCCCCTCCTCGATCGGGAAGTTCGGCGGCGACACCGACAACTGGATGTGGCCCCGTCATACGGGCGACTTTACCGTGTTCCGCGTTTATACCGATCCCGAAGGCAACCCGGCAAAATTCGACGAAAAAAACGTGCCGCTGAAACCGAAATACCACCTTCCGATCAGCCTGAAGGGGATCAAGAAAAATGATTTTGCCATGATCTGGGGATATCCCGGCTCCACCAACCGCTACCTGACCTCCTACGGCATCGAATACAATCTCGAGTATTTCTATCCCACCCTGATCAAACTTTTCGGGAAAGAACTGGAGGTGATGAAGGAAAGAATGGATGCGGATAAAGCGGTCAAGATCGCTTATGCCGCCAACTATGCGAGCATTGCCAACACCTGGAAAAATTTTATCGGGCAGCGCCGCATGCTCGTCCGCAACAAAGTGGAAGACAAGAAAAAGGCGATCGAAAAGGACTTTGTCGCCTGGTATGGACAGGATCCCGCCCGGGAGAAGAAATACGGCAAGGTGCTCGATAAACTGAAGTCGAATTATCAGGACATGAAAAAGGTGGCCAACCAGTTTTTTTATGCCAACCTGGCCGGGATGGGCCTGGATGTAGTCCAGATGGCCAACGAATTCGGTGCGATGAAAGAGGCGTTGGAAAAGAAGAACAAGACTGCAGTGGAAGAATCGAAAGCGGGATTGAAAGAGTCGGTGAAAAACCACTTCAAGGAGTGGGACATGGTGGTTTCCCGTGAAACCCTCGCAGAAATGCTTCGCATATACGCGGCCGACATCCCGAAAGAGGATCTTCCGTCGGTCTTCGCCACTATTGAAAAAGATTTCGGCAACGACTTCAGCGCTTATGCCAAGGCGGTCTACGCTACTTCGGCCTTCGCCACGCCGGAGAAGGCCAGCGCATTCATCGAAAAACCCAGCGCCAAAGTGTTTAAGAAAGACCTGGGATGGCAACTTGCCAAATCGATGGAAGAGGCCATGGGCAAAAACATGGCAGCCTACGGTGCAGCCCGCGGCAATATCAGCGTTGCCAACCGCCTCTTTATCGCCGGGATCCGCGAAATGAATCCCGGCCTGGTCCGCTATCCCGACGCCAACTCCACGATGCGCATGACCTATGGCAGCGTGCTCGACTATGTGCCTGCCGACGCAATGAAGTACGATTATGTAACGACCCTCAGGGGAGTGATGCAGAAAGAAGATCCCACCAACGAGGAATTTATCGTCGAGAAAAAACTGAAAGAACTGTACGATGCGAAAGATTACGGCCAGTACGGTCAGAACGGCGAGATGATCGTGTGTTTCCTTACCACCAACGACATCACCGGCGGCAATTCCGGCAGCCCTGTCATCAACGCCGACGGCCAGCTGATCGGCCTGGCGTTCGACGGCAACTGGGAAGCGATGAGCGGCGACATCATGTTCGAGCCCGATATGCAGCGCACCATCAATGTCGACATCCGTTACGTACTCTTTATCATCGACAAGTTCGCCGGTGCCACCAACCTGATCGAGGAGCTGACCCTGGTTAAGTGATGGTGCAGATTGCAATCTCTCAATCTGCAATCGTCAATCACTCAATCTCTCAATCTGCAATCGTCAATTAAAAACTCCTCCCTGAGCGCCCGTATCTTTTCGAAGAGCGGGCGCTTGTTTTTATTCCAGATCTTCTTACCGGAAAAATGGCCGATCGCTGTGGCGGCAAGAAACACAGCGACATAGACAGCCAGCGGGATCCAGGAACCGGGGAAATATTTTTCGAAGGAAACGAACACGATCATGCCTCCGCCGGCACCCATGACCAGGATCAGCCCTGTCGATATGAGCAGTTCGGGCCAGGGCAAATATGTGTGCCGTTGCTGGGCCTTCCGGAGAAAAACTGCGGTTGACTCTGAATAGTCGATCTTTCTCCGCATCCACAGTTTCACCCCGAAATAGATCAACGTGAGCAGAAATCCGCCGGCAAGGAATGCGTAGCCTGCCTGCATCAGCCCCTGGTAACGGCCCAACCCCCCTGCATAGATCGCAAGGAACACGGAAAACATCATTACAAGGTAGCGGATCGCTTTCCGGTCCTGCGCATCCTTCTCCTTCAACTCTTCGATCAGCGGCTGCAAAGAAACCTGATCACGGGGGTTTTCGCCCGCCATCATTCCCGGTTCCCAGTTCCTGTTCTTATAATCATCAAGTTCCATGGTTCGTTGCCTCCCATTCCTGTTTGATTCTTTCCTTGATCCTGTGGATCCTCACACGGACATTGGCTTCGGATATCCCGGTGACATCTGCCATCTCCCGGGTCGACAGTTCCTCGAGGTAAAGTGTGACCAGCATGCGGTCGGCAGCGCCGAGTCGCCCGAGAAACCGGTAAAAGAATTCAGGACGGCCATCGGCCGTATCGGATTCGGCCCCGGTATCAGGAAGTTTCCCGCCAGTCTCGACGGGATCCGGACAGTACCGGGCCGCATCAGGCCGGCGTCGATCGCTCCGGATATGCCCCAGGCACGTGTTCACCGTCACCCGGTATATCCAGGTACCCAGCTGCGAGCGTCCATTAAAATGGGACAAGTTATTCCATATGCGGATCAGCGTTTCCTGGAAGGCATCGCTGCGATCGTCAGGATCCTGGAAATAATAGCGGCAGATCCCTGCAATCTTCTCCCGATGTTCACTTACCGCCCTCCTGAATAGCTCCTCCCGGTCCATGATTATTCTTTTTCCTGCACTTGGATACCGGTTGCCCTGTTTTGTTACACTCCCTCCGCCCCCATCCTGTCCCTACCCATGCAAAGATGATGAACCCGGTCAATCTGCAATCTCTCAATCTGCAATCGTCAATCTTTAAAACCTCTCCCGGTAAAGCATCTTGTTATCTGCATTCCCTGCCACATCGTACAGATAATAGACCCATCCGTCGTACACTTTCATCCGGGCAGGATAGACATGGAACAGCGACGCCCGCTTCTTCAGCTCGCCGGTGTGGATATTCACCTCGCAAAGATGACAGGTGCCGTTCTGTAAAAAAGTGGTATAGATCTTCCCGGTAACCTCGTCGGGATAAATATCGGCAGTCCAGCGCCCCGGAGCGACCCCTTCGGTTTGCAGCGCCAGTTTGCAGGAATATTGCCCCTGGCTGTCGTAAAATTCGATTTGACGGTCGGGGATATTGATCAGGCAGACAAAGCCGCCGGTGGTGAAAAGAGCCGACTTCACCGGGCGGTAAAGGACCTTGTGAACGAAGTTCCATGTTACGAAATCCTCTCTTGAATCGGGTTGAACCCGGCTCGAAAGCAGATAGGACTCGCGGGCATCGCGCCGCAGCATCCTGAGCTTTTTTTCGTCTTTCACACGGGCCAGGCTGCTGCGCTGCATGGTATTCCGGTTCACCCCGAAATACTCAACCCCCAGTCCCCGGTCGGTGACCCGCTGAAAATAGAGGACCTCCGGAGTTGCCGCCACACAATCCTTTAGTACATGATCAAACTTGCGCAGATGGAAGGGGTGGATCAACTCCAACTGACGGTCGTGACGAAATACCTGGTAATCAGAATCGTGACTGTGCACATGCAGCATCCCAAGGCAGTCTCGGATCAAACGGTCGGGCCGGAAAGGAAGCGGTTCCGAAACGGCGAGCGTATCGCCGTTCAACCCCAGGCATATCAGTTCCGAACGGGTCAGGTAATTCCGGTAGACCAGCAGAAAGACACGGCCGCTGTCGATGGCATAATCGAGCACCGCGTAACGCTCATCCTTGAAAAATGGCTGTTCCATCCGGGCCTTTACCTCCACCTCCTGCAGCACAACCGCTTTTTTCATCAGGTAAAGAGTAAGGGAATAGGAGGTGGTGTCGAGCAGTATCCTCTTCGTTTCATAGCCGACATGGCTGACGATCAGCATCGCCGGGATGGAATCTGTGTAAAAGGAGAACTCCCCTTTCCGGTCGGTGACCGTCCCGGTGCGCGATCCTTCCACGTTGAGGTTCACTTCGCGGAGGCCCGTCCGGGTCGCCGCATCCATCACCCTGCCGTAAAAAAAGTTCACTCTCTTCTGCGGAAAGCAGCAAAGTACGAACAGGCAGCAACCGATCAACAGCGCCAACCTGCGCGGGCACATGATCCATTTCGGAAAACTGCATTTCCCCATCGGTCGGTCCCGGATTTTTTCTATCCTCAAACATACGAAAAAAAAGGAATTTCCGGCTATTGCGTCATCGACCGAAAGGCGCCGGTGACCGGAAAAAGCACCCCCATGACCGATTTGTCACCCGAATATTTGCTTTTCCCTTGCGGCTGTTGTTAATTTGTAGCTGAATTCCAACAGAATATGATGAAACTGAAGTACAAGATTCTGATCCATTTTGCCTTCTGGGTCTACATGTACAACCAGATCCTGCTGTCGGTGGCCATGTGGCCGGGAAAGGAGATCGATCTGTTTGAACAGGTTACGATTTATCCACTGACCAGTTTTCTTACTTTTTACTCCTTTTACCTGACTTACGGGCTCTTTTTCTCCAGGAAGAAGAAGTTGGTCCCGGTCATCACGCTGATCCTGGTCTTTGCTGCCCTGGTTCCCCTCCGTGTTGGAATGGAATATGTTTTCTGGAAAAACATCGGGTACAGCCACCTGAAATCACCGGATATGCTGGTGGTCGACCGGAGCTGGTGGTTCAACTCGCTGCGACTGACGATCATATACGGAATTTACTCCCTGCTGATCAAACTGGCTATCGGATGGTATGAAGCACAAAAACTGAAGACCGGCCTGATGCTCGAAAAGCAGGCCGGCGAACTGGCCTTGCTGCGGTCGCAGATCAACCCCCACTTCCTCTTCAACACCCTCAACAACATCTATTCGCTGGTTTACAAGAAATCGGAAGATGCCCCGGAAGCGGTGATGCGGATGTCGGCCATCATGCGGTACATGCTCTACGACGCCACCACCGACCAGGTGCTGCTCGAAAAGGAGGTGGAATACCTGAAAAGCTTCATCGAGCTCGAGAAACTCCGCATCCGGCATGCCGATTTCGTGGAGCTGACCGTTTCGGGCAATATGGAGGGCCGAACCATTGCCCCTATGCTGCTCATTCCCTTTGTTGAGAATGCCTTTAAACACAGCAGCCGGAGTGTCGCCACTCCGGGGATCCGGATCAACCTGGAGGTAAGCTCCGTAAAGATCCGTTTCGAAGTGACCAATTATATCAGAAAAAATACGCTGGCTTCCCGCGACCAGGCCGGCGGCATCGGGCTGGCCAATATCCGCCGCAGGCTGAACCTGCTATACCCGGGACAACACGAGCTGGTGACGACGGCCGACGAAGAGACTTTTCATGCACTGCTAACCCTCGATATATGATGATCAACTGCATTGCCATCGACGATGAGCCCCTGGCGCTCGACATTATGAAAGACTACTGCTCGAAAGTGTCGTTCCTGAACCTGCTGCGGACCTTCGACAACGCCATCGAATCGATCGAGTACATCCGTTCCAACCCGGTCGACCTGATCTTCCTCGATATCCAGATGGAAGAACTCACGGGCATCCAGCTCCTGAATGCCCTGAAGACCCGTCCTTACGTGATCTTCACCACTGCCTACGAACGGTATGCCATCCAGGGTTTCGAACTCGACGTGATCGATTACATGCTCAAACCCATTTCGTTCGAACGCTTCATCAAGGGGGTCAACAAGGTATGCGAGCGGATGCAACTCGATGCCGGGACCCCGAAGTCAGAGAACAGCGGAAAGGCCAAAGCGCCCGAACCCACCTTTTTCTTTGTGAAGACCGAAACGCGCATGGAGCGCATCGAGCACGGCGATGTGCTCTATGTGGAAGGAATGGGCGACTACTGGCGGATCGTCACGAAAACCCGCCGGATCATGACGCTGATGAATGCCCGGAAACTGGAGGAAGTGCTGAAGGAACCTCAGTTCTGCCGGGTTCACAAATCCTATTTCATCGCCCTCGACAAGATCGAGTCGATCGAACGCAACCGCATCAAGATCGGCGACCAGTACATCCCCGTGAGCGAAACTTACCACAAGACCTTTTTCGACCTCGTTGAGAGGAAGAAGCTGGCTTGAAATTATTGAACGGATTTGATCAATTCCGGCAACGCATTGGGCAACGCCACTACCTTCCGGGTTTTGGCATCGATCAGCACCATCACGGGCGTGGCCAGGATGTAATAATCGGCCGCCACCTGGCTGCGCACCCCCTCGGCCGCCCGCAGGTGCTTCCAGCCGGGCAGAGTGGGCCTTTTTTCCTGCCATTTATTGATCTCTGTCTCGGTCTCGTCGAGGCTGACGGCCACCACATCAACCTTTTTTTTCTGTGCCGGCTCCTCCAGCCACGGGTAGATCTGTCCCGCCATCTCGGCACAGTGGCTGCAGTCGGCCGACCAGAAAAACAACAAAATGTACCTGGTCTTTGTTTTGAAAGATGAAAAATCGAAGGTGCCGCCGTCGGGATCGGGGAGCGAGAAGCCGGGTGCATCGGCACCGGGGGTCAGGGTCTCCATTCCTTTCAGCCGCCGCTCAATTTCCATGCGTTTGGAGGTGAGGCAGTTGGGATCGTCGAGATAGGGTTGCAGCATCCTGGTGCCCGCGTCGATGCCGTTCTGCTCGTAGCCCCTGAAAAAATAATCGACCATCCAGCCGTACACCTTGGGATGACCGTTCTTCGCTTTTTCGATGGCGTTGCGGCCGGCCGCAGGGAAAAGCGAATCGCGCAGCTCAACGGTGGTGGCGAGCTGCCCGTGAAGGTTCACGTAGCTGTCCATCCACTTGAAGATGGAGGCGGTCCTTAACAGCATGGGGTTGCCGAAGTCGATGCCGTCGAAATAGCTCCGGATCAGGCTTCTTACGCGGTCTTTCTCCGTGCCGGTCCAGGGGATCTGCGGCACCCACTGGAAACCGTACAGGTTGCTGATGAACAGGGCGCTGTCGCGGGTGCGCTGCTCCTGCAGCCATGCGTTGTACTGTCCACGGCGCTGCTCATATTCGGTGATCGCCTGTTTGAACAGGGCAGAGCTGGTGTCGTCGTAATTCATGAGGAATTGCTGCAGGACCCCCAGTTTTTCCTTGCGCGCTCCGTTTTCGCCGGAGAATTTGAAAAAGGTGGCATTCTCCGTCTCTCCCTTCTGGAACCAGGTGCTGTCGGGGTTGTTGCTGTACTTGGGACTGATCCAAAGCTCCAGGTCCTGGTTGTTCATGAAGATCGTCTTCTCCGAAGGATACGGTGTGTCGGTCTCTTTTTCGCGGTAGTCGCACCGCAGCACGAATTCCGAGGGGATCTCGCCGGCCGGCACCTGCAGGCGTGCGGTCTCTCCGTTCTTTGTTCCGGAAACCTCCACCACCGGCTTGAAAAGCCGCGAGCCTGACAGTCCGAGGAGGCTGAACCTGCTGTCGTATACCCCGCGCAGGTGGATGACGATCTCGCGCCCTGCGGGACGGGATTGGCTGAATGAGGCAATCGGGGAGTGAAGGATCACGAGGAAGGAAGTGACCGAAAAAACGCATACTTTGAAAAAAGTCCGGTTCATTGGTGTCAGGATGGAGTTGGAAAGGCAAAGATAAGCGATGATCGGGGAAAAGAAAATTCAACCTGTTCCTTTCTCCCCATCCTAACCTTCACTCTCTCGATGGTTTTCCGGTTGAACACCTGTCTGAAACAGGAAAACCCGGGCGGCCGGCTCTAATCCACCAGCCCGTAATCCATCTGCTTCCTCGCCAGGTCGATGCGCCGGACCCGGATCTTCAGCCTGTCGCCAAGTTTGAACCGCTGCCCGTTCCGCTGCCCGATGATCTGGTAGTTCTCCTCGTCGAGGTAATAGTAATCGTCCTCCAGGTCACGCAGCCGGATCATTCCCTCGCAGCGGGTCCCCTCAATCTCGGCGAAGATGCCCCATTTGCTCACCCCCGAGATCCGCGCATCGAAGATCTGCCCGATCTTATCGAGCATGTATTCGGCCTGCTTGTATTTCACCGACATCCGCTCGGCGTCGGCCGCCCGGCGCTCCATCTCCGACGCAAACTCGCACATCGGCTCGTATTCCTCCTGCTTTGCCGAGGGTGCGCCGTGCATGTAGTCGAAAAGCAGCCGGTGGGTCATCAGGTCGGGGTAGCGGCGGATGGGCGAGGTGAAATGCGAATAGAAGGGGAACGCCAGCCCGTAATGGCCGATGTTGTGCGTCGAATAGTAGGCCTTCGACATGGTGCGGATGGCAATCGTCTCGATCATCGTCTCGGTGCCGGTTCCCTTGATGTCCTCGAACAGCCGGTTGAATGAATCGGCAAGCGATTTCTTCGAGTTGAGTTTCACCTTATGACCCAGCCGCCCAAGGAACTGCGAAAAATTTTCCAGCTTCTCGGGGTTGGGCTCGTCGTGGACCCGGTACACGAAGGTCTTCACCGGTTGGTTTTCTTTCTTCTTCCCGATGTGCTCGGCCACCTTGCGGTTCGCCAGGAGCATGAAATCCTCGATCAGCTTGTTGGCATCCTTCATCTCGCGGATGTATATGCTGAGCGGTTTCCCCGATTCATCGAGTTTAAACCGCACCTCCTGGGTCTCGAAGTTGAACGATCCCTTTTTGAAACGCTCCCCTCGCAATGCCGTGGCCACTGTATTGAAGGTGGCGATCTCTTCGCAGTACTCCCCCTTCCCCGACTCGATGATCGCCTGTACCTCTTCGTAGGCAAACCGCCGGTCCGAATGGATCACGGTCTTCCCGATCCAGGTGTCGTGCACCGTCCCCTTTTCATCCATCTCGAACACCGCCGAGAAGCACAACCTGTCGACCCCCTGCTTCAGTGAGCAGAGACCATTCGAAAGCCGCTCGGGCAGCATCGGCACCGTGCGTCCCACCATATAAACCGAGGTTCCCCGGTCGTAGGCTTCTTTATCGATGGCCGAGCCGGGCTTCACGTAGTAAGACACGTCGGCGATGTGAACCCCGATCTCCAGCTTTCCGCCGGGCAGCCTTTTCAGCGAGATGGCATCGTCGAAATCCTTGGCGTCTTCAGGGTCGATGGTGATGGTGAACACTTCCCGGAAGTCGCGTCTTTTTTTAATCTCCTCCTGCGGGATCTCTTCAGGGAAGGCTCCCGCCTCCTTCTCGGCCTGCGCAGAGAACGATAGCGGAAAATCGATACCGGCGAGGATCGACTGCATCTCCACCCGGTCGTCGCCGGGCTTCCCGAGCACCTCCTTCACCTCGCCGAAAGGGTTGGCCGACTGCTCGGGCCATTCGGTGATCACCGCCACCACTTTTTGCCCATTTTTGGCGCCATTCAGCCTGGAGAGGGGGATGAAGATGTCGAGCGGCATGGTGTTGCTGTCGGGACGCAGGAAAGCGAAGTTCTTCGAGGTCTCGATGATGCCTACGAACTGGCTCCGGTTCCGCTTGACCACCTCCGCGATCTCCCCTTCCCGCTTGTGCCCCTTTCGCTGCGGAAACAGAAATACCTTCACCTTGTCGCCGTGCAGGGCGTGTCCCGTGTTGGTGGCGGCGATGAAGATGTCGTCCGACCGGTCGTCGGGGATCACGTAGGCCTTGCCGGTCTGCTTCATGTCGACCGTGCCGGTGAGCGAGGTCTTCACCTCCTTCCGGTAATCCGGGCTCTCCTTGTTGATCTGGTACTTGCCCCTCTTGCTGATGGCAAGGTCGCCGCTTTTATAAAGCTGCCCCAGGATTGCGCTCACCAGGTCCTTTCCCGCCCGGTCGCGGATCTCCAGCCTTGCCGCAACCTGTTTGTAGTTGAAACTGCTGTAAGGATTCGTCCTGAAGACATCCAGCACCGTCCGCGCAAAGGCGTTCTTCTCAATTCCCGCCGTACTTTTATTCTTTGCCATAAATATTGTTTTTACTTGATCACTCGTCCGCTCGATCTCTTGATCACTTGCCCCCCCAGCCCCCCGGCACCGCCTCCAGCAACATCTTTGTATACTCCGTTTTCGGGTTGGCATACACCGCATCGGCTTCACCCGCTTCGACGATCTTCCCTCCGCGCATCACGATCAGCCGGTCCGACATGTACCTGACCACCGACAGATCGTGGGAGATGAAGATGTAGGTCAGTCCGAACTCCCTCTTCAGGTCGTTCAGCAGGTTGAGCACCTGTGCCTGGATAGAGACGTCGAGGGCCGAAACCGACTCGTCGCAGATCACCAGCTTCGGCTCCACGGCCAGCGCCCTGGCGATGCAGATCCGCTGCCGCTGACCGCCGGAGAATTCGTGGGGATAACGATGAAAATGGGCAGGGGCCAGCCCTACTTTGTGCAGCAGCTCGTTGACCTTTTCCACCCGGTTTTTATCGTTACCGTGCAGTTTATGCACCTTCATCGGTTCCAGGATCGCCTGGCCGGCCGTCAGTCGGGGGTTTAGCGAGGAATAGGGATCCTGGAAGATGATCTGCAGGTCTTTGCGCAGGCTCTTCATCTGGCCGCGGGTGATCCGGGTGATCTCCTCTTGGCGGTAGAAGATGCGGCCATCCGTCGGCGGGATCAGTTCCAGCACGACGCGTGCCAGGGTTGTCTTCCCGCTGCCCGACTCCCCGACGATGCCCAGGGTTTCACCGGGCCAGACCAGCAGGTCGGCGGTGTCGAGGGCCCTGAACTTTCCGTAGGTCTTGCTCACACCTTCGACCCTCAGAACCGGTTCGCGGGAATAGATCCGTTCATGGTCAGCTCTCCGTTCTTCCGGGGTGATCCACCCTGTCGGGGTGGGGGGACCCTGTCGGGGTGGGGGGACCCCGTCGGGGTGGGGGGACCCCGTCAGGGTGTCGGCAACCGTCGGCAACCGCACCGGTCGGCTGTTCATCGGCGGACGGCAGGCAAGCAGCCCGCGGGTGTACGGATGCTGAGGATGGCGAAAAACTTTATCCACGAACCCCGACTCCACGATTTTTCCCTTGTTCATCACCAATACCCTGTCGGCAAACCCCGCCACGATCCCAAGGTCGTGGGTCACAAAAATAATGCTCATCTTCCGCTTTACCTGCAGGCTCTTCATCAGCTCGAGAATGGTCTTTTGCACCGTAACGTCAAGCGCTGTGGTGGGTTCGTCGGCGATCAGCACCGCCGGGTTGCAGGCGATCGCCATGGCGATCATCACCCGCTGCTTCTGGCCGCCCGACAATTCGTGCGGATACGCCCGGAAAACCTCTTCGGGCCGGGGCAGAAGGACTTCGCGGAAGAGCTCCACGACCTTCCCTCGGGCCTCTTTTTTTTTCATGCCCAGATGAAGGCGGAGGGATTCGGAAACCTGCTCGCCACAAGTGAAGACCGGGTTGAGCGAGGTCATCGGCTCCTGGAATACCATCGACACGAACCTCCCCCGGATCTTCTGCATCTCCTGATCATCCAGCTGAAGCAGATCGACCGGCTCTCCGCCTTTTCCGCAGAACAGGATACTCCCCGATCCAATTTCGCCCGGCGGACTGGTGATCAGCTTCAGGATCGCCAGCGCAGTGACCGTCTTTCCCGAACCCGATTCTCCCACCACCGCCAGGGTCTCCGATTCCATCAGCGAGAACGACAACCGGTCAACCACCGTCACGGATCCTGCCCCTTCACGGAACCGGACCGTGAGATCACAGACTTCCAGCAAGGCTTTTCCCTGCATTCCTCCCAAATTTTGATCAAACCTACAGTTTTTTTTCCAAACCGGTATCACCTTTCGCCCCTTCGGCCGATTAAACAGAAAAATCCATGCGATACTTATCCGACTTCATCTCCCTGGTCTTTCCGCGCATCTGCCCGGCCTGCGGCAACAGCCTCTGGAAACATGAAAAAGGGCTGTGCACCCTGTGCGACTACCACCTTCCCCGGACCCAGTTCCACTTTTCGGCAGAAAACCCGGTGACCATCCTCTTCTGGGGACGTGCCGAAATTATCACGGGAGCCGCATTTCTCTATTTCCACAAAGGAGGAAAAGTTCAGCGCCTGATCCATCAACTGAAATACAAAGGGAGAAAAGATATCGGCATCTTCCTGGGCGAGATGTACGGAGAATCACTGAAATATGCCCCCCTTTTTAACTCGTCGGATGTGATTGTTCCGGTACCGCTGCACAAAAAACGTTACATGAAACGCGGATATAACCAGAGCGAGCAGTTCGGGATCGGACTTGGGAATATCATGAAAATCCCGGTTCACCGGCACCTGCTGGTCCGGGTAAAAGCGACACAAACCCAGACCCGGAAATCCCGGTTCAGCCGGTATCAGAATGTGCATGAGATCTTCCGCGTGAACCGACCCGAAGAGTGGGCCGGAAAACAGGTGCTGCTGGTCGACGATGTGATCACCACCGGGGCGACGCTCGAGTCATGCATCCACGCACTCGAAGAGATCCCCGGCGTGAAGATCTGCATCGCCTGCATTGCATCGGCCACGATCTAAGGAAGGGCCAGCACTGCCGTTCTCTTCCACCTCGTTGTTTTTCCGCCGGGCTTATGCAGTTCGGCCACCACGATGAAGAATCCCCGGGAGGCCCGGTCGCCATTCCCGTCCATACCATCCCATGTAAAAACATCCGTATCGGCGGTTAGCACATTGTCGGCCAATTGCCTGACTCTCCTCCCCCGGGAATCATAGATCACCAGGGTCAGCGTTTGACCGGGTTCCTGCGTGCGGAGAACGATCCGCAACAGGTCGTCCCGGCCATCGTTATCCGGCGAAAAGACCTCCGGATCCAGCTCCAACCCACCATCTCCCGCCGGAATAGCCGCCGAATGCGAGTTGAGACACCCGGGCGTGCCAAAACCTGCCGTCTCCGCTGCGGAATGCCAGTTACCCGGGTTCTCCGACGACATTTCGGGATCCGTTCGCTCCAACGATACTCCTTCCGTTGTGATCAGCAAGGGATAGTGCATCGATTCCCGGTACTTCACGCGGTCGATCACCTCCAGGTTGTCGTACCGGGCGAGAAAAACCGTTCCCGAGTCACTGCCGAGTACCGGAAATTCATCCATCTCCAGCATGGACCGGGCAACGGAACGGTAGTACCGCCGGCAGATATCGGTGGGATCAGGAGTGATCACCGCATATTCCCCCGGGAACAACAGTCTCCCTTCCGGAGTGAGTTGAACGGGGTCGACCGGGAATCCTCCGGCTGACTCCTCTCCCGAAAAGACCACGGTTCTCAGATCGACGACTTTTTCGGAACGGTTGAAAATTTCAAGGAAGCGGGCCCCTCCGGATTCCGGATCCGCAAGGATTTCATTGATGACCAGGTCGCGGGCCGAAACCTGCTCCGGAATGGCAAACCGGGCTTCAACCGAAGTGTCGACGGCATTGCCGGCACAATCGTGTATGCTTGCGGACAATCTCAGCCCATACTTCCGGGCTGCCTGAAAAACGCCGGGAAAGAACAGGGTCGCCCGCGTAAAATCCGGGGCATCCGGTTTCACCCCAACGGGCAGGTACAGGCTGTCGTCCAGGTGCACCCTCCAGGCAGACAGATCCAACATCGAAGCGCTGTCCATGGCTTCCGAAAAGGTCACCCCGACTTCTGCAGGCCCCGAAATCCAGGCGCTGATAACATACGGTAGCGCCTCATCGGGATGGTTGCCACCGGCCGAGTTTTTCCTGCCCGGGGTGCCTCCCGACGGATCCTCCGAGGGAACCCAGTTGTCCCCGCATCCGCAGGGATTGCCCGGGTCGATCATTTCGAGCGACCATCCCCCCTCCTCCTTGAACATCCCCCGGAACCAATCCGGATCATAATTCACGGAGTGGATTACTCGTCCCGAGTCATCCCTGAGGATCAACGCGGCCCCGTCATTCGGGATCGAATAGCTGCTGGTGAAAAGAAGGGCAGCTTTTCCGTATGACATATACGCCGAATCTTTGGCAACCACGGCATACTCTTTAGGTTGTAACGTCAGAGAAGTAAAAGTTTTGGTGTATCCGCCGGAGGTGATGGACCACCCGGCCAGGTTGACCGGGAAGTCCGACCGGTTGAATAGTTCAGCAAATTCCCCCGGCGGAAGAGCGACGGGCGGATCGGGATCGGCGAGGATCTCGTCGATCAGCAAATCGTACGCCTTCGGTCGGTGGTAAAGAACTGTCACCATCGTATCCGCCATCCGGTTTCCGGCAAGGTCGCAGATCTCCCTGATGCTCAAGTTTTCCGGCATCTCCTCCGGCAGAGGCCCGCCCGGATAAAGAATGAATGAATTCTCCTGAAGCGGGTCTGCCCGGACTGAATCGGGTACCTCTCCCTGGCCGGCCAGCCTGTAGTTGACCGGATCCTCCGCCTGTGTCCGGTTCACCGGTTCCGAATAGGTGATCCGCACAGTTAACGGCGTGATTGCCTCCGCAGAATTTACGAACGGTGGAATGGAATCGACGACCAGGGGCCCTGCATAAAAATCGTCGAAATAGAATTTTGAGGCATTGCTCTGGGTGTACCGGCACACCACCCCCAGCCACCTGGCCGGAAGGAACGAATCATCAAAAAATGTCCCGTCGGGAAAGTACCCCTCCCCTCCCGTGGTATCGATTTGCGCCGACCACCACCCGGAATGGTCCCGGGTGATCCTGACCCTGAACAGGTTGGTGGAGTGATTGGTCCGGTAATGCACGAACCGGTACAGAACCCGGGGCGTACCCTGCTCGGTGCGAACCACGGACAACGAATCTCCGATGCCGCCGGCCTGCAGGTAATACCCGGTTTGCATCAGCGAGAGATCCGCGGTATCGGCAGAGAGGCAGACCCGGGTATAGTTATTGGCCGAAGTGTTGAATGACATTTTCACCCAGAATCGCCATTCGGCGTCCGGAACACAGGAAAAAGGGGTGGCCAGGATGGAAGTGTCGCTCCCTTCCGTACGCAGATGCAACTGCCCGTATGTATTGACCTCAAACTTCGCCGTATCTCCTGACCAGGCCGGGTTTTTTATGAAATCTCCGTCCGAAAAATCGTCTGTGACCTGGGCGAAAGCCGTGCCTGGAATGCAGGCATTGCAAGAAATCCAGACAATGCAGGCAATGCTGAAATTTCGTGTCATGTTTTTTCCGCTTAATCCGGAAAAATGCAAAAGGTGATACGCCTGTTGAAAAATTCTCTCATGTGTCTGCCCGTCCGCTTGTCCGCTTGATCACCCCATAACTCTTTCATCAGCACATCAGCACATTTCCTTACCTTTGCCTCCAAATCCCCACGCGATGAAAATGGCCGTCGTCGGCGCCACCGGACTGGTGGGCCGCGAGATCCTGAAAGTGCTTGACGAACATGCGTTCTGGCCCGAGACCCTGATCGCCGTTGCCTCCCCAAAATCAGTAGGTACAACCCTTTCTTACAAGGACCGGCACCTTATCATCCGATCGCATGAAGAAGCGATTGCCCAACGCCCCGCTGTGGCCATTTTCTCGGCAGGCGGCGCCGCATCGAAGGAATGGGCGCCCCGTTACGCCGCAGCCGGCATCACCGTGATCGACAACTCTTCCGCCTGGCGGATGGTTCCCGAAATTCCCCTGGTGGTTCCCGAAATCAACGCCGGCATCCTGACCCGGGATCATAAAATCATCGCCAACCCAAACTGTTCGACGATCCAGCTGGTCATGGTTCTTGCCCCCCTGCATGCCCGGTACCGGATCCGGCGCGTGGTGGCAGCCACCTACCAGTCGGTCACGGGAACGGGTGCCAAAGCTGTCCGGCAACTCGAAAATGAACGAAAGGGGATCGAAGGTGAACGCGCTTACCCACATCCGATCGACCTGAATCTCTTTCCCCACGGCGGTGATTTCCTGGATAACGGGTACACCACGGAAGAGATGAAACTGGTGAACGAAACAAGAAAGATCCTGGATGATCCATCCATCCGGCTGACTTCAACCATCGTGCGCGTTCCTGTTTTCGGCGGACACTCCGAAGCGGTGAACATTGAGTTCGAAAGGGATTTCAACCTTGCCGATATATTTCTACTCTTGAGCAGTTTCCCGGGAGTGATCGTACGCGATGACGTAAAAAACAACATTTACCCGATGCCCCTGGAATCGTCGGGGAAAGACGAGGTTTTTGTCGGCCGCATCCGTCGTGACGAGTCACAGCCCAATTCCCTCAACCTCTTTATCGTCGCCGACAACCTGAGGAAAGGCGCCGCCACCAACGCAGTTCAGATCGCCCGGTTCCTGGCCACCCGAAACCTGTTGTAAATTGACAAATGTCAAAGGTTTCGTTGATAAAAATTGCCTGAAAATTTGTTTTAGGTCAATTTAGTGCTATTTTTGTCAACCTGATCTATCTGGAACGGCTTTTCGAACGAATGGTGAACAAACCCCATAATCATTCAAATTGCGTGGATTGCAACTGCAAGTCCTCCATTTTTAACCATCTCTCCCCCTTTGAGCTGGAGCTGATCAACAGCAGCCGGTTCCAGGTCAGCTACAAGGCGGGGGAGATCATTTTTAAACAAGGTACACCTTCCCCCTATTTTGTCTGCATCACCTCCGGGTTGGCCAAGATCTATATCGAAGGCTATGGCAAAAACCTGATCCTCGCACTGGTCAGGCCGGTCGACTACATATTCGGACCCGGCATTTACGTCGATAACCGTCATTATTACTCCGCTGCCGCGGTGGAAGACAGCACCGCCTGCCTGGTCGACGTGAATATTTTCAAGAAACTGATCCGCGAAAACCCCGACTTTACCGAAGAATTTATCAAAAGGGTTTCCCTGCAGGCCATTTTCAATTTCGACCAGATGGTCAACCTTACCCAGAAACAGATGCACGGCAGGATCGCCGACGCGATTTTCTATCTGTACGAAAAGATCTACCATCAGAATCCCTTCGAAATGACCATTTCGAGACAGGACCTGGCCGACCTGTCTGGAATGTCGAAGGAGAGCGCCATCCGGATCCTCAAAGAGTTCAAAGAGGAGGGAATTCTCACCCTCCGGGGCAACACCCTGGAGGTACTGAATGTGAAACAGCTGCGCCAGATCAGCGAAACCGGTTGATAATCCGCTAACAGGAATTCCATTCCGCCTCCGTTGTTTTCTCTTAGCAAAGGCCGTTTCATATGGCCGTGTGTAGATAGATTGATATATATCAATGCTGGATTGAGATATATCAGTTACATTATTAACAAATCTCACCGACTTATCAACAGGCAGGGAACTATTCTTCGATACTTTTGTTCCCGAAACAAATTGCACAAGTTGTCAGCTGCGTAATTATTAACGAAAACTGTATGATTATGAAAAAACTTCACAAATTCTTCTTTGCTGCCGGAATGATAATCGTGGCCGGTGCAATGTTCCTGGCTTCCTGCACGAAGGAAGGCCCGCAGGGCGTCCAGGGGGTTGCCGGTCCCGCCGGAAAAGACGGCACGAACGGGAAAGACGCCAACGAAACTTGCAAGCTCTGCCACGCCAAGGCTGTTGTCGATGCCATCGCGGTGGAATTTGAAATGTCCAAGCACAACTGGGGAGAAGCGGCTTTCGAAGAGGCCGGTAATGCCACCTGCGCCCCCTGCCACGAACACAAGGCGTTCCTTTACGTGGTGGACAACAATACTCCGAGTGATTTTACATTCACCAACGGGAAATGGGCAAATCAGTATGTGGCCAATTCGGCGAACACCTTCGGCGAGATCGGATGCTACACCTGCCACAGCAGCCTGCACACCACCTATGCCACCACCGACCTGGCGCTCACGACTACCGCACCGGTTGCCATGACCATGTGGGGCGGAGCCAAGACGATCAACCTTGCAGCCGACGAAGGACGCAGCAACCTCTGCGTGAAATGCCACCAGCCGCGTCCGCTCACCTGCGGTAACGACCCCGCCGGCCGTCTGCTGAACTACGACAGCGTGAAGAACTTCCCGCTGGCGGTGATGTGGGACAGCACCACCGGAGCCACCAACACCATGCTGCGGCCCTCCTACCGCATGCATGTGCACTATGGCACGGTCAGCGCCGTGTACGCCGGGATGGGCGGCATCGAATATGCCGGTTCCGTGCCTTACACCAACTCTCCGCACACCGCCCTCGCCTCCTGCCAGGACTGCCATATGGCCGACCCGATGGTGGGAATCGCCGGCGGACACGCCTTCAACATGCGCAACGCCAAGGAATCCGCCCTGGGCAGCAGCACCACATGGAACTTCAATGGCTGTAACGTGGAAGGCTGTCACAACCTGGCGCCGCTGGATGCCACTTCGGCGAAGTGGAAGAACACCCGCACCGAGATCAAGGGACTGCTCGACGGACTGGCTGCCAAGATCAACGCCTGCGGCAACGGCACCGACATCCTGCACAAGGAGACCGACGCCGCTTCCAATCTCTGGGCTGGTGTTACCACGGGCAACTACGATGGCTACCTCAACATCTACGACCCGTCGTCGAACCCCGGCGGAGCCTGGAGGAATCCCTACCCCTCGGGGTCCTGGACCGCCGACCAGAAGGCCACCAATCTCGGGAAACCGAAATTCCCCAAGCTGCTGATGGTGCAGACCGGAGCCCTCGTCAACTTCCAGTTCTGCCTGCGTGAATACAGCCTGGGTATCCACAACACCAGCTACGTACGGGCGCTTCTGACCAATACCACAGAAGCCTTGACCGCGGCCGGTTTCTAACAATGAATTCAGATCGGAAAAAAGGCTTCAGGCAACCCTGAAGCCTTTTTTCGATTAAATGCCTGTTTTTTATTATCTTTACGAAGTCACCACGCATTGTTATCAACTGTTTAAATCCAAAACAACCCGCTATGCAATCGAAAAGGTTAAAATCTCTTGTTTCCATCCTGTTCATGGCCGTTGTCCTGGCATCCTGCACCAGCGACCTGATCATCCCCGATCCCCCGGCTCCCCCGGCCCCCCCGATCTCGCCGACCGAAAACCAGATCAGCTTTGCCGCAGAGATCCAACCCATCTTCACCGCCAAATGCGCCTTCTGCCATGGAGTCGGCCAAACCCCGCCTGTCCTTAAAGAGGGCAAATCCTACCAGTCGCTCATGAGCATCCCGGGAATGATCGATACCATAGTGCCCGCCAACAGCACACTCTACAAATCCATGGCAACCGGCGGCAGCATGGCTCAATATTGCAACAGGGCCAATGTCGACTCGACCTATAAATGGATCCGCCAGGGTGCGAAGAACAATTAACCGGACTATTCACATTTAACATCATACCGAAATGCATACAAATACTTTGGATTTAATAAAACGGTGGGTGCTTGGTTCCATCTTCCTGTTCAGTAGCGCTGGCACGGTAATTGCTCAGGATTCCATTCCGGAACAACCGGAACAGAAACCCGTGGAAAAGCCCTCCTTCGAAAGCAACTATTTCATCGCAGACCAAACCGTCTGCCTCCCCCCGGCTAAAACCCTCGAACTGGTCATTCAGCACGACTTCGGCACACTCCAGAAAAAGTGGTCGGACCTCTGGGGCATCTGGGGATCCTCCAACATACGGATCGGGTTCAGCTACACCCTCACCAAAGACCTGCAGATCGGGTTCGGAACCACGAAATTCAAAAGGATGCAGGACCTCAGCGTGAAGTACATCCTGGCCCGCCAGCGAAAAGGCGGATTCCCGGTCAACATCACCCTCTTCGGCAATGTGGCACTCGACTGCCGGAACAAATCGTTCCTGGGAAACAATAAATTGTCGTCCGACCTCGACTACGGATCCCTTGTGCAGGATTCCTCCTTCAGGGCCAATATCCAGGGCCAGATCGTCCAGAACGACACCCTGTACGGGATGGACTACATCACCTACAACCAGGCGTCCGGCCTATCCGGAGCCAACCAGCGTGACCTTTCTTCCCTCTTCGACCAGACATTCAAAGCCTCCCACCGCTTCTCCTACTTTGCCGAGGTCATGTTCTCCCGGCGTTTCTGCAAGCAGTTTTCGGCCCAGCTCGGCATATCCTGGGTTCACTATAACCTGGTGGACCAGGCCGAAATGGCATTCAACCATGCCAACGGGATGAAAAACGACAACATCAACATATCCGGGATCGGCAGGATCAAGATCAGCCCGCAAACCTCCATTATGCTGAGCTACTCCCAGCCGGTTTTCACCTACCTGAACACCGCCCCGTGGCCCAATGCGGGACTTGGCGTCGAAATTTCCACCAGCACCCATGCCTTCCAGGTCTATGTGACCTCGGCCAATGGTCTTGTACCGCAGGAAACCGTGATGTATAACTACAACAATCCCTATAACGGGTTCATCCTGTTCGGGTTCAACATCACCCGTCTGTGGACTTTTTAGCTTTAATTTCAACTATTCCATGTATCATTAACCAACAAATCCTAACAATGAAAACCATGCAGAAAATCGCGACCGTGATGCTTACCGCAGCCATCGTCGTCATGTTCGTACTGGGCAATACAGCCCAGGCCCAGCAAGCCAAGGCAAAACCCTGGCCCGTTGCCGACAAGGATAAAAACATGAAAGCCCCCGGCAAAGCAGACCTCGCCAACGGCAAGGAACTCTGGGCCAAGCATTGCAAATCGTGCCACGGCAGCAAGGGCCTCGGCGACGGACCCAAGGCGGCCGGACTGAAGACCTTTGCCGGTGATTTCTCCTCCGCAGCCTTCCAGGCCGGCACCGACGGAGAACTTTTCTTCCGCACCAACAAAGGCCGCGACGAAATGCCCGCCTACGAAAAGAAGATCCCCGATGCCAAAGACCGCTGGGACCTCGTCGGCTACATGCGTACGTTTAAGAAGTAAGCGGATGGCAATGTCATTCCATTAAATCATGAAATGGGTGTTCGCGGGCTTGCCTGTTAACACCCATTTCATTTACCCGGAAAACACGAAGTAACTACTCACACTGTTCCCATGGTTTATAAAGCAAATGTCCGGCCCGCCTGGGTCGTCCTGGTACTGTTGCTGGTTTTCAGCCTGGCTTACGCCCTCGTCAAAACCTCCGAGACGCCCGTCGGGCAATCTCTGCAGCCTGAGAAGGAGGAACCTGTAAAAATCGATCTCACGAAATTCAAGAATGCCGAAGAGAACGAAAAGTGCCTGATCTGCCACGGCCAGCCAAAATACTCCTACCAGAACCCGGAGTCGGAAAAAACGGTGACGAAAAGGATGTACAATGAACTGATCATGGACCGCAATGTCTTCTACGCCTCCAACCACCGGGAATTTAAATGCACCGACTGCCATTCCGAAGATTATGCCACCTTCCCGCATGCCGGGAATCTCCGCATGGAAGCCAAGGCGAATTGCATCGATTGCCACGGCGGAGATGAAAAATATGCCAGGTTCAAGTTCGAGCAGGTCGACGCGGAATTCCAGGCCAGCGTGCATTCCGAAAAACACAGTGAAGACTTCACCTGCTGGATGTGCCACAACGCCCACACCTATAAAATCACGGCAAGGACCACGGAGAACCTGAAAGAGACCATTACCTACGACAATATGATCTGTCTCCATTGCCATGCCGATGCCGATAACTACCAGATGCTCACCACCAAGGCCAAGCCCAGCATCCTGCAGAAACACGAATGGCTGCCGAACCAGGCTTCCCATTTTACCAATGTCCGGTGCATCGAATGTCATGCAAAGAACGAGGATACCTTGGTGGTGGCCCATCATATCGTGCCCAAAAGCCAGGCGGTCAGAAAATGTGAATCCTGCCATTCCCAGAACTCCATTCTCTACGCTTCCCTGTACAAATACCAGGTCAGTGAAAAGATCCAGAAAAAAGGCCTGATCATGGGGCTGCTTTCCAGCGACTCCACTTCGATCGGCCCCGATAAAAGCAACACACTGAATATCATTAGCCTGGTTCTCTTCGGAATGACCCTGATGGTCATCGTGATCCATGCCGTCCTGCGAATCAAAAACAAATAAACTCTATGAACCCGAACGACGAACGATTATACCTGTACCCGGTCTGGACACGGGTCTGGCACATGGCCAACGCGCTGCTTTGCCTGATCCTGATCATCACGGGCCTGAGCATCCAGTTCTCCAACCCCAATACGGTCGTGAAATTCAATGCCGCGGTCTCTGTACATAATATCGCCGGTATTCTGCTGACCATCAGCTATGTCATCTTCTTTATCGGCAACCTTTTCACATCCAACGGGGCACATTACGTGATTCCGGTGAAAGGCTTTTTCGAGCGCCTGAAAAAACAGTTCATTTACTATACAGTCGGCATCTTCCGGAAAGACCCGGCTCCGTTCCCCGTCAGCGAAGAGGAAAAATTCAACCCCCTCCAGCAGGTCACGTACGTGGTACTCATGTACGGCTTCGTGCCTTTTGTCATCCTCTCCGGGTGGGGGCTCCTGTACCCGGAGATCACCGTGAACAGCTTTTTCGGATTCAGCGGGCTCGACCTTACCGACCTGCTCCATATTGTGGCCGGATTCTGCATCAGCATCATTATGTGCGTGCATATTTATTTCTGTACCATCGGAAAAAACCCACTGAGCAATTTCAAAAGCATGATCACCGGGTATCATGAATCACATTAATCCAAAAAACGTGGAAGAAGAATTGAATAATGACCGGAAAAAATCACGCCGCGACTTTCTCAAAAAAGGGCTTCTCGGCGCAGGGATCGTGGCCGGAGGCGGACTGGTCGCAGCCTATGTCGATGCCACCGCCACCGAAACGGGCGAAAAGGTCAAGGTGCTGACCACCGACGGCGACATCATGGAGGTGGATCGCGGGCTTCTTCAACTCCCCCGCGTTTCCCGTGAAGAATCGCACAAAGGGATCCCCGGAAAGAAGTTCGTGATGGTGATCGACCTGGCCAAATGCAAAAACGCGCGAAAATGCGTGGAGGCCTGCCAGAAAGGTCATCACCTTCCGAAAAGCCAGGAGTTCATCAAGGTTTACCTGCTCCAGGATTCGGAAAAAACCTCCCCCTACTGGTTCCCGAAACCCTGTTTTCACTGCGACAATCCCCTGTGCGTCAGCGTTTGTCCCGTAGGCGCCACCTACAAGCGGAGCGACGGGATCGTGCTGATCGACAATGAACGATGCATCGGATGCAAATTCTGCATGACCGGCTGCCCCTATTCCACCCGGGTCTTCGCATGGAAACACTACCCCGAATTCGATGAAGACAAGGAACCCTATTCCCCCGAAGCCAGCAGCCCCGGAAAAGAAGGCACCGTGTCGAAATGCGACTTCTGCCCCGACCTCGTGCGCGTGGGCAAACTCCCCTATTGTGCTTCCGCCTGTCCCATGGGAGTGATCTATTTTGGCGATGTCGATGAGGATACGGTGACCAACGGTACCGAAACCTACCAGTTCAGCAAACTCATCAGCGACCGTGCCGGCTACCGCTACCTTGAAACGCTTGGAACAAGGCCCTGTGTTTATTACCTGCCTCCCGTCGAAAGGCAGTTCGAGGTCGAACGCGGATTCAGCGATCTTGCTCCGGAGATCACCGACCGGTATAAAGAAACACCCTATATTCAAAACAAAAGCAAATAGCCATGGATCCTCAGGAAAAAACTCCCTTGCGTGAATTCGCCCCGCAACTTGAACAAACCTCCTTCCTGGGCTATGCGTGGATATTCTTCCTCGTGGCCGTGATCGGACTGGGGTTTTATGCTTTTCTTCAGCAAGTCCTTTTGGGTCACGAGGTGACCGGGATGCGGGATAATGTCGTTTGGGGAGTATATATCGTGAACTTCATCTTCTTTATGGGGATCAGTTATGCCGGCGCCCTTATCTCAGGCACCCTCCACCTCTTCCGCACGGCCTGGCGGAAACCGATCATCCGGATGGCCGAGTTCATCACCATCATCGCCCTTCTGATCGGCCCCTGCTTCATCCTGCTCTGCATAGGACGTCTCGACAAATTGCCTTACCTCGTCCTCTTCGGACGCATCCAGTCACCAATCACCTGGGACGTTATCGCCATCTCCACCGATATCTTCGGCTGTTTTATCTTCCTCTACCTCTCCCTGCTCCGCGACCTGGCTACCCTGCGTGACGACCAGTTTCTGAAACTGCCCCGATGGAGAATGAAGCTTTACAAGATCCTTGCCCTCGGTTATACGGGAACCCCCGAACAACAGCTGAGACTCAACCGGGCCACCGACATCATGGCGGCCATGGTCATCGCAATCGCCATCATCGTTTACTCGGTGCTGGCATGGATCTTCAGCGTAACGCTGCAGCCGGGCTGGCACAGCACCATTTTTGGCCCCTATTTCGTGATCGCTGCCGTATATTCGGGAAGCGCCGTACTCATCCTTTGCATGTGGGCCTTCAGAAAAATATACCACCTCGAAGAATACATCACCCGGAAGCATTTCGTGGCCGTCGGGGTCATTATGCTGGTCCTGGCCGCCTTTTTCGGGTATTTTACCTTCAGCGATTACCTGACCAAATGGTACGGTTCCGAAAAGAACGACGAGCAACTGATCCAACTTCTGTTCCGGGAATTCTACTGGCCCTTTATCATTTCCAACTACATCGGCGTTCTGCTGCCCCTCCTGGTGGTGGGAATCGCCCGCCTCCGCACCATCACCAACATCACCGTCACGGCAGTGATCGTGATCATTGCCCTCTGGCTGAACCGGTACCTGATCGTCGTACCCACCCTTGAATCGCCCTACCTTCCCATCCAGGATGAGCGGCCCGCATGGCACACATACACGGCCACCTGGGTGGAGTGGAGCCTTACCGCAGCCGGAGTTGCGGTTTTCTGTCTCCTCTTCACCCTGGCATCAAAATTTGTGACCATTGTTCCAGTTCACGGCCTTAAAGGTCAGGAAAAACAAGAAGAAGTCGTGGTTTAATCACGTGAAATGCCGACCCCATGAAAAGAACCTCCCCCTCCATGATCCTCCTACGGGTCCTGGGATTAATCCTGCTGCTAAATCCCGGGTTGACGACCCGCGGGCAATCTGATTCGGTAAACACGGAAATCACTTCAAAACTTGCTTTGAATTACCTTTGCGACGCCGATTCGGTCATCCTGACAGCCACACTGAGTATCACCAAAGGAGATATTCCGCTAGCACTGAAAAATGCCCCTGTCAGTTTTGCTGCACTTTCCGGCGAAAATCCTACCCCCGTGGGTACGATAAAAACCAACCAGGAAGGAATCGCTGTATGCAAAGTGGCCTGGGCCGGACTGCCCGCCGATAAAAACGGGGTCATATCGTATTCAGCGACCTTTGCAGGTAGCGGAAAATATCCCGCCGCCGAAGCTTCACTCAGCGCAAAACCCGCCAGGATACGCCTCTTCTTCAGTACCGAGGATTCCATCCGGACCCTGAAAATCACCGCCGTTCAGAAGAATGAAAAAGGCGCAGATATCCCGGTTACGGGAGAAACTGTACTGATCTATACCCCCCGCCTCTTCAGCCTGCTTAAGATCGGGGAAATACCGCTCGATGAATCCGGTACGGGCTCGATGGAATTCCCCCGGGGAATCATCGGCGATACCCTGGGCAACCTTGGCATCATTGCCAGGATTGAAGAAAGCGATAACTTTGGCTTCGCGCAGGGCCGGAATGTGATCAACTGGGGAGAACACAAGCAATACTACAAAGCGGAGGTTCCTTCCCGTGAACTGTGGACGCCCGTTGCCCCCATGTGGATGATCATCACCCTGATCATTATGCTGACGGGCGTTTGGGCCCACTACGTTTATGCCGTGTATGAACTGGTGATGATCAAACGTTCAAGCAAAAAGGACAAAAATCTTAATTAAGCCCGGCTGCGCACAGGTGGTATGACTGTACTTCCTTTTGTTTTATCGGCCAGGGTGATCCACGGGAACCACCTGGGGAGGACCCTGGGTTATCCGACTGCCAACCTGGACCTGCTGGCTTATGATCCGTTCCCGCTGCCTGCCGGTGTTTATGCTGTTTACGCCGAAACCGACGGAACAACCTACCGCGGTATGGCCAACGCCGGCTACCGGCCCACCGTATCAGGAAACAGTTTCACTCTCGAAGTTCATTTGATCGGTTTTTCAGGCGATCTGTATGGAAAATCGCTGACGGTTACCTTCCTTCACCGAATCCGGGAGGAAAGAAAATTCGAAAGTCTTGACGCGCTTATAGGGCAGCTTGGCAAAGACGAACAGGATGTACTGAAATGGCTACCGTGAAACGGGTTCCAGCCGTATTCCAATTTGCCTCACCCCGGGCGTTTGAATCTTGGGGATCAGATTCTCGATCCTGATCTTGAGCATTCCTTTGCGGCCCAGGTTGATCCCCTTCTTCAGAACTACGCGCACCACGACCGAATCCCCGCCCGCGCCGTGCAGGAGATCTCCGCGGGCATCCCTGACCTCCGCCGAATATTCATTGATCCGATCCTCCCCCGTGGGTGTGTTCATGGTCATGTTGAAATCCAACGTGGCATGCGGGTAATCCGTTGTCAGCACCGCAACGAGCAACACGTCATACGAGCCCGGATTCACAATGGGCAACTCAAAACTGAGCATGTTGAACCGCCCCCAGACCTGGTCGGGAAACCGGTGATTCAACTCCCTGCTCCCGTCGTCCCGCTGGCATCCAACGCTCAGCATCAGCAGGATGAACAGGCAATATAGAAAGTTCCCCTTTCGTTTAACCGGGCAGCGACTCGTGTATTTTTTCATGGGCTGGAAATCGGATGATGAATGTCGCTCCGCGGGGAGACTCCGGCCGGAAGGTGATGCTGCCGTTCATCCCCTCGACAATGCCTTTGACAATGGCGAGCCCAAGCCCCATCCCGGTGGTCTTGGTGGTGAAATCAGGCTGAAATATTTTCCCGGCCTGGTCCGGCGGTATGCCCGGCCCGTTGTCGGAGATCCGTATCTCCCAGATCGCCGGATACGGATCGATGTGAATGCCTATTCTCCCGTCAGACCGGTCGCCAATAGCCTGTATCGCATTGTTTATCAGGTTAGTAAAAAGACGTATTAACTGTGCCCGGTCCCCCGTGATGACCGGGTCGCGAGATACTTCCGGAAATTCAAACCGGATCGGCGTAGTGTCCCGGTACAACGACAGGACAAACCGGACCACCTCGGCCAGGTTGACCGGTTCCATCTCAGCGGCAGGCATCCTGGCAAAATCAGAGAAATCGCTGGCAATGCGCGAGAGGGCATCGATCTGCTCCACCAGGGTTGCAGTGAACCTGGCCAGCCGCTGATCCCAGTCGGGAGCTTTCTCTTTCCATGACTTTTCAAGGTGCTGGGCGCTCAGCTTGATGGGAGTCAGGGGATTTTTGATCTCGTGCGCTACCTGGCGGGCCATTTGTCGCCAGGCCCCCTCCCGCGCCGACCGGGCCAGCAATTCGGCACTGCGCGCCAGTTCGTCAGTCATCCGGTTGTATTCGGCAACCAGCTGGCCTATCTCGTCGCGGTGATCCCACTGGATCTTTTCATTGGTCCTGCCCAGCCTGAGTTGTGACAACTTTCCGGCCAGCAATGCCAGCGGAGCCGTGATATAATTCGAAATGAACGCAGTGATCACCACGCCGAGCACGATCAGCAGAATATAAACATTGATGAAGGTGACCATAAAGGCGGCAATCTCTTTCTTGGCCTCATCCTGGCGGGCGAAATAAGGCAGGTTCAGAAATCCGAGCAACTGATCACGGTCGTTGTAAAAAGGAAGATAGGCTGAATTGAATTTCATGCTCCCGATCGCCTCGGGATGCAACACCATCGAGTTCCGGTCAGATACCAGGCGAAAATAGGCTTCCGCATTCATGCGCTCCGACATCAACCCCTCTTCGAATATCTGCGGCCGGCTGGAAGCAATAAGCATCCCGCGGCTGCTGTATATGTTGATGTCGGAGAAAAAAACGTTCGACAGTTTGACCAGGAAATCTTCGAGGTTCCGACGGTCGAGTTCACGCAGATCGTTCAGGGCCGAATATCGGTGCTGGATCTCGACCAACACCGAATAGGCCCTTTCGCGCAGGTTATCGGCATTCTGCTTTTGATTTAACCGTAAGATATTGTATACCTGTAACAGGCCTGCGGCAAGCAAGGTGATGAGCAGCAACCCGATCAGGGCGAACTGCAGGCGGTTGCGGAGGCTGGTGAGGGCAAACCCTATTCGCCTCCGGGTTCCTATGGCTCCGGCAACCGGCACTGAAAGCGAAGCAAACAGGATGAGCAGATAAGAGAACGGAGTGGCATAGGTAAGAAGGTTGTCCCTGCGTTTGGTGATCAGCAGGGTATCGGTGCCGTTGACTTTGAAGAGGAAATGGATCAGTTTGTTCTCACTGATTGCCAACAGGTTACTGTCGGCGCCGGTATATTGATCCAGGCCGGTACGATAAACGGCGAACCCTACCGACCGGATCAACCTGCCGTTGCGGAACACACCATAAGAATAATCGGTGAGATTGGGCAACTCGCTCCGGGGCCGGTCCATGAGCAGCGCAGGATAGCCGGGATCCGGATAAGCACTCTTCAGGTTGAATTCAATAAATACGGCAGGAAGATAACCATACCCGCGATCGGGATCGCCCCCCGCGACGACTGCCAGGTAATACTCCCGGCTGAACCCGTAATCCAGGGCAAACAAACCGGGGTTCGGGGTGGCTTGCCCGTAATTGCGTATGATCTCTCCAAAATAATCGTTGCAGGCCATCACATACCCCTGCGGCTGGATCTTCAGATCCTGCCCTTTTTCACAACAGGTTATCTGGATCTGGTATTTGCGCCAGTAATCTGTAAAATACCTGCTTTTCAGGTAAGAGGCCAGACTGTCGGCAGCGATCGCATGATCGCCGTTTTCCTCCGCCAGCCATTGCACGACGGCCGGGTCCGCCTTGATCCTCTGCCCGGCCTGGTCAAACATCATTTCCGTCACCGGGTTTCGCTGCGACGTCAACTTCCCTGCCAGCAGCCTGAATTTTTCCGATTCGCGCTGCCGGTTCGACCGGTCAAGAAGGACAGTGGTCAGCAATGCATAAAAACATACAAAGAAAAGCAGGTTCCTCAAGGGATACCTGAAACCATGCGGGTTCACCAGAAAAGGACCAGCCAGTACGGATGCAATAAAAAAAACCAGGCCGGTGACCAGGGTTACCTCTCCTGCAAACCAACAACCCGCAACCGCGGCCGATGCTATGACCAGTGTCGCCGTCATCCATGTGTTCCGGGATGAATTCCAGCGATAAAGTGCGTCGTACAAACGAAGGGAAATCAGCAGATGTCCCACTGCCAGACACGACAGGATGAAGAAAGCAAAGCCGCTTTCCCAGGTCAGCCCCGAAACTTGTTTCAGGTTCAGCGAAAAGGATGAGTTCAGGACCAGGTCCTCCATCAGGAAGGCAAGTCCGATGGACATCCCGGCCAGTGTGCCCAGCACAATCGCGTTCCGGATCCATAAACTCCAGCCGGTTGCTTTCACCTCGCGAATGGGTAGAACCCATTTCAGGTACAGCATGAAACCGATCCAGATTCCGAGCAGGGCATCCAGGGTGTAATCTCCCAGCGAGGGTAAAACAGCCGAAGAGGAATAACCTGCCGGACTGAAGAGTTCCGATCCTGTCATTTCGTAAGGAAATCCCAGCTTCTGCTGGAGCGCTCGAAATAAAACAACCAGGCCCGACCAGAGGACAACCCGGCGGAGTTCTTTTTTTCTGAAAACCCCGGCCATTCCCAATCCGGCATAAAAGAAGCGGAACAAACAGAAGGAGCCTGTGACCAGCAACAGCATGGCAATGGCTGCCGGCAATTCCTTCCCTGGTTGATATTGACTGAAATCAAGACTGAAATAACTCCTTCCATCACGAGAAAAGACCGGATGACTTCCCTGCGTTTTCAGGGTAACGGAAGGGTGGCAGGCAAGAGAGGGATGAAAGTGGCTGTCGATAAATTCGTTCCGGAATGTGTACTCGCTCCGGATCAGCCGACCTCCGACAAAATAATAACTACCTTTTTGCACCCCCGCGAAAATATACCAGCCGCTTTTCATCCTGGCGACAACCCCGCCCTGTTCCTCCAGCCCCGGAATATCCCCGGGGGCCGGAACCTGTTCATGGTCCCAATATACAAGCGAATCGCCCCTGTAAACAAAGAAGGCTAAATCCCGGGCACCCCGTTCCCGGTGTTCCTCCGGTTCCGTCATTCGACTGCCCAGCGTGTCGAACGAATCAGTGAGCATCCCGACCTGCAGGCCGAGTCCCGACTCCATGCGGGTATAATTTTGCTGGAACTGTCGCCACACCCGAAGGGGTGAATTGACCTCGTTGAAAAAGAGCCGTACAGGAAAAATGGATCCGAGCAGAAAAACCGACATGAAAAGCCAGCCCCATATGCCCGGAAAATGCGATTTTTTCAACGAATTCATTAAAATACAGATATTCAATGCGATAACAAAAGCCCTTCCCGGCGCCTCAGAGCCTGTTTCTTCGCCCAGGCGAAGAAAGATATTCAAAGGAGGTGATCGTGCGCCAGAAAGCCTAAAATTACGCTTTTTTCGCTGAAAGGAGGAAAATGATGCTGGAGTGTCCCCACCCTTCTCTTTTTGCCAGGAGATTGGATCTGATCCCCGACAAAACAGCATTAAAGTACCTGTTTGTTCCTGACCGGTATTTTTCGCTGAGCAGGGAGATGTAATAGGCGTCGAGTTTCTGAGGCAGGGTTTGTTGCACTGTAAAACCATGACGCTCCATCAGCCGCCGCAGGGTGCCTGGTGTGAAATGATACAAATGCCTGGGCACGTCGTAAGCCGCCCAGAATTCACCATATTTTCTTGCATCCCCCGACAGGCAGTTGGGGACGGCAATCACCAGGGTTCCCCCGGGAGTCAGTATCCGGGTGATTTTTTCCAGCGTTCCGTCGAGATCGTGTACATGTTCGAGAACATGCCAGAGTGTAATACAATCATACAATCCGGCAGCCGGATCCAACCCTGCCAGTGACGCGATTACCGGAATGCCGTACTGCTCAATGGCAAAATTTCTTGCTTTTTCATTCGGCTCAATCCCGGTAACCTTCACTCCTTTCATCTGGCAGTAACGGAGAAATTCGCCGGTCCCACAACCGTAATCCAGCAGGGTGGCCGGCTTTGCGGTCCGGCTGACAACCGTATACTTTCGCCGGATAGAAATCCGTCGTGCCAGGCGGTAAGCCCGGCTGAACAGATCTCCCTTCTTTGCATCATGCGAAATGTACTCTTCCGACTGATAGTAACGCCCGATTTCATCGCTGCACGGACGCGGATTTAAATACCGGAAACCGCATTCCCGGCATTCAACGACCTGGAACGTTTCACGGGAAAGAAATAAATCCGTGACTTTCATGAAAGGGATTTCCTTGGCCCGGGAGCAGACAGGACAGATATTGATTTCTTCAGGCATGTTCGGGTTGTTTCACGTGAAACATCATCGTCCGAGATATACAATCAGGACTTGTATGTCGGAAGGGGAAACTCCGCTGATCCGGGAGGCCTGTCCAATGGTGCCGGGCTTAAGTCGCATCAGCTTTTCCCTCGCTTCCAGGGAAAGTGAGGATAAACGGGAATAATCCAAAGAATCGGACAGGGGCAGATCCTCAAGATTCGATATTTTATCAGCGATCTCCTGCTCCTTTTCGATGTAGCTTTCGTATTTGATCTTCAGTTCGGCCTCCTCCATAATTTCAGTGTCATAACACCCGTTTTCCTTTGCCCAGGCCAATAATTCCGGAACGCGACAGGCAATCTCCGAAAGAAATAGCTGCGGTCGTAATAGCAGAACCGATGCTTTCTGACGCTGGCTGACCGGACGGGTATCCTTTTGTTCCAACAACGGGTTGATCGTCGCCGGTTCCAGGCTGGTATTGTTCAATTGCCGGATCCAGTTATCTACATGGCTATATTTCTCCTCCATTCTTTTCAGCCTCTCCCCCGAAGCAAGCCCGATCGAATGAGAAACCGGCGTAAGTCGCTGATCCGCATTGTCCTGTCTCAGCAGCAGACGGAATTCCGCCCTTGAGGTGAACATCCTGTAAGGCTCTTCGGTCCCTTTCGTAATCAGATCGTCGATCAAAACCCCAATATAGGCATCGGAACGCTTGAGAATCAACGCCTCCTTTTCATGGATCTTCTGATGGGCATTGATCCCGGCCATCAAACCCTGGGCTGCGGCTTCTTCATAGCCGGTCGTACCATTGATCTGTCCTGCAAGGAACAAGTTTTCCACCCATCTTGACTCTAAAGAAAATGTCAACTGGTCCGGAGGAAAATAATCGTATTCGATGGCATAACCCGGGCGAAAAAACCGGGCATTCTCAAAACCTTTCACCATTCTCAAGGCCCTGAACTGAACCTCGTGTGGCAAGGAGGAGGAAAACCCATTTACATAATACTCGATGGTATCCCATCCTTCGGGTTCGATAAATAGCTGGTGCCGATCCTTATCGGCAAACCGGTCAATTTTATCCTCCACCGAAGGACAATATCTCGGACCTCTGCCCTTTATCCTTCCGGTGAACATGGGCGACTCATCAAACCCAGTCCTCAGGATTTCATGCACCTCCTTGCTTGTATAAGCCAACCAGCAACTCCTTTGTTTCTTTAACTTCGGCGTATCGGAAAAAGAAAATCTACCCGGCTGATGATCCCCGGGCTGTTCTTCCATTTTACTGAAATCAAGACTCCTTCCGTCCACTCTTGCAGGAGTGCCTGTTTTCATCCTGTCGGCACGAAATCCCAAATCGATTAACCTTTCCGTAAGATTTACCGATGCTTTTTCTCCTATCCTTCCCCCTGAAAACTGGCTTTTCCCGATGTGAATTTTTCCGTTAAGAAAAGTGCCGTTTGCAAGAACCACGGCCCGGCATCGAAATTCCATCCCCATTCCTGTCAACACCGACTCTACCTTCCCACCTTTAATTCGAATGTCGACCACCGAATCCTGCCAAAAATCGAGTCCCGGGATCCCTTCGAGAATGTGTCTCCATTCCTGGCTGAACAGAACCCTGTCATTTTGCGCTCGCGGACTCCACATAGCAGGACCTTTCGACCTGTTCAACATTCTGAACTGGATCATTGTCCGGTCCGTCACAATCCCGGAATACCCACCCATCGCATCAATTTCCCTGACGATCTGACCTTTTGCTATGCCGCCCATGGAAGGATTGCACGACATCTGGGCCATGTTCATCATGTTCATCGTTATCAGAAGGACCTTTGATCCCATGTTCGCGGCGGCGGCAGCCGCTTCACAACCGGCATGACCGGCCCCGACAACAATGATATCATACTGTTCCATCCTTGTATTCTTCCTTGTTTCACGTGAAACAGGTCATTCCAGCTTTCACTGCAAAAATAGTTCTTTCCTTATTCCAAGCCGAAAACACGAACCGCACCAAATGGTCTGGTTCATGTTTTTCGCGATAATGGCTTCACTTATTTCGGGAAACGGTCCAGGTAGAAATCTTCTTTCGCTGTCATCGTCCGCCTTTTTAACGTCGATGAATCTTCATAACCCACCAAGTGAAGGACACCATGCACCACCACCCTCTTTAACTCCTCAAATACCCCCACCTGGTATCGAACTGAATTTTCCCGGATCCTCGGGTAACTGATGTAGATCTCTCCGCTTACATGGTTGGCATCACCTTCATCGGAAAAAGTGATCACGTCAGTTAACGTATTATGTTTCAAATACTTGCTATTCAATTCATAAAGGAATTCATCGGAACAGAAGATAATATTAATGTTCCCCGGAATTTTATGTTCATTCCGTATTACATCCACCAGCCATCTTCTCAGGCGGACTTTTTCTTTAACCTTTTCCGAAATTTGTTCTTCGAAAAACCGTATGCTCATCCCAGCTTCTTATGGATCAGGATATCCTTTTTAACCCAATAATCTTTCAATTCACCGATTCGTTTGAGCGATTTCTCGTAATTCATACTCGAGACATAGAATACCATGACGATGCATTTCGCATTCACCGAAATGGTGATCTCATCCGTAAGCGCCTTAATGATATAAATATCCCTGGATAGCTTATGTTTCCGTATCTCGCGGTCGAGAATGTCCTCTTCGATTCCTGAGCCGTCGGGATCGTCTGCATTTTCCAGTTTAACCTTGAAAATCATCCCCTTTGAACTCCGTTCAAAACGAATACTAATTTTCTCTGAATCATTGGTCTCGTGGATGGAGTGCAGGATCCTGACCGCCTCGGTGGCGGCAAGCAGGACATTTCCGAAATATTCGTTATTGATATTGTAGTAATCGCAGATTTCTTCGATAAATCTTTCCAGCCGGTGAATCTCGCTGATGCCGGTAATGACGATCTCTCTGGGGTCCCGTGTCATATCAGTTCTCAATTTTAACAACGTAACTGTTTACCTTGTTCCTGAAGAAGGGGTTCAGCCCGGGCAGCGTCATCTGAATGGCGTCCTGGCTGGACCTGCTTTTGAGTTTATACTGATAATTCGCTGAAGGGTTACTGTTTTTCTGCGTTTTTGCTTCCGTCGATTCTCTTTTTTCCTCCTGCTCCCTCATTTGCTCCGCCTTTTCCGATTCCAGCAAACGGGACATTATATTTTGCTGTCTGCGGATGGTCTCCTGTGTGATCTGTTTATTGACCAGGTCTCTTTCCACCTTCTCCATCTCCCTGGCAGCCTGACTGAGATCCCCCTGGTCTTTTACACCTTTAAGTCCCAGTTCGTCCTGGTACTTGTTAAGCTCGTTTCTTAAGGCTTCCTGTTCGGCTGCAAGCTTTGCGACTTCTCTTGTCAATGTCGGCTGTGTCAACTTACCGCCGGGACCTGATTGTTTCGCATTCTCCATTCCCTTTTTCAGCTTTTCCAGCTGCTTGCCGATTTTGTCCTGCATGTCCTTCATGCTTTTCGCCGATGTCTTTCCCTTTCCCTTACCTCCCGGATTGTTGCAGGAACTGTTTCCAGGTTTCGATTGTGAACTCTGCGACATGCTGGCGTTCATTTGATTCAACGCCTCGTTCAGCAGCAATGCCAGGTTGTTGATGGAGGTCATAGCCAGTTGTTGCTTAACGGCAGCCTGGCTGATGTTCCGGGTTTCCATTGCATCGATCGCCTGCCTGATACTTTCGTTGATCGTGGCGATTTCTTTTGTTACTATGGGTTTAATGGCTAATTGCCTCCTGGCGATGGCGATCAGGGAATCTTCGACTCCTTTCATTTTACCGCTGAACTCTTTCTGCCTGTAAACCAGTTCGGGATACTGGGGATCGTTCCTGGCGATTTGCCGGGTCTCTCCGATCATCTCTTCTTCATCAAAGGACAACCGGACTAGATTTTCCAGGATCATCCTGACGTTGGAAGCGTCTTCGCCAAGTTGTTCCTCTTCGTTCCCGCCCTGGGACGATTCCATTTGTGCGGCAAGCTCTTTCATTTGCTGTGCCGCTTTCCGCTGCGACCCGGCAGCCTCTTTTGATTTCTTCTCATTGAGGTTTTTCCTGCTTTCCGACAAACTTTTGTTCAGGCTGTCCTGCTTGCTTTTCGTATCGCCGAGTTCGGCAGGGTTTTCCAGTTCCTTCCCCTCTTTTTCAAGTTCGTTGATCTTTTCGGCCAGGCTATCGGTCTTACTTTTAATCTGGTCCTGTTGCGCTTCCAGCTTTTCCATCGGTTGCGCCTGTTTCTCGGTTTGTTCCGCCAGTTTTTCCTGTTCTTCGGCAGTTTTACGCAATTCGTTGATGGTACTTTCCAGTTTCCTGTCGAAATCTAACTGTTTCATCAGGGCCAGATTGCGGTCGAGCTGGTTTTCCAGTTCCTTGTTTGTCAGCTTCATTTTTTCAAGCAGGTTCCCGAGCTTCTCTTTATCCACCTGGTTGATCAGATCCTGCATCTCGCGGATCATCTTCTTCAATTCGTCGGGCAGCATCTGGTTCATCATTTCATTCAACTGCCGCTGTTTTTCAAGAATGCGTTCACTGGTCTCCAGGTATTTCTCTCCGGAACTGATGTTCTGTTCCTGCCGTTTCCTGATCTGTTCAATTTTATCCTCCACCGTCCGGGCAGCCTTTAACAGGTCTTCGATCTTTTTCTTTTCCTGCCAGGTAATGGCGCTCTGATCGACCATTTTCCGGTTCAGTTCGTCGATGGTCTTTTTGATCGAACGGGATTCCGACAGACTCTTTTCCATTTCGCGGTTCATCCACTCCTCGTTCTCTTCTGCTTGTTGCGCAATCTCGGCAATGGTGGGTGTTGAAAGGGTCCTTTTCTCCGATCGTGCAGATTTGGGTCCGTGGATGCCGTCGTTATCCCATACTTCGAAATAGTATTCGATGGATTGTCCTGCCACCGGCATCAGCGCGACCAGATCAACCGCATAATAAAATACCTGGTTGTTCAGTGATTTATCGATCGGGATTGGCTCAGATCGGGTTGTCCTGGCAGAGGTATCTGTTCCGGAAAATACCGAATAGTTGAATGTCAGGCGGGTAAACCCGTAGTCATCTTTGATTGTCCCCCGGAAGAACAGGTTTCCTGCCAGTGCGGAGTCGGTTGATTCGGCGATGAAGAGCGAGGGAAATCCGTCGTTGAGCACGTTGATCCTGTATCGCAGCGAATCGGCCAGGTAAGTGTTGGCGTTCACCGGCATGATGCTGTAAGGGATTGACCGGCTGGCAAGGACCGAATGGGAAAAGGTGTTTCCGTTGCCCTGTTTCAGGATCACCTGTTCCTGGTCGAACCGCAGCCTGAGCGTGGATACATCCTTGGTGTAGAACTTCCAGGTCATGGTAGTTCCTTCCGGGACAACGAAATCTCCCTGGTTTTCGAATACTTCTGTTTTCTTCCCGGTATAGGGGGGATAGGCGGCAGTGACGTCGAAATTGAGAATGGTCGGCTTGGGAAAGACCTTCAGCTCATATTCCTCCGAAAGGTACTGCAGGGCCTCGATGCGGAAAGGGATTGAATGCTGGAGCGATTTGAAGGAATGGGTGAAGAGGAAGTTCCGGTTGCGCTGCATGCGAAACGTGTTGCCACCGGTTTTCAGATAGAAGTCGGCCGGAATTTCCTGCCCGGTGACTTTCACCTGCAGTTCGAAATCATCCTGCTGGATCGCGGTCAGGGATTTATTCACAATGGAAACTGTAAAAGGAAGGGCAGGTTCGAAGGGCTGGCTGAAGCGGACGATCCGGCGCGTGGGTTCTGAGATCGTGCGGGGAGAAAACAGCCCAAGCAGCAACAGGACTGCCAGTGGGACCAGGAGGTACCGGAGGTACTTCAGGTTTTTCCGCATATCAATTGCCAGGTTGAAACGAAAAACCTTCAGGGCGTTTATCTTCTGGTCAATGCTGGCGGCCAGGAGTTCGGTTTCCGAAGGCTCCGTTTTCTCCTGCCGGATCAATTGCAGCGTATTCAGCAGTTTATCTTCGATATCGCTGAAGTGAGTGCCGATGATCCGGGCGGCTTCATCGTAAGAGATCACCGGCCCGATCTTCATCAGCTGGAATACCGGGGTGAAAATCAGCCGGATAAAAAGAAAGACGGCGAGTCCGAAAAAACCGAAAAAGAGCACGGTACGTCCCGTGGGGGTAAAGTGGAACCCGTTTTCGAGAGCGATGAAAACCAGGTACAGTGCCGACAGGATCGTCAGCGACCAAAGGACGCCACGGATCAACCGGTTCTTGTAATATTTACGGATGAACTGGTCCAGTTTGGCCAGGAGGGTTCCTGTTTCGGCCATATGCTGTTTTCCTGATTAACGGTTACCGGATAAAATAAGTATCCGGATACAAAAATACAAAATAGGGGCGACCGGGTCTCACATGGGCGGGAATCGTGTAATTTTGCGGTGTTTTAACCTCCTTTCCCATCATGACCATTCCTGTCCGCGTCCGGTTTGCTCCCAGTCCCACCGGGCCCCTGCATATCGGCGGCGTCAGAACCGCCCTGTACAACTATCTCTTTTCCCGCAGGCATGGCGGCACGATGATCCTGCGCATCGAAGATACCGATCAGAACCGTTTCGTTCCCGGTGCCGAGCAGTACATCGCCGATTCGCTGGCCTGGTGCGGTATTGAATTTGACGAGAGCCCGCAGAAGGGGGGGCCTCATGCGCCCTACCGGCAGTCGGAACGGAGCGCCCTTTACCGCGGGTTTGCCGAACAGCTGCTGAACTCGGGAAATGCCTATTACGCCTTCGATACCGAGAGCGAGCTGGAGGCGATCCGCGAGAAAATGAAATCGGAAGGGAAGCAGGTTTTTCAGTACGATGCACGTTCACGCACGTCGCTCCGGAATTCTCTGGTGTTGTCCGGGGAGGAGGTCAGGCACCTTCTTGATTCCGGGACCCCCCATGTAGTCCGGGTCCGGATTCCTGAAAATGAGACGGTTGTGCTAAACGACCTGATCCGGGGCCGGGTGGAGGTGCATACCGGCAATCTCGATGATAAGGTACTTTTCAAGTCCGACGGATTGCCCACCTATCACCTGGCCAACGTGGTCGACGATTACCTGATGAGGATCACCCATGTGATCCGGGGCGAGGAGTGGCTTCCTTCGGCTCCGCTGCATGTGCTTTTATACCGGTTTCTGGGTTGGGAGGCGGTGATGCCCGTTTTCGCCCATTTGCCGCTGATCCTCAAACCCGACGGCAACGGCAAGCTGAGCAAGCGCGACGGCGACCGGCTGGGTTTCCCGGTATTCCCGCTCGAATGGCACGATCCCAAAACAGGCGAGGTGTCGTCGGGCTACCGTGAATCGGGCTACCTGCCCGAGGCGGTGATCAACATCCTGGCTCACCTGGGGTGGAATCCCGGCACCGAACAGGAGTTATTCACTATGGATGAGCTGATCCAGCAGTTTTCGCTCGGGCGCGTGGGAAAGCACGGAGCCAAATTCGACCCGGAAAAGGCGCGTTGGTTCAACCACCAGTACCTGATTAAGAAGAGCGACGACGAACTGATGGCGCTGCTGAGCCCGAAGCTTTCGCTTCTGGAATCCCCCCCTTCAAAAGATCAAATTACGAAAGTCCTGGCGCTGACAAGGGAAAGGGCTTTTCTGACCGGGGATCTCTGGCTTAATTCCTGGTTCTTTTTCGAACGACCTGAGGAATTCGATCCCCAGGTGAAGGAGAAGATCTGGAAGCCCGAGACGGCCGCTCATATCGCAGGATTTGCCGGAGAGGCTGAGAAACTCCATGATTTCTCCGGAGAGTCATTCCACCGCCTGGTGCAGGAATACACCCAGAAAACAGGCATAAAAATGGGCCAGCTGATGAACCCGCTGCGATTGCTGGTCGTGGGATCGAACCAGGGGCCCGGGATGACGGACCTGGCTGAAGTAATTGGAAAAGAGGAATTCCTGGCCAGGGTGAGACAGGGACTGGAGCGCCTGAAATAAACGCTTATAATAAAAAACCCCGCGGCTTGCGGGGTTTTGTGTTGTCCGACCAGGAATCGAACCTGGACTCTTCTGATCCAGAGTCAGACGTGTTGCCAGTTACACCATCGGACAATAAGAACGAAACACCAGGGTGTTTCAATTTTTTGCAAAAGTAAAGACTTTTCCTGAGATATTACCCGTTGCTTTGATTTTTTTCTGCTTTTGCCCATGAATCCTTCAGCGGCACCACGCGGTTGAAAACCGGTTTCCCGGGTTCCGAATCGGGATCGGCGGAGAAATATCCCACCCGTTCGAACTGGAATTTGTCCATCGGGGCGGCCCTGAGCACGGCCGGTTCGACAAATCCGGTCAGGATCTTCAGGGAGTCGGGGTTGAGGAAATCCTTGTAGGATTCGCCCTCGCCGAGATCGTCGGGGTTCTCTTTCGTAAAAAGCCTGTCATACAGCCGGATCTCGGTGGCAACGGCATGTTTTTCAGAGACCCAGTGGAGGGTTCCCTTTACCTTCCGGTTGCTGTCGGGCATGCCGCTGCGTGTCAGCGGATCATAGGTGCAGTGTATTTCGCTTATTTTGCCCGTTTCCGGCTCTTTGACGACACTTTCGCACCGGATGATGTAGGCTGACCTCAACCGCACCTCGCGTCCGGGAGCGAGCCGGAAAAACTTATTCGGGGGATCTTCCATAAAGTCCTCCCTTTCGATCAGCAGGTATTTGGAAAAAGGAACCTTTCGCCGGCCCTTCGATTCATCTTCGGGGTTGTTCACCGATTCCATCTCTTCAACCAGGTCTTCGGGGTAGTTATCGAGCACCACCCTCACCGGATCGAGTACCCCCATCAGCCGGTTGGCCGACCGGTTCAGGTCTTCCCGGATGCAGAATTCCAGGAGGCTGACGTCGATCACATTGTCGCGTTTGGCAACTCCGATGAGGTCGGCGAAATTCCGGATGGAGGCAGGGGTAAATCCCCGGCGGCGCAGTCCGCAGATGGTGGGCATGCGGGGATCGTCCCATCCCTTGACATTCCCTTCGCGGACCAGTTCGAGTAGTTTTCGTTTGCTCATCACCGTGTAGGTCATGTTAAGCCGGGCGAATTCGATCTGCCGGGGAGCGTAGATGCCGATTTCCCGTATAAACCAGTCGTACAGGGGCCTGTGGACCTCAAACTCCAGTGTGCAGATGGAGTGGGTGATCCGTTCGATCGAGTCGGACTGTCCGTGGGCGAAATCGTACATCGGGTAGATGCACCAGGCGTCGCCGGTGCGGTGGTGGTGTGCATGCAGGATCCGGTAAAGGACGGGGTCGCGCATGTGCATGTTGGGCGAGGCCATATCGATCTTTGCCCGCAGCACTTTCGATCCGTCGGGGAATTCGCCGGCTCTCATCCGGCTGAAAAGATCGAGGTTCTCGTCCACGGGCCGGTTCCGGAAAGGGCTTTCCTTCCCGGGCCGGGTGGGAGTTCCCCGGGTTTCGCTGATCTCTTCGGCCGACATGTCGCACACGTAGGCCAGTCCTTTCCGGATCAGGGTGACCGCATAGCCGTATAGTTCCTCGAAGTAGTCGGATGCATAAAAGAGGCGGTCTTCCCAGTCGAATCCCAGCCACCGCACATCTTCCATGATGGAATCGACATATTCCGTATCTTCCTTCACCGGGTTGGTGTCGTCGAAACGAAGGTTTGTCTTCCCGTTGTACTTTTTTCCCAGCCCGAAATTCAGGCAGATCGACTTGGCATGGCCGATGTGCAGGTACCCGTTGGGTTCGGGCGGGAACCGTGTATGGACGCGGCCATCATTGGTTCCTTTACGGATATCTTCTTCGATGATCTCCTCGATGAAATTCAGCGGGCGGATCTCCTTTTCCCCGCCCGCGGGATGGTTCTCTTCCATAGTACCAGTTTACCGGCCGGTGGCCGGAGCCGACAAGACGGCATTGCTGCAGAGTCGGGATCGTTGACCGGGCCGGCGTATGAAAAATTCTGAGTGCAAACTTACTACAAAATAAAAAATCTCCGGGCTGTTCGCCGGAAATTGATAATTTCACCGCCCAAACCAAGACTTATGGGAACGATCACTCTGGAAGGGATGGAGTTTTTCGCCTTCCACGGTTGCTTCAGGGAGGAGCAGATCATCGGCACCCGGTTCACCGTTGACCTGTCGGTGGAGACGGACACGGGAAAGGCGGAACATTCGGATCACCTGGCCGATACCCTGGATTATGTAAAGCTGTACCGTTGCGTGAAGCGCGAGATGGAGGAGAAATCGCACCTGCTGGAGCACGTCGCACGAAGGATCCTGGATTCGGTGCGCAGTGAGTTCCCGTCGGTGACTTCGATGCATCTGCGGATCGCCAAGCACAATCCTCCGACCGGGGGCAAGATGCGGCATGTCTGTTTTCAAACCTCATGGCCGGAATAATATGCATGGTAATCCGAAAAAATATTGTACTTTTGCCCTCCCTGTCGCTAGGGTTTCGTGGCCGAGCGGCTAGGCAACGGTCTGCAAAACCGTGTACAGCGGTTCGACTCCGCTCGAAACCTCAGGAGGGTGACTCAACAATTGAGTCGCCCTCTTTTTATTTCCCTGCCTGCGGATAGAACAGATACTCGCTGACCAGCACCAGGAGCAGCGTGAAAGCCCCGCTGAGCAGCACCCGTGAGAGGGTTGCGAGGAATTCTCCGAAACGGAAGATCTCCAGGAAAAAGAGGGTAAAGTGGTGGATCAATATCAGGAAAACCGAATAATAGAGGAACCATTTCACGCCCTGGTTCCGCAAAGAGGGGGTATCGCCCAGCAGCGACTCGGGCCCGGAGGAGATGGCGCTGATGAGGAAGGGGCGTGCGAAGGCCATCAGCAGGCAGGCCGAGATGTTGAGCCCGATGGTGTGGGTGAAAATGTCGATGCTCCAGCCCAGCGCCCCGCCAGCCAGCAGCAGCATCCATTTCGGGGTGGAGAAGGGGAGCAGGAGGATAAAGTAGATATAGAAATAGGGGTTGACGTATCCTCCCAGGTTGACATGGTTCAGGATCAGCACCTGGAAAAAGACCAGGAAGAAAAACCGGAGAATGTTGAAAAACAGGGTTCTCGAGGTCATTGCATGGGGGTAAAGGAGGAACGTAATTCGTCTTTTTCTTTCCGCATCATGTCGATGACCACCTCCACATAGCCAAGGCTGTTGAAGTCGGTCGAAAAGAGGATCTCTCCGTGGTTGAAATTCTCATCCGGAGCGATCCTGAAAGAGGCGATGGTGCCGATGAGCAGCCCTTCGGGGAATATGTCGGAATTCCCGCTGGTGATGATGGTATCGCCCGGCAACATCCGGATATGCTTGGGGATCTCTCGCACCTGCCCCCGGCGGTAGTTTCCCCCGTTCCATTCGACATTGACCAGCTGGTTGTTCTTTTTGAACTTTCCCGAAACGTGGCTGTCCTTGTTGAGCATCGACATCACCCAGCTGAAGTGGGGCGAAACGCCCACCACCTGCCCGACGATCTTGTTCCCGATAATGACCCCCATGTGGTTGGAAATGCCGTGCAGCGAACCTTTGTTGAGCATGAGGAAGTTGTTCCGTTTGTTCGTCGAATTGCTGATCACCTTGGCGCTGATATACTTATACTCCAGGCGGACGACGGAATCTTTCTTTTCATAAATCTTCAGATCGGTGGCGTACAGTGCCTCGGGAATGCGCGAGTGGAGGCGGGCCATCTCTTCGATCAGCACGCGGTTGGTCCTTCTCAGGCCGAAATACTCGGAGATGCTGCTGAATGTATTGTTGACCGCGCCCGAAAGGGTATTGGACACCGTATAGAGTGCACTTTTCTGGAACTCGTTGTGGTTGAAAAACAGAACCAGTGAAAGTGTTTCCAACAGCAGGAAGAGGAAATAAAAATAGTGCTGACGGAAAAACAGGAACAGGTTCCGCATGACGGATTCCCTTTATTTGATCAGGAAGGTGAATTTGTCGAAATTCTTCAGGGCGATGCCGGTTCCCCGGGCGACAGCGCGCAAGGGGTCTTCGGCCACATGGACTTTCAGTTTTGTACGGAGATGGAGCCGTTTGTCGAGGCCGCGGAGCAGGGCCCCGCCGCCGGTGAGATAGATGCCCGTTTCGAAAATGTCGGAAGCCAGTTCGGGAGGGGTCATTTCCAGCGCATTAAGCACGGCGGCCTCGATCTTGGCCACCGATTTGTCGAGGCAGTGGGCGATCTCGGCGTAGTTCACAATGACCTCTTTGGGAATGCCGGTCAGCAGGTCGCGGCCGTGCACGGCATAGTCGGGGGGAGGGTTGTCGATGTCGGCGATGGCTGCTCCCACTTCGATCTTGATCCGTTCGGCCGTGCGTTCCCCGACATTGATATTATGTTGTTTTCGCATGTATTCCTCGATGTCGGCATTGAATTCGTCGCCCGCAATGCGGATCGATTTGTTGTTGACGATCCCGCCGAGTGCGATCACCGCTATTTCGCTGGTGCCGCCGCCAATGTCGATGACCATGTTGCCCACCGGTTCAAGCACATCGATGCCGATCCCGATGGCGGCCGCCATCGGTTCATGGATCAGCCTGACCTCTTTGGCCCCCGCCTGTTCGGCAGAGTCCTTGACGGCACGCTCTTCCACTTCGGTGATCCCCGAAGGGATGCAGATCACCATTTTGAGGGCGGGGGGAAACCACGATTTGCGCAGTTCGATCATCTTGATCATGGCGCGGATCATATGTTCGGCCGCCTGGAAGTCGGCGATCACGCCCCCCCGCAAGGGGCGGATGGTTTTGATGTTCTCATGCGTTTTCCCGTGCATCATCTGGGCTCTCTTCCCCACGGCGATGATGCGGCCCGAGCTGCGTTCGATCGCGACGATGGAAGGCTCGTCGACGACGACCTTGTCGTTGTATATGATGATGGTGTTGGCCGTTCCCAGATCAATGGCTATCTCCTTCGTAAATAATCCCATGGTTACAGTTTTTAATGTTTGAAATGACGTATCCCGGTCAGCACCATGGACATACCGTGTTCGTTGCAGTAAGTCACCGAATCGGCATCCCGGATCGAACCACCGGGCTGAATCACTGCGGTAATCCCGGCTTCGTGTGCAATCTCCACGCAATCGGGAAAGGGAAAGAAGGCATCGGATGCCATTACGGAGCCTGCCGTATCGAACCCAAAAGCCCGCGCTTTGGTGATCGCCTGCCGCAGGGCATCCACCCTGGAGGTCTGACCCATGCCGCAGCCGATGAGCTGACGGTCGCGGACCAGGGCGATGGTATTCGATTTCAGGTGTTTCACTGCTTTGTTGGCAAAGATCAATGCTTCTGCCTCTTCCGGCGAGGGTCTTTTCCCGGTGACGAACTGAAAATCGGCGACACTTTCCGATTTAAGGTCCCTGTCCTGCTCCAATACCCCGTTCAGTAAGGTTTTAAACTGCCTGGCCGGGAATGTGGCCGGTTTTTTTTGCAAAATTATTCTATTTTTCTTTGATCGCAGGCGTTCAAGGGCATCATTTTCATATCCTTCGGCGATCAGTATCTCGAAAAAGAGCTTGTTGATCTCTTCCGCCGTTTCATGGCTGACCACGCCGTTCAGGATGATGATTCCGCCGAAGGCCGATACCGGGTCGCAGGCGAGGGCGGCCTGGTAAGCTTCGGTCAGCGTTGGCCGCGAGGCAAGTCCGCACGGGTTGGTGTGCTTGATGATGGCGGCGGTGGGTTCGGCGAATTCTTCCATCAGTCCGATGGCGGCGTCGATATCGACCAGGTTGTTGTAGGAGAGTTCCTTGCCATGCAGCTGCATGACAGCCGTTTCGAGGTCACCGTGAAAAAATGCCTGCTGGTGGGGGTTTTCACCATACCGCAGCGGCCTCCCCGAAGAGAAGCTATGCCGGAAAAGCGGTAATTGTTCGGCGCGGTTGAAATAGGAGAAGATGGCGGTGTCGTAATGCGAGGAGATGGCGAAGGCAAGTGCGGCAAACCGGCGGCGGTCGTCAGGGCCGGTGCAGCCTCTGTTTCGTTCGAGGATCTCCGACAGTTCGCCCAGGTATTGAGAAGCGGGGACCACCATTACATGCGCCCAGTTCTTGGCGGCCGCCCGGATCAGCGAGATCCCCCCGATATCGATCTTTTCGATGATCTCCTCCTCAGCGGCGGCCGCCCCGACGGTCTTCTCGAAGGGGTACAGGTCGACCACGACCAGGTCGAACGACGGGATTTCATATTTTTCGACATCGTCCACGTCGTAAAGCCGGTCGCGGCGCCAAAGGATACCGCCGAAAACTTTCGGGTGAAGGGTTTTCACCCGGCCACCCAGGATGGAAGGGTAGGAGGTGACCGATTCGAGGGGGATCACCCGGATCCCCTTCTCATGGAGGAACTCGGCCGTTCCCCCTGTGGAATAGATCTGTACGCCCCTTGCCCCTAGGCTGCGGGCAATTTCTTCGATCCCCTCTTTTGAATAGACGGAGATCAGCGCCGATTTTACCTGGATCTGACCGTTCATTGAATTTCGTTTGTAACGTTAGTGGGAAGGCTGCGTCTTACTCCCGTTCGCCGCAAAGCCTGCAATGTTACCAAAAATTATGCTTACCTTTACGGTTTATAACGGAAATTTGTCGCCCGTATGATCCTGATACTCCGCTTGGTCAGGGAGAGTTATGTTTTTGCCTTCCAGGCTATTATCGTAAACAAGGTACGAACCATCCTGTCCCTTCTCGGGATCACGATCGGGATTTTCTGCGTGATCTCCGTCTTTACCATTTTCGATTCGATGGAGAGTTCCATCCGGAAGAGCATTGCTTCGTTGGGAAGCAACGTTCTGTTCGTGCAGAAATGGCCCTGGTCGATGGGGGGAGACTATCCCTGGTGGAAATACTGGCAGCGGCCGGAAGCTTCGATGGATGACATGCGAGAGCTGCAGAAACGAAGCACGCTGGCCGAAGCGGTCGCCTACATGGTACAGGTGAACAAAACGGTGAAGCACCAGAACAACTATATTGAGAATATAGGGGTGATGGGCGTGTCGCATGATTTCGAAAAAGTTTGGAGATTCGAACTCGGGCAGGGCCGGTATTTTTCCGCCGGTGAATCTGCCAGCGGCAAAAACATCGCCATCATCGGCGCCGACATTGCCAGTGAGCTTTTCCGCGACGGAGATCCGGTCGGCAGGAAGATCAAAATCTTTGGACGCAACATCGAAGTGGTCGGGGTCATCGCCAAAGAGGGTGAGGATTTCTTCGGCAATTCAAACGACAAGATCGTTTACCTGCCGATCCATTACTTCAAAACGCTGGTGGATATCCGCGACATGGACGCCACGATCATCGTCAAAGCCCGGTCGATGGTTTCGAACGACGAGTTGCGCGACGAGCTTACCGGCCTGATGCGGTCGATCCGCAAGCAGAAGCCTTCGGCCGAGGACAACTTCTCCATCAACGAAACGGATATCATCTCCAAGGGGTTCGACAGCCTTTTCAGTGTCATCGCCACCGTGGGGTGGATCATTGGCGGATTTTCGCTGCTGGTGGGCGGATTCGGCATCGCCAACATCATGTTCGTCTCGGTCAGGGAACGTACCAACATCATCGGGATCCAGAAAGCGCTGGGTGCGAAGAATTACTTCATCCTGTGGCAGTTCCTGTTCGAAGCGATCTTCCTTTCGCTGATCGGCGGGATTTTCGGGCTGATCATCATCCTTATCCTTACCCTGATCGTATCGGCCACCTCTCAGTTCACTTTGGTGCTGACCAGCGGGAATATCCTGCTCGGCATGCTGGTATCGGCCACCATCGGGTTGATCGCGGGACTGGTACCGGCCTGGTCTGCCTCAAAGCTCGACCCGGTCGAAGCGATGCGTACGGGAACTTAGAACGGCCAGAACTGGTTGTCGTTCCAGATCTTTTCTTTCAGTTCGTTGTCCATGTCGCTCAGCACCTTCAGGTGGCCGCTTTCCCATTCTGAAAGCCAGTTGTAGAGCGCTTTTTCATTTGGATCCGATGTGGCAACGGCCCTTTCGGCGTACACTGCCACGGCGCGTTTTTCGAAATCGATGGCGGCGGAGATGGCCGCAGCCTCAAAACCGGCCGACGCGACCCGGTTCTTCACCTCTTCGGTCAGGATCAGCGTGGCGAAGGCCTCCCCGGCCAGGTCGGGCAAATCGACCCGGTAAAAGCCATGGGTTTTTTCATAATTCACATACTGTTCGGAGAGGAATTTCACATGTTTCGTCTCCTCGTCGGCCATGGTGAGAAAAATATGCTTCATATCGGGATCGGAGGTCTTCTCCGCCACGGCAGAATAAAAGGCATGGCCTCTTTTCTCCATGAGGATGGCCATTTTCAGGATCTCGAGGGCTGATTTTGTTTCCATAATGACGGTCATTGTTTCGGGATCAAACTTACTTATTTTTTCCGGTGGACCGACCGGGGCAGGCGTATTTTCCCCTGTTCCTGCCCGACCTCCCGGGTGAGATGGGCCTTGATCCGGGAAGAGAGGATGTCGATGGCTACCCGGTTCTGTCCTCCCTGCGGAACGATGATGTCGGCATACCGTTTGGTGGGCTCGATGAACTGCAGGTGCATCGGTTTGACAAACTGGTCGTAATGTTCGAGCACCTGCTGGAAGGACCGGCCGCGTTCTTCAATGTCGCGCCAGATGATCCGCATCAGCCGGTCATCGCCGTCGGCATCCACAAAAACCTTGATGTCCATCTTTTTGCGCAGGCGGGGGTTGGTCAGGATCAGGATCCCCTCGACCAGGATGACCTGGGAAGGGTTGACGGTAATGGTCTCTTTCGACCGGGCGCAGGTGACGTAGGAATAGATGGGCATCTCGATGCTCTGGCCCGATTTGAGCATTTCCAGCTGGCGGATGAGCAACCCCCATTCGATAGAGGTGGGGTGGTCGAAGTTGATCCTGGCCCGTTCCTCGGCCGACTTATGCCCGTTGTCCTTGTAATAGGCATCCTGCGGGATGACCGTGACCGCTTCTCTGGGCAGGTGTTTCATCACCTGCCTGACGACGGTCGATTTTCCAGAGCCGGATCCGCCGGCGATTCCGATGATCAGCATAACCTTACATCATGTAACTGAGCAATATACCGGCGGCCACGGCGGAACCGATCACCCCGGCCACATTAGGCGCCATGGCGTGCATCAGCAGGTGGTTGTTCGGATCCACCCTCAGTCCTTCCATCTGCGAAACCCTGGCGGAATCCGGAACCGCGGATACCCCGGCAGAACCGATCAGCGGGTTGATCCGATCCTCGGGCTTCAGGAACAGATTCATCACTTTGGCAAAAATGACCCCTCCGGCAGTCGCAATGATGAACGAGAAGGCACCCAGTGCAAAGATAAGAATGGATTGGGGAGTCAGAAAAATATCTGCCTGGGTACTGGCGCCAACCGTTAACCCGATCAGGATGGTCACGATGTCGATTAGCGAATTGCTGGCGGTCTGGGCCAGTCGTTTGGTAACCCCCGATTCTTTGAGAATATTACCGAAGAACAGGAATCCCAGCAGTGGCAATGCACTCGGGGCGATGAAGGTAGTCAGGACCAAGCCGATGATGGGAAAAAGTATCTTCTCCAGTTTGGAAACCTGTCGCGGCGATTTCATGCGGATCAATTTCTCTTTTCTGGTGGTAAGCAGGCGCATGACAGGTGGTTGTATCACCGGCACCAGCGCCATGTATGAATAGGCTGCGATGGCGATGGGGCCGATCAGGTTCCTTACCACCTCTCCATTGGGGAGGATATTGATACCGTTAGCCAGTTTCGAGGACAGGAAGATGGCCGTAGGGCCGTCGGCGCCGCCGATGATGCCAATGGCCGCCGCTTCGGGTGGATAGAAGCCCAGGGTCAGCGCCCCCCAGAATGTGATGAATATGCCCAGCTGGGCCGCCGCCCCAAGCAGAATCAACTTCGGATTGGAGATCAGCGAGGAAAAGTCGGTCATGGCACCTATCCCTAAAAAAATGAGCGGAGGATAAATCCCTTTGATGACCCCGAAATAGAGATAATTCAACACACTGCCGCTTTCATAGATCCCTATCTGGAGATTCGCATCATGAGGAAAGGGGATATTACCGATCAGGATGCCGGTCCCGATGGGGACCAGCAGAAGCGGTTCATATTCATACCGGATCGCCAGAAAAATGAAGATCAATCCCACCGCGATCATGACGAGGTTCCCAAACAGAAAGTTGGCAAAACCTGTGTAATTCCAGAATTTCTCCAATCCTTGCTGGACCAGACCGGTGTGATCGGCAGCGGTGACAGATTCTGCTCCGGGAACTCCGGATCCGTTTGCCTGAAATACCAGCGGTTTGATCACAAACAGCAGGAGGATGATACCGGCCACAAGAATCAGCTTGCGGGTGGCATCGCTTGTATTTTTTCGGGACAAAAGACTCTTCATGGGCGACGGATTATTCGATTTCCACTAAAACATCATTCTGCATCACCGTATCCCCGGGTTTCACCAGAACGGTTCTTACAACGCCCGCTTTTTCGGCCATCACGTTGTTCTCCATCTTCATCGCCTCCATGGTGAGCAGTTTCTGTCCCATTGCCACCTTGTCGCCAGCCTTGACCAGCACCTGAATGATGGTACCCGGCAGAGGCGATTTCACCGCCTGGTTGGTGGTATGTGAAGGCGATCGGGGGATCCGCGTTTCCTTTCCCTTCGGCGACGGTGCCTCCGCCCGCACCAGGGTTGGTGTCTTGGTCATCTTCAGGTCGCGCTGGACCTCCACATCATAGGGGGTGCCATTGACCTCAACCTTGGCAATGTTGTCTTCAAAACCCAGTATTTCAACTTCATATATATTCCCATGGATGGTGAACTTGAATTTTTTCATGATGATCTTTTTGAGGGTTTAACAGAATTATCCGCGTTTGGAGAAATTCATGATGCCGTAGATTTTTGAGCTCCAGGGAGAATAGGTTCTCGACACTTTTTTCACGGTCATCACATATTTCTCTTCATCATGCAATTCGCTGAAAAACAGATACAGTGCCGTGCAGATCGCGGCATTTTCATCGGCGCTCAACGAAGTCTGGGGCAGCGGGGGTTCCGGCTCTCCGGGTTTATCCTTCCGGGTGCTTTTCATCCGCATCCGGACGATAAAATCGTGGATGGTGGAGATGCGTCCGATCACGAGAACGAGAACGGCCAGGGCGATAAAAACCACGGTATATCCGACCACCGTTATGATCACCGCCAGGGTGTCGATATTGGCCGGGTTGAATGTGATTTGATTTCCAAGGATCATAGGTTCGGGGGTTCGGATTACAATGGCAGGTTGCAGTGTTTTTTCGGGGGAAGGCAGTCCTTCTTGGTCTGAAGGGTTTGCAGGGCCCGGATGATGCGGAACCGGGTGTTGCGAGGTTCGATCACATCATCAATAAAGCCGTACCGGGCGGCATCGTAAGGATTGGCGAAACGGGCCTTGTATTCCAGTTCTTTATCGGCAACGTATTTCACCTTTTCCCTCACATCGGCAATTTCGGCGATCTTTTTTCCTTCGAGGATCTCGATGGCTCCCTTGGGACCCATGACGGCGATCTCGGCCGAAGGCCAGGCGTAGTTCATGTCGGCCCGAAGCTGTTTGCATCCCATTACGTCATGCGCTCCCCCGTAAGATTTCCGGAGAGTGATGGTGATCTTGGGAACCGTGGCCTCGCCATAAGCGAAAAGCAGCTTGGCGCCATGAATGATGATGCCGCCGTACTCCTGGTTGCTTCCCGGAAGGAAGCCAGGGACATCGACAAAAGTGATGATGGGAATATTGAAAGCATCGCAGAAACGCACAAACCGCGCCCCTTTTCTGGAAGCTTCGATGTCGAGAACACCGGCGAGAAAATTGGGCTGGTTGGCGACAATCCCGCAGGGCATGCCGTTGAACTTGGCAAATCCAACCACGATATTCTTTGCATAGTGCTGATGGATCTCAAGGAACTGCTGATCGTCGACTACCCGGTAAATCACATCCTTCACATCGTAAGGCTGGTTCGGGTTTGCCGGAATGATCTCATTCAGCGAGTCTTCCACGCGGTCGATCGGATCGGCGCACTCGGTAGTGATCGGGTCTTCCAGGTTGTTTTGCGGCAAGTATTCAAGCAGTTTCCGGATCAGCAGCAATCCCTCCTCTTCATTTTCCACCTGGAAGTGAGCTACTCCCGATTTCGTCGCGTGCACCGAAGCGCCTCCGAGGTCCTCGGTCGTGATATCCTCTCCGGTAACCGTCTTGGTCACTTTCGGTCCCGTTACAAACATATAACTGGTGTCCTCACTCATCAGCACGAAATCGGTCAGGGCGGGAGAATAAACGGCGCCTCCGGCACAGGGGCCGAAGATGGCGGAGATCTGCGGGACGACTCCCGAGGCGGCGATGTTCCGCATGAAGATCTCGGCATAGCCCGCCAGGGAGTTGACCCCCTCCTGGATGCGGGCTCCGCCGCTGTCGTTGATGCCGATCACGGGGGCGCCCACCTTCATGGCCTGGTCCATGATCTTGCAGATCTTTTTGGCAAAGGTTTCCGAAAGGGATCCCCCGAAAACCGTAAAGTCCTGGGAAAACACGAATACCACCCGGCCGTCGATGGTGCCACGGCCGGTGACTACCCCATCGCCCAGGTACTGTTCGCCCTCCAGCCCGAAATCGGTGCACCGGTGGGTTACGAACATATCGTACTCTTCAAAGCTTCCTTCGTCGAGTAGCTTTTCGATGCGCTCCCTGGCGGTCATTTTTCCTTTTTTATGCTGCGACCGTATCCGGTCTTCCCCTCCGCCCAGTTTGGCTTTTTCCCGTTTTTCGAGCAGTTCGGAAATCTTGTTTTCGTTTGCCATATAGATCGGTTATTAATCGCAGATACGCAGTGCACTGCGCCTCTGCGGTGTTATTTGGAACAAAATTCGATTAACACCCCGTGGGTCGACCTGGGATGGAGAAATCCGATGTTCAGCCCTTCGGCCCCTTTGCGCGAGACTTTGTCGATGAGCGTCAGTCCCTGTGCTTCGGCTTCGGCCAGCGCTTCGCCGGCATTTTCCACCGCAAAGGCCACATGATGGATGCCTTCGCCTTTTTTCTCCAGGAATTTCCCGATCGGGCCTTCCGGATCGGTCGACTCCAGGAGTTCGATCTTTGTCTGGCCCACCTGGAAAAAAGCAGTCCTGACCCGCTGGTCTTTCACTTCCTCGATGTTGTAACAAGAAGTCCCCAGAAGGTTCTCGTAATAGGGTATGCTCTCTTCCAGGCTGTTCACCGCTATCCCAAGGTGTTCGATATGAGTCGCTTTCATAATATTATTGTTAAAAAATTAACAGGACAAAGGTACATAGATTTCACGAAAACACAAAGAGTTACCTGTTCCTCAATGACCGGATCAGAAAAAAATAATAAAAAGCGTGACTCATTCAAATAAGTAGTAATTTTGGACCGTTTTAGTCAAATAGTCAAATTTTAATCATAACATGACGACACATCATGGTATCGGATAAAAAAAACGACAGGAGGGCCCGCATACTTGCGTCGGCACGGGTCGTTTTCGAACGGTTCGGGTATGCGAAAACAACCGTCGACGACATTGCCCGGCAGATGGGAATGGGGAAAAGTTCCATATACTATTATTTCCAGGGAAAGGAAGAGATCTTCCGGGCGGTCCTGGGACAGGAGATCGCTTTCCTGAAGGAGCGCATCCTGGGTGTGGTGGAGGGATGCAGCGATCCGAAGGAGAAACTTTCAGCCTATGTAAGGGAACGCATGCACGGGTTGCAGCAGCTTAAAAACCTCTACACCGTCCTTCGGTCGGAGTTTCCGGCACACCCCGAATTTTCCGTAGAAACGCGTGCACAGACCGACAACGAGGAAATTACCATCGTGACAGGGATTCTCGGACAGGGTGTCGAGGCGGGCATTTTCCGGCTGAATGACATCCGGCTTGCCGCCATTGCGATCGTCACCGCCCTGAAAGGCATGGAAATTCCCCTGGTGATCACCGGCGACCAGAGCGAAACACTTTTTCACCAACGCCTTGACGGGCTTGTCGATATATTGTTTTACGGCATTTTATGCAGAAACGAATAATGCCGGGATCCTACATTGTTGACATCCATGAAAGCATTGACAAAAAAAACACTGGGGGTGACGGTGATGCTGCTCCTCACGGGAATCATCTCACGGGGCGCCGAACCTGTAATTGTGAAAAAAATAACATTCGATGAGGCCCGGGAGATCACCTGGCGCAACAGCCCTGTTCTGAAACAGTCGTCCCTGTTGCAGCAGCGCCGTTCACAGGAGAGAAAAGCCGCCAGGGGCCTCTATTATCCCTCGGTCGGGATCACGGCCCAGGCGATGATGATGCAGGAGGACATCCGTCTTGATCTCCACCCGGTAAAGGACGCAATCACTCCGGTTTACCAGGCCCTGGGAACCTATGGCAAATTCGGAGGCATCACCGGGATCCCCGACGAGGTGGCCACCACCCTTGTGCGTCAGAAGATCCTGGCCGGGCTGAACGAGATCGAAAAAGGGGATTGGGATCCCACGATCCAGGACCGGGAGTTCGGAGTTGTGGCGGCCACTTTTGAGTGGCCTGTTTATGCCGGCGGCCGGATCCGGGCCGCAAACAAAGCCGCATCCATTCAACTCCGCGAGGCATCGGAGGCAGACCGGCAAAAACAGGGGGAGCTCATGAGCGAACTGGCGGAAAGGTACTATGGGCTTTGCCTGGCGCGGCAGGTGGTAACGGTCAGGCAGGCGGTGCTGTCAGGCCTGCAGCAACACCTGGATGATGCGCTGAAGCTCGAAAACGAGGGGATGATCTCCCATTCGGATGTTCTCCATGCCCGTGTTTTCCATGCCCAGGCCAACCGTGAGTTCAACAGGGCCCTGGAAGAGGCAGCCACCGTCAACAAGGCACTGACATCCACCCTGGTGCTGGCCGATACCGTGACCGTGGAACCCTCCTCGGAACTGTTCTATCTCGATTCCATCGAGCCGCTGTCCTATTTCCAGGCCCTGGCCGCAAATCAAAACCCGTTACTGGCTCAGATCAGTTCAAGGAAAGAGCTTGCCCGCCAGGCATGCAAGGCGGAGCAGGCCGGCTATTTTCCGGCCGTGCTCGTGCAGGGGGTCTATAACCTGGCCGATAAAAACCTGTCGCCCTACCTGCCCGGATGGGAGGCCGGCGTGGGATTGAAATGGAACCTGTTCGACGGGCTCTCGCGTTATGCAAGGGTGCGTGCGGCACGACTGCAGGTGCTGGAAGCCGGAGAATTCGGAAAGAAATCGCAATCCGACATCGGCACCCTGGTGGAAAAGACGTACCGGGAAATCCGGATGTACCACGACCAATTGGTGGCCCTTGCGGAGGCCCGCAGCTATGCCGAAGAGTATCTCCGTACCTGCGAGAGTGAATTCCGCCACGAAATGAGCCAGGCGACCCGGGTGGTGGATGCACGAATGGCCCTGGCCCAGGTGAACACGGAACGGCTGCAGGCCATGTATCATTACGACACCGCCCTGGCGAAGCTCCTCGAATTCTCGGGCATTCCCGGCGACTTCCCATCCTACATCCACCGTCAGGGAGTCCGGACAGAACATTTTCAAAAGTGATAGATCCGTTAGCATTCCAACCATGAAAAAGAGAGTTATTTTATTTTCCGTGACCGGTGTGGGTCTCCTGGTGGCACTCCTTGTTTACTCCGCGGTCGTTATTTTCACTCCGCCTTCTGTCGAAGTGCAGGGAGAGGCCGATGCAACCCAGGTGAGGGTGGCTTCCAAACTGACCGGCAGGATCGACAGTCTTCCCGTACATAAAGGCGATGCCGTGAAAAAAGGTCAGCTTCTTTTCGTATTGAGCAGTCCGGAGGTCCAGGCCCGTCTCGACCAGGCCCGGGCGGCACTGAAGGGTGCCGAAGCACAGAATGCCAAAGCGCTGACCGGCGCCGACAAGGAGGACATTGCTGCAGCCTATAATATCTACCTGAAAGCACAGGCTGCTTATGAGCTGGCGCAGAAAACCGATGCGAGGATCCGGAACCTCTTCCGTGAGGGGGTGATACCCGCCCAGAAGAAAGATGAATCGGAAGCGGCCGTGAAAGCGGCCCTGGAAACTGCCAATGCCGCGAGGGAGACCTGGACCAAGGCGAAAAACGGCACCCGGCGGGAGGATAAAGCGGCGGCCCTGGCCATGGTCGACCGTGCCGAGGGGGCGCTCAGCGAGGTTGCAAGTTATCTTGACGAAACGCATATTTCGGCCCCGTTCGACGGGGAGATCTCCGACATCATAGCCGAACCGGGCGAACTGGTCACCGCCGGGTATCCCGTCGTCACCCTGATCGATCTCAGCGACTGCTGGATCACCTTCAACCTGCGCGAGGACCTTCTTTCGGACATCCGCTTGGGATCGCAATTTGACGCCCGGTTCCCGGGACTGGGCAACCGCATGGCCCGGTTGAAGGTGGTATATATCCACCCCATGGGAAATTTCGCCACGTGGAACGCCACAAAGACCTCGGGAGATTTCGACATGAAGACCTTCGAAGTGCATGCCCGCCCGGTGCATCCCCTGGAGGGGCTTCGGCCGGGAATGAGCGCCCTGGTGGACTGGAAGAGTGTCGGATCGGCCGGCAGGTAATGTCGCCTCCTTCGACCCGGAAGGTATGAAAAGCTCCACCATCCATAACCTTGTTGAATCCTTCGGCCGTGAGACCGGCCGGATCCTGCGTGACAAGGTGTATCTCTTCACCGGGGTCCTGGGCCCCCTCATCGCATTTACCCTGGTCATCCTGGTTTTCTCCGCGAATGTTCCCCGGAAACTGCCGGTGTCGGTGGTCGATTGCGATCACACAAGCCTTTCAAGGCGGATCATCCGGACGGTGGACGCGACATCCATTGCGAAAACCGACACCCGGTATGCTTCTCTGGCAGAAGCCGGGAAGGCGTTGACTGCCGGCGAAACGGAGGCGGTCGTGGTCATTCCGTCCGGTACAGAGCGGGAGGTGATCTGCGGCCGGGAAGCCCGGGTGGCGGTGTACCTGAACAATGTTTACCTGATCAAGGCGGGATTGCTGAAAAGCGGGATCCAGAAAGCGCTGGCGACCGTTTCGGCCGGTATCCGGCTGCAGAACCGCCTGATGTCGGGAGAATCACGGCAGCAGGCCACGGGCAGGGTCCAGGCGATCCGGCTTACCCCTGTGTTACTCTTCAACCCCTACACCAGCTACGAGTACTATCTCACCCTGTTGATCCTGCCCGTACTGCTGTCCGTATTCATCCTATTCGGCTCCATTTACGCATTGGGTTCCGAGCTGCAGTACGGTTCGGGGCCCGGATGGCTGGAAACCGCCGGAGGGAACATCTTCACCGCTGTATCCGGCAAGTTCATTCCGCACACGCTTTGTTTTACCGGCATGGCCCTGGTGATGGACGTATTGTTTTTCCGTGTGCTGGGGCTTCCGCTGAATGGTCATTTCCTGCTGATCCTTGTTTCCGAGATCCTGCTGATCCTGAGTTACCAGTCGATGGCCATTTTTATCACCGTTCTTACCCGGAACCTGCGCCTGGCGCTTTCGCTGGCGAGTGCCTATACCATGCTGGCGATCACCTACGCGGGTTTTACCTACCCGGGGTTCGGAATGCCGCCGGTGGCACAACTCTTCAGCAAAATATTTCCCTTTACATACTGGCTCGACCTCTTCACCGGCCAGACCCTCCGCGGAGAGCCGTTGTCGCTTGCCATTGGCATGCTCCTGCCCCTGTTCATCTTCATTGCTGCCGGGCTCAGCATGCTTCCCCTGATGAAGCACGAGATGCAGCACGAAAAGTTCTGGTATAAAATCTGACACCATGGGGAAGCGACCAATCACCGTTTTTTTCAATGATACGGCAGCCGCATGGTGGTCGGAGATCCGTGAATCGGTGACCGACGCCGGAACGGTCCTGATCTTCTTTGTGGCTGTCATCCTGTATCCCATGCTGTACTCTGTCGGGTACCTCCGGGAGACGATCCGCGGGATACCCGTTGCCGTGGTCGATCTTGACCAAACGATTTCCAGCCGCCGGCTCTCACGGCTTCTGGATGCTACGGAGCAGGTGGATGTAACCTGTAAACCCTTGAGTGTAAAAGAGGCTGAGGATCTTTTTTACCGGGGAGAGGTGCACGGGATACTCATGATCCCGGTTTCCTTCGAAAAGAATATGCTCAGGGGGAACCAAACCGCCGCGACCGTTTACTGCGATGCCGGCAGGTTTTTCGTTTACAAACAGGTTTATACGGCCGCTTCCTATGCAGCCGGAATGATGAATTCGGGGGTGGAGATCCGGTCGATGCTGGCCGGCGGGAAGGGTTGGAATGAAGCCTTGAACCGGACGGCCGGGATCTCCCCGCAGTTCTTCGACCTGTACAATCCCTCTTCGGGATATGCCACCTTCATTGTGCCCGGGATCCTGATCATCGTGATCCAGCAGTCGTTGCTGGTCGGTATCGGGCTACTCGCGGGCAAACACCGCGAAGGAAGGCGGTGGGAGAGTCCCGTTCGGGATTCCAGTGTTTCTCGCGGGGTAACCGCGATCCTGGGAAAATCGTCTGCCTATGTTACCCTGTACCTGCTCACCACGCTGGTCACCCTGGTCCTCTTTTACCATTGGCTTTCCTTCCCGGAAAAAACGAATTTCATGGCTGTTTACCCGTTGCTGATCCTGTTCCTGTTTACGGTATCGTTCATGGGGCTGGCCATTGGCTCCTGGTTCACGAAACGGGCGCATGCTTTGATGTTTGTCGTTTTCATCTCGCCGGTTGTCTTCTTCCTGAGCGGTGTTCCGTGGCCGGTTCAGTCGATGCCGGGGTCGACCCGGTTTCTTTCCCTGTTTTTCCCGACCACCCCGATGCTTCCCGCATTCCTGAAACTCAGGCTTATGTCGGGGGAGATCACGGCCATCCGCCGGGAGATCCTCCTGCTGACCGTACAGTGCCTGGGCTGGTTCTTCCTGGCGTGGTTATCGGATGTTTTCGTAACTTTCCGGCGTAAAGCAACCCCGGTTGGTTCCCCTGGAAATTGAGCGAAAGTTCCTGGTCGACCAGGAAGTGTGGATGGCGGAGGCCCGGCCGCCCGGGGTGAAATATGTCCAGGCTTATCTCCATCGCGGCGCAGAAATGACCCTTCGTGTCAGGGTGGCCGGCGACCGGGGATACATTACTGTAAAAGGCCGGCAGGAGGGTGTTTCCCGTCCCGAGTTCGAGTATTCCATTCCGGCCGTGGAGGCGGAGGAGATGATCAGGCTTTTCGGCGGACCGTGTATTTCGAAGATCCGGACGCGGCTGAATGCCGGCGGTCACACCTGGGAGGTGGATGAATTCATGGGGGAGAACAGCGGGCTGATCGTGGCCGAGATTGAACTGACCCACCCGGAAGAGGCGTTTGAACGTCCGGCCTGGTTGGGGGAAGAGGTCACCCACGACCTGCGGTACAGCAATTCGGAGTTGTCGGTAAGGCCGTACCGAGTTTGGAAAGAAGGAGAGGGGAAAAGGAATAACGAATGACGAATATCGAATCATGAAGGACGAATTCGGTATTTCGCTGTTCGGAGTTCAATATTCAATGTTCAAAATTAAAAAAGGGCCCCGAACGGGTGCCCTTGAGGTGGAGTATAGGGGAGTCGAACCCCTGACCTTTAGACTGCCAGTCTAACGCTCTAGCCAACTGAGCTAATACCCCCTTTGGATTTGAGGATGCAAAAGTAAGAACTTTTTTTGAAATGAAACGACTTTTTACCGCTTTAAAAATTCAGCCCGATGCCCGGTTCCTTGAAACCTTCGGCAGGATCAGGCAGGAGTTGCGAGGGGAATCCATCAAATGGGTGGAGGGGCACAACATCCACATCACCCTGAAGTTCTTCGGGGAAACAGAGGAAACCCGCATTCCGGCGATCGGGGAGGTGCTGAGCCGCCGGGCCTCGGTTTCGCAGGTTTTTTCGTTCCGTTTGAAGGGTCTGGGGGTTTTCGGCAGCAGCTATGCCCCCCGGGTGGTCTGGGCGGGCATAGAACCCTATGCCGAACTGTCACACTTGATGAAACAGGTTCATGACGACCTGGCCCTGATCGGTTTTTCACGCGACCGTCAGAACCTGGTACCTCACCTGACACTGGGACGGGTGAAATTTCTGCAGGACAAGATCCGGTTTCAACGTACCCTCGACTGTTACGGTGAATTGACGTCCGAACCGATAAGAGTGCACGAAATGGTGCTTTACGAAAGCGTTCTCCGGCAGCAGGGGCCGATATACATCCCTCAGCAACATTACTTGTTCGCAGAAAGCGAACTCCCCTGAATGCCTTGCGGCACCAGGGGAGTTCCCGATAAGCAAGCAGACAATGAATTACAGGTTGGCCGTTGTTTCAAATTTCCTGGCCAACAAGTGGTAGAGGATCAGGCTGATGCCGCCCAGCAGGCAGATCATGGAGAAGTAAGCCGGCTCTTCTTCCATGGTGGTGTAAACAGCCAGCACCTTGCCAAGCAGGATGCCTGTTCCGATTCCCACGAAGAGCAGGCCCCATTTCAGGGAAGAGTGCTCTTTTGAGGATTCAAAGATCGTTGCGTTGACGCCTTTGTTGATCAGCGCCAGGCGTTCTCTCTTTCTGACGAACAGATATACGATTCCGTATACCATGGCAAAGAACGCGACCGGGATCAAAAACTCGTTTGTCATTTCCGTAGATGTTTAATCTGTTTTCCGTTTTCGATCCGTTTGACGCATCCTCAACCGGCAGGTTACAACAGGGACTGCCCGGTTACTTTACCACGATCTTCTCGGTATAGGAACGCTCGCCGTTCGACAATCTCAGCAGGTAAACCCCTGCCGGGAAACGGCTTACATCCACTTTCCGGGAATAGGCAGAGGGTATGCCGGTCAGGCTTTCGCTGAAGACCTTCTGGCCGGAAGGCCCGGTGATCGTCAGGAGGAGTTGGCGTTCCTTTCCGTTGACTTCGAGGGTGAACTGACCTTTAACCGGATTTGGATAGATCTTCACCGAAGAGGCAAGGTCGTTCTGACCGATTCCCGCGCAGTTTTTCACATTTACCGCCAGCACCGACGCAACACCCTCTCCGCAGGAATTGGTTCCCTTCACCGAAATGTCGCCCGACTGGGCGGTAGCGCCGTACTGCAGGGTTACCTGGCTGGTACCGGAGCCCGCGGTCACGGTCACCCCGGCAGGAAGGCTCCATACATATCCCGTGGCGCCGGTGATGACCGGAACGGTATAGACCAGGTTGCCCGTACCCATGCACACCGTATCCTGGCCGCTGATCGCGCCGGCGGCTTCAGGGATGGTATTGACGGTCAACTGCCGGGTTACGGTGTCGCTCAGGCCGCAGTCGTTCTGTGCTGAAACAGAGACCGCGCCGGCGGTGGCACCCCAGGTCACCCGCAGGGTATCGGTACCCTGACCGCTGACGATCGTCACATCGGCCGGAACGGCCCATGAATAGGTTACATCGGGATTGGGGTTGGAAGTGTAGAATTTAACCGCGGTGCCGTTGCATACCGCATCCGGTCCCGAAACGGGATTCATGGCGGAGGGGGGTGTGCTGACGGCAACCGGGAGGACGGAAGCGATGGGGTTGTTCCCGCAGTCGTTGCCTGCGATGACCTGGAGGGATCCCGACTGGGTGCCCCATTGCACGGTGACATTCGGCGTGTTCTGGCCGCTAACGATCACGGCATCGCCCTGGACGCTCCAGGAATAGGTCGTGCTGCCAACCACTTCAACAATGGAATAGGATTCAGTGGTTCCCGAGCAAACCGATTGCAGGCCGGTGATGGGTCCCGGTGCGGAAGGAGGAGTATTGACGGTCACCGTAACATTGCCGCTGGCGGTATTACCAGAGTTATCGGTAACGACCAGCTGGTAGGTGGTGGTTTCTGTTGGAGTGGCCACGGGGTTTATAATGGCAGGGTCGCTGAGTGTCTCAGCCGGGGTCCACGCATACGTCAGGGGGGGCGTTCCGCCCAGCACCTGGGCGTTCAACTGGGAGGTCTGGCCCTGGCAGATCGTACCCGGGGTGGCGCTGGTGGTGACGGCAAACGTATTTCCCTGGAGGACCTTGATGGAGGCGGTGCGTTTGTGGGCGGGGGTACCGTTGGGACCTTTGGCATAGAATATCGCCTGGTAGGTGCCCAGCGGGATATTTCCGGAAAGGATCAATTTCACCGGTTTGGTATCCGGGTATGAGGTGATGGTCGTTCCCTGCGGGTACTCGATCGTGATGGTCCCGCCGGTCGGAGCGGGCGAAATTTCGGCCGATATGATCACCGTATCGGTATAGAGCTTCACTTCGGGCACCGATACCTGGAATGTAGTGTTGTCGAAAGCGGTGTAGAGCGTGTCGGCGCTGTGGTCGATCGCCATGGCAAAGTCGGGGAAATAGGCTGTCATGCTCTGGAAAGATCCCGACCGGAAGTCGGTCCATCCGATCATCGAGACCTTTTTGTTGGAGACAACCCCGTTATAGTCGCCTTCATACCGTGGTGTACCGCCTCCGCCGCAGCTGGCGCAGTCGATCTTCATCTTCTTGTTCGAAATGCGCTGGTTGGCTACCCAAGTGACCCCCCCGTCGGTGGAATAGGATGCATAGATAAAGGCGCTGTCATTTGTGGGGGTGTCGCGGGTATCCATCCACATGGCATAGAGTTTCCCTGTTTCCTTGTCACACCAGATGGCCGGGTGCCACTGCTGGAAGTTCTGGGTGTTGGGGTCGTCGTTGATCCTGACGGCGCTGCCGAAGGTGGCGCCACCATCGGATGAGGTCCGGCACCATACGTCGGATTTATTGCCGTTGCCGCTGGGGAAGTTCGAGGCATAAACACAGTAAAGTTTTCCCCGGTTGGGTCCGTAGCTGTTGTCGGCGGCGATCATCGGGTAGGGGCGGGTACGCATATTGCTAACCGAGTTGCGCTGGCTTACATAATTCCCGACATAGTTTGCCCATTGCTGCGAAGAACGCTGTGTAAAGGTAGCCCCGCCGTCGTTCGACCGGAAAAAGGTATAGGTAGCGGCGTAAGACTGACCGCTGTTGGTCACAATGTACACGGCACCACCCTGGATGTTACCCTGTGGGCCGACGCACACCATCATGCCGGGCAGGGTGTGGGGAGAGGCGCTGTAGGTTGAGTTCCAGGTCACCCCGTTATTCGTGCTGCGCGAAAAATTCCCGACGCCGTTGTTGGTCATGGTGGAATAGGCGTAATTGGCATAGGGTCCGGCCGTCTGGTCGCACGCCAACCAGTTCTTGTCGTTCCCGGCAATGGCGGTGACGGGAGAGCCCCAGCTTACGCCGTTGTTGGTGGATACCAGCACTTTGCATCCTGTGATGTTCCCGTACATATTTTCGTAGTACAGGTTACCGATGCTGTCGTAAGCCACCACCGGGTCGCCCTGTACCGAAGTTCCGAAGTTGGCGGTATTGTTGAACCAGTCGATGCCGTTTTCGGTATGATGCGGAGCGTTGGTATTGTAAGAAGTAAAATACCATGTCGGTTGGTTTGGATTTTCGGCCATGTTGTTCTCGGCGAAATCGACCCCGAGGCTGTAGTTGTCCCAGTTGTTGATGGTGACCACGGATGACAGCGGAGCGTCCTGATTGGAGGCTGCCGCACGTTCCCGCAGATAACGGGGAATCTGGTCCAGGTTCGGGTCGTCACCCTGGGTCTGTGAAAAGACCTGCGGGGCGACCATCATGCACAGAAAGAGAAAAGCAGAAGTAAAGATTTTCATACGGATGCGGATTTAAATAGTTAATTACTTATATATTTTCGATTTACAAACCTACGAAAAAAAAACACCGGCCGCCACTTATCCAGTAAATTGACAACCAAAAAGGTGCGATCCGGGTCAGGATCGTGTAACTTTGCAGGACGATCGCCGTCTAAAAACCGGATGAAATACGAGGAGGACAACCATTACATAGACCGCGTGCTGAACGGGGATGTTGGTGCCTATGCCATGCTGGTTGCCAAACATAAGAACCTTGTATTTTCGATTGCGCTGAAGATCCTGAACAACCGTGAAGATGCGGAGGAGGTTGCCCAGGATTGCTTTATAAAGGTATATCACGCGCTTCGTACTTTCGAGAGGAAGTCGAAGTTTTCGACCTGGTTGTACCGCATTGCCTACAATGCTTCCGTGTCGAAAACGAGGAAGAAGCGTTTCGAGGAGGTTCCCCTCGACAACTATGTGATCCAGAACTATACCGGCGACGATGTACAGGGAGGAGTTGCAGAACTGGAACCCGAAATGCAGAAAGCGATGATCGAACGGGCGATGGCAAAACTGACCGAACACGACCAGCTCCTGGTAAACTTGTTTTACAGGAGCGACAATTCGATCGACGAGATCAGCCAGATCACGGGGATGAGCAATTCGAATGTAAAGGTCCGGCTGCACCGGATACGGAAAAAACTTCACGACGACCTGGCCGGGATGTTGAACAAGGCCGGGGTCTTTTACAGTTGAAACGGGAAAACAATGGAAAAGGAAGAACTGATCACGGATGATTTTTTACGCGAGCTGATCCGGCAAAGCGCGCCGGATTCACCTTCCGACGGTTTTGTGGAACAGGTCATGGCAGGGATAGCCGTTCAGCCCGAACCGGAAATGGTACAAAAACGGTGGCAGGATTACCTGAAGCAGTTTTTTCCCTTTTTCCTGATCACCCTGGTGCTGATCTTCGTATTGTCCACCTCCGACATTCCGGGTTTCGGATGGTTGTCTGCCAAAGATCTGTGGACCCGGCAGCTGCTCCCTTCGATCGGATCCTGGTTTGGGGTCTTGCTGAAGGCCTTTTCCTACAAATACATTCAATGGGGGATGATGATCGGTATCTCGGCTGGCCTGTTGTTCACCATCGACCGGGTTTTATCCCGGCGCATTGCATTGTGACCTGCGATTTTCTGATCAGGGATGCTCCTCCTTCCACTGTTCCCTGAAACTTTTCGGTGCAAATTTCGGCAGGGTCCGGCGCGGTCCCCACATGCGGGGCCCCACGCGTCGCATCAGTTTGTTTTTAAGGCGTGAGCTGGGTTTATCGATCATCCAGCGGTGCATCATGACCATTTTCCAGCCCGTAATGATCGCCCGCCAGGTAAACGAGATATATTTCTTCGAAACCGTTTCATGGCGGTTATACAGGAGCAGCTCATGCAGGGGTATCCTGACGGGACACACTTCGGTGCATTTTCCGCACAGCGAAGAGGCGAAACTCAGGTGATTGAATTCCCTGAAACCCAGGTAGTGGGGTGAAATAACCGAGCCGATGGGACCGGAATAGGTAGCATTGTAAGCATATCCTCCCACGCTCCGGTAGATGGGGCAACCATTCAGGCATGCACCGCACCGGATACACGAAAGGGCCCGGCGCTGCTCCCTGAAACGAAGCACCTCGGTGCGCCGGTTGTCGAGGAGGATCACATACATCTCCTCCGGACCGTCGTTCTCAAGTTCTGTCCGGGGACCGAACACCAGGTTGTTGTATACAGTAAGATGCTGACCTGTACCGTGTTGCGACAGAAGGGGAAGAAACAGATCGAGGTCTTCGATCGACGGGATCAGCTTCTCGATTCCGGCAATGACGATGTGTATCCGAGGAAAGGCCATGCATAACAATCCGTTTCCTTCGTTCTCGGTCAGGGCGACTGCCCCGACGTCGGCCAGCAGGAAATTGGCCCCAGTGATCCCCACGTCGGCCCGGAGAAATTCGCCGCGTAATTTATCGCGGACGAAGCTTGTTATCATGCTGGGGGGAGCATCAGCCGGCAAATCGAATTTTTCGTGAAACAACCTGGATACATCTTCCTTCGACTTGTGCATGGCCGGTGTAAGAATATGATATGGCTTCTCTCCTGCCAGTTGAACGATGTATTCGCCCAGGTCGGTCTCAAAAACTTCCCGCTTGTTCTTTTCGAGCAACTCATTGAGTTCAATCTCCTCCGAGACCATGGTCTTCTGCTTGACGATGACCTGGGCTCCGGCTTTCCGGATGATGTGCAGGATCTCGCGCTGGGCATCCTTTTCATTGGGGGCCCAGATCACTTTGCCTCCCCGCTTGCTGAAATTGTTTTCGAACTCGACCAGGTACTTGTCGAGACTATTGATGATCTTGTGCTTGGTGTTGGCGGCCCGGCGCCGGGCCAGTTCAAGGTTTTTGAACCGAAGTTTCCCCTCTTCCACCTGCACATCATACCGTCCGATGTTATGATTGAGCCTGCGACGGTGTTCGGGATCGAACGACCGCCGACCGGCATCTTCCAGAAATTTATGGTAGATACTGTTCATTGCATCAATTTACAGCGTTTCGGAAATTTTTTGCACCCGGCGGGCGTGTCTTCCCCCTTCAAAACCGGTTCCGAAAAACAATTCCGTGAAATTCAAAGCCTGCTCCCAGGTAATGAAGCGGGCAGGAAGAACCAGTATGTTGGCATCGTTATGCATCCGGGCCAACCGTGTAATCTCTTCATTCCAGCAAATCGCCGCCCGTATTTGCGGGTGCTTGTTAGCCGCCATAGCCACTCCGTTTCCGCTTCCGCAGAGCAATATGCCCATGGAATATTCACCCGACCCTACCGCGCGGGCCACGGGGTGGGCGGCGTCGGGATAGTCCATCGAAGCGTCATCATGGGTGCCGAAATCGCTGACAACGAATCCCCTGGCCTGGAGATATTCCTTGATTTTCTCCTTATAATGAAACCCTGCATGATCGCTTCCGATAGCAATAGACGGGACTGAGTCAAGCATTGTTAATATTTTTTTTTACAAATGTAGGTATAAACCGGTCATTATGAATATAAATGAAATTTTGGGTCCTATCACTGTCCTCAAAATCAATTTTTTAAATTTTTCACACGCGGATGTTGACAACTGAGTAATTTTGTGTCGAAAATGTGGATAAAAAAGAGCGCACCTGACCAGATGACGGCCGGATGTTAAAAACCGGCCGGAAACGGGTATATTTTTCACTTTATTTCAACACTATTTCCCGGTCTCCGGAATCAATTTTTTTAACACCCTCACCTGTTAACAGCGGAAGAATATTCTTCACTATTCATTGAATAATAATTAGATAATCATTATTTCCTTGTTCATAAGTTGTTCATGCATTCTCTCTTTTTAAAAAACAAAACCGGAACGTCAAAAAAAATCAACACAATGAACAGCCATAATCAATAACATAAAGAAATAAGACTTTATAATATTTACTGAAAATGAAAAAAGAAAGGCAGGATATCCTGATCAGCAACATTGAGACCCTGAAAAGGGAAAAAAATGCGGTGATCCTTGCCCATTATTATCAAGTACCTGAAATACAAGATATTGCTGATTTCATCGGGGATAGCCTTGCTCTTTCACAACAGGCTTATCATACGGAAGAACAGATCATTGTATTTGCCGGAGTTCATTTCATGGCCGAAACAGCCAAAATATTGAATCCCGGAAAAAAGGTGCTGGTTCCCGATATGAACGCCGGTTGTTCGTTGGCTGATTCCTGTCCTCCGGACAAATTTAAGCAATTCATCGAGGCCCACCCGGAACATGTCGTCATATCCTATATCAACTGTTCGGCCGGGGTAAAAACCCTGTCGGATGTGATCTGCACTTCGAGCAACGCGGTGAGCATTGTTGAATCCTTTCCCAAAGATCAGAAGATCATTTTTGCACCGGACCGGAACCTGGGTGCCTATATCAATTCGGTGACCGGCCGGCAGATGGTTCTGTGGAACGGCAGCTGCGAGGTGCACGATGTGTTGAAAACCGAAGCGGTGATTGCCTTGAAAGAAGCCCATCCGTGGGCCAAACTGATCGCTCACCCCGAATGCCGGGGGGTGATCCTCGAACTGGCCGATTACATCGGTTCTACAACGGGGTTGCTCGAGTATACGAAAAAAAGCGGGAGCCGGTCATTTATCGTTGCCACCGAATCGGGGATCCTTCACCAGATGAAGAAAGCCTCTCCCGACAAGGAATTCCTTATCGTACCAGCCGATGAGACCTGTTCTTGCAACGATTGTCCCTATATGAAGATGAACACCCTGGAGAAGATCCTTGCCTGTCTCGAGAAAGAATCTCCTGAACTGATCCTGCCTGAGCATGTCATAACCAGCGCCAAAAGGCCCATTCTCAGGATGCTTGAACTGTCGAAATAGAACCCCGGTCATGAACAACGCCCTCCGCCGAACCCTGTTATTCCTCCTGGTGTTGGCCGCTCATTCAGCTGCCGATGCCCAGGATACGATCCGGAACGACGGTTTCAGGCAATATTTTTACCCGGGGGGGAAATTGGCGAGCGAAGGGTATCTCAGGGATGGCAAACCCGACGGTTACTGGAAATCGTATTATGAGAACGGACTTTTAAAGTCGGAAGGGAACCGAAAAAATTTCGAGCTCGACAGCCTCTGGAAGTTCTACGCACCCGACGGCCGCTTGCAGGTGGAAATGTGGTACCGTTCGGGGAAGAAAAACGGGTTGAAAATCAGCTACCTGGATGCAGAAACCATTCAGGAGAACTACCGCAACGATGTCCGTGACGGGTTTACCCGGTACTATTTCATCTCCGGGAAGCTCAAGCAGGAGATCCCTTTTGTGAACGGAATGGAGCAGGGTTTTGGAAAGGAGTACGGCACCGACGGGAACATTGTCACCCTGACCGAATACAAGCGGGGATTCATTGTCGACAGGCTCAGGATCAACCGCCGCGACGGTCAGGGCCGGAAGCAGGGCCGGTGGTGCTGGTTTTACGACAGCGGCGGCCTGAAGTCGGAAGTGACATACCGTGACGATCAGCGGCATGGGTATTACAAGGAATACGCGGAAAACGGCGACCTGCTGAAGGTGCTCAAGTATGACCGGGATGTATTGCAGGAAGAAGCCGCTGAAGTTGCGAAACCCGAGATTAGGAATGAATATTATCCCAACGGGCAGGTGAAGGTTAGCGCCATGTTCCGTAACGGGGTGGCTGAAGGCATCCGTCGTGAGTACACCCCCGACGGGCAGGTGGAACATGCCTGGCTGTACCGGAACGGTGTGCTGATCGGGGAGGGGATCGAAAAGGACGACGGCAACCGCGAAGGGCACTGGAAAGATTACTATGCCGACGGGTCGCTGAAAGCCGAAGGTAATTATGAGAAGGGAAGGAAGACCGGGGAATGGAAATATTATTTTCCCGGCGGGAAACTAGAGCAGATCGGCAGGTACGGAGCCCATGGCAAACCGGAGGGAACCTGGAAATGGTACTTCGACAGCGGGCTGCTGGCCCGGGAGGAAAGTTACCGCAACGGACTCCCCGACGGGGTAACGACTGAATACGACGAACAAGGCCATGTGATTGAGGAGGGTGAATATATCGACGGGAAGGAGGAGGGACCCTGGTTCGGGATCACCGGCGACTGCCTGTTCCGCGGTCATTACCGCGACGGGATGCGAAACGGCATGTGGAAGTATTACTATCTCGACCACTCCGGAGCGGCGACCGACAGCCTTTGTTTCTACAAGGGAAATTTTATTGAAGACAATCCCGACGGGGTTCATACGTGGTACTGGGAGAACGGGAAGGTAAAGGACGAAGGCAGGTATGTCAACGGCCTGAAAGAGGGTGACTGGTACAAGTACAATTCCGACGGAACGTTATTTATAGTTATCACATACCAACAGGGGGCCGAGATCAGGTTTGACGGTGTAAAGATCAGGCCCCCGTTTGAAAAGGAGGAAGAATGATGCAACGCGAGAATAAAGGCAGGCCGGTCCGCAGGACGGAGCGCCGCAAAACGGAAAAGAAGGAAGAAGAGGGGCTGATCCGGCTCAACAAGTTCATTGCCAATTCGGGGGTTTGTTCCCGGCGGGAGGCCGACCGGCTGATCGAGGCAGGAACGGTGACCGTGAACGGCAAGGTGGTGACCGAGCTGGGCACGAAGGTCGGGCCGAAGGACCGCGTGTCGTACGATGGCCAGCCCATACGGCGGGAGAAGCTGCAGTATGTGTTGCTTAACAAGCCGAAAGGATTTGTCACCACCATGGACGACCCGGAAAACCGCCGGACGGTGATGAACCTGGTGGCCGGCGCCTGCCGGGAGCGGATCTATCCCGTGGGCAGGCTTGATCTGAATACCACTGGATTACTCCTGTTCACCAACGACGGGGAGGTGGCTAAAAAGCTGACGCATCCCCGGTACGGCATTAAAAAGATCTACCATGTGGAGCTCGACAAGTCGATAACCCGGGCCGATTACCTGGAGATCGCCAAAGGTTTCAAGCTCGACGGGGAGTTTATCCGGGTGGACCAGATCGAATATGCCGGCGAAGGGAAAGATAAAACACAGCTCGGCGTGGAGCTTCATTCGGGGCAAAACAGGATCGTGCGGCGTATCTTCGAGCATTTTGAGTACAAGATCATCCGGCTCGACCGGGTGTATTATGCAGGGCTGACGAAAAAAAACCTTCCCCGCGGAGAATGGCGGTTCCTTGAGGAGCAGGAGATCAACCTGTTGAGAATGATCAGTTCCAAACCGTGAAAGACCCATGAACCCAATACGTATCTATATAGTTGAAGATGAACTGCTTATTTCTGCCAGCCTGAAATCCCAGCTGGAGCAGTTCGGGTATGAGATCTCGGGATCGTCCATCCGGGGCGAATCGTGCCTGGAAGAGATCGCCGAACTGTCGAGGCAGGGCAAGGAGCCGGAGATCGTCCTGATGGACATTCACCTGAGAGGGGAGATTGACGGCATCGAGACGGCCAAGATCCTGAACGAGAAGTTCAACTGTGCCATCATCTTCCTTACCGGTCAGAGTTCCAAAGAGATCTATGAAAGGTCGTTCAAGATCAAACCTTTCGGATACCTTCTCAAGCCGATCGATATGGAACAGACCAAGATGACCATTGAGATCGCCTCTTATCAACGGAACCTGGAGATAGAGAATACGCTTTACCAGAAAGACCTGGAGGCATTGCTGGAGAAAAGGTCGCAGGAGAACCGCGAACTGATGGCCTTATACCAGACCATCGTCGATCATTCGCTGATGGGGCTGACGATCATGCAGGATGAACGGTTTGTTTTTGCCAACAACCGCACGGCCGAGATCTTCGGTTATCCCCTGGAAACTTTCCTTTCCTTTACCTATGCCGATATCGTGAAACTGGTTCACCCCGACGACCGCATGCCGATGGTCAGGTTTTCCCAATCGTTTCTTACCGACGACGGGCCGCCCCGCACCATCCGGATCCGGATATTCACCGATTCAGGGATGCTGAGATATATCGAGACACACGTAAAGCCGGTGCCGTTCAAAGGGAAGCCTGCACTTCACCAAACCTTTCTCGATATTACAGATTATCAGTCAGCCGTTTCCTGATCTTGTATCACCGTGAAGCAGAAACCCAGGACCAAGCCAGCCGCAAAAGCAAACAAACCGGAAACAAAACCCGCCGGAAGGACCCGGATGTGGTTTCTCCTGGCGATCGCCTTCGCTTCCGGGATCCTTTACCTGAACACCCTGCAGAACGGGTATGTTCTCGACGACAAGGGGATCATTACGGCGAATAAATTCACCACTCGGGGTTTTTCAGGAATACCCGACCTGCTGACCTCGTCGTACTGGGAGGGCATCGGTATCAATGTACGCAGTTACAGGCCTTTATCCCCGGTCACCTTTGCCGTCGAAGTGGGTCTCTTCGGGCTGAGCGCCAAAGCTTCTCACGCCGGGAACCTTCTTCTTTACGCCATGACGGGATTGCTGCTGTTCGGTTTCCTGGAAAAACTGTTCCGGAGGATCGATCCTGCGGCCCCTGCGGTGTTACCTTTCCTGGTCACGTTGCTGTTCCTGGCTCACCCGGTCCACACCGAAGTGGTGGCCAACATCAAGGGCCGGGATTCCATGCTTGAATTCTTTTTCCTGGTTCTTTCCGGCTATTTTCTGTTCGCTTACCTGGAACAGGGGAGAACCCGGGACCTGGCCGTGTCGGTGACTGCATTTTTCCCGGCGTTGCTCAGCAAGGAGAGCGCCCTCGCCTTCCTGGTGATGGTGCCGGTGATCCTGATCCTGTTCGATGGAAGGAGCCTGGCGAAAAAAGCCCTCACCGTCGCGTACTATCTCATGCCGGCAGCAGTCTTTCTGCTGCTCTATTTCCGCTATTCGAACGTGGGGCAGTTCACCGCGCTGCACGTGCTCGATAATGCGCTGCTGGCCGCATCTTCGCCCGCCGAATTGCTCGCCACCAAATTCCTGATCCTTGGGAAATACATCGGGCTTCTTCTTTTTCCTCATCCATTGAGGTATGACTATTCGTACCAGACGATCGCCTTTGCGGGATTTGCCGATCCGGCTGCCTGGATCTCCTTTCTGGCGTATGCCGGGGCAGCGGTTTTGCTGGTATATGTGCTCATCGTGCGTCTGAAGGGAGGGAAAACATCCCCGTGGCAGCTTCTCGCCGCCTTTTCGGCCGCCTGGTTCTTTATGGGACTGGCCGCATCGTCGAACCTGTTCATGCTCATCGGTTCAACCCTGGGCGAGCGGTTCCTGTATGTGCCGTCGCTTGGATTTCTGCTTGTTGCGGTATGGGTGGCTTACCGCCTTGCGTTAAAAACCGGTAAAAGAAAAATGCTGACGGGTACGCCCGCGATCGTCCTGTATTCAATCTGCGGGTTGCTTTTCACCGCCTACCTCGTTAAGACCATTCACAGAAACAAAGCGTGGAAGGACGATTTCACGCTCTATTCCACCGATCTGAAATACCTTGGACGGAATGTCAAGGCCAATGATTTCCTGGCCAATGCCTACCGGGAACTCGGCGACAAGTCGGACGATGCGGCGCGAAGGAGAGAATATTACCTGAAGGCGATCGTCTTGAAGGAAAAAGCGGTGGCGATCTATCCGAAGGTTTCCGAAATCCAGCGTCAGCTCGGTGATCTTTACGGCAACACCGGCCAGATGCAGAAGGCGATCGGTGCTTACCGGGAGGCCATCGCCCTGAATCCCGGCGATGTGATCAGTCACCTGCAGACCGGAAAAGCCTACGGCATGATGCAGCAACACGCCGAAGGGCTGAAATGGCTGAAGAAAGCGGAGGAACTCGGCCCCGACAATCCCGATGTGCTGCTGGCACTGGGGATCGCTTACGCACAGCTTGGCGACCTTACGCAGGCCATCACCTATTTTGAGAAGACCCTGGCGCGGGACCCGTCGAACCCGATGGCGGCCCAATATCTTACCCAGGCAAAAAAGCAAACCGGAAAAAATTGAACCCCATGAAGATACATCTCCTGCTGCTGGCGCAGCTCTCTCTCCTGACCCTGTTGCGGGCCCAGAATCCAGCCGACCTGGCGAAACAGGCGGGCGGTGCCGGCGACTACCCAGGTCACGACCAGCTGATCGTTTTCGACAGCACCGACGTTGACATGCAGCCTTCGGGGCTGACCTATGTCGTGAACCGCACATTGACCAAAGTGCTCACCCGGCATGGGGCAGCCGACCTGGCGACGGTCAAATTCGGATATGATCCTCTTTCGGCCTACGTCGAAATCCGCAGGGCGGTGATACACCGGGCCGATGGTTCGGTGGCGGAGCTCGATGTGACGAAGACCCTCGATTACCCTGCGCCGGCCCGGGCTATTTACTGGGGCGCCCGGGAAAAGATGCTCGAAGTCGGACGGCTTGAGCCCGGCGATGCCATCGAAGTGGTGATGTTCCGCAAAGGATTCACCTATGCATTGCTGGCGCAGGATGAGGATGAAAAGTACATACCCCCCATGCGCGGCCAGTTTTACGACATCGTCGAGTTTTTCAACACCATGCCTGTAAAAAGCAAAGTGTACCGGGTGCGGGTGCCGAAGGACAAGCCGCTTCAGTACCAGTTTTATCATGGCGAAGCGCAGTCATCCTGCTGGTTTGAAGGAGACAAGATCGTATACACCTTCAGCCGGAAGGAGATGATCCCCTATAAGAACGAACCCAGGATGGTGGCGATGTCGGACGTGGCTCCCAAGCTATTGGTTTCGACCACCCCGAAGTGGCAGGACAAATCGACCTGGTTCTACAAGGTAAATGAAGATTTCGGCAGTTTTGCATCGGATCAGGCGATCCGCGACAAGGTGGCGGAAATATTGAAAGGCGCCGCCGATGAGATGGACTCCGTTTCACGGCTGACCCACTGGTGTGGCGATGAGATCCGCTATTCGGGCATCTCGATGGGAGACGGCGAGGGATTCACCCTTCACAAGGGAACGATGACCTTCACCGACCGTTGCGGGGTATGCAAGGACAAGGCCGGCATGCTGATCACGATGCTGCGGGCGGCCGGGTTTCAGTCGTATCCGGCCATGACCATGGCCGGTTCGCGCATCGACTATATTGCAGCCGACCAGTTCAACCATTGCGTCACGGTTGTGAAGCTGCGCGACGGAAAGTATCACCTGCTCGATCCCACCTGGGTGCCTTTTACCCGTGAGTTATGGTCGAGCGCCGAGCAGCAGCAGGAGTACCTGATGGGGGTTCCCGAAGGGGCCGACCTGGCGACCACTCCGGTGTCGGATCCTGCCAACCATTTCGTAAAGATCGACGGGGTGACGCAGCTCCGGCCCGACGGTTCGCTTCAGGGGAGGATCACCATTGCCGGTGAAGGCCAGTCGGACGCCGGGATCCGGAGTCTTTTCAGGAATTCCAACACCATGGCCTGGTACCAGAATGTCGAGCGCGAACTGCTGCGGTTGTGGCCCCAGGCCAGGGTGATGCAGGTGAAGTACCACGATCCGGTTGAATACCTGAGGTATAACATGTGGGTGGCGATTGATTATACGATACCCGGTTTTGCGGTCGTTTCCGATTCGCTGATGATGTTCACGCCCCTCTCGGCCGCCGGAATTTTCCGGCCGTTCCAGGGACAACTGTCGTTCGATACCGGGATCAAGGAGCGGAAATATGCTTTCCGCGACCGTTGTTCACGGCAGGTAGAGATCAATGAATCGGTAAGATTGCCCGAAAACAGCCGGGTGGTGAAGCTTCCCGGTTCCGCCGACGTCGCGGGGAGCGCGGCCTCCTTCAGCGGGAGCTATTCGAACCGGAACGGAGCGGTCGATTTCAACGCCCGGTCGGTCTTTGCCAAACGGGTGTATGAGGCGGGCGACTGGCCCGGGTTCAGGGCGGCCGTCGAGGCCCAGAACCGTTTTTCCGATCAGTCGGTCGTCATTCAATTGTCAAACCAGGTCCGGTAAATCTCCCTGTCATGAAAACACGAATCATTCCATCCATACTGATCCTCACGGCACTTACCTGCACCAGCCGGCTTTCCGCGCAGGAAGAACGGTACGATGCCGCCTACCGTTCGATCGTGAAGGAATACACGCTCAACCCCGACGGCAGCACCGGCTTTCGTTATGCCAAGGTGCAACAGCTCTTTACCTACCGTGCGTTTCACAACCTTTACGGTGAAACGTTCATCGTTTATCATCCCGATTACCAGAAGCTGAAGATAGGCGAATGTTACACCGTGATGGCCGACGGAAAGAAGGTCACGACCCCGGAAAATGCCTTTAACGAGGTGCTTCCGGGGAATGCCGCGGGAGCACCTTTTTACAACGGCTTTCGCGAGATGGTGATCACCCATACCGGGCTGGAACGAAAGGCCACGGTTCATCTCGATTATACCCTCCACACCGCCCCCGGGATCTTTCCTGCCCTGATGGGCAACGAACTGCTCTCCGAAACGGAACCGGTCGACGACCTGGAAATCCGTGTGCGGATCCCGGCCGGCCGGAAGCTCTTTTTCAAGTTGTTCAACGCGGTCGATGTGCCCCGGGAGACATCGGAAGGACCTTTCCGTGTCTATACCTGGAAAATGAAAAATCTCCCGGTCATCCTTCCCGAGGAGATGCAACCCGGGATCAACGAACGTTATCCGCGGCTGATTTTCAGCACTTCCGACGACCGGCAGGAGGTTTTCTCCCGGATCACCCGGCAACCCGCTTTCCTGGAGGGTGTGTCACCCGCGATGCAGAGGGAGGTGAACGACCTGGCGGAAGAGACCCGGAACCGGTTCGGGCTGGCGTTGAAAATCCAGGAGAGGGTGGTGAACGACCTGAAATATTATCCCATTTCCATCCGGCAGGCTTTGTATACCTGCCGGACCCCTGAGCAAACCTGGAACAGCATGGGAGGCACGGCTGCGGAAAAAGCGGTATTGCTGTCGGCAATGCTGAAGGCAGCCGGAATGGAAGCGCAGGTGGTCGGGATCGTGCGCACGGCTTTGTACGACGACGGCATCGCCTCACTGGCCGGTCTGGAAGATTTTGCGGTTCGGCTCAGCGACCGGGAGCGGGGCGATTGGTATTTCTCGGTTGTTTCGAATAATGGCGTGAACCTGGGGCTGACCCTCCCCGGGCGTTCGTTCATCACCCTGGCGGCCGGCGTAAAGCCGGCCACGGTGAAGGCGGAAGAGCCCGAACAGACCGTCAGGCTCCAGGGAAATTTCCTCGTTTCATCCGATCCCAAACTTACGGGAGAGTTGAGCATCTATTATGCGGGAAGCATGTACCCGCTGGCCGGGATCCTGCGCGATCCGAAAAGGATGAAGAACACCGTCACCGGCAACCTGATCGGCAAAGACACCGCCGACCGGAAGGTGAGCACGATCAACACCGGCAACGGGTTCCAGTCCTATATCGTCAAAAGCGACCAGCCATTCCGGAAAGACTCCTCCTGGTTCATGTTCACCCTGCCCTCCTCCACGGCGGGCATCGACGCCTGGGGAATTAAAACACTGTCGGTCAAGCGGGTAACGCCTTTTGAGATCCCGTCGCGGGCCGACGAAAGCTACCGTTATACCCTGACCCTTCCGTCGGGTTACAAGCTGTTCACCCCCCCTAAGAAGACCGAGATCGGCAATAAAGCCGGCTCGTTCCTTTGGGAGGTAACCTCCGAAGGGAACCAGGTGACTGTGAGAAAACAGGTGAAATTCGGCGACCGGGTTTTCGGCGACGCCCTTTTTGCCGACTTCAAGCAGCTCATGGACGCCTGGAACAATCCCTGGCACCGGCAGCTGATCCTGGTAAAGGAATAGTGATGATCTTACCGTGTGATGACCCGCCCCAGTCCTTCGCGGTTGATCCGGACACTTTGTTTTTTCAGGTGGTTGTATTCTTTCATCAGCGCGTCCTGTTCATCGCGGGAGGCCGAGTCCTGCAGTTTTTTCCGGATATCGGCGAGCATCCTGTCGAGTTTACGCGACTTGAATGCATGGAGGGCCAGCATGACATGAAGTTGCATGCGGGTCTCCTCGGTGGTAATCATGATGTTGTTCTTCAGCCAGTTCTCGCTTAATTCGTAGGGGGAAAACACCAGGTTCACGGCGAGCATGGAGATGTCGTGGTCGGGATGGGAGAGAAAGTGTGTTTTGTCGGGAAGGAGGTCATTCTCGATCCCGTCGGCGTATTCGTTGAAAATCCGTTGATAGAGTTCATTCTCAAAGAACAGTTCGTCCTGCCGGATGTCGTTCACCACGTAGTCGGCGATGCCGACGGGGAGTTCCTGTTCCTGTTGCGGATCGAGCCTGATTCTGATGACATCGTGTCCATAAAGCAGCAGGAGCCGGATGATTTCCCGTTCCTGGTGTTCGGGTGAGTCGAAATCGATCTCGAGCTGGGGCTCCGCGGTCAGCGTCTCTTCGGGAAGCGAGTCGTGTTCCTGTTCCGGCATCTCCTTTTTCAGCCGTGCCCGGAGCAGTTTGTTCATTTCGCTCATCAGCACCTGTTCGGAGATGCCCATCAGCGTCGAACACTCTTTTATGTAGAGCGACCGGGAGATCCCGTCGGGGATCAGGGCGATGGTTCCGACGATCTCTTTGATCAGGGCCGCCTTTTTGATGGGGTCGTTGCGGGTTTCGTCGAGCAGCAGGCGGGTCTTGAAGAGGATGAAGTTGACCGCGTTGTCGGTGATGAACGATTCGACCTCCGCCGGATGGTGCTTGCGGGCGAACGAGTCGGGGTCTTCTCCGTCGGGAAAAAGGACCACCTTCACGTTCATGCCCTGCCCGACGATCATGTCGATGCCCCGGAAGGATGCCTTGATACCGGCGGGGTCGCCGTCGTAAAGGATGGAGATGTTTGGGGTGTACCGTTTGATCATCTGCACCTGGTCGGCGGTCAGCGAGGTGCCCGAGGAGGCCACCACGTGGGTGATGCCGGCCTGGTGCAGGGAGATCACGTCGGTGTACCCTTCGACCAGCAGGCAGTTGTCTTTGGCGATGATCGAATTCTTCGCGAAATAGATCCCGTAAAGGGTTTTACTTTTGCTGTAGATGTCGGATTCGGGCGAGTTGACGTACTTGGCCACCGTCTTGTCGCTCGTGAGAATGCGGCCGCCAAATCCGATCACGCGTCCCGAGGCGCTGTGGATCGGGAAGATCACCCGGCCGTGGAAGCGGTCGAACAGCCGGTCTTCCTTCTCGACCGAGAGCCCGGTCTTCACCAGGAACTCCTTCCGGTACCCGTGCTGCAGGGCGTGGGAGGAAAAGGCGTCGCGTTTCGACGGGGCATAACCGAGCTGGAACCGGGTCACGATGTCGTCGCGGATCCCCCGCTCCCTGAAGTAGGTCATCCCGATGGCTTTCCCCTCTTCGGTTCCGGCGAGCACCTCCGAAAAATACTGCTGGGCGAACTGGCTCAGGTTGAACAGGCTTTCCTTTTCGTTCAGTGCCTGGATCTGTTCGGGGGTCTGCTCTTCCTCCTCCACCTCGATGTTGTACCTCTTCGCCAGGAACCGGAGCGCCTCGGGATAGGAGAAGTGCTCATGTTCCATGATGAAATTGACCGCATTCCCGGCCTTCCCGCAGCCGAAGCATTTGTAGATGCCTTTGGCGGGGGAAACGGTAAAGGAGGGGGTCTTTTCGTTGTGGAACGGGCAGAGGCCGATCTGGTTGACGCCGCGCCGGCGCAGGGTGACGAATTCGCCCACCACCTCTTCGATGCGGGCTGCCTGCAGGATGCTGTCGATGGTTTCGTGCGGGATCATAAGTATAAACCGGTCATGCGAAAGTACGAAATCCGCCGGGAAAATTCGCCCGGAGATGGCGGGAACAAATGAAAATAGGGTAAATTTGACCAGGCGATTGTCTTGTTAAAGGAAAAACAGAAATCATGAGAGAATTATTCCGGTTCCTTATCCCCCCCGACCAGTGGCGTTCGGCGGTAGCCGTTCTGCTGGGGGTTTTTGCCGGCCTCGGCCTGTTCGTGCTCTACATTTCCAAAGCCCCATCGTATTTGTCGGACAATCCCGAAACATGCATCAACTGCCATGTGATGAACACGCAGTACAACGACTGGGCCCACAGTTCGCACCGGCGGGTGGCCACCTGCAACGACTGCCATGTACCGCACGACAATGTCTTTCACAAATACTTTTTCAAGGCACAGGACGGGTTGCGACACGCCACCATTTTCACCCTGCGGAACGAACCCCAGGTGATCCTGATCCGGGAAGCGGGCAGAAAAGCGGTGCAGTCGAACTGCATCCGGTGCCATGAGCATACGGTGGGATCCGGTTACCTGGGAAGCGTTCTTCCCGGCTACCATAACCGGCTGAAGGATCGCAGGTGCGGCGATTGTCACCGCGAGACCCCGCACAGCCGGGTCAACGGGCTGTTCACCGCCCCGAATGCCCTGGTGAAGACAAGACTGGAAAGCCGGACGGAGCGGGAGGAGGAAGAAGAATAACGAATATCGAACACCGAATGTCGAATTCATCATTATATTTCGCTATTTCGCTACCTCGCTATTTCACTATTTCACTGCCTGATTAACCACCGATAACATTCAAAAAGCAAGCATATGTCAGTCAACAACAAACGTGCGCCGTGGATCAACTGGGCACTCTTTTTCGGGACGCTTGTCATCGTTTTCTTCCTCGGCCTGCTGGCCTCCTCCATCATCGAACGGAAAGCCGAAGCGGAATATGTATATAAGCCAAAGGTAAACCTCGACGAATATGAGCCCCGCAACGAGCTGTGGGGGGAGAACTTCCCGCGGGAATACCAGAGTTACCTGAAAACGTCGGATACTAGTTTCAGAAGCAAATTCAACGGCAATGCCCTTGAAGACGCCCTGGAACGGGATCCGCGGATGGTCGTGCTCTGGGCGGGGTATGCTTTCTCAAAGGACTATTCCACCCCCCGCGGTCACTTTTATGCGATCGCCGACGTGCGGAACACCCTCCGGACCGGCACCCCGAAAGGCCCGGATGACGGTCCCCAGCCGGCCACCTGCTGGACCTGCAAGAGCCCTGATGTGCCCAGGCTGATGGAGAAGATGGGGGCGAAAGACTTCTACAAAGGCAAATGGGCGGCCAAAGGGCATGAGGTGGTCAATTTCATCGGGTGTGCCGACTGCCACGACCCGAAGACGATGGACCTGCGGATCACCCGTCCGGCCCTGGTAGAAGCTTTCCAGACCATGGGCAGGGATATTTCGAAGGCCACCCACCAGGAGATGCGGTCGCTGGTGTGCGCCCAGTGCCATGTGGAGTATTATTTCGACAAGAAAAGGCCCGATGCTCCGGAAATCGCCTATCTCACCTTTCCCTGGAAAAAGGGGTTCAGCGCCGACAGCATGCTGAGTTATTACAACGGCTATGGGTTTACCGATTTCACGCATCAGATCAGCAAAGCCCCCATCCTGAAAGCGCAACATCCCGATTACGAACTGTACCTCACCGGGATCCATGCCGACCGGGGGATAGCCTGTGCCGATTGCCACATGCCCTATGTCAAGGAGGGCGGGCAAAAGTTCACCAGCCACAAGATCACCAGTCCGCTCGAAAACATTTCCGGTACCTGCCAGGTATGCCACCGCGAAAGCGAAGAGTCGCTGCGGAAGAACGTGTACGATCGCCAGGAGAAGGTGAAGCAGATCCGCGACCGGGCGGAAATCGAACTGGTGCATGCCCATGTCGAGGCCAAAGCTGCCTGGGATGCGGGCGCATCGGAACCGGAAATGGCGCCGGTGATGCAGCACATCCGCAACGGCCAGTGGTATTGGGATTATTCGGCCGCCAGCCACGGCGCCGCCTTCCATGCGCCCATCGAAGTTGCGCGCATCATCGGCAACTCCATCAGCGAGGCCAAGGAAGCCAGGATCCTGCTGGCCCGCATCCTTGCCAAACTGGGGAAAAACCAGGAAGTTCCCTACCCGGATATCACTACCAAAGACAAGGCCCAGCAGTATATCGGGCTGGAAATGGCAAAGCTGAAGGCTGAAAAAGAAGAGTGGATCAAGACCATACTTCCCGGCTGGGACAAGCAGGCAAAAACCCGCCAGGAGGCCTGGCCCGTGCAGAAAGAAGGAAAGGAAAAAGATTGATCATGAAAGAGATACAGGCCATCTCCCTCTCCGATGCCCCCCGCGTACCCTTCAAATTCGACGGGCGGATCCTGCACACCTCCGGCCGGTACGAGCTGGTGCACCTGACCCTGCAGCCCGGCGAGGAGATGGAAATGCACACACAGCCAATGGATGTCGTTTTCTTTGTTGCGGAAGGCAGCGGGACCCTCCGGGCCGGCGGGGAGATCATGCAGATAGAGGAAAATACCGCCGTTTCCGTGGCAAAAAGGGTGATGCGGGCGTGGTCGAACGAAGGCGTCGGACCCGTACGAATATTGGTGAACAAGATTCTTGAATAACTCAATCCGACATCGTCAATGGAGATTCTGACCCCCAACCACTGGACCGACTACGAGCTGATCGACAGCGGCGGTCAGGAGAAACTGGAACGTTTCGGAAAATACGTATTGGTGCGGCCGGAACCCCAGGCTGTGTGGATGAAAGCAATGCCGGAAACGGAATGGGGGAAGATGGCCCACGCCCGTTACGAGCGCTTAAAAGGCGGGAAGGCCGCCGGGGGAGAGGGGGAGCGGGGTACCTGGACGAGGAAGCCCTCCATGCCCGACCAGTGGACCATCGGGTACCGGTACAAAACACTGGATATCAAATTCCGGCTGGGACTTACCGCCTTCGGCCACATCGGGGTGTTCCCGGAGCAGGCGGTAAATTGGGAATACATCTACGATGTGCTGAGGAAAGACTCACCCCCCGACCCCCTCTCCCCGGGGAGAGGGGGAGCGTTACGCGTGCTGAACCTCTTCGCCTACACCGGCGGATCGTCGCTGGCGGCGCGGGCGGCGGGGGCCGACGTGGTGCACGTCGATTCGGTGAAGCCGGTGATCACCTGGGCGCGGGAGATGATGGAAGCCAGCGGACTTGATAACATCCGGTGGGTGGTGGAGGATGCCATGAATTTCGTGCGCCGCGAGGTGAAGCGGGGAAACCACTACGCCGGCATCATCCTCGACCCGCCGGCATACGGCCGCGGACCGGATGGGGAGAAGTGGCTCCTCGGCGACTCGATCGACGAGCTGGTCGCCCTCTGCCACCGGCTACTCGATCCCGGTCACGGGTTCATGGTGCTGAGCCTTTACTCGATGGGCTATTCGGCACTGATCGCCGAAAACCTGGTGAAAAGCCGTTTCGGCGGGATCGAAAAAACAGAGTCAGGCGAGGTGTTCATCCCCGACCGTGCCGGCCGGAAGCTGCCGCTGGGGACGTTTCTGCGTTTCGCCAGGTAATACCCTCCCCGGCCTGCGGCCACCCCTCCCTGCCAGCAGGGAGGGGCAGGGGTGGGTAACGATATTCAAACGAACAGATCCGCCGCGATCGCGTCGGCGAAAAGCTTCCCTTCCTCCGTCAGGTACCACACCCCCGACTCCTCCCGCATCATCCCCCTTTCCACCCACTTCCGGGCACTGTTCATAAACAAATCGTACATCGCAGATCGTAGATCGTAAATCACCCTTCCATCGCACCCCCACATCGTTCGCAGCGAGGTCATGATATACTCATTGATACGCATTTCGGGCGTGAGAAGTTCTTCGTCCCAGACCGGCACGCCGCGCTCCATGCCTTCGATGTACTTCGAGAGGTTCGACACGTTCCAGCGCCGGGAGCGGCCGTCGTAACTGTGGGCCGACGGACCGAGCCCGAGGTACTTCTTACCCTGCCAGTAAGCTGTGTTGTGCCTTGATTCCCGCCCGGGCAGGCAGAAGTTGGAGATCTCGTAATGCAGGTAACCGCCATCGCGCATAACCGCCGTCAGGATCCGGAACTGGTTGGCCTGGAGCCCGTCGTCGACCGGTGCGGCGCGACCCTTTCCCGTCAGCCAGGCGAGCGGCGTGCCCTCCTCGACCGTAAGCGCGTAGGCCGAGATATGCGGAACCCTCAACGATAATGCGGTATTCAGATTCCTTCGCCAGGTCTCGTCAGCCGAACCCGGGATCCCGTAGATCAGGTCGATGCTGATGTTGTCGTATCCGGCCTCCTGCAGTCGCCGCACAGCCTGTACCGACTGCTCCGCCGGATGCTCTCTTCCCAGGAACTTCAGTTCCCGGTCGTCGAACGACTGCACCCCCAGGCTGAAACGGTTGAATGCGGTATCCTTCAGCTCCGCGACGAACTCCGGCGTGACGTCTTCCGGGTTGATCTCCAGGGAGATCTCCCCCTCTCCCCGGGGAGAGGGGGTTGGGGGGTGAGGCACCAGGGAAAGAATTTCGTTGAGGACCGTCGCTGAAAAGACCGACGGCGTGCCCCCGCCGAAATAGATGGTTTCGACCGGGTCGCCACCCAGGTATTGGCGGGTCTGTATGATTTCCTTTTTAAGGGCCGAAAGAAACGCATCCCTGCTTTTTGCCGACGCCAGCGAGAAGAAGTTGCAGTACGGGCATTTCCGGCGGCAGAAAGGGATGTGGATGTAAATTCCGGCCAAGGCTATTTCTTCAGGATGATGCGGAAGGTGGTGCCTTTGTTCAGCACCGACGACTTCACGTAGATCTTGCCGGCATGGTAGTTCTCGATGATCCGTTTGGTGAGCGTCAGCCCGAGCCCCCAGCCGCGCTTTTTGCTGGTGTACCCCGGCCGGAAGACCGTCTTGAACAGCGACTTGGGGATCCCCTTGCCGGTGTCGGTGATATCGACGTGGATGTGGTCGGAATCCTCGGTGATCTCTATTTTTACGGCGCCGCTGCCGTCCATCGCATCGACCGCGTTTTTGCACAGGTTTTCGATCACCCATTCGAAGAGGTGGAGGTTGAGCGGGATCACGATCTCCTGTTCCGGACCGGGAAGGATCTCGAAAGTGACCTTCGCCGGCAGGCGCGAGCGGAGGTAGGAAACGGTTTCGTGCACCACCGCCACGATGTTGGTCTTTTCGAGGCGGGCTGCCGAGCCGATCTTGGAAAAGCGATCGGTGATCGTCTCCAGGCGCTGCACATCCTTTTCGATCTCGCGGATGGTCTCCTCGTCCAGCCCTTTCAGCTTCAGCAGTTCCATCCAGGCCACCATCGATGAAAGCGGCGTGCCGAGCTGGTGCGCCGTCTCCTTGGCCATTCCCACCCACACCTGGTTCTGCTCCGACTTGCGCGCGTAGCTGAAGAGGAGGTAAGCGATCAGGAGAAACACGGTGATGACGCCGAACTGCACGAACGGGTAGTAGCGGAGTTGCAGCAGCAGCCACGAATCCTGGTAATAGATATAATGCACTCCGGTGTCGGCCAGTTCGATCCGGATGGGGGTGTTCTGCGATGCCATCCGTTCCAGCGTTTGCCCGACCCACACCGAATCTTTCATCTTTTCCTGCGGGATGTTGCCGCAATCGAACGGCACCCGTCCCGTACTGTCGGTGATGATCACCGGCACCGAGGCCGAGTTGAGCACCACTTCGGAGAAAAATGAGCGGATGAGGTCGGTCATCACGGCCTTGAGGCTCGAAAAGATGTTGGAATCCTTGTAATAGAGGTAGATCTTTGTTTTGTCGATGTAGGGAACGACGATGGGAGGGTAGGCGGAAAATTCCTCTTTCAGCCGTCCGTTGAGGATCTTCACCGAATCTGACAGCCGGCAGTTGCGGGAGGTCATGATCTCGCCCGACTCGTAAGTGACGATCACCGGGATGGTGGTGTTCTCGCCGATGATGCTCAGGAAAAAGTTAAGGTCTTCGTTGGAGGTGGCGGTGATGATGCGGCGCTGCGCTTCGGCGACGATCGACACCCGCTTGCGTTCTTCGTTCTTGAGCTGGTCGAAGAGGTCGTTGGTGAAATTGACCAGGTCGGCCTTCTGGTGGATGGCGTCGGCCCAGATCTGGACATTCTTCCGTTCATCCTTCCGGATCTGATCCACCAGCATGTTGGTGTACCACAGCGATGCGGCGATGATCACCACGGCGAAGGCGACAAGGAATAGTTTCCAGCGGCGTTTTTTAGAGTATATGTCCATTTCGCGTCTTGGCGGTGAGCAGCCGTGTTATTAACGGCAAATGGCGGGTTATATTTTCAGGAGGATCAAAGGTATGGTTTTTTTACTTTTCACACTTCTTCCTTCACTCATCACGCAAACCCTCTTCACCTTTCTTTCTTCATTCAGAATGAAAAGTGAAGGGTGATGACCGGGAGAGGGAAGAGAGAAGGGTGAAGGGTGAAAAGTGACACGAAACGGGCGCAATATGGTAGGGGTGGGTCCCCGACCCGCCCGAAAATACAGATAGAAGAGTGAAGACCGGGCAAGAGAATGGTGAATAGAGAAGAAGGAAATGTGACGAATATCGTAATAAAAGGCCCGGATTCCGGGGCTGATCCGTCATTTTTCTTGGAACCCTGGAAAATTCCGGACCCGGATCCGGACCGGAGAATTTTTATCATTTTCCTGATTTACAGTAGCATA
>CAYVVG010000003.1:0-111227 GCA_964455285.1 uncultured Prolixibacteraceae bacterium
TCATTTCGGTTCCCTTCCATTATTCACTGAGCAGTTCAGCATCGAGCACGTCGAGTAGTACCTGAAGGCGGGCAGCCTCTGTTTGAAGTGTAGCCGTCTTTTCAGGTGTGAGGGTATTATCCGACTGTAAACACTGGTTGATAAAGACCAGGTTTCTCAGGTAGGATGTTCTGGTGAGGATTTTATCCGGCACAGACATCGAGGAGAATGTTTTCATACGTTTTCGAGTTTGATTTTCGTAAGCCGCTTCTCCAGGCTTTTAACCTTTTTTGCATACTGTCTCACCAGCATAATTGCCTCAGAGATAATAGATGGGTTAAAATCCGGTCTTTTGGGATTGAGACATCGATAGATGTACTGTAGGGTAAACAGTTGATCTTTTTTCTCAAGGCGTAATTTGATCACCTTGGCGCTTCCGTGTGGCAGTTTCTTCTTCAGTTCTGCGACTGATTCTTTTGCAACTTTCATACATTCTTGTTTTCATAGTGGGTTATTGATTTTAACATTTGCGAAGGTCCTCCATGACTTCGCTTTCAAAGAAAAAAAGTTTGCCCCCTATTTTGTGGGAGCGAATGGTTCCCGACTTGCTCCAACGATGGAGTGCCGGTCGACTGACGCCGATCATCTTGCAGATGTATTTGGCCGTCACAGGCTTTTCTAAAAGTGACTTTTCGATCATAATTTTTACGAATTAAGTGAGGCGCAAAAGTATGAAACCGGCCGCCACCGAGCAGGCAGAAAATATTAACAACGCACTGAAATATAGAGAAATAGTAACCTAAACTATACCTGTTTTATACCTGTGAAAAATTAACAACAGGGGGAACCATTTAGCCGTAAATTGGTTACACAGGAAGAAAAAAATGGAGGGAGAAAAGTAGCGGTGAGAAAAAAAGATATGAACATTTCAGAGGCAGGTGGGGTCCCAAAATGAGGGGTCGATGTTAATAGTCATGGACTGAATTTATTAACGAAAAAGGGGAGTTTGGAGCATGATTTTTTGCCCGGGGGAATCGGAAAAATGAATAGATTTGACAGATGATTACAGGCAGAAACAAAGAAAAAACCCAAACAACAAAATCACCTGATTTCATCGTTTGGGTTTTGTGAGTTGACAGAAAACTTGTCAGTTTTTTGCGCCCACCTTCTGAAACATCAGTATGTACTGCCTATTCAGAACTACTTAGTGACTCCGGAGGGACTCGAACCCCCAACCAACAGAACCGGAATCTGCCATTCTATCCAATTGAACTACGGAGCCTGTATTATTTACGATCTACGATGTACGATCTACGATTTGTTTTTTTCGCTACCTCGCTATCTCGCTATTTCTTTCCGGCCTGCAAAGATAAATATTTTTCAGGAATTAGTACCTTTGGCAACCGAAATACGCATTTAATCCTATTTGTCATGGCAGAAAAGATCAGAGATAAAGTGGCTCCCGGCGTTGCGACCGGTGAGGCCGTCAGGGAGATCTTCCGGATCGCGAAAGAGAACGGATTTGCGCTTCCTGCAGTGAACGTGGTGGGCACCGGTTCGGTCAACGCGGTGATGGAGGCGGCCCGGTCGGTCAATTCGCCCGTGATCATCCAGTTCTCGAACGGCGGCGGCGTTTTTTACGCCGGTAAGGGGTTGAAGAACGATCAGGAACAGGCGGCCATCCGGGGCAGCATCGCCGGAGCCGTGCACATTCACCAGATCGCCGACATGTACGGGATTCCCGTGATCATCCACACCGATCACGCGGCAAAGAAGCTGCTTCCCTGGATCGACGGGCTGCTCGACGCCGGGGAGAAGTACTTCGCCGAACACGGGAAACCGCTTTTCAGTTCACATATGCTGGACCTGTCGGAGGAACCCCTCGAAGAGAACATTGCCATCTGCAGACGGTACCTGGAGCGGATGAGCAAAATGGGAATGACCCTGGAGATCGAACTGGGGGTGACCGGGGGGGAAGAGGATGGTGTGGACAACACGGGAATCGACAGTTCGCGCCTCTACACCCAGCCGGAACATGTGGCGCTGGCCTACGAAACCCTGATGCAGGTAAGCCCCGATTTCACCATCGCGGCTTCGTTCGGCAATGTTCACGGTGTGTATAAACCCGGAAATGTCCGGCTGGAACCCATTATCCTGCACAACTCCCAGGATTATATCATGAAAAAAACGGGCACGGCGCACAACCCGGTCAATTTCGTATTTCACGGAGGCTCGGGATCCGAACCCGAAAAGATCGCGGAGGCGATCCGTTACGGAGTGGTGAAGATGAATATCGATACCGATACCCAGTGGGCTTTCTGGGAAGGGATCCTGAAATTCTACCGGAAGAATGAAGGCTATCTGCAGGGACAGATCGGCAATCCGGAAGGCGAGGATAAACCCAACAAGAAATTTTACGATCCCCGTGCCTGGTTACGGGAGGGGGAAAAATCGATGGTGGAGCGGCTGAAAACAGCGTTCGCCGACCTCAACTGCATCGACCGGTACTGAGTGACGGGTGACGCGTGAATGGGAAAGGAGTAACAGGGTGACAGGGTAACAGGGTAACAGGGTAACAGAGTAACAAAGTATCAATTTTTTTCCTACTGCCTGTTGCCTGTTGCCCGTTAGAATCCGGCTCCCGCCGCCAGGGTGTTCTTGGCATGGATGCTGAGCACCGGGAAGGGGGAATGGTTGACGATCTGGTGCGCGAACGGGCCCAGGAAAATGTTTGCCGTGGTGGTCTCCTGCTCGGTCATGATCGAGATCAGGTTGGCCTCGATCGAAGCGGCGTATTCGATGGTCTTATCGGCGATGTTCTCACATTCGGCGTGGTCGATGTGGTACGGGATCTGCTCATCATCGAAATAGTTGGCCACCTGTGCGGCATAAATATCGACCTTGTGCCGCATTGTCTTCAATTTTGAGGTGTACATTTTTAAAATGTATATCTCTGCCTGGTGGCTTTTGGCCAGGTAACCGGTAAACGACGCTTTCTGACGGGTCTCTTCCGCACTGTCGATAGGCATCACGATCTTTTTCAGCGGCCGGCGGATGTTGATCCCTCCGCGGATCGTGATGACCGGGCAGTAACTGGCTGAGATGATCTTGTTGGCATTGCTGCCGATCCAGAACTCTTCAAACCCGGAGGCTCCGTGGGTCCCGGTCACGATCAGCATGGCCTTCTGCACTTTAGCCTCTTCGGTCACCTCTTTATAGATCTTCCCTTTCCGGATCTTCCAGGTCATCTTCACCCCCGGATGGTGTGGCTGGTATTTCGCGATGAGGTCCTCGAACCCTTGCTCGACATCTTTGCTGGGATCGGGGATCTTGGATTCGAATTTTTCCTTCTCGTTCGCCGTCTTCTGAACCCAGAGCAGGATCAATTCCCCGTTGCAGCTTTCGGCGATGGAAGCCGCATGAAGGAAGGCATTGATTGAACACTCGGAGAAATCAATGGCCACAACTATTTTGTTCATACTACAGGTTTTTAGAGGTCCGTTTTCGGTAAATTGACAGGGTCGGATATGATGAAGGCATTCGGATAGTCAGCCATGAGGTCGATCAGGAACCGCTGAGCCTCGAGCCGGGTGCGGAAATCTCCTACCCTCAATTTGTAATTCGGCGACTTGAAGGTGAGGTATACCCCGACATCGGGATACCGGGCACGAAAGGCATCCTGGGCGGCATAGGCTTTATTTTTCGAATTCACCCCCGATTCGGAGAATATCTGGATCCGGAACCCGGAGGCGGTGCTAACCGACTGGTTGATCAGGATATGCTTGTTCACCAGCACATCGACCCTCGGATCGGCCACGATCTCGACTGCACCGCTGTCGATCCGGACTGATTGGGCCGTGACGGTTCCGGCAAGGGTGATGCCCACTGCCACGAAAAAAATATGCCACGACCGTCGTATCATTTTCCAAGTGTGAATGCTTCCCGGGGATGAATGCTCAGTACCGGAACGGGCGACTGGTTGATCAGTTGCTGCGATTGTGCGATCAGCAGCACGTTGGACGGGGTTTCCTGCCCTGACACCACGGCGACCAGGTCGGCTCCGATCCGGGCGGCGTGTTCCAACACCGCCTTGGTCAGGTTTCCCGCCATCAGGCTCTCCTCACGGCAGGTGATCCCCAGTGCCCGGAGGTACTCCCGTCCTTTCGAGGCATTCTTTTCGGTGATGTGCCGGATCGATTTCAGATTACTGGTATGGGTGGTCACCAAGTGGATATCCGAACCAAAAAGCCCGGCCAGCTTACCCACGAAAGGTACCTTTTGAAGAGTCTCCGGTGTGCCGTCAATGGGCACCAGGATCTTCCTGACCCCACGGTCGATCGGAAAATCGTGCCGGACCGTGATCACGGGGCTGGTTGCATAGGTAACGATCTTGTAAGCGTTTGAACCGATCCAGAGCTCCTCATAACCCGAGATGCCATGGGCGCCGGTCACGATCAGTTCGGCTCCCAGGGTACTGGCCAGGTTGTCGACCTCCCGGTAGATCTTTCCCTTTTTCAGCTTGTATTCCATGGAAAGCCCCCTGGCCAGTTGCTTTCCGTATTGTGATACGATCTCTTCCAGTCTTTTCTTCGCTTCGTTGCGGGCTTCATTCGAAGCGTCAGGATAGACCGATTCCTGCGAGATCACCTTGTCGACCCACACAAGATGGATATCCGACCTGAACCGGTTGGCCATGAATACGGCATAATCGAGGGCGTGTATGGACGTATTTGAAAAATCAATCGCAGCAATAATGGGTTGCATGGCAGGTATAAAATTTGAGTACCGTAAAATTAGGAAAAAAAATTCACATTAATACTTACTTTTGCCGGGATGAACGAAAATCTGGATCCCACCGGAATAACACTCAACCAGGCTGAGAAAGAGATCGAACGGACTTTACGGCCCGGCGATTTTACCGAATTTTCGGGGCAGGATACCATCGTCGAGAACCTCCGGATATTCGTCAAAGCGGCCCGGCTGCGCGGCGAAGCGCTCGACCATGTGCTGCTGCATGGCCCCCCGGGTTTGGGCAAGACAACCCTGGCGCACATCATCGCTAACGAACTGGCGGTCAACATCCGGGTCACCTCGGGACCGGTGCTCGACAAGCCGGGCGACCTGGCCGGTCTGCTTACGGGACTGGAACCCAACGATGTGTTGTTCATCGACGAGATCCACCGGTTATCGCCCATCGTGGAGGAATACCTCTACTCGGCCATGGAGGACTACAAGATCGACATCATGCTCGAAACCGGTCCGAATGCGCGCAGCATCCAGATCAAGTTGAATCCCTTCACCCTCGTCGGGGCCACCACCCGGTCGGGTTTGCTCACCGCCCCGCTGCGGTCGAGGTTCGGCATCAATTCCAGGCTGAACTATTACAGCGCCCATGTGCTCGACCACATCATCAATCGTTCTGCCGGGATCCTGGGCGTGCCGATCGACCGGGAAGCTACGGCCGAGATCGCCCGCCGAAGCCGGGGCACCCCGCGCATCGCCAACCTGCTGCTGCGACGCGTGCGTGACTTCGCCCAGATCAAGGGCGACGGAAAGATCGACATGAAGATCAGCCAGTACGCGCTCGGGGCGCTGAACGTGGATAAGAACGGGCTTGACGAGATGGACAACAAGATCCTCGGCACCATCATCGAAAAATTCAGGGGAGGCCCGGTCGGGTTGGGAACGATCGCTACAGCGGTATCGGAGGATGCGGGAACCATCGAAGAGGTGTACGAACCCTTCCTCATCCAGGAGGGATATCTCATGCGCACCCCCCGCGGCCGGGAAGTGACCGAACACGCCTACCGTCATCTCGGCAAGATCCGACCGGGCGATCAACCGATGCTTTTTGATGAACCGGGGTCATGAACGACCTGAAGGAGAACATCCGGAAAACTGCCCTGGAAATCGGATTCTCCCGTTGCGGTTTCACCCGGAATGAATCGCTGGAGCCGCTCCGGGCAAACTACGAAGCCTGGTTGGATCACAACCGCGACACCGGTCTCGATTATCTTGCCACCCACCTCGAAAAGAGACTGCATCCCGAACAGGTGATGCCCGGCGCCCGGACGGTGATCGCCCTTCTCATGAACTATTACACTCCCGAGCCGGCAACTGCCGGAGATCACTTGATCATCGCAAGGTACGCGCGGGTCGCCGATTACCACACGGTGGTGAAGAGAAAACTGGAGCAGCTGGCTTCCTACCTGACCGGGACCTGCGGTGCCCGCGAAGTACGCTCGTTCGTCGATTCGGGACGGGTCCTGGAGAAAGCCTGGGCCGTGCGATGCGGCATCGGCTGGCAGGGAAAGAATTCTCTCATCATCAACCCCGAATGTGGATCCTACACTTTTATCGGCATCCTGCTGACCGACCTCGAGACCGGCAGCGATGAGCCGGCCGCCGATGGGTGCCATCGCTGTGACCGCTGCGTCAGGGCCTGTCCCACCGGGGCGCTCAACACCCCTTACCGCCTCGATGTCGCCCGGTGCATCGCCTACCATACCATAGAAACAAAAGAAGAGATCCCTCCGGAGATACGGGAGAAACTCGGCCGGAGGATCTTCGGATGCGATATCTGCCAGGAAATTTGTCCCTACAACCGGCTGGCCGCACCGCACCGGATCCCCGAATTCACCATGGCGGATAACCTGGCCGGGATGAAGACTCACAACTGGAACAACCTGACGGAAAGAGAGTTTGATGCCCTGTTCGCCGACAGCCCGGTGAAACGGACCGGTTTCGAAAAACTCCTGATGAACATCAGGGCTGCGAGCCCCAGCGAAAAGCCGGCAGATCAAAGCCCGCCATCAGCAGGATGCGATCGGTGACCGTAGCTAACATTTCTTCGATGGTGACCGGTTTGCTGTAAAAGGAGGGAGAAGCGGGGAAGATCACGGCCCCGGCCTCGGTGAGCAGTTTCATGTTGGTCAGGTGGATCAGGTTGTAGGGACTTTCGCGGGGCACCAGGATCAACCGCTGCCGCTCTTTGAGCATGACGTCGGCGGTTCGCGTGAGCAGGTCTGAAGAGATCCCCGCCGCGATCCGGCCGAGGGTGCCCATCGTGCACGGACAGATGATCATGGTATCATAGCCGGCTGACCCGGACGCCATCGGGGCGAAGAGATCGCCTGGGCTGTACGACCGGAACTTATCCGGATTGACCGACGGGTTTTCTTCCAGTTTCCTGAAGAAGTCGGCAACCTCTTCTCCGGTCTCGTATTTCCATACCGCCCGGGCATTTTCTGAAAAAATGATCCCGCAGGCCGCGACCTGCTCCTGCAACGCCACCATCCTTTCCAGGAGGACCTTTCCGTAAACGGCCCCGCTCGCACCCGTTATTCCGACAACGATCTTTTTTTGCATCCCAGATCCCTTCGCTCCGTTCATTCCCTCCGTCACCAACCAACCCCGCTACTCTGTTACCTAGTTACTCTGTTACCTTGTTACTTGGTTACCTTGTTACTTTGTCACCTTGTTACTTTGTCACCTTGTTACTTTGTCACCTTGTCACCTGGTTACTTCATCCACCTGTCACCTCTCCTTAAAACACCAGCTCAATTGAAGCGAAAGAAGGTTGTTGAACTGACCCCGCTGCCAAAGGATATAGCGGCTGCTGGGACCGGTGTAGTTCTTTCGCGTTGACACCAGGGAGTAGTTCACCCGGAAACCGGCTTTGAGATGGTCTGTAATATAACACGAAATTCCGGCTATTCCGGTAATACTGACTGTATGGTATGGGGATCTTCCGTCATCCTGGTACTCCGATCCATTCACTTCGTTGTGGGATCCCAGATAGACATCGGCAGCCGGACCGATTTCGGCCTGCATCCGTTTGGCAAAAGTGAATTGGTAGAGCAACGGCAACTCCAGGTAGTGAATCCGGTTCAGAATGGTATTACCGGAGAGGGTGTCACTGATCCGGGCTCCTTTCTGGATATATTCCATCTCAAACTGGAAAGAAGAGACTGGCGATATCTTCAGACTGACAAATCCTCCGCCAAGAAAACCTGTTTTATGATAGCCGCCGTTATTGTCGCCATCCACCTGACTGACCAGCCCTCCCAGGATGACCCCTCCGTTGAATGGCTGTGTCCAGCCCTGAAAGGGCACCAGCAGCATCAGCAGCACGATGAACTTTTTCATTCTGAAAATTTGCATAAAAGTAGGAAAATCTTGCATGCAGGCCATTCTCCGCCGGGGAATCTTCCTACATTTACATGTCGATATTCAAGTTCATGGAAAACGATCCGTACACGATCCTTCTCGTAGATGATGAACCCGATATCCTGGAATTCCTGGGATACAACCTCGAACGCGAAGGATTCCGGGTGCTCAAGGCCCGGGATGGGACCAAGGCACTGAAACTGGCCATGGAAGAACGGCCGGCCCTGGTGGTGCTGGATGTGATGATGCCCGGAATGGACGGCATGGAGGTGTGCAACGAGATCCGCCGCATTCCCGAACTGGCCGGAACCCTGATCACATTCCTGACAGTCCGGGGCGAAGATTACTCGCAGCTCGCCGGGTTTGATGCGGGGGCCGACGACTATATCACCAAGCCCATCAAACCCAAGTTGTTCGTGAGCCGGGTGCATGCCCTGCTGAGAAGATACCGGGAGGCGCCGGCCGCGACCGGGGAGATGCGGGCCAAAGGGTTCACCATCGACCGCGACCGGTACCTGGTGGTGAAGGGGAAGGAAGATATCGTTCTGGCACGCAAGGAATTCGAACTGCTTCAATTCCTGGTTTCCCACGCCGGCAAGGTGGTCACCCGCGAAGAGATCCTGGCCGCTGTATGGGGCGAAGAGGTGGTGGTCGGCGACCGTACCATCGACGTTCACATCCGCCGGATCCGGGAAAAGCTGGAGATCGAAAGCATACGTACAATCAAGGGCGTCGGATACAAGTTCGAAGAGGAATGAAATTCCATGAACCGAAGCAACTGGCCTTGCTCAATGCGGCCGTCATCACGGGCAGCCTGCTGATCATCAGCACCCTGTTGTTCCTGCTGCCGGTTCCCTTACGGGCGTGGTTCCCCGGGATCGCGGTTCCTCTTTTCCTGGGCGCCCTGGTGATCTTTCCGGTTTCTTATTTCCTCTTCTATTATACCATCCGGCGTTTTATTCTCAGCAAGCTCCGGCTGATCTATAAGTCGATCCATACGGTCAAGACCGGGAAAGAGGGGGCCAAAGCGCCGCTGACCGAAAACCTGATCGGAGAGGTGCAGCAGGAGGTCGAGCGATGGAAGGCGGAAAAGCTCGGCGAGATCGAACACCTGAAACAGCTCGAGCAGTACCGGCGTGATTTTATCGGGAATGTGTCGCACGAACTGAAGACCCCCCTTTTCAACATCCAGGGATATGTTTCCACGCTGCTCGACGGGGGGCTGGATGACCCCACGATCAACCATGAATACCTGAAAAGAACCGGGAAAAGCGTGGAAAGGCTGGTCCGGATCATCGAGGATCTGGATGAGATCACGCAGCTGGAATCGGGACATATTCAACTGCGTATCAGTCGTTTCGATCTTGTCAGCCTGGCCCGCGAAGTGGTCGAAATGCTGGAGATGAAGGCCGGAAAACATGACATACAGCTGACGCTGAACGATCCCGGTTACCCGGTGACGGTGGAAGGCGACAGGGACAAGATCCGGCAGGTGCTGACCAACCTCATCGACAACTCGATCCGATACGGCAGTCGCGGGGAGGGAAAAACCAAGGTCACATTTTTCGACATGGAGGAATTCATCCTGACCGAAGTCACCGACAACGGCATCGGCATCGCCCCGGCCGACCTGCCCCGGGTATTTGAAAGGTTTTTCCGGACCGACCGGGGGCGGGCCGCCACCAAAAAGGGAAAAGGGCTGGGCCTGGCCATCGTCAAGCATATCATGGAGGCGCACGGCCAGACGGCGAATGTAAGAAGCGCCGTCGGAGTGGGGACCACTTTCGGTTTTACCCTGAAAAAGGCCTGATCTCAGCTGCTTCTTTCGGTGGTGAAGATCACCAGTTGCTCAAGCGAGGAACGGCAATCCCCCGCGGGGTAGGAACGGAGAAGTTCCAGCGCCCGGTCGCGGTAAACGAGCATCTTTTCCCGCGCGTACCCGAGCCCGCCTTTTTCACTTACCATGCCGATCAGCCGGGCCACCCGTTCGGGGTTGTCGTGATGGCTTTTCACTGTATTGATGATCCAGCGCTTCTCGGAATAGCCCGAATGGTTCAGCAGGTGTATCAGCGGAAGGGTCATCTTCCGGTCTCGGATATCGGTGCCGCCGGGTTTTCCGGTGGTGCCGCTCTGCCCGTAATCGAACAGGTCGTCCTGGATCTGGAAAGCGGTACCCACATACTCGCCGAAGGTCCAGAGTTTCTGAACTTCCTCTTTCGGGAGACCTGCCGAAGAGCCGCCGCATGCACAGCAGGAGGCGATCAGGGTGGCCGTCTTTTTCCGGATGATCTCAAAATAGACGCTTTCTTCGATATCCAGCTTCCGCGCTTTCTCGATCTGCAGCAACTCTCCTTCGCTCATTTCGCGCACTGCGCCCGAGACGATCTTCAGCAGCTCAAATTCATCCTGTTCCAGGGCATGCAGCAGTCCCCGCGACAGAAGATAGTCGCCGACCAGCACGGCTATCTTATTCTTCCACAGAGCGTTGACCGAGAAGAAGCCCCTTCGCAGGTTGGAATCGTCCACCACATCGTCGTGGACCAGGGTGGCCGTGTGCAGCAGTTCGATCAGGGCTGCCGCCCGGTGGGTGCTTTCGGTGATGCCGCCGCACATGCCGGCGCTGAGAAATACGAAAAGGGGCCGGATCTGCTTGCCTTTCCTTTTCAGGATATACCGGGTGATGATATCGAGCAGGGGGACCGAGCTCTTCATGGAAGCGCGGAACTTCCCTTCGAAGGCCCGGAGATGCTCCTCCACGGGTGACTGTATTTCTTTCAGCGGGATCAAGTCCAACGGTTAAATGAATGTGTAAAATTACCAATATTTCTCTAAGAAATCAGCTCCGGTTCCCCCGGACCCCGGCGGTCGTTTATTTATTCCCGGAAAAAACAGACCTTTGCAATCCAAACCCGAACCATGGCCGGATTCCTCTTTCACGACATCATTTTCGGACCGGTGCGAAGCCGGAGACTGGGGCTATCTCTCGGGATCAACCTGCTTCCTTTGCACGAAAAGAACTGCTCCTTCAACTGCATTTACTGCGAGTGCGGATGGACTCCGCCGCGCCAGCCTGCCGCACCTGCACTTCCGTCACGGGCGGTGGTGGCGGATTTCCTGAAGAAGCGACTGGAGGAATTGTTGGCCGAGGAATACCTGCCCGACGCCATCACCTTTGCCGGGAACGGCGAACCGACGATCCATCCCGATTTTGCCGGCATCGTCGACGATACGCTGGATCTCCGCGATCGGCTTGCTCCCCGGTCGCAGGTCACCGTGCTCTCCAACGCCAGCAGGATCCATGTGCCGGCGGTTTTCGACGCCCTCTCCCGGCTCGACAACAACATCCTGAAACTCGATGCCGGAACCGAACGCATGATCCGCCTGATCAATCACCCGCTGACCGGGATCCACCTTCCCGGGCTGATCGACAACCTGGTGCGGTTCGACGGCAAGCTGATGATCCAGACCATGTTCCTTCGTGGCCATCACCGCGGCGAGGTGATCGACAACACCACCCCGGCCGAAGTGGAAGCGTGGATCGGGCACCTGTTGCGCATCCGGCCGAAACTGGTGATGATCTACCCCGTTGCCCGTGAAACCCCGTTGCCCGGCCTCGAAAAGATCAGTTTGGAAGAACTCGGGGAAATCGGAAAAAAGGTCAGTGCCGCAGGGCTGAAGGTTCAGATCTATTCCTGATGCCCCACCCTCACCCCCCTGCCTCTCCGGCAGGCAGGGTTGATCGAGTATTGAGCCCCCTCCGAAAAGTGCCGTTGCCGTGATCTACCCACCCCCGGCCCCTCCCTTTGCAAGGGAGGGGTGTTATATGGTATTGCATAAAGTATTGATAATCTTTAATATGGTCGTATCGGTTATTCCCCTCCTTACTGGTAGGGAGGGGCTAGGGGTGGGTAGATTGACTTTTCGGAGTAGACTCAGTATTCGATTGTTCAATTTTTCTCCGGGGGAAGCGGGTGGGGCGAAAAAATTGATCTTTGAGATGTGTTTAAAGAGCAGCCAAACAGGGAGGGGAGTAGACAACTTGACCACAATTTATCAGTAACTTTGTCAAAACCTCCGCCCTCATGGACAAGCTCTATTACCCCGCCAGGATCTGGCTGGCCTTCGGTGAGGTCGTGAACGGGAACCAGGAAGTCTCCAACTGGTTACTCAGCCACGGGTATCCCGAAGTGTCGGCGCTGGGACACGCCATACGGGGCAGCGAGGAGGCGACCGCGTGGCTTTTCGCAAACAAGTTTTACCACCTGGCGGCCTTCGATGCGGCGGTCGATGAGAACATGCAGGCGTACCAGTGGCTGGTCAACAACCATCACCCCTTCCTGGTCGTATTTGCCGACGCCTGCCGGGGCAAGCAGACCGCCATCCGCTGGTTCCTGGAGAACAAGATGGAGGTATTCGTGGTCATCGCGCAGAAGATCAAGTACCTGCGCGATAATACCACCTTCGATTACCACAAAAAGAAGTTCTAAGGCTCAACCACATTTCGAGTAGCCGCAACTCTTGCACACGAGGCAGCCTTCCTGGTAGATCAGCCCGTTCTGGTCGCTGCATTTGGGGCAGGCGTGCTCGGCGGCCTTGGTCCCGTCGGGGATGAATTTCTTGAGCGCGCGTTCAATCCCGTTTTTCCAGGTATTGATTGAATCGATTTCGAAATGCAGCTTGGAAATGATGTTGACCACGAAGGGCAGCGGCATGCCGTGCCTCAGGATGCCGGAGATCAGTTTGGCGTAGTTCCAGTACTCTTTGTTGAACGACCGGGACAGTGCCTCGATGGTGATCTTGTAGCCCTGGCGGTCTTCGAACTGGAAGTCGTAGCGCGAGTTCATGCCGTCGGGGCGGGTCTTGACGATCCATCCCTTCTGCACCCAGGCGGGGATCCAGAAGTCCTCGGCCAGCCCGGTAAAGATCTCGTAGGGCCTCCCGTTCAGGATACCCACCACGGCCACCCATTTTTCGTACTCGTTCTGGAACCGCACGATCTCGGCTTCGAGCCGGACCGGGCGATGAGGCGCCTTGGTTTCGACGAATTCCTCGGTCTTCTCCTTGCTCTTTTTCTCCCTGCCCTCGTTGTTCACGAGCACCCCGGCGCGGGAACCGTCGCGGTACACCGTCATCCCCTTGCAACCCACCTGCCAGGCAGTTTCATAGATGGTGCTGATGAGTTCCTCTTTGGTGTCGTTGGGCACATTCACCGTCACGCTGATCGAATGGTCGACCCATTTCTGGATCGCCCCCTGCATCTTGACCTTGGCCACCCAGTCGACATCGTTGGCGGTGGCTTTGTAGAAGGGAGAAAGACGGATGACCGCTTTCAGGTCTTTGTCGTTCATCCGCGACACCTCGTCCACGTTATACCCGTTGGCCTGCAGCCATGTGACGAAATTATGGTGGAACACATTGTACTCTTCCCAGGTATCCCCTACTTCGTCTTTAAAGGTGATGGTAACATTCTTGTCGTTGGGGTTCACCTTCCGGCGGCGTTTGTAGTTCACGGCAAACACCGGTTCCAGTCCCGAAGTGGTCTGGGTGAGGATGCTCACCGAACCGGTGGGGGCGATGGTGAGCATGGCGATGTTGCGGCGGCCGTACTTTGCCATGTCGGCATACACGTCGGGGGCGGCCTCTTTCATTCTCAGGATGAACGGATTGTTTTGCTCGCGTGCGGTGTCGTAAACCGGGAATGGTCCGCGTTCGCGCGCCATGTTCACCGACGACCGGTAGGCTTCGATGGCCAGGATCTTGTGTACTTCGATCGAGAAATCGGTGGCTTCGTCGGAGCCGTAGCGCGTGCCCAGTGCGGCGAGCATGTCGCCTTCGGCAGTGATTCCGAAGCCGGTCCGTCGTCCCTGGATCGCTTTTTTCTTGATATTCAGCCACATATTCCTTTCACGATGCTTGATATCTTCTCCTTCCGGGTCGTTGTCGATCTTGGCCAGGATCCGGTCGATCTTCTCCAGTTCCAGGTCGATGATGTCGTCCATGATCCGTTGCGCCTTATGCACATGCTGGATAAAGAGGGTGGAATCGAAGCTGGCATCGGCGGTAAAGGGTTTGTCGACGTAGTTGTAAAGGTTGATGGCCAGCAGGCGGCAGCTGTCGTAGGTGCATAGCGGGATCTCTCCGCAGGGATTGGTCGATACCGTGCGGAAGCCGAGGTCGGTATAGCAATCGGGGATCGATTCCCGGAGGATGGTGTCCCAGAACAGGATTCCGGGTTCGGCCGACTGCCAGGCATTGTGCACGATCTTGCCCCAGAGTTCGCGGGCTCTGATCGGTTTTTTCACGGTCGGGTCGGGTGAATCGACAGGGTATCGCTGGAGGAATTCGGTGTCGTTCACTACCGCCTTCATGAATTCGTCGGTGAGCTTCACCGAGATGTTGGCCCCGGTCACTTTACCGGCCTCCAGTTTGGCGTCGATGAAGTTACCGGCATCGGGATGCACCACCGAGATGCTGAGCATCAGGGCGCCCCGGCGGCCTTCCTGAGCCACCTCCCGGGTGGAGTTGGAGTACCTTTCCATGAACGGTACGATCCCGGTCGAGGTGAGGGCGCTGTTTTTCACTTCGCTGTGCTTCGGCCGGATGTGCGAAAGGTCGTGTCCCACGCCTCCCCGTCGTTTCATCAGCTGTACCTGTTCCTCGTCGGTCTTCATGATCGCGCCGTAGGAATCGGAGGGGCCTTCGTTGCCGATGACGAAGCAGTTGGAAAGCGACCCGATCTGGAAATCGTTGCCAATGCCCGCCATGGGGCTTCCCTGCGGCACGATGTATTTAAAATTCCGCATCAGCTCGAACAGTTCGTCCTCGCTCATCGGGTTCGGGTACTTCTTTTCGATCCGGGCGATCTCGCGGGCGATGCGCCGGTGCATATCGTCGGGGGTCACTTCAAACAACTGACCCTCAGAATTTTTTAAAGCATATTTATTGGCCCAGACATTGGCTGCCAGGCTGTCGCCATTGAAATAGGCGGTCGATCTCTCCACCACCTCGGCAAAGGAATATATCTTGCATGCCGGTTCCTCTTTCTTTATCTCTTTCATCTCCAGTGATTCCATCGAAATTTTCGGCCGGATCCTCTTTGCCAGAACATCCTCGTAATAGCCTGTTTTCTGATCCGTCTCCTTGTTGGTTACCGCGTCTCTTTCCATGCATGAACAGGTTTTAACTGCCAGGTTAATTTTTGTAATTGTTTGTTCTTTCGAACGTTCCAATAAATAATGTGGGAAAACTTACGAGGAGGCAAGTTACAACGAACAACGGTCGCCGGTCAAGATAGTTATTAACAGGAAAAGCATTTTAACGGTAACCGGCTGAAAGCAACAAAATTATACTTTCATAATTCGGGAAATCCTTATCCTGTAAGGATTACAGGTCATTCCCGGGTGTCCATACCCGTTTTGTCCCGAATCCGAGACGATTATCGGTCAGTTTGATAAAGTCGGGGGTGAGCGACCACAGGTGCAGGTGGGGCATCATCCGTGCGATGGGAAATCGTTTGAGGTAATCGCGTGTTGCCTTTTGCAGTTCCTCTCCATCCGGCTGTGCCATCACACCGGTGAACTGGATCCCCCGGATCTTTCCGACCAGTTTTGTTTCCAGGGACACCGTGCCGGCAACGCGGTAATTGCCTCCCTCCACGATGTCCCTGACGTGGCGCGTATCGGGGTCGGAGGTGAAAATGAAGCGGTTACGTTCCTTCTGCCATACATAGTAACAGGTGGCACAGTAGGGAATGTTGTCGCGGGCCTCTGCAAGGGTGAGGATGTGATGCTCGCCGATAAAATCCAGTATCTGCTTGTCGGGAGGGTTCATGTTCAGAAATCGAGGCTGAGTGAAAAGTAAAATACCGGCTTCTTCACCCGGCCGTCTTCGACCCCCCAGGCGATATCGCCGCGCAGAAAATACCCAAAGAGCCGGGTACGGGCCCCGAACCCGAAACCTTCAACGAGCGGCTCTTTCTGCATCTCTACTTTGATCCACAGGGGCCCCCGGTAAATATACCGCGTAAAGAGCTGATTATCCGACGACCATGGAGTTACACCCGTCCAGGCCGTCCCGGCATCCCCGAAAGCGACCAGCTGGAAGTTGTTGATGAAGTCGGAACGAATGGGGCGGTTGAAGAGGTAGCGGAAGACCGGCCAGCGGAGCTCGGTGTTGAAAACGACGAAACTGTTGCCGTTGCGGATGTTCTGCGTGAACCCGCGCATGTTGGTGGCCAGGGTCTGGAAGGCATACGACTGGTCGGTGGCAACCGGAACGTCGTTGTTGTAAACCGGGAACAGCCAGTTGTCCACTCCTCCCATATAGTAAAGCAACTTGTTGCTGCCAAAGGAGGTGCTGCCCGCCAGCCGGTTGGCCCACACCAGGGTGCGGTGAAGCCGCTGGTAGTTCCGCAGGTCAAAACCCAGCACCACCACGTTGTTCCCTTTCCGGTTGAGCACGTGGTAATATTCCCCGAAGATCTTGTACCGGGTTCCGTGAAACAGGTTCAGCCCGAGGCTCCGGGTGTTGTCGTAGGTCAATTCCCCTTTCAGGCTTCCCCATACATCATGCCGGTCGGGTTCCCGGAGGTTTGCCTGGTCGGTCGAAAGGAAGACACTGCGGTCATACCGCAGCGACGCCGTTCCTTTCAGGTTCAGCACCGGGTTGAAGGGATAAGTAGTCACGTAATACAGTTCATGGATCCGGTGCCTGACGATGGAATAATATCCTGTTTCTTCGACCGATTTCCGGTGAAAGACGATCTGGTGGTCGAGACGGCGCCTGTAATTGCCATAACTGAAAAGATACTCGTTGTTGATCAGGTTGACGTTGAGCCTTACCCCCCCGCTGATCCGGTAGTCCTCCATAAGGTCGGTCACCCCGGCCATGAAGAGGGCATTCAGACCCGGGTTGATGAAAACGGGGGTCTGGCTTCCGGTAAATGGCTGGTAGGCAAAATTCAGGTAGGTAAAGTCGATCTGGGTGACCATCTGGTCGATGTAATACTCGACATTGTAATTCAGCTGTTTGGCATTCCGGTATGGGTCGGCCGTATCCCTCCGGACCCCGGACAGGGTGGCCGGCTGCAGCCGCGCGGTGGGAATGTCCGCACGAAAGAAGCTGGCGCGTTCACCGGAAACGGCTCCCTGGCCCCCGGTCCCGGTCCGTTGCGACGCCGAATCTGCGGGGGGGGCCTCGGCCGTCGCCGGGACCGGCTGCCTGACCACGCGGAAATGCTTTTTTTGTGCAATCCGGAACGGTTCCGCCGGAGGTGCGACACTATCGCGACGGGTGATCTCCGCGCCGGTCATAACGGGGGCCACCTTTTCGGGGAGAAGATGGGCCGGCTGTGATTCGGCCCTGGGCAGGTTTTCGGGAAGGACCCTGTCGTACAAGTAAATACGGTAGTTGCGGTCCCGGTAAAGGATCTCTCCCGTCCGCGCACCCCGCATCGAAACATCGTGTTCGAGGATGCTCCGTGAATAGTTGGTCACAGGGAAGGAGGTGGTGAAATACCGGTAATGGGCGGTGGTGTCGATGTAGGCGATGGTGCTGTCGTACCGGCCCAGGTACCGGTTGACGATCCCGTTCCGGTCGCTCAGGAAACAAAAGTACCGGTCGGCATAGGGAAGCGGCTGCGTTTCGTGGGCATCGGTGGTGCTGGTCAGCCTTTGCAGCACGTTGCGTTTGGACGCGTAGTTATACAGGAACAGGTCGTTCAGATACCGCATTTTTTCGGCCTTCACCGGTTCGTCGAACCGGATGGTGTCGCCCGGCCGGTTGGACGAAAAGATGATCCCCGAGGAATGGTTGATAAAGCGCGGATGGAGGTCGTCCCAACGGTCGCGCGTGATCTGTTCATGCGATCCGGAGGCGATGTTGAAGACGAAGATGTCCGACTGTCCCTTTTGTACCGCCGACAAGACCAGCAGGGTGCCGTCGTCGGAATAGGACATGTCGAGCACCTTCTGGAAGTTGACCAGAAGCTGGTGCTCCAGGAGCTTTTCGCCGGTGTGGTAGAAATAGAGCCATAGTCCCCCTTTTCTCTCCACCAGGAAAGCCAGGACCTCTCCCGAAGGATGCCAGGCCACCAGCGGGTACGAGTCGTCGGGGCGGTCGGCCAGGCGGTACCCCCCGCGGAACACCCGTCTCTTTTTCCCGGTCTCCGCATCCTGGATGATCACTTTATAGATCCCGAGCTGCAGGGTGGCATAGGCGATCTTTTGTCCGTCGGGACTGATCTTCAGGGAATGGAACAACCGGTCGGGTTTGTTCCGGTTGTTCACCGGGGGACCCGCGGGCAAGTCGCGGCTTGCCTCCTGTTCCCTGTAGAACTTTTTATAGAAGGCCAGCCATTCCTGGACGATGCCCTGGAACCCCGTTCCCAGCACGTACTGGAACCCGCGTTCCACATTCCGGCTGAGCCGGGCCATATACACGATGTTGGGGATGGTGGCGGGACCGTACCTGATGGCGATGTAATGCCAGAGCGAATGCCCCGCATACGTAGCCTCCTCGCCCGTAAGACCGTTGAACTTGTCGTATTTCCGGTTGAGGATGGCATCGCGGACCTGGTTCTCGATGCCGGCATCCCATTTTCTTGAGATGAACGATACCAGCCCGTTGATGTACCAATCGGGCACGGTGAAAAGCGCGGTATTCTTGATCTGCGCCCCGATCCCGGTCCCGTAGATCATGTTGTTGAGGATCACCTGGGCAATCCCGGCCCGGATCTGCCGGTCGAAATGCTCATAACTTCCGTCGAAAAAGAGCAGCACCCGTCCGCCGATGATCCGGGTCACCCCGCCGGTGTTGTAATAGTCCCAGTCGCCAAACAGTCCGATATTGCTCTGCTTGAGGTCCGACAGGGTGTTGAAGATGATGAACTGCACCTTCTCGCCGAGTGTTGCCTGCAGGTCGAGTTCAATCTCCCGGTAGTGTTTTTCGGCATATTCGGCCGCATACAGGGCCAGTTCCCTCCCATTCTGATAAAAATAGGTATCGAACTTCTCAAACCGGAAATTGAGCCAGAGGAAGTCGGAATACTGTACGCGGCTTTTCCCGAAAGTAAGCTGGGAGCCGTTATAGAACTGGGCCTGCAGGAGAAATGACGGCAGCAGGAACAACCCCAGGCAGACCGCGATCCTGGCAGGAAACAAAAATCCGCGGTTCGCTGTGTCGGCCGGTGTCATACAAGGTCAGGCAGGGAATTGGATCGAATGCGCTAAGGTACGATTATTTTCATTTGGGGGCCATTCCGGGCCATTTTCATACCTTTGCGCCCGCATTTGACCTTTTCCGATGATCATTGTCAAGAAATTCGTTTTCAATACCTTCATGGTAAACTCCTACCTGCTGTGCGACGAAACCGGCGAGGCCGTGCTGATCGATGCAGCCTGTTACGGAGGGGATGAGGAGGATCAGCTCCGTGAATGGCTTACTGTCCACAACCTGAAACTGGTAAGAAATCTCAACACCCATTGCCACATCGACCACATTCTCGGTAACGGATTCATTGCCAGGGAATTCGGTGTGGGGCCCGAATACCATGCCGGTTCCCTTCCTCTCTTTCATACCGCCCGCGAGATCGGGTACTCTTTCGGTTTCGAGATCAGCGAAATTCCGGCGCCGGCCCGCATGCTCTCCGACGGGGAGACCATCCGCTGGGGCCATTCCTCGCTGGAGGTGTTGTTCACCCCCGGCCATGCGGCGGGAAGCGTTTGCTTTTACAACCGGGAACAGGGGTTTGTGATCACCGGGGATGTCCTGTTCAAAGATACCATCGGACGGACCGATCTGCCCACGGGTGCCTTTGATCAGCTGATGAACAGCATCCGCAACCGGTTGTTTATGCTGCCGCCCGAAACGGTGGTCCATCCGGGTCACGGCCCGGAAACGACGATCGGGTACGAGATGGCGAATAATCCGTTTATACGGTGAGGGATACAGGCGCAATATATTGCGCCTGTACTGATGAGTGTTGAGTGGAAAGATATGAAAAAGATCCTGGTGGTCCGGTTCAGTTCGATCGGGGACATTGTCCTCACGAGCCCGGTCGTGCGGTGCCTGAATGAGCAGATCCCGGGAGCTGAGGTCCACTATCTTACCAAAAAAGAGAACGAACCCATCCTCCGGGGGAACCCGAACATCACCAGGATCTGGCTTTACGACGGCGATTTTTCCCTTCTGATCGCGCACCTCCGGAAGGAAAGGTTTGATTTCATCGCCGACCTGCACCGCAATTTCCGTTCACAGTATGTCCGTTTCCGGCTGGGTGCCGGATCGGCCACCTTCCCGAAATTGAATGTCAGGAAGTACCTGGCCGTCCGGTTCCATCTCGACCTCCTTCCCGACGTCCACATCGTCGACCGCTATTTCGCGGCTGTCGGGCCCCTGGGGGTGAAGAACGACGGCAATGGTCTCGACTATTTCATTCCCGCCGGCGAGCAGGATGCGGCTGACAGTCTTCCCCTTAACCATCAAGCGGGATACATTGCGGTGGTCATCGGCGGGAAACACGCCACCAAGATCTTCCCGGCCGACCGCGTGGCCGAACTGTGCCGGCGGCTCGATCGCCCGGTGGTCCTCCTTGGATCGTCGGACGACCGGCCGCGCGGGGAGCAGATCCGCGAAGCGGCCGGCGACCTGGTTTATAACGCCTGCGGGCGCTTCAGCCTCAACGGTTCGGCTTCGCTGGTGCATTCGGCATCGGCCGTGGTCACCAACGACACGGGGCTGATGCATGTGGCGGCCGCTTTCCGCAAGCCGGTCGTCTCCTTCTGGGGAAACACCGTACCCGGGTTCGGCATGTATCCTTACCTGCCGGGCGGACCGGAGCCGATGCTGGCCGAGGTCGAAGGCTTGAGATGCCGTCCCTGCAGCAAGCTGGGATTCGCGGAGTGTCCGAAAAAGCATTTCCGGTGCATGCGCGACATCGACCTGGGGCCGGTGGTGGGGTACCTGCGGGATGTACCCACCCCCTGCCCCCTCCCTACAAGCGGACAAGCGGACAAGCGGACCTGAATCGTCAATCGTAAATCTTAAATCGTAAATTGTTCACCGACACCCATACCCACCTCTATTCGGACGAATTCGACTCCGACCGTCCCCGGGCGATCCGCAGGGCCGTGGAGAACGGGGTCACCCGCATGTACCTGCCGGCCATCGACTCGGGGTGGCACGGGAAGATGCTGGAGGTGTGCCGCGAGTACCCGGGCCAGTGCTTTCCGATGATGGGGCTGCATCCCACTTCGGTGAAACCGGATTATCCGGTCGAGATGGCCCTTGTGGAGAGATATCTTTCCGATCCGGAGTTGAAATTCCATGCCATCGGCGAGGTGGGGATCGATCTCTACTGGGATAAAACCCATGAAGCCGAACAACGGACCGTTTTCGGTATGCACCTCGACCTTGCCCTGCGGCATGATCTTCCGTTGGTGATCCATACCCGCAATTCCATGGATATCGCCCTGCAGATGATCGAAGAACGAAAGGATCCGGGCCTTCGCGGCGTGTTCCATTGTTTCAGCGGCAACCGGGCGCAGGCAGATCGGGCGATCGCGCTCGGCTTCCTGCTCGGAATCGGCGGAGTGGTTACCTACAAGAATTCGGGGTTGCAGGCGGTGGTGGAGCACACCCCCCCGGAACACCTGCTCCTCGAGACCGACGCGCCGTGGCTGCCGCCGGTGCCTTACAGGGGGCAGCGGAACGAGCCATCATACCTGCCGCTGGTCGCGACGAGGATCGCAGAAATTAAATCCGTATCTTTGGAAGTGATCGCCTCGGCGACCACCGAAAACGCGCGGAGGCTGTTCGGGTGACCGTATGGACACGGAGACGGTATGGTTGTACTTTTTAATTTGTAATTTTTAATTTCCATTATGATCGGACAAACCAGCATCCTTGTCATTTACACCGGCGGCACCATCGGGATGGTACAGGATCCGAAGACCCTGACCCTGCGGCCGCTCACCTTTGATATCCTGTACAAGTACCTGCCGGTCCTGGAGAATTTCGATTGCCGGATCGATTTTTACACCTTCGAGCCGCTGCTCGATTCCTCCAACATGAATCCGGCATTCTGGATCCACCTGGCCGGCGTGATCAGTGAGAAGTACGAGGATTACGACGGCTTTGTCGTGCTTCACGGCTCCGACACCATGGCCTACACCGCCTCAGCTTTAAGCTTCATGCTCGAGAATCTCAACAAGCCGGTCATCTTCACCGGGTCGCAGCTCCCCATCGGGATGGTGCGCACCGACGGCCGCGAGAATTTCATCAACTCGGTCGAGATCGCCGCTGCGAAGGAATTCGATACACCGATGGTTCCCGAGGTGGCCATCTGTTTCGAGAACAAGCTTTACCGAGCCAACCGCACCTCGAAGCTCAATGCCGAAAATTTCAAGGCCTTCGTTTCCGGTAATTACCCGCTGCTGGGAGAGGTGGGGGTGCATATCAAATACTACCGCGACCTGATCATGAAGCCCAATTTCAAGAAACTGAAGGTGTCGCTGGAACTCGACGAGAACATCTCGATCCTGAAGCTCTTCCCCGGGATCTCGCCCCATTCTGTTGAGGCGATCCTGAACACGAAAGGGCTGAAGGCCGTGATCCTGGAGACCTTCGGTGCGGGCAACGCCCCCACGGTGCCGTGGTTCCTGGAGCAGTTGCAGGACGCGGTAAACCGGGGCATCATCGTGTTCAACGTGACCCAGTGCAAAGGCGGGGCGGTGGAGATGGGCAAGTACGAGACCAGTGCGGCGCTGGGCAAACTCGGGGTGATCGGCGGGTTTGACATCACCACCGAGTCGGCCGTCACCAAGCTGATGTACCTGCTCGGGTGCGGCTATTCGACCGACAGCGTGAAGCAGTTGCTGCAGACTTCGCTGCGGGGCGAAATGACCGTTTGAAATATGGAATTATTTTGTACTTTTGCACACCCATCCCCACACCCACACCCACACCCAAAGCACACCTGCCTGCCGGCAGGCAGGCCCACACTCAAACCCAAACCCAAACCCTCTTCGGAGAGGTGTCCGAGTGGTCGAAGGAGCACGCCTGGAAAGTGTGTGTACCTCAAAAGGGTACCCTGGGTTCGAATCCCAGTCTCTCCGCAAAACAAAAACCCGCAGCGAAGCGGGTTTTTTGTTTGAAGCAAAGCGGAAGCTTGCTTCCAGATTTGCGGAAAACGAAAAACCGGCACGCAGTGCGCGGGGATGGTTTATCACCGTATCTTTGTTTAAAAGCCGATTCCATTGAACCTTCTTTACCGAAAGGCGAGCCCGGCATGCATTCCTTTTCTGCTGATGATGTTGCTGCCGGCCTCCGGCAGCGCGCAGGAACCGTCGATTCCTGTGACCGGGAGAGCCATCTATTTTGACATATCCTCCCCGCTGAGGGAAAGACTTCGGGAAAATTCAGGGAAAGCGGATCTGAGCTGGAAAGAAGGGATCCTGCCGAATGATATCCGCAGAAGCGGCTCGGAGGAGCAAGATCGGCCGGGGTTCCAGGATACGGTTGTACAGCGGGAATTCGGGCGCAACTCCATGGATTCAGCATTGCTGAATTTTGACGGACTCGCGAATGTCAACAACATCGTTCCACCGGATACATATGGCGATGTGGGTCCTTCCCATTACGTTCAGCTTGTCAACCTTTCATTTGCCATCTATGACAAAACAGGAGTGAAACTTCTCGGTCCTGTCAGCACGGGTTCGATATGGGAAGGCATGCCTCACAATTCAAACAACGGCGACGGGGTGGTGCTGTATGATGAACAGGCCGGCCGCTGGCTGATCAGTCAGTTTTCATTGCCGACATTTCCATACGGACCCTTTTACCAGATGATCGCCGTTTCACAAACGCCTGATCCGACAGGTTCCTGGTACCGTTGGGAATTTGAATCTGCCGAATTGCCCGATTACCCGAAGTTCGGGGTCTGGAGAGACGGTTTTTACATGTCGTTTACACGACTTAAGTCAGGGACGCTGCAAAAGAGCGGGATCGGGGTGGTGGCCTTTGACCGGACCGCCATGATCAGCGGTGATCCCGGAGCAAGGTATATACAATTCTTATTTTCAAATCCTTACACGATATTGCCTGCCGATTGCGATGGTCCGTTCGCGGAACCGGGGTCTCCCAATTACTATGGGTTTGTCAGGCCGGGTTTTTTTGTCATCCGGGAATTTCAGGCAAACTGGACCGACCCGTCTGCCTCTACGTTCGGAAACACCCTGGAATTGCCCATTGCTCAGTTTGCCGGTTGCGGACAGGGGATCCCTCAGAAAGAATCGGATAAACTGCTGACCCCGCTTGACGACCGGCTCATGTACCGGCTGCAATACCGGAATTTCGGTGACCACCAGGCGATGGTGGTCAATCATACGGTTGGGGTGGGGCCAGGGGCCGGAATCCGATGGTATGAGCTTCGTAAAACGAACGGGAACTGGTTTGTAAACCAGCAATCTACCTATGCCCCCGATACCCTGAGCCGATGGATGGGCAGCATTGCCATGGATACGGCAGGGAATATGGCTCTTGGCTATTCGGTGTCGGGGAATTCCATATACCCATCCATTCGTTATACCGGCCGGATGAACCATGATCCGCCCGGGGTGATGACCCTTCCCGAACACACGATCATCGCGGGTGCTGGCAGCCAGACAGGAATCTGGAGCGGGCAAAGCCGGTGGGGGGATTACAGTTCCATGACGGTCGATCCGTCTGCTCCTTCAACCTTCTGGTACACCCAGGAATATTATGCCACCACTTCAAACAATGGCTGGAGCACGAGGATCGCATCATTCTCCTTTTCCGGCATCCTCGATATCCAGGCAACAGCAACCCCGCCCACGGTTTGTAAAGGAGATTCGGCACAACTGGATGTAGAGGTTTCAGGCGGATCGGGACCCTGCACCTACCAGTGGACATCCGATCCGCCGGGCTTTGCCTCCGGTCTTAGAAATCCTAGGGTTTTGCCGGTCACCCCGACCACCTATATCATCCGGGTCACTTCCGGAACGCAGGTGAAAACTGATTCCGTGAGGGTCCCCCTGATCCCGTTGCCGGTGGCGTTTGCCGGTATTGACACAACGATCTGCCGTTATGTACCGGAACTCCGGATGGCAGGCTCGGTCATCAACAGCGCCGTTTCCAGGTGGTATACCTCCGGCGACGGGTACTTTGATCAACCGGAAGCGCTGAACACACTCTATCATCTGGGACTCTATGACAAACAATCAGACAGCCTGACTTTCAGACTTACAGCCTATTCCGTGGCTGACTGTCAGCCGGTATCAGCATTCCGCCATGTGGGGATAGATGCGTGTTCCGGCATGAGCGGGCCCGGGGAGGACCGGCTGCAGTTGAACCTGAGTCCGAACCCGGCAACCAGCCGGCTGACCATCCGCGTCACGGGAGCCCGGCTTCACCGGATCACATTCGTAATTTCGGATGTCCTGGGAAAAGAACTTCACCGGGAAACCCCCGTGGATGGCGATTCCGAAATTATCAGGACGGTGGATGTGTCGGCATATCCCCGGGGAATCTGTTTCGTAAAGGTGACGATCCATTCCGGGATCCTGGTCAGACCCTTTGTGAAACATTAACCCGGCTCAACGGCAATGTCGGTCGGCTTACCTGATGACGGCCACCTTTCTCACGAGATCCAGGTCATCTCCGTGAAGGTGGAAAAGGTATAATCCTGAAGGGTATCGCGACACATCCATCATCTTTCTGACCGATCCTTTGGGCAGGGGAACAGATTCCATGGTCTGCCCGGCGGAATTTGTAACCATGAGCGTAGCGGCTGCCAAGAGCGGTACGCCAAAATCGATGGTCGCAGACCACCCTGCGGGATTCGGGTATATGTTACATGTCAATCTGTTACGCTGAACACCGTCATCCACCCCGAGGAACGAACCTCCCCCGGGAAGCCGGTTGGTCACAAAGGCCTTCCTGACCGTGTCGATCATAGATCGGAGCTTGGTGACCGAGGCCAGCGTGTCGTCACTTGTATAGTCCCGCGCCCAGATAAAAGCAATATCAATTTCCTGCACGTCGCCGGGGTGAAAGGTGAAGGGTCCTGTTGCCCCGGCGCAGATCCGGTCGTAAGGCATGTTGTGGGCAGTCTCTTCCGACCATTTTACCGGACCGTTGGGTTGCCGGCATCCGCAACCCCAGTTCAGTGTATCTGATTCGGCGGGATATATGAACCTGGCTTCCGGCCCGTATCCTCCCGTGGATGGATGACCATTTCCCCCGTAGATCACCGGTGTGCCGTCCATCCATACGGCTTTCATGTAATTGTAATATTGTGCCGCTTTTTGGGGCGATTCCATATACCCGGGCGGCGGGAAATAATAAGAATTGCTGAAGACCGAGAAGGTGCTCAGACCCAGGCGTTCATTATCCGCGATACCATCGCCGAAACCGGTCCCGTTGACACTTTCGTTGCACAGGGGATGCCCGCCGTTGTCGAAGCGCGGCCGGTCGGCTCCGGTCGGCTCCAGCCAGGGCCCGGCAAGAATGGCGACGGCCTGGGCCGGCGGATGGGCGCCATAGGCTTCCGGCTGCCCTGTCCCGTCAATGGCCTTGCCGTTATACCCGATCATGCTTCCGCGCTCCACATCACATTGAACGTAATCATCATTCCAGAAGCCAATATCGAAATCCGTATAGGTCCCCAAAAAAACATCGTGGTACGTTCGTGCCGACCGGTTAAAGATTTTGTAATTGAGAAAGATGGTTTTGCTGAAAGCCGAATCGCCCGGCAGGTCAAAAGCATAGCCCATGCCGTGGATCTCGGCTTTCAGTTTGTTCCCGGTGGTTTCCAGATGGGGTCCCCGGTCATCGTTGAAAATGAAGAACAGGCACTGGTCGCCGCGGATCTCAGGGTAGTCCCCCTCCAGGGGATGATAGATGCCATCGCCGTTCTCATCATGAAAAGGGGCGAGCATGGCGGCCTGTCCCAGCGATACATTTCCGTTCCCCGGCCAGGTCAGGATGTCGCGGACGGGTTTGTATCCCAGCTCGTTCCAGTGACTTTTATGGTATTCTATCTCCGATCTGTCCAGGTTCCAGACTTGATTCCAGGTCGTATCCTCATCCATGGAATAGCCGGCCGAATCCATGACCGGGCCGGCATAAAAATCGGGTTTGGTTCCGGCAGGTGCAATGTTCGGTCCCTGGCGGTAGCGTTCCGCTGCGATATGCAGGCTGTCCTGCTCATCCAGTCCGCCGATCCAGAAGGTGTTGGCATAAACCGTTGTCTTTCCCGACCCTTTGGGAATAAAAAACCCCTGGGGGTGCCAATTATTGAATGGCAGCATGAAGTGGAATCCTGACACCGTAAATACTGCCTCCACATCATTCAGTTTCAGGGTATCATAACTGAAATCCCGGATCCTGAATACCATTTGTGCCGTCGAGCTCTGAGCAGATGACAGGTTGATCAGGGTATAGGTCCCGGTAACCAGGGTCCCGACCCCCCGGTTGGGTACGAGGTACGTGAAGATTCCCTGGTAGTGCCAGGTGGAGATCACCGAGCCTCCTCCTGCGCTGAAACCGCCCGTAACACGCACGGAATCACCAGTGGGAATGACATCGTTGGCCAGCAGGTTGACTGTCTTCGAAAAGCCGGGCAACATGTCGATGGTGTCGTTGACGGCCCGAAAATCCTGACCATGGATCGGCTGCACCGGGAGAACCAGCAGGGTAAGTGGGAAAATAAACAGAAGAAGGGTGGTTGATCTCATCTATTTGTAATATCGTTGCATAACAGCCTAAAACAATACAATCCTGCGATTGGTGATCCCTCCTTTCAGGTAAACAGACACGCAGTAAACGCCTCTTTTTACTTCAGACAGGTCCACGATAAATCCGTTCGCATCCGTTTGAATCTCCCTTATTGATTCTCCCATTTGATTGTAAATGATGATTTTATCGACATGGCCAGGGGATTTTACATGGATGAGGCCGGTTGACGGGACGGGGAATATCTCCAAAGAAACATCTTCGACATCTGCTGCGGCTTCCGATTTTCCTGTTTGCGATACAGTAAAATTAACTGTTTTGGCCATCGGAGAGAAAAGATAAAGATCGGCCTTCCGCTTTCCCGTTGTAAGGTTGGCATTCATGGAATGAAACACGATAGAGTCGTTCCCGGTCCCGCCTGTTTTACCGACCGACAGCCAGTTCGGGATAAATCCCTGGAGGGTCCATTCAACGCCGGTTTTAATGACAAGGGATGCACTGGCCCCTGTTTCCCACCCTAAAACCAAGGTGTCAGGATCGATCTCAAGGGTGAAGATATCGGATAAGGCGCACCTCCAGACACCTTTTTGCTGCGTCCCTGCAAAAATATTCATATTATTCATTGCCAGGATATTGACGGATGAATCCGGTAATCCGTCGTTCACCCTTTTCCAGGTTTCGCCGGGTCCTGCCGAGATAAATATACCCTGGCCATCGGTAGCGGCAAATACCGATTCCAGGCAAAAGCCCACCGATCTGACATCGTATTCCGGCAACCCATCCTGGTAAGGCTGCCAGGTTCCCCCCTGGTCGGAGGAATGATAAACACCCCGGGCAGTCCCTGCGAACAACTCCGATCCTCTGACCGTGATCATATTGACCTGCAAGCAGTTAAGCCCTGTGTTAACGGATTGCCACAAGTTCCCCGATGTGGCGGAAGAAAAGATGCCTCCTCCCCTTGTTCCGGCATAAACCCGCCCTTCCGAAAGGGCCAATGAAGAAATGTTAAGGTTGGTCAACCCGCTGTTTACACCCGTCCAATTCTTTCCCGTGTCGGCAGAGATGAAAACGCCCTCTCCCTGTGTCCCGGCGAAAAGATTACCTCCCTCACCGGCAATGCCGGTAACATAGGGGCTTACTAATCCGTTGTTTCTTGGATACCAGGTATTTGCATTGTCATTTGACAGGAACACACCCGATCCCATCGTACATGCAAACAGGGCAGCTCCGGTTTTCATGATATCCGAAACATAGGGACAGGTCAGGCCATTGTTCATGGATTCCCAGGAGTAACCATTGCTGTTGGAATGGCTGACACCGGCTCCCCAGGTGCCGGCGAACATATCGGTCCCGCTGATGGTCAATGCACGGATGCCGGTTTTCACCAGGCCTTCGTTTGACACATGCCATGTTCCCCCGTGGTCGGTTGAATAATAAACGCCATCGCCATCGCTGCCGGCAAAGACCTTCTCCGGAGTGGCCGCCAGGCAGTGGATGGTAAGGTTTGCCAGGTGTTGATTGACCGGCAACCAACTGCTGCCGTTATCCACGGTACGGAAGACCCCTCCTCCGAAGGTTCCGGCAAAGATCCCGTTGTCGGTCGCCATCAGGGCATTCACAACACTATGACCGGGCAGACCGTTGTTAACCTCAATCCAGTTGTCGCCGGACAGCCTGAAAACACCATCGCCGTCGGTTCCGGCGAAAACCTCATCATCCTGAACGGCAAGTGACAGTATATGGGTACTGGCCAGGCCTGCAGACAGGGATATCCATGTAGCACCTTCATCTGCAGAAGAATACACCCCTGCCCCGTAGGTGCCGGCATACAGTTTGGTGCCGGATACCGCCAGCGCATAAATTTTTGAAATTCCCGGTCCGGCAGGAACATGGTTCCATGTGCCCGCATGATCGGAGGATATGAACAACCCGCCATCAGTCCCGGCCAGGATCTTCGCCCCGTAAAAAGCCAGGGATCGTATGTTCGGGTTGGTCAATCCGCTGCCGGCAACCGACCAGGTGTTCCCGCCATCCGCGGAGTGGTAAATTCCCTTTCCATAAGTTCCGGCAAACAGGTCGGGACCCTTGACCGCAATGGAATAAACCGGCCTTCCCGGGAGGCCGCTGCTTAATTCGGCCCAGGTCATCCCTTCATCATTGGAAAAAGACACGCCGGAAGGAGTGCCCGCAAATAACGCCGTGCCATTGGCTGCGATCGCATGGATTATCCCTCCACAGGGACCCGCAGTCGGCCTCCACTGCGCACCCGCAGGATCACACGTCATCACCAGGATGATGAAAAACACTATGTTCTTCATGATTTTCAACCCTATCACAAAGGTATGCTATTATGTTCGGTACCGGTCCCGGGAACAGGAAATAAAACCATGCTGTCGGCAACAGCCTGTGAGATCATCCCGGGATCCGGTGGAATTTCCATGTCATCCATGTCTGTCGGTCTTTAATTCATTATATTCGTGTTTCAATAGGAAGCCGCCAAACCATGAGAGAGATCTTATTTTCCGGACTGTTCATTCTTTATCTGTTTGTACCCGCAACAGCTCAGGTCGGCATAAATATCGATGGAAGCGCCCCGGATCCTTCGTCGATGCTGGATGTAAAATCGACAACAAAGGGCATGCTTGTTCCGAGAATGACCCGGATGCAGCGAAACGCCATTGTCAGCCCTGCCACCGGTCTTATGATCTACCAGACAGACAGCACGGCGGGGTTCTACCATTTCAGCGGAACGGTGTGGAAGCAGGTGTCGTCGGGCAGTTCGACTATGAAACCCTATTTTGTCAGGTTGACTTATACGAGCGGATCCATCACCGCGATCGAAGAAGCCAAAGATCCGGACGGCAATAATTTACTGGCAACTTCGGGCTGGACGTTCACCATCAACTCGGCCAGTTCCATTTCAATCATTCACCCCGTCGGAAAGCCCGCAGCCAATTTCATTACGATGTCGGAAAATCCGACAGGCACCTTTATCACCAAATCAGTTGTCGGAACGGGAACCGGCAACACAGTCAAACAAAACAGCACGATGACCTCCATTGATATCATCGGCCTCTCTTCAACTTTCACGGGCATCAACACGGGCGCGGGTCCATTTAAGATGTACATTGCCTGGCAGTTCGCCGACAATATGACCTTTCTGCCATAATTTCCGTCAACCATTTCCGCTTCGCTATTCCTTATAATAAACTCAATATGAACAGGATATTTCGTCTGATCCCGATTCTCCTCCTCCTGGTGTGGGTCCCGTCGCAAGCCCAGGACCTGAACCGCCGCGAGTTCTACTCCATGGAGCGGAACAACGCCCGCAAACTCATCGAGGTTCCCTCCATCGACGGGTATGTAGCGCTCAAATGCGATTTCCATTCCCATACCGTCTTCTCCGACGGCGAGGTGTGGCCCGAAACCCGCGTGGAAGAGGCATGGAGCGACGGACTCGATGTGATCGCCATCACCGACCACGACCGGTACAAGCCGAAAAGGGAATACCTGCAGGCCGACAATTCCACCCCGTACACCATTGCTGCTGAGGCCGCCGCCGGCAAGGGGATCCTCCTGGTTCCCGCCGTGGAGATCACCCGCAGGATGCCCCCCGGCCATTTCAATGCCCTGTTCGTCACCGACGCCAACCTCCCCGAACTGCAGGATACTTCACGGACGGCTTTCCTGACTGCCGTCGAAAAACTGCATCGGCAGGGTGCGCTCATTGTGTGGAATCACCCGGGCTGGGCCGCCCAGCAAAAGGATACGGTGAAATGGTTCCCGGTCCACGAAACGCTGCTGAACAACGGCTGGCTCGATGGCATCGAGGTGTTCAACTACATCGAATGGTACCCGGTGGCGCTGCAGTGGGCGATCGATAAGAACCTGGCCCCCTTTGCCAACAGCGACGTCCATGGCCCGATCCACATGACCTATGAGTCCCGCCGGGAGTTCATCCGTCCGATGACGCTGGTGTTTGCCACCGCACGCACCCCCGAAGCCCTTCGCGAGGCCATCCTGGCCCGTCGCACGGTGGCCTGGTTCAACGGGATGATGGCCGGCCCGGCGGATCTTCTTCAGAAACTGTTCGCCCGGTCGGTGCACGTGGGGAAGGTGCAGAATAAAAACGGAAAGACGACCTGGCAACTGACCAATCCCACCGACCTGACCCTGGAAATGAAAGGCATGTCGGAGACCTGGAAGAAACGGGCCCTGCTCCCCCCGCATTCCGCCATCACGCTGACCCTTCCCGATACCGTGAATTCACTACCGGTGGAGGTGACCAACTGGCATGCGGGGATGAAAAACAACTTCATCACCGCCCTGGACCTGCAGTAATAAAGGGGGCACCCGGATCGCCGGATGCCCCCTGTTTGCGGGAACATGCAAATCTGTCCCGCATTCAAAATGTCAGCTTCTTACCTTCTCTTGAGCAGGAAGATCGTTCCGATCGCCAGCAGCGATGCCCCCAGCAGGATGAGGAACCACTCCGACAGGGTGGGTACCGTCGGGCCCGAGATGGCAACCTGGGCTTCGATCAGGTATTTGTAATCATCGTCGAGGAGATAGGGAGTCGGGTCGCCAATGGCGAAGAAGAAGAACGCATTGTCGCGGTAAGGCGAATCCACCATGCAGGCCATCGGGTACCAGCCGCCGGCGCTGGCCGGCTGTACGAGACCCACATAGAATTCTTCATTGGTAAACGAGGGAGGCGAGGGGAAAGTGAAGTTGATATAGGTGCCCAGGTCGCCTGAGGTGATGACGTGGTCGGCCGATTGGGCCACGATGGCGCCGGCGCTGTTGATGACCACGGCGGAGATCGTGTTGCCCACGTTGGCGGCATAGGCATACATGCCCAGGTTGGCGCCGGGAACCGTTCCCGTGCCGTTCATGAAAAACCGGCTGGCAAAGATTCCTCCTCCGGTCCCGGCACCATAACCGGTTACGGGGTTAAAGGAATAGCAATATCCAAACAGGTTGGAGTTGACATTCACCGGGATGGACATGCTGTTGTTGACCAGGAAGTTCTCTCCGGCACCCGGCGATACGGAAACCGTCACATCGACGTTTTCAAGGAAGGTCGTTGTCCAGGGCGGGAAGGAGATGATGGCCGCAGCTCCGACAGCCAGCCCGGAAACAGACTGGGTGGCGGTATAACGCACAGCGGCGTTGGCCTGGCTGGTAATGGTCAGCGTGGCCAGGAAGGAGTCGGGTGCAGGGCCATTGTTGATCACGCGGGCGGAGATGCCGGCCGGGACGCCGCTCGGTACCGGGGTCTTTTCCATGGCATAGATGTTGGTCACCTGGAACACGTCGGTGATCGAATTATTGACAAACATCGTGGCCGGACGCCAGTTGGAATAAGCCAGGGTGGTCGGCAGTGCGGTGAGGCTTCTTTGCCCGACCAGGCCATTGGTCAGGTTCAGGTTACACAGGGCAACCACGGGGCCTGTGCCCACGGCATTCCGGTTGGAGAATTCCCAGGCTACATACACCCCGCCGCCGGTATAGGTGAAAGGAGTGCCCCCGCTGAAATTCACGACATAGGGACCCGCTGCGATGGGAACCGCGAATGAAGCGATGTTGCTGACCAGTGTAAATCCGGCCGTCGTCCAGGTGGTACCCAGGGTATAGGTGACATCGCTGGTGTTCATCAGGTAAACCTTGAAGCTTCCGGTTTGAGAGGTCCCCCCGGCTGTGCCGACCAGGAACCCGATGGCATCGATGGTGGCGCCGACGGGAAAGCCGCTGGCTGCCATCTCGGCGGGGCGGATCAGGTACTGGGTCCTTTGATAATTATAGGTGTTACCCGGGATCCGGGTGTTGCCGGAGGTGCCACCGGTGGAAGGAAGAGCCCACAGGCTCAATACATCGGTATTGGCCGACTGGGTTCCGAAAGTAGCGCCGCCTTGTGCGTAGCCGTCGGGCGGCATGCCGCCGATCCGTTGTGGTTTCTGGGCAAAATTAATGCCGGCAAGAAGCAGAAAAACCATGAGCAGGGTAAACTGTTTTCTCATAATCCAAGTTTTTAAGGTGAATAGTTCAAATGAAAGAGGTATGTTCGGGTTGGTTGAATTCAATGTCATGAAATTGTTGATTCAAGTCGAAAATAGGGCTGATAAATTTATGAAAAAAAAGATAAAACCCAACAAATCAAAAAAAAAAATATTCTCCCCTATTAATACCCGACAGCAAGCATGGGGCAACGATCACTCTTTCAAACAGATGATGGCCGGTACAGGATGCATCCCGCACCCGGTCACCCCATCCGGGTACATTCCGTGTTCCCTTCATGGCTGCTTTATGAAAACATTCCATTTACACACTGCTTTATCCTGTATACTATGTCATACTCACCTGTGATATTTTTGGCATTTTAATGTTGCATTTGAATGGTTCCCGTGTGTAATAAATTCTGGTTTTCCCGTCCGGAATTTCCGCAAGGATTCACCCACTCAGCCCTCATGCTCCCGGGATTGCCACTCCTGTGGCCTGATCCGTCACACGCGCCTGGCACACACACGCGGTAGTCGAACCCGCCCGTGCACCTGTATCAAGGTTCCGGCCAGGATTTCCTTGCCGATTATCTGCGGCATTTTTTTCACATTTGCCAGGGATCACATCTATAAAAATACATTTGTTCATTTATTGACATGAACCGACGGAATTTCATCAGGATCTCATCGCTGGGAGCCGGGGGCGCCCTGATGGGGACCCTGGGGTTCGGCGCCGCCAGAGAAGCATCCTTGTTTGACAGGCTGACCGGGAAAGAGGATGCCGCAAGCCGGGCAGGCAGGCCCACCCCCACCTACTGCGAGATCTGCTTCTGGAAATGCGCTGGCTGGGTGTACAAGAACGACCGGGGCGAAATATGGAAGATCATCGGAAATGAAAAAGATCCGCATTGCAACGGCCGTCTCTGCCCCCGTGGCACCGGCGGGGTAGGGATGTACCATGATCCCGACCGCCTGAAAACCCCGCTGATCCGGACCGGGCCCCGCGGAAACCAGGTATTCAGGCGGGCCAGCTGGGATGAGGCCTTTGATTATATCGCGAAAAAGCTGGATCATATCGCCAAACAATACGGGCCCGAAACGGTCGCCCTGATCACCCACGGCTCGGGGGGCAAATTGCTTTCCACCCTGATGAAGGCCTACGGTTCGGATGCCATCGCCGGTCCCTCCTATGCCCAGTGCAAAGGGCCGCGGGAAGCCGGTTTTGAACTCACCTTCGGCACCGCCCTGGAATCGCCCGAGCCGACCGACATCCGCGACACCCGGTGCCTGGTCCTTATCGGCAGCCACCTGGGCGAGAACATGCACAATTCGCAGGTGCAGGAGATGGCCGATGCGATCGGCAGGGGAGCCACCCTGATCACCGTGGATCCCCGTTTCTCGACCGCGGCCGGGAAATCGAAATTCTGGCTTCCGATCAAGCCGGCCACGGATCTGGCACTTCTGCTGGCATGGACCAATGTCATCATCGGGAACGGTTGGTACGATAAAGAATATGTGGAGAGATACACCACAGGGTTCGACAAACTGAAAGAGCACGTGGCCCCCTTCACCCCGGAATGGGCTTACGGCATCACCACGATCGCCCCCGACCTGATCCGTGAAACCGCCAGGGAGATGTCGCACGCGGCCCCCGCGGTCATCATTCACCCTGGCCGGCATGTCACCTGGTACGGCGACGACACCCAGCGGTCGCGCGCCATTGCCATCCTGAACGCCCTGCTCGGCTCCTGGGGCCGCCGGGGCGGATTCTATCTGTCCGAATCGCAATCGATACCCGAGTACCCGCACCCGCCCTTTCCGCCGGTCAGGCGCTCCTGGCGCGATGTGCTGGGCGACCGTTACCCCTTCGCCACACTCCCGCTGGCCAACGCCATCGTCGACGGATCGATCGCGGGCAACCTGAACGATTTTCAATACCGCGGCTGGATCGTCAATGGCAGCAACCTGAACATGACGATGCCCGACACAAGGAAAACTCTGCGCGCTATCCAGGAACTCGAACTCCTTGTTGTCATTGACACCATGCCGATGGAGATCACCGGGTGGGCCGATGTCGTCCTGCCCGAATGCACCTACCTCGAACGGTACGACGTGGTCCGTAACGATCCTAACCGGGAGCCGGTGATCGCCCTGAGGATGCCGGCCGCCGAACCGAAATACGACACCCGGCCCGCCTGGTGGATCACCCGCGAACTGGCGCACAGGATGGGTCTCGGAGCCTATTTTTCCTGGAAGAGCATCGAAGAATTCCTCGACTACAAGCTGAAGCGGATGGATTCCTCACTGGAGGAGATGCAGAGGGTCGGGGTGAAAAAATATGAGCGCACCGCCGGAGACCTGTATATTTCGGACAGCAACCCGCCTGTGTTCGAAACCCCGTCGGGAAAGATCGAGCTCTATTCCGACCAGCTGGCCCAGGCCGGATTCGATCCCATGCCCCGGTACACCCCCCACCCGGAACCCCCGGAGGGGTTTTACCGGCTGATCTACGGAAGGACCCCTGCGCACACATTCTCCCGCACATCGAACAATCCCAACCTGACCGCCATCATGCCCGAGAACAGCATCTGGATCCATCCCATCGTCGCCGCCAACTGGCAACTCAGGGAGGGGCAGGAGGTCTGGCTGAAGAACCAGGACGGCGTGGTGGCCGATGTTCCGGGCAAGGTTCGGATCACCGAACGCATCCGCTGGGATTCGGTTTATATGGTCCACGGTTTCGGGCATACCGGCAAACTGTTGAGCCGGGCCTTCCGTAAAGGGGTCAGCGACTCGGCCCTGATCACCCGTGTGATGGTCGACCCCGTGATGGGCGGGACCGGCATGCGCGGGAATTTCGTTACGTTCCTCACCGAAAATCCGGAGAAGGAGGTGAAAGCATGAGATTTGCGATGGCCGTTGACACCCGGAAGTGTGTCGGCTGCAGCGACTGTGTCGTTGCATGTCAGACCGAGAATGAAGTCCCCATCGGTTATTGCCGCGACTGGATCGTGGAGGTGAACGACGGGACTTATCCAAAACTGGAGATGGAACTGCGTTCGGAACGGTGCAACCACTGCTCCAACTCCCCTTGCGTGCGTTGCTGCCCCACCGGCGCGAGTCATTACAGCGACGGAGGCATCGTGCTGGTAACCCCGCACAAGTGCATCGGCTGCGGAGCGTGCATCGCTTCCTGTCCTTACGACGCCCGGTACCCGCATCCCAAGGGGCATGTGGACAAATGCACCTTCTGCATCCACCGGGTGAAGGAGGGTCTGCCTCCCGCCTGTGTGGCCGTTTGCCCCACGAAATGCCTGACTTTCGGCGACACCGACGATCCCCGCAGCGAGATCTCCCTGCTGCTGAAGAGCCGGAAATACAAGCGGCTGATCCCGGAAGCAGGGACCGACCCCAATCTCTACTTTTTAACCTGAGCATCATGAGAGAAGAGCATATCATCAGCGGCCGGATGAACCCCCTGGTGGATCCTTCGCTGAACATATGGCACTGGCAGATCCCTTTGTACCTCTTCGTCGGGGGGGTCGCCGCCGGCATCCTGTTCTTCGCCGCCCTCTACTACATCCTGGGCCGGGAGAGGGACAACCCAACTGCCGTCCGCGTCGCTCCCCTACTCACCCCGGTTCTGCTGGTCATCGGCCTGGGAGCCCTGTTCCTCGACCTGAACCACAAAGCCTGGTTCTGGCAGCTTTACATGACCCTCCGCATCGAGTCGCCCATGTCGTGGGGGGCCTGGACGCTGATGGTCATCACCCCGGCAGCGGTGATCTGGTGCGCCACCTGGGCAAAGCAACTCGATCCGGGCTGGCGCTGGCGATTCCCGTTCCTCGAAACCTGGGAGGCCTTTTTCACCCGTCACCGGATGGTCCTGGCATGGATCCTGCTGGTTTCTGCGATCATCCTGGGGGTTTATACCGGCATCCTGCTCTCGGCCTTCAACGCACGGCCGCTATGGAACACCAGCATCCTGGGGCCCCTGTTCCTGGCTTCGAGCCTTTCGACCGGGGCTGCCGTGATCATGCTGATGGCACGCACGCATGCCGAGCGGCTGCTTTTCAGCCGCATCGACCTGGTGATGATCGGGATCGAATTGTTCCTCATCATTCACATGTTCATGGGATTCCAGGCCAGTACGCAGGTTCAGATCGATGCCGCCCGGCTCTTCCTGGGCGGACCCTACACGGGCATCTTCTGGATCTTCGTGGTCGGCCTTGGACTGGCCCTTCCGGCCTTCCTGGAAACCCTCGAGCTCAGGGGATACAGGATCCCTGTTTATGTCACCTCGGGCCTGGTGCTGCTGGGAGGGATCTTCCTGAGGTTCATCATCGTGTACGCGGGGCAGGCCAGCAGGTACCTGTACTAGTGAAGAGGGAAGAGTGAAGAGTGAAGGGTGTTTGAACGTGAGTAGTGAGTAGTGAATAAATTCAGTGAAGGATGGAGAATAAATCATTTTCCCGGAAGAGAGGATACATGAATCCTTATCTGGGCGGGGTGCTGCTGGGGCTGGTGCTGCTGGCGGCCAATTTCATTGCCGGGCGTGGTCTCGGAGCCAGCGGGGCGATCAAGAGCGCCGTGGTGGCGGGAACCCAGGCAGTGGCGCCGGGAGTGGCTCAGCACACGAAGTTCTTCAAGGAATACCATGAGGAGCATTCCGGTCCCCCGTTGAAGAACTGGCTTGTATTCCAGATGCTGGGGGTGGTGGCGGGAGCTTTCGCTTCGGGGGCACTGGCCGGACGTCTCAAATTCAAGGTGGAACACAACCCGAAGATCACCTCCCGGAGAAGATTGATCTTCGCCCTGATCGGGGGGATCCTGTTCGGGGTGGGATCCCAGCTGGGACGGGGATGCACCAGCGGCTCGGCCCTGAGCGGCATGGCCGTCCTCTCCTTCGGCGGCATCATCACCATGATGGCCATCTTCGGCGGCGCCTATGCCCTGGCATGGTTCTTCAGGAAAAACTGGATATAGGGAATGAGTGGCCGGTGGTGCGTGGTGAGTGGTGAGTAGTGAATGGTCAGTTGCAAATCGTAAATCGTTAATCTTAAATCGTTAATCGTTAATCCCCATGGGTCCTTTATCTGTCAATGAAATCATCTCTCCCGACACCAACCTGCTCCTGGCCTTTTTCATCGGCGTGGGTTTCGGGTTCGTGCTGGAACAGTGCGGTTTCTCCTCGAGCCGGAAGCTGGCTGGCCTTTTTTACGGTTACGACATGGTCGTTCTCAAGGTGTTTTTCACCGGGGGTGTGACGGCCATGCTCGGACTGCTTTTCTTCAGCCTCTTCGGCTGGATCGACCTGAACATGGTGTACGTCAACCCGACCTACCTGGCTTCGGCCATCGTCGGGGGGCTGATCATGGGAGCGGGATTCATCACCGGCGGGTATTGCCCGGGCACCAGTTTCTGCGGGGCCGCTATCGGAAAGATCGACGCCGTGGTCTTCATCGGGGGCCTCTTTCTCGGGGTGATGTTCTTCGCCTACGGATACCCCCTGTTTGAAACGCTGTACAAAGCCGGAGACATGGGAGCGCTCAAAATCTCAACCCTGGCGGGGACAAGCGACGGTGTGTTCGCGCTGATCCTGGTAGTCGTTGCCCTGGCCATGTTCTACGTATCTGAATGGCTGGAAAAGCGCTTCGCCCGCGAAGAGTACTGATCCGTTTTCCACCGGCCCGAATTAACCATTTCAACCTTAACGGAATTTTCATGAAACCCCTTCATTACCTTACCCTGGTCCTGCTGATCCTCGCCGTGGTCATCGCGCTGGTGCCGCAGAACACCACCCGTCCCTACAAACTGACCGCCGAACAGTTGCTGGGCGAGATCCGCACCGGCACCCAGTTCATCAGCCCCGATGAAGTGGCCGACCGGATCATCCGAAAAGACCCGTCGATCCAGCTGATCGATGTCAGAAATCCCCGGGATTTCGATGTTTTCAGTCTCCCCGGCGCTATCAACATTCCGCTGCAGGATATCCTGTCGGAAAAAAACACCGACATCCTGAACCAGGGGACGAAGATGAACATCTTTTACTCCAACGGGTCGACCGAGGCCAACGAGGCCTGGCTGCTGACCCGGCAGATCGGGTACCCGAACAATTACGTGCTGCAGGGAGGTCTGAATTACTGGATGGAGACGATCGTCAACCCGGCGAAACCCGGCAACCTGGTGCCCGACGATGAACTGGCACGGTATGATTTCCGGAAAGCGGCTTCGATGGCACTGGGCGGAGGCGAACTGGCCCCGGCCGCCGCGACAGCCGCTCCCTCCTCCGGCAAGCCGAATCCCGGCGTGGTGCCCGTCAAGAAGAAGAAAAAAGCGTCGGGGGGCTGTTAGCGTTCCGTCCGGGTCCCGTCGAGGTCGGCCGCCCGGTTCACATTCAGAAACCAACGTTGCAGATCCTTTTCAGGAACGTCGTCGAGCCTGACGATCCGGTGCGGGACATTGCGTAGCACTTCCAGCAGCTTGAATTTTCCCAGTTCCGCGTTTGCTTCAATCACCGGGATCAGCTCCCGGTGCCAGAACCCGCAAAGGGGTTCGGTGAAATCGCCGTGACGGGGCAGCACCAGGAGGACTGCATCGTCAAGGTACCGGGCCATCTGGCGGATGAGCTCAACAGGGATATGGGGCATGTCGCAGGAAAGCACCAGGTTCCAGCCGGTTGTGCTGGCGGCAAGTCCGGCATGGATCCCCGCCAACGGAGCGCTGACGGGCAGCGTGTCGCCGACCACCCGGTAGCCCAGGTGATCGAGGTAGGCGGAATTGGCGCTGAGGATCACTTCGCTGTTCAGGGCCTCCGCCAGTGCGGTGGCATAACAGATCAACGGTTTCCCCCGATAGGGCAGCAGGGCCTTATCTGTTCCCATGCGGGAACTTTTTCCGCCGGCCAGGATCAGGGTCGAAAAGGATGGCATGGCCCCGACCCGGCTGATTACAGTCCGGCAATAATCCCTTCGAGGATGCCGGTGACTTCGGTGGCCAGCTCTCCCAGGGAGGGATTCCTGATCGCCATCATGGAGGCCAGGGGGTTGACCGCCGCCACTTCGGTGGTGCCGTCGCCTTTGTCGATCACCAGTACGTTGCAGGGCAACATGGTGCCGATCTTCTCCTCGGCCTGAAGGGCTTTATACGCAAAGCCCGGGTTGCACATGCCCAGGATCTTGTACTTACGGATGTCAACGCCGAGCTTTTCATTGAGCTTCTGCTTCATGTCGATCTCCGTGATCATTCCAAAACCCTTGTCTTTCAACGCGGCAAGGACCTTTCCTTCGGCTTCTTCAAACGGACAGGAAAGGAGTTTGGTGAAATAATATTCCATAATCTGATGTGTTGATGTGCTGATGTGCTGATGTGCTAATTTGTTGATGTTTCCCCTCCCTGTTCGGGGAGGGGTGGCCGAAGGCCGGGGTGGGGTTGGGGGGTGAGGCCGGGGAGGGGTGGCCGAAGGCTACTTCACCCTGATCTCGTAGGTGACCGGCATCGTTTTCTTATAGACGTGGGAGACGCCGCAGTATCTTTCCTGCGAGAGATCCACTGCCTTTTTAAGTTGTTCCATGGGCAGGTTATCGCCGGTGAATTCGTAGATGATGTGCATCCTTTCGTAATGTTTGGGATGCTCTTCCGTGACATCGGCCTCCACCCTGATCTTCAGGTCGGTAAAAGCGACCCGCATCTTTTTCAGGATTGATGCGACATCCATGCCGGTGCATCCGGCCAGGGCCGCCAGCATCAGCTCTTTTGGTCTCGCTCCTTTGTTTTCGCCGCCCGCTTCAGGCATGGCATCCATCACCACCGGGTGGCCGCTGACGGAAGCCTCGAACGTCATGTTCCCTTTCCAGGAAGTATCAACGGAATGTTTCATGGCGAATGATTATTTAGAATGATTCTGTAAAAATACAACAAAAGGAAGCAAGCCCGGAGAATTCACAAGGATTTTCCGGCCGTCAGCAAAAAAACGGGGAACTCCTTCATGATGCCACCGGCCTGGGGACGGCGGATCACAAAACAACGTTCATGCCGGATCCCGCTGAACCCGGCAGCCTCCAGCTGTTCAGCCAGGGCATCCGGATCGAACCCCGGATGCACCTTCACCCCGGGATCATGAAAGGTCCCGTCCTCGGAATAGAGGTCGGCCAGCGCCAGGCTGCCGCCGGGTTTCAGCATGTCGAAAAACCTCATCAGCACCAGGGCCACGTCGCCCACATGATGCAACACCATCTGGGAATATATGATATCGAACGACGACTCGCGGAAGTGGTGTTGTTCCAGGTCAAAAAGCCGGGTCCGGATCCGGTGGCCCTCCCCGGGTTCCACTTTGGATTCCGCGATCCTCAGCATCTCCGGCGAGGTATCCATCAGGGTGATGACACCCAGTTGCTCCTTCAGTTCGAAACTCAGCAATCCTGTCCCGGCTCCGAACTCCAGGGCGGTCATGGCCGTCGAGAGCGGGATCCTCTCCCGGATCCCCTGAGCCACAGCCACGGTCCGCTCATGATGCATCCGGTTCAGGTCCCATTCTTTCGCCTTATTATCGAATTCACTCATAATTTCTTCGGTTTGTTATGGCTACCGGATGACCAGTTTGCGGACCCGGGATATTCCTGATGTTTCCAGTTTCAACAGGTAGACCCCGGAAGGCACACCGTGAAGTTCGAACCCGACCTGGCCGGATCTCCCCGCAACTTCTTTCCGCTCGAGGGTTTTTCCACAGAGGTCGGTAAGGGTGATCTGAAGTCCCGGTCCGCAAACCCCGTCATAACCGACACTGAAACGATCGGTGCAGGGATTGGGCGATACCGTGAATGAGAAACTGCCCGGATCCTCCATTCCGACAGGGCCCTCGATGTGGATCACGCGGGAAGAGACCGCCGGGGTTGTACATGGCGACTGGGGATTGGCGGTGAGGGTAAGCGTTACCGATCCCGCGTTGCGGTCGGCGTCGCTCAGGATGTAATCGCCCGTAAGCGCACCGGCATTGCTGAAAGTGCCGGTGCCGGAAGTGGACCAGAGCACGGAAGAATATCCGCCGGCAGTTCCGTCGAGGGGAACCGACACCGTAACGTAGGGGAGGGTGACATCTTCACCTGCAGCGGCCGTGGCAGCTTCGTTGACGGTCACCGCAATGTCAGCGTTTACCGAACCGTTCCCGTCGGATACCACTACCGTGTAGGTGGTGGTTACCGCTGGGGTGACAACCGGGTTGGGGGACGCGGAGGTGAAACCGGCCGGCTGGGAAGTCCAAGCATAGGTGTAGTTCCCGGTGCCTCCCGTCGCCGACGCCTCCAGCTGGGAATCCTGGCCGGCACAGATCAGCGACGGCACGGCCGAGGCGGTCGCAGCCAGCGGCAATGCGGTGCTTTCACCGACGGTCAGCGTGGAGAGTTTGGTGTCGGTCTTTCCCACGGTAAAGGCACCGTAAAAAGTCACGTCGCCGGTACCGGCCGGCGGTGCGGTCCAGGAGAACGACCAGGTCGCCGTGCCCGAAGAACTTCCTGAAGCATTTTGCGTCACGTATTTGGTGCCTCCCACCAAGTGGTTGCCGGTGCCGGCGGCAAAAACGCCCAACTGGGTTCCTGTGACATTCTGCGGGGAGACCTCGAATCCCTTTTTGCCGGTACCGCTGACCGTAACAGTGAGGGTGTAGGTCGAGCCGGCGGTATAGCCTCCCGAAGGAATGTTGGAGGTGATCCAGCCCGAAACAGTGGCGACCGAACCGCCGTGACAACTCTGGCAATGATGGCCGTCGCCCGGAGAACCCGTGTACCCGGCGGGCGAGCCTCCGGGATAGGCTACAACGCCGGAGGTGACGAGCAGCAGGGATAAAACGGCAACGATCCTGGATGCATAAACGATGATGATCTTTTTCATAACGATCCTTGTGGGTTGTGGAGTTGATTTCACAATTAAGACATAAAAGTACTTAAAAGTTGTTTACGGGGAAAATAATATCCCGGCAGCGTAACACATAGGATGCATATACATATCAAATGCTACTGTTCCCGTGCCGGCAGATCCCCGGAATGTAGAATGTTTCTAAATTTCGTCTGCACAAACCGGGTCACTCCCCATCCGAGAAGGATTCCGGCAGCGATCCCCGCAGCCACATCGCTGGGGTAATGAACACCGAGCGCCACCCGCGAATAAGCGACCAGGAGCGCCCAGGCGAAGACGGGGAGGATGACCCGGCGCCGGGGGAAGAAGAACGACAGGGCAGTGGCCATGGCAAAAGCTTCGAGGGTATGACCGGAGGGGAAGGAGGAATCTCCTCCGGAAGAGAGTTTTTCGATGCCGTCGAGAGAATCGAAGGGGCGGTCGCGGTCGATGAGCGCTTTCAACCCCTGGCTGAGACCGGCCACCATGAGCAGGAGAACCACCAGGGCCACGAATTTGAGACGCAGCGACCGGCTTTTTCGAAGGGCGGCCGCCAGGATGACCCCCACCGCCAGGGCAATGCTGGCCAGCGTGGTGGTGTTGGAGATGAACTGAAGGAAGGGAACCGACATCGGACACCGGTGTTGGTGCAACCAGTGGAGCAGGGTGATATCCAGTGAGGCGGGATCCAAGTTGTTTGCGGCGTTAGGTGAATCAGTCTCTTCCGGGGCAAAGGTACGAAGTCGGGGTCAATCCGGCCGGCTGAACTTTGGCATTTCCGCGAAAAATCCGATATTTGCCGAATAAACCATCATCCATGATAAAAAAGAGTTTATTGCTGCTGATCCTCCCGCTGGTTTTCCTGGCAGGATGTCACCCGGGCGCCGACAATGCCCAGGCACCCAAAAACGATACCACCCTTCTCACGGTGCTGACCTTTGAAAAACAGGCCGACAGCTGCATCGAAAAACCGGTGATCATCGAAGGCACCGTTTTCCACCTGTGCAAGCATGGCGGAAAGCGCATGTTCCTGGTCGACGGCACCGACAGCATCCGGGTTGAAGTGACCACCGGTCCCAAAATCGCCAAATTCGACGAAGCCCTGACGGGCAGCCGTGTCCGTGTTTTCGGCACGCTGAAGGAGGAACGCATCGACGCCAAATACCTCAACGAATGGGAGGCCGAGGTGAAGAAGCCGGAAGAGAACCACAATGCGGGTCTTCACACCGGGGCAAAGGGCCATGAGGACCAGGGGATGGAGGATAAGCTTGCCCAGATCAACGCCCTGCGTGAGGATCTGAAGAACAGCGGGAAAGACCACCTCTCCTTTTTCTCGATCGAAGCCGATCATTTCATCGAACTGAAGTAATGGTGCAGGTCAAAACTCTTCGCCGGTGGAACAACATCCTTCACCGCGACATCGGTTATTTGTGCGTGGGGATGACGCTGATCTACGCCATCTCGGGGATCGTGCTCAACCATTTCAAATCGGGCGACTTTTTGCATCCCGACTACGGAAAATCTTACCAGGACCTGCGGGTTCCATTGCCGGAACAGGGAAAGATCGACCTGACGTACATTCATTCGATCCTCGACCGGACCGATCAGCGATCGCACTACAAGAGTTATATCACCGGCGAAGGCTACCTGCAGATCTTTCTCGACAAGGGATTCATCTACGTGGACCTGACGACCGGTGAGGCCCAGATGGAGCGGAAGACCACCCGGTACATGATCAGGGAGATGAACACTTTGCATTACAACAGCCTGAAGCGCTTATACACCTGGTTTTCTGATCTGTACGCCGTTGGGCTCATCATCCTGGCCATCACAGGCCTGTTCGTGCTGAAGGGGAAAAAAGGCATCCTGGGCAGGGGAGCCTGGCTCACGGCCATCGGGATCCTCCTGCCGGCACTGTTCCTGCTCTTCTATTCCTGATCAGTAACCGGTCAATCCCCATGATCCAGTTTAACGATGCCGTCCTGGAAGCACTCGCCGTGCACCGGGTGGGCAATAAATCGGCCGGCGACGGAGTGACCCTCACGAACCGGCTGCTCGAAGTCGGCGAGGTTGTCAGGCCCCTCCTTCTGACCTATTTCCTCTCTCCGTTCCGGTCGGAGGAGCTGTACACGCTCTCCCATCCTTCGGATCTCCGGATGAATGAAGTTTTTCATTCCGTATCAGCCATCTTTGACGACCCGTCCTCCCTGCTCGGGGAGTCGCAGAAACTGGCCCGGGTCCTCCACAACCACTCGACCCATTCCAGGATCCAGGCCGGGGAATTCTATGTCGCCCGGTTCACGGGATGCCGGCTGGGTGAGCAGACCGTGGAGGCGGTGGGGCTCTTCAAATCGGAATCGCGGGAGACCTACCTGAAAATCTATCCGGCCGGGGGCGCCTTCGAGATCGGCCACGACGACGGGATCAACATTCACAAGCTTGACAAGGGATGCATCATCTTCAACACGTCGCCTGAAGAAGGGTATGTGGCCGCCCTTGTCGACCTGGTCAACCGGGGCGACGAAGCCCGGTACTGGCGCGACGATTTTCTGCAGCTCCGGCCACGATCCGACAGTTTTACCCATACCCGTGCCGTGATGGACCTCTGCCGGAAATTCGTGGCAGAGAAAATGCCGCAGGAATTTGAGGTCTCCCGCATCGACCAGGCCGACCTGCTGAACCGTTCGATGAAGTTCCTGAAGGAGAACGAGGCGTTCGGGATGGAAGATTTCGGAGAACAGGTGCTGGGTTCGCCGCAGGTGATCAGCTCCTTTGCCGGGTTCAGGCAGGAGTTCGCCGACGGGCACGACCTTGAGATCCCTGACCGCTTCGACATTTCCGGCAGCGCGGTGAAAAAGCAATCGAGGTTCATGAAAAGCGTGATCAAACTGGATAAGAATTTCCATATCTATGTCCACGGCGACCGGGAAATGGTGGAGAAAGGCCATGATGAGGCGCGGCACATGGATTATTACAAATTGTATTTCCGTGAAGAACACTGATCCCGTATGATCAAAAAACTCACCCTCCTGTTCATCCTTGCCTGGATCGGGCGGTCTCCGCTTCATAGCCAGTCACCGGCCTCCTTTGTCAACCCCTTGATCGGCACCCGGGAAATGGGGCATACATTTCCCGGGGCAGCCGTGCCCTTTGGGTTTGTCCAGCTCAGTCCCGATACCGACACCGTTCCCTACGACAGGGACGGGCGTTATAATCCGCCTGTTTACCGCTACTGTGCCGGGTACCAGTACCTCGACAGGACCATCGTCGGGTTCAGTCACACCCATTTCAACGGCACCGGTCATTCCGACCTGGGCGATTTCCTGGTCATGCCCCAGGTGGGGAGACTCCGGCTCAACCCGGGTACCGCCGACCGGCCGGAAACCGGCTACCGGTCGCGGTTCCGTAAAGAAACCGAGCATGCATCGCCGGGTTACTACCGCGTTCATCTCGACGGCCCGGATGTGGAGGCCGAACTGACCGCCACCACCCGGGCGGGTTTTCACCGTTACACGTTCCCCGCTTCCGACAGCGCCCGGATCGTGCTCGACATGGAGCACGGGATTTACAATTACGACGGGAAGGTGCTCTGGTCGATGGTCCGGGTGCACAACGACACCCTGGTCACCGGGTACCGGATCACACGCGGATGGGCCCGGACACGGTACATCTACTTCGCGATGATCTTCTCAAAGCCCTTTGCAGCTTATGGTTGCAGGAACGACGAGCAGCCCGTGTACCGCGGATTCTGGAGGAAGTTCAACCAGCAGGAGAATTTTCCCGAGATGGCCGGAAGGAAGTTGAAAGCCTGGTTCGGTTTCGCCACGGGCCGCGGCGAACAGGTGGGGGTACGCATCGGGTTGTCGGCGGTCAGCATGGACGGGGCACTTGAAAACCTGCAGGCGGAGATCCCGCACGGCGATTTCGACAGGACCCGCCGGGAGGCCGAAGCGGCCTGGAACCGGGAACTCGGCCGGATCCGGATCGATGCCCCGGCCGACCGCAAAGTGAACTTTTACACCGCACTCTACCATTCCCTGTTGTCACCGGTGGTCTACCAGGACGTGAACGGCCTGTACCGGGGCATCGATCACCAGGTCCACCGGGCCGAAGGATTCACCCATTACACCACCTTTTCGCTGTGGGACACCTATCGTGCCGAGCATCCGTTGCTGGCGCTCCTCTATCCCGAACGCACCTCCGACATGGTCAACTCGATGCTGGCCCACTTTGATCAGAGCCCTGAACACCTGCTCCCGGTCTGGTCGCACCACGGCAACGAGAACTGGTGCATGATCGGGTACCATGCCGTGCCGGTCATCGCCGACGCCTATGTCAAGGGCATCCGCGGCTTCGATGCTGTACGGGCGCTCCGTGCCTGTATGACCACCGCGGATAATACCCTCCTCGAAGGGGTGGGCGACTACAGGAAACTGGGATTTGTCCCCGACGAAAAAGTCGCCAATGCCGCCTCGATCACCCTCGAATATGCCTATGACGATTTCACCCTGGCCTCGTTCGCACGGGCGGTGGAGCAGGACCCCCCGACTCCCGACACGGTCAGGCAGTGGGCCGGAGAGCTGGCCGAACGGTTCCGCCTCCGTTCGGGAAATTACCGCAACCTGGTCGATCCATCGACCCGTTTTGTCCGCTCGAAGCGGTCGGACGGCTCCTGGAAGAGCCCCTTTGATCCGCTCAGCACGCACGGACAGGGATTCATCGAGGGAAATTCCTGGAATTACTCGTTCTATGTTCCCCACGACGTGCCCGGCCTGATCGCCTCTATGGGAGGGGAGAAACCCTTTATCCGCCGGCTCGATTCCCTTTTCACGATGCACCTCGACGACCGCTATTTCAGCGAAACCGAAGATGTTACGCGCGACGGGCTGATCGGGAACTACGTGCATGGCAACGAACCCAGCCACCACATTGCTTATTTGTACAACTGGACCTCGCAGCCCTGGAAAACCCAGCAGCAGATCCACCGGGTGGTGGATGCGATGTACCGGAACCGGCCCGACGGGCTGTGCGGCAACGACGACTGCGGACAGATGAGTGCCTGGTACATCTTCAGCGTGCTGGGGTTCTACCCGGTATGCCCGGGTACGACCCTGTATGCCATCGGGAGCCCTTGTGTTGGCGGAGCCGAAATCGATCTGCCGGGGGGGAAGAAACTGACCATCCGGGTGAAAGGGGCGGATAACAAGTACACCTGCATCCGGTCCGTGACGTTCAACGGCAAACCCCTGGCCGGTCTGTTCCTCGATCACGCAATCGTGTCGGCGGGAGGCACCCTCGACTTCACCCTCGGGCCTCCCCCTGCTGACAGGTAGAGGAAAAAAGCGTACTTTTGCGTTCCGGACCTTCGGTCCGCCTCAAATCTTATGATCATGAAACATCTTGCCATATTCATCCTTTCGTTTTTCCTCCTGACCGGTATCCGGGCCCAGGAACAGAAGCACGTAGTGTTTCTCAAGAACAAGGACAACAACCCCTATTCGCTTTCCAACCCGTCGGCTTTTCTCAGTCAGCGGGCCCTTGACAGGCGGTTGCGGTCGAATATTTCGCTCGGCGCGATGGATCTTCCCGTGACTCCCTCGTATGTTTCGCAGATCGCCGCCACCGGGGCCACGGTCGTTTATTCCCTGAAGTGGTTCAACGCGGTGGTGGTGAACACCAGCGACCCCGTCGTGTTGGCCCAGATCGCACTGCTACCGTTTGTCGATCACATCGACCAGGTGCTCACCGATTCCCCCGCGAAACCTGTGCCCGGCGGAATAAAGAACGGGGGAGCCATACCGCCCTACACCCTGGGCAAGGCCATGCCGGCTGCCCCGTTGAAGTCGGGGAACGTACTCAACTACGGGCTGGCATACAACCAGGCCCACATGATCGGTGTCGACGGGCTGCATAACCTGGGACTCACCGGCCAGGGCATCGTGATCGCGGTCCTCGATGCAGGATTCGCCAATGCCGACCAGTACCCGGCTTTCGACAGCCTGTGGATGAAGGGAAGGATCCTGGGTTCGCGCGATTTCAGCGTGCCGGGAAACAATGTCTTCGCTTCCTCCATGCATACGCACGGGACCAGCGTGTTGTCGACCATGGGCGCCAACCTCCCGGGCGAGATCGTGGGAACGGCCCCCTCGGCCAGTTACTGGCTGATCAGGACCGAGGTAGGGGAATACGAAGCGCTGATCGAGGAGTATAACTGGGCGGCCGGGGCGGAATTTGCCGACAGCCTCGGGGCCGACATCATCAATTCATCGCTGGGGTACACCACATTCGACAATATCCTGTTTGATCACACCTATGCGAACATGGACGGCAACAGTACGCCGGTCACCCGCGCCGCCGACATTGCCGCCGGCCGGGGCATGCTCGTGGTCAACAGCGCCGGCAACGAGGGATCCACGGGATGGCATTACATCGGGGCCCCGGCCGACGGCGACAGCGTATTCACCATCGGGGCGGTCGACAGCCAGGGCAGCATCGCCCTGTTCAGCTCCGTCGGGCCTTCCTTCGACGGCCGCATCAAGCCCGACGTCGTGGCCCAGGGACAGGAGGCGGCGGTGGTCACGGGATGGGGCGGCATTGGCCTGGGCAGCGGCACCTCCTTCTCCTCCCCCATCATGGCCGGATCTCTGGCATGCCTGTGGCAATCGTTTCTCTCGCTGTCGGCCGACCAGGTCCGGACGGCTGTCAAAAATTCCGCATCCAAGGCCTCTTCTCCCGATAACAGCTACGGATGGGGGATCCCCGACCTGATGGCCGCGCGGACCCTGCTCTCCACCACTGGGACGGACATGCTGCCAAAAGCTCCCTTTTCGCTGCACCCGGTTCCCTTCTCCTCCGCGCCCGTTCTCAGGGGCGGAATGCCCGCTACCGGAAATATCGATGTGGAGATCTTTGATGTGACCGGTCACAGCCTGTACACGGGCCGCGTGGCCCCGGAGAACAGCGGGGATATCGTGCTGGCCGCTTTTCGCCCGCTTCCGGCAGGGATCTATTTCGTCCGGATCAGCGGGAATAATCTCCGGCAGGTGATCCGCGCCGTAAAGATCTGAGAACCGGCAGGTTAACTTTTTCTCCGGATGAGCCAGGCCAGGAACAGGGATAAGAAAAAAGGAGCGGCAAAACCCGCCGGCATTGCCGGCATCCTGGCACGCACCGGGCCCACCCTGGCTCTGCTGGCAGTCATTACCTTTGCGGTTTACGCCCGTTCGCTCTTCCTCGGGTACACCCGGCTCGACGATTCGATCTTCATCGTTGAAAACGAGAAATACAACGAAGATGCCGGGAACATTGTCGTTTCGTTCCAGAGGGGGCTGTTCAACCCCACCAAAGATGCTTATTACCGGCCCCTGTTCCTGGTGGATTTCATCCTGGAATCGCGGCTGTTCGGGGTGGAACCGGCCGGGTATCACCTCACCAACCTGCTCTTTCACATCCTTTCGGTCATCCTGCTGTACCTTTTTCTCCGGCGGTTGAAGATCCCCCCGGAAGACTCCTTTTTCCTCTCCCTGCTTTTTGCCGTCCACCCGGTGCTGACCCAGGCGGTGGCCTGGATCCCCGGGCGGAACGACATGCTGCTGATGATCTTCTTTTTCGCGTCGTTCATCGCGTTGTTCCGGTATCTCGACCGGCCCTCGCCGGTTCCCTTCCTGCTCCAGTTCCTTTTACTGCTGGCAGCCCTCTTCACCAAGGAGACCGCCCTGATCATCCCGGTGATCATGGGAGGCTTGCTGCTCTTTTATCTGAAAACCGGGTGGAAGAAAATGATTCTCCCGGCCGGGTCGTGGGTGGCAGCCCTTGCGATCTTCCTGTTCGTGCGTTCCAAAGCCACCCTCACCAACAGCTGGATATCGCCCCCCGACATGCTTCGCGACGGCCTCGAGCGGCTGGGAGTGATCGTGCAGTACCTCGGCAAGATCTTCCTGCCGGTGAACCTCACCGTCTTTCCCGAGGCCCGGGAGATCACCCTGGTGTGGGGTTGGATCGCCGTTGCCGGACTGGCCGCCCTGGTCTTTTTCTCGAAAAGCCACACCCGCCCGCTCACCTGGATCGGCCTGGGGTGGTTCCTGGTCTTCCTCATCCCGGTGCTGGTGGTTCCGAAATCGCTGAACGACCAGGTCTTCGAACACCGCCTCTACATTCCGGTCATCGGCATCCTGCTCATGCTGAGCCAGGCGATCCCCTTCGGCAATACCCTGAAGCCGGAACTCCGCCGGGCGATCCTGTTCGGGATCGCGGCGGTTTTTTCCATTCAGAGCCTGGTACGCACCGGGTATTTCAATGATCCCATCACCTTCTGGACGCATGCGGCCGAAGGCTCTCCCGGGTCGGCCTATGCCCGGATGCTGCTGGCCACCAAGCACACCGATCCGGCGGAGATGGAGCGGATCTTCCGAGAAGCCCGCGCCCTGGATCCGCAACTGAAGAACCTCAATTATTACCTGGGGAAGGTATTGTACGACCGCGATCAGCACGATTCCTCGGCCCGCTACCTACGGTTAGAAGTGGACCGCTATCCCAATCCCGACGCTTATTTCCTCCTCGCCAAGATCGCCTTTGTAAGAAACGAATTCGACAGTGCCGCCGTGCTGCTCGAAAAAGTGGTCGAACTCAATCCTTACGATCCGCAGGCCAACCACAACCTGGTGCTGATTTACTGGCAGCACGGACAGCCGGAGAGGTCGAAACAGGTGCTCCGCGGTATGCAGGAGCGGGGCATGGAGGTGGGCGATGACCTGCTGAGGATGGTCGGCGAAAAATAATCCTACCGGGTTTTACGGTTGCTGAGGAGGTCTTCGACAATATCCTCGACCACGATGATCCCCTCCATCTGCCTGTTTTTATTGATCACAGGAACGGCGAGGAGGTTGTACTTCGCCACCAGTTCGGCGAGGGTGTCGGCTTTATCGTCGTCGAATACCGAAACCGCATGTTTATCCATGATATCCTTCAGGAGAAGTGCGGGATCGGCGACCACCAGCCGTCCCAGCGGCACGGCCGAAAGGAATCGGTTGTTCTTGTCGGTCACGATGATCGAATAGATGTGCGAGGGTTCGGGGCGGAGGCGTCGCAGCTCGGCCAGGGTCTCCGCCACCGTGAGATCTTCGCTGAAGCTGTAATAGTCGGTGGTCATCAGCGACCCCACGTATTTGTCGGGATATTCGAGCAGCTCCCGCACCTCCTCCGACGATTCTTTTTCCATCTCGTCGAGCAGCTTGGCGGCTTTGTCTTCGGCCAGCACATCGAGCAGGTCGGCGGCCTCGTCGGCGGGCATCTTTTCGAGCAGGTCGGCCACCTTCTCGACCGGCAGGCTCTCAACAAGGTCGATCTGGGCGTGGGGCTCCATCTCTTCCAGTACGTCGGCGGCCTGTTCTTCGTCGAGCGAGGCAAAGATATAGGCGCGCGAAGTTTTGTCGAGATCTTCGATGATGTCGGCCAGGTCGGAGGGATGGAGGGTGTTCAGGCGGGAGAACGATTTGGAGAGCTGGATGCTGGCATGCGAATAATCGACCGCCGCGATATCGTCCCACAGGATGAACTTTCCCGGCAATGAGGCTTTGAAAGGATCCAGCAAAGTTTGCAGGGGCTTGTCGAGCCCGTACCGGCGAAGCAGTCCCTCCGGGCCCACATCCACCGCCAGGGCGTAAGTGCCCGCCGGGATGATCACCATCCGGATGTCGTTGACCCGCACCAGCTTTCTTCCGCTGATGTCAACGATCTGCTTGTCCAGGATATTCCCGGCCAGCCAGAGCGGGCTGGTGAACAGATCGGGGGATATGTCGTGGACCTCCAGGCAGGTGATCCGCAGTTTCCTTTTGAATTTCTTGATCTCGAAGGAGGTGAAATCGAGGACCCGGGTCTCCTTCTCTTTTTTCACCCGGATGGCGACCACCCGGGGACGCAGCGGTTCATTTTCACGGCCTGCCAGCGGAGCCTGTTCCACCAAAAAATCGACGATCTTTCCCAGCACGCTGCCGCCATCGGAAATGTAGTTCTTTCCAAGGATCTGACTCAGGTAGAAGGTGATCTGGGATGTCATGTACGACCCTGTTGCCGTCCATTGCAAAGATAACAAACTTCATTACTTTTGCTGAAAATTAAAACGTTCCCGCGATGACAGAAAAAATTCTCGTGATTGGCTGCTCCGGGCAGATCGGCTCGGAACTCACCCTCGAACTACGCAAAATTTACGGCGAATCGAACGTGATCGCCACCGATATCCGCCCGGCCCCGGCCGATGTGGCGGGCTCCGGCCCCTTTGAGATCCTCGACGTGCTGGATGCCGCCAAGCTCCAGCTGATCCTGGAACATGAAAAGATCACCCAGATCTACCACCTGGCCGCCATCCTCTCGGGCAACGCCGAAAAACGGCCGCTCGCCTCGTGGGACATCAACATGCGCAGCCTGATCAATGTGCTGGAACTGGCCAGGGAACTGAAGATCCGGAAACTCTTCTGGCCCTCCTCCATCGCGGTCTTCGGCCCCTCCACCCCCCGCATGGACACCCCGCAGTTCACGATCATGGAACCCAACACGGTGTACGGCATCAGCAAACTGGCCGGCGAACGTTGGATCGAGTACTATTTCAACAAGTACGGTGTCGATACGCGCAGCCTCCGGTACCCCGGGCTCATCAGCTACAAGACCGAAGCCGGCGGGGGCACCACCGATTATGCGGTGGAGATCTTCTACGAGGCGATCCGGCACGGGAAATACGAGTGCTTCCTCGGTCCCCAGTCGGCCCTGCCCATGATGTTCATGCCCGACGCGATCAAAGCCACCATCGACTTAATGGAGGCCGATGCGTCGAAACTCTCGCTCCGCTCCAGCTATAACGTGGCCGGTATCTGCTTCACCCCTGCCGAACTGGCCGACGAGATCAAAAAGCATATTCCCGGATTCGGGATCACCTACAAGCCCGATTTCCGGCAGGCGATCGCCGATTCCTGGCCGGCCTGCATCAACGATTCAGTGGCCCGGAAAGACTGGGGACTGCAGTACGAGTATGACCTCGCAAGGATGACCGAAGTGATGCTCCGGGAGGTCTCCCGGAAACTCGCCTGACAGGCTCTATTTCTTCCCTTCCCCGGGGACTTCTTTCTGCCCTTCTTTTTTCCCCTCCTTGTCCGGAGCCCGGGTAAGGCAATACACGGTTCCGTCGTAACCGGCCACCACCAGGTGGTCAGCCCCGATGGCCGGGGTCGAAAAGATCCCGCCCAGCTCCCGGTACATCGTAAGCATATCGAGCGGGGTCTTGATCAGTTTGCTGATGTCGTCGCGGAACTTGTCGTTGCGCTTGAGCCACTTGTCATGGTTGGCTCTGCACGCGTCGAGTTCGACGGTCCACAGGATCGTGCCCGTGGTCAGGTCGACGCCGCTTACCTTTCCCGCCAGAGTGGCAAAATATCCTATCTGTTTCGCAATGGCGACTCCCCCGTACATGGTGAAATTGGACGGAGCTTTCCAGACGTCCTGGCCGGTGCGCAGGTCGATGCAATACAGGAGCCGGTCTTCGGAGGTCCCCACGTAGAGCACCGAATCATTGAAAGTGACCGGCAGGGCCCATCCGGAGGGGAACGACCTCATCCAGTTGCAGTAACCGCCCCTGACGTCGATCGCGTAGAGGTTATTGTCGCGGGCCCCGGCGATGACCATTCCGGCGGCGGCGACCGGGTTACCCGTTACTTCGCCTTTCGGATAGGTGTACCGGCCTGTCGTCTTGAACTTCCATACCGGCTGCCCGGTTGCGAGGTTGACCGCCCAGAGGTTTCCGTCGAATGAACCCGCGTAAACTTTGCCCTGGCTGATGACCGGCGTGGTATGCACCAGGTCGCCCGTCGGGCAGGTCCAGCGAAGGAAGCCGTTGCTGAGATCCAGGGCATAGATCGATTCCCCCGAACCGAAATAGAGGGTCGAATCCATCAATACCGGGGTGGAGGAGAAATAATCGGCGTAGTCGTGCTGCCGGTCTCCCATGAAACCGTTCAGGGTCTGGAAGAAACCATCGATCCTTCCCGAATCCTTTTGTACCCGGTACAGGAATCCGTCGGTGCCGAGAAGAAAGAGCCGGTTTTGGTTGACACATACCGACGACCGGATCGCCCCCGAGGTGGCCAGTTTCCATTTCATCCTGCCCGTAACCAGGTCGATGGCATAGAGACAGCTGTCGGTGGACCCGACATACACAGTACCGTTGTCAATCACCGGGGCGCCGACGATGGGTCCGTTCGCCTTGAATTTCCACAGGACAACCGGTTTGTCGGTAAGATCAGCGGGTTCGACAACGGGGTTCTCAAAAAACTGACCATATGCAGCGGAGAAAAGCAATGTAAGAACGAATGAAAGCCGGATCTTCATACGATGGATTTTTAGGGCAAAGATAGCAAACGCTGACAAGTGATCAAACGGACAGTTCCCCTTGTGAATACTCGAACAATCGATCAACGATCTATGATTTCAGAATGACCTTACTTCGCCGATCAAAAATCGTTAATCGATCAATGAGTCCCCTCCGAAAAGTCAATCTACCCACCCCTAGCCCCTCCCTACCAGTAGGGAGGGGAATAACCGATACGACCATATTAAAGATTATCAATACTTTATGCAGCACCTTGTAACACCCCTCCCTTGCAAAGGGAGGGGCGGGGTCAGGGTTTACGGGGGGATGCGGTGAGGCGGTACTGCACGATGTGAAAGATATTGGCGAAGGTCCAGTAGAGCACCAGCCCCGCCGGGAAAGAATAGAACAGCACAAAGAACATCACGGTCATGGCCAGCAGGAAGAGATCCTGCCATCTTTGCTCCTTCTTCTCGGCCGAGGGGGCCGGCGCCAGTTTGAATGACAGTAGGGTGAAGACCGACATCAGCACCGGCAGCAGGTTGAAATACTCTCCCAGCAGGGGAATGGAAAAGCCAAAGGAGAAGAGCTGGTCGGGAAGGGCCAGCGAGTCGATCCAGAGAAAGCCGGCGTTTTTCAGCTCTGCGGCCGACCCCAGCACCTGGAACAGGGCGATCAGGATGGGCAGCTGGATCAGCACGATCAGCAGGGGTTTCAGCCCGGCAAAGGGGCTCACCCCGTGATCCTTGTACAATTGCAGGATCCGCTCGCTCTGTTCCCCCCCTTTCCAGGTCTTTTTGATCTCCGCCAGTTCGGAGGCCATGGCCTTCTGCGCTTCCAGGAAACGGACCTGGCTCTTCATCGCCTTGCGGGAAAAAGGAAAGAGCAGGATGCGGATCACAAGCGCCAGGAGAATGATGGCAACGCCCCAATCGGGGATCAGCGCGTGCAACCCCTTCAGGAGGTACTGCAGGCCCACGCTGAGCCACTCCATCCAGATCCAGATGCCCGAGAACAACAGCAGGCCGGGGGCGGTGATCCCGGCATGGAAGAACGACACGATCATGCCGAGGGCTTTTGCGGCGGGTCGGCCTTCCCGGGAGATCCGGTCTCAACCTTTTTCCGTAATCCAAGAAAACGGAGGATCTTGTGCCAGAAGAGCTTGACGGCGATGGCCGCGCCCACCACGCTGGCCACGATGGCCTGCAGGATGATGCTGCCTGTTCCCGGATCGATGTAAGCCAGGATCTGTAACGGAATGTTCAATAATGCACTCATTATATCGGTTTTTAGATTTTCATAGTGTGGTCGATTGTTATTGACCCGGTAAATTTATCAATCGATCTTCAATGATGGCGTAATACTTTCTTATATAGTTTGCAAGAGCCCTTCAGATCAAGCCTTTCTTTTCATGCGGTAAAGGGTTCTTTCCGAACCGTCGACCGGACGTTGTTCCAGAATTTCGAAGAACTTCCCGAACTCTTTCCTGAAGTTCTCCTCATCGTAGGTCCCGAAGATATCCCTCCTCGATTCGAGCAGTTTCTGCACCTGTGAGTCGGGTTTCGGGACGAACTCGATGATGAGGTTTTCGCTGAGGCGGCTCAGGAAGGAGGCGATATGCCGGAAGGGGAGGTTGTTGGAGATGGCCAGGTGGTGGATCAGGGCGAGGGCGATCACGGCGTCGGGCAGCGACCGGGCTGAAAATCCGGGTCTCTCGCGGTTGTCCCATCCGATCGAGGGGCTCGGGTTGGTCAGGTCCATCACCAGGGGCAGCAGGTTCACGGTCTGCTCCGCCTTCACCTGCCGGTAATTGAGATCGACCGCTACCGGATCGATATCGAAGGCCACGCAGTCGGCTCCCTGCCGGCAGGCGATCCGGGTGAATTCGCCGTTGTTGGCGCCCAGATCCCACAAGGTGCCGGGGCGGATCGCCCGGACATAGGCATCGACGATCTCCTTCTTATGGGTGAACGAGCGGTCGGAGTAGTTGGTAAAGGTGTAATACTCCCCCCATTCGGTGGGCTGGTTCCTGATCTTCAGCTTTTCCGTCAGTTGGATCAGACTGATGATCAGGGCTTTCAGGTTGGCCAGCCGGATCTTCACCTCGCGCCCGGCGCTCCCCTTGTGCTCGTATTTCACCTGGGTTTTGGCGTGGAGGTGGAGGTGCATCAGCAGCGAAAAATTCCATCTGGTCTTCCGGGGCAGCAGCCGGCTGGCCAGGTCGAGCGGGATGCCGTCGAGGTGGATCCTGAGCAGCTGGTTCAGCCGGATGTCGGTGTGGCTCATCAGCGCGAGGGGGGCCAGGAAGTGCTGGCAATATTGCCGATAGGCTTCCCAGGGTTTGCCTTCGCGGTAGAGGTCGAACGAAAGGGTATCGATGAACACGGGTTTTCCCCGGTAAAACTGGATGTTGTAGGCACTGCCGTCCTTCAGGGTCATGCCGTGTTCCAGGGCGGCCTGTTGGATACGCAGGGTGACCAGCGCCGCATCTTTAAGCTGGCTGAACGACCATTCGTAGGGGTAGGAGATGAACGGGATCTGCTCCGGCTCCAGGATCCGGTAAAGATCTCCCCCGGCGCCGGGGTGGCCCTCCAGTTCCCGGTGGGGGATCAGCAGCCCTTCCTCCGTCAGCTTCCGGTACAGCCCCGACCCGGTCAGATGATCATACTCTTCGCGGTAGCACCGGTTCACCTGTCGCAGCACCTTCCCCCCTTCGCTGAAAACAAACCCGCTGGGGTCGCGGAAAGAGCTGTCGTGCATAACACCGGAGTTTACCAGGTCGCTCTCTTGTTCCTCGTTATAATCCATCCTCGGTTCTTGTTTATATCTGATCAGGGTCTATGATAATAGTGCGGCCCTCATTCTTCAACTTCGAAAAATGTATTGGGATGCACCACGCCTGCTTTCTCTCCCTTCGTCATGTACAGCCCCACCTGGTAATTCCCGGGTTCCAGCTTCCGGATCGGGATGATCGCGGAAAAGCCTGCGGAATCGAGGTTCAGCCCAAGCTTTGAAAAATGCGAGGTCACCCCCTTGCGCAGGACTTTCCCCACACGGTAAAAACGCTCCCTGTCGCCTTTTTTCAGCACCACGTAGGTGTTGAGATTCCTGGTATCGTTGCCATTGAGGAAACCCCACCCCTTTACCAGCAATGCTTTCCCCGACTGCTTTACCTCTTCGAAATAGTAAACGATCTCGCTGGTCGGGTCTCTCTTTTCAGGAGTGACCTCGCAGTCGGCCGGATCCGGTTCCGCTTCGGCTACAAGGTCGATCAGCTTGTACTTATCCTTCTTCTTTCTGAGTTCGAGGTGATGGTTGGTGAAATACCTTCCTGTTTTATCCTCGATGGCGTACCCGATCGTATACACGCTGTCCTTCAGTAAAAATGTCGGCACCATCACGTCAAACCCCAGATGGGCAAAACGTTCGTCCATGTTGAAATACTCCGTCACCCCTTTCCGGTAGATCGTATCGTTATCGATCCGGAAGATCAGACGGTCGGCTGCCGAGGTCAGTACCAGGTAGGAAGTGCGCTCCTCCTGGGTATTATCCTTCTGGAACGCCCACCCCTTCAATCGCACATCCTCTTTCCACCGGAGGTTTGCCTTGCTGACCTCTTCAACCCAGAACTTCACGCTTTCCGATTCGGCAGGCAGTTCGATCCGGGTATGCCGGCCCTCGCAACCGGCCCGGACGAAAACGTAGAAGATATAATCGGCAAACCAGAGGTAAAGTCCGAAGAGGACCAGAAACGCGACATAAGCGATGATTTTTATCGTTCTCTTCATTTATTTGTCCTCCACCTTTGGCAGTCGCGCATCCAGGTACTTGTTCAGCATCACCCGCAAGGCATTGATCGGGGAGATGCTGTCATAGAGATCCTTATAGTCCCTGTCGGGAAAATATACCGCGTTGAGCACTTGAAAGGAATGTTCCCGGTTCTTCAGGTACACTTCGTGAGGGCGGGGTCCGTGGTCGCTTTGAACAAAGATGACACTGCCCGCAGGAGGCTGATTCCTGATCATGTTCGCAGTCACACGGGCGATCTCGCCGGTGATGAAGATATATTGTTCGAGATAGGCAGCGTTGACCGTATTTTGTGCCGTGATGTACCCTTCCGACCGCTGACCCTCGGAGCTGGGACCTTCGATGTAATTCCCCGAACGGTCAAATACGAAGGGAACATGCGGGCACATGATGTGCGCATAGGTGAATCTGGGGCTCTTCAGTTTGCTGGTGTTCTTCTCCAGGCAGGTAAGGATGTGCCGGGTAGCCGTAAAGCTTAAATTTTGGCTCTTGTCAACAGGGATGAGGAAATTGAATGACGAAAGCATGGAACTGTTGATCAGTTCCTTGTAGAAAGCACCGGATAGGGTTCCCGACAGGTCCGATGGGTCCGCATCCTGGTAAGCGAACGTCGCATCGGTATTCCCGAAACGGACTCCCGAATAGTGCTGGCTTAATCCTTCCATGACATCGATCGTGTAACCATGCTCCTTCAGAAAACGGAAAAGCCGGTTGTTATTCATCTTCTCCGTCTGGACACTGTAATCGATCTTATGAAGCTTTTCATGGACTTCCGTACCCACGGTATTCTGCGGATTCTCGATGTATTTCATAAAATCGGTACGGGTAACCGCTTCGGTAAGATATTCGAAATTCAGCAGGCTGGGTATGTTCCAGGTAGTCTGGTTGTAACGTACCGGACTGTTCCCGGCAAAGAAAAATCCGTTCTTTGCCATTTCCTCCGCAAAGCTGCCGGCATCATACCCCCACTCCTCTTTCATGGTTTTAACACTCGCCCCTTCATCGAGGATGATGAGGTAGATGTCGGGAAGTTTTGAGCGGTCGAATGCGTTGCCCGGTCCCTGAATATTCCCCGATTCCTTTTCGCGCTTGCCGGACTTCCGGATCTCGCTGGTAACGATGGAAAAAGTGTTGAAGATCACCAATAATCCCACCGGGACCATAAAGATGATGTTGAGACTACCCAGGGTCTTCGGCTGGCGTATCCGGCTGATCAGGTAGAACAAGTGAGCGTATACAACCAGGAGGATGGGCAGCACATGCCAGTGCCGGACTTCGGCAATTCTGTTCATACCATTGAATATCAATGTGTAATTCCAGAATAACACCAGAAAGAGCAGCGTGACCAGGCTTCCCTTCAGCAGGCTTCTCAGCACTGTCGATGCAAGCCCCAAAAAAATCCCGGAAAACAACACCGAAAAAAGGAGAGGAAATACCAACTGATGTGCAACCAGCTGGTCGGCATTATGTCCATACAATGCCAGGATGGGATAGACTGCGAAAACTAAAACGGTGAGAGCGGGGATCCCTTTACTTTGAAAGTGATCCGGCGTTGACTTTATCTTCATGGGGAACCGGATGCTGAACTAAATTCCGATCTCGATGAACTGATTGGAATAGGTCAACCCGATATGCTCTCCGCGAACGATGTATAACAGAACTTCGTATTTCCCCTTTGGCAGGAGTTTGCCATCGATGGTGGCAGAATACCCCGAATGGTCCAGATTGACCCCGAATTCATCTTTGAAATAAGTGGTCACACCTGTCCTTAGTTGGGGAACCGTAGTAAATATCACGTTTTTATTGTCTTTCCGCAAAATAATATATGCCCTTGAAGAATCCGTGTTCAATCCTTTCAAAAAACCCCAGCCGCTGATCGTGAAAACATTATCCGAAACATTAAAAGTCTCGAAATAGTATTTGATCTTGTCTGTCTCGGGCCGCATGGAAATGGCTACTTTATGAGCTTCTATCTGATAATTCTCGAGCCTGACCGTACCATTGCCAAGCTTCATTTTTTTACCCGACATGGCATGATATTGTCCGGATTCATCTTTGATCAGGTATCCCACCTCATAGGCTGAATCCTTCAGCATTTCCAGCGGGATATATCCTTCATATCCATGATTATCAGCACTTCCTGTCAATTTACAGTATTCCGATACGCCGGGCCGGCTTAAATTGTCATTCACCGGATCAAAAACAAGGGTGTTGGATCCCGATTTAAAAACCAGCAGAAGATCGCGGGTCTTTTCCTTCACATTTTGCTTTAAAACCCATCCTTTGATCAGAAGATAATCATTCCAGGTCTTATCAATGATACTGACCTCCTCGATATTCCCGATGATGTTATCCGTATCCGTGGGAAGCGTAATGTCAACGAGGCTGGCTGCCACTATTTTATTGTCCGGTTTCAATATGAACCACAAAGCGATGCCGGTGATCACCACCAGGATTGCAACAGCCAGAATGATCTTCACTTTTTTACTCAGGGTTTTCATCTTTTCATCTCCTACTTTAATGTTAACTATGTTGTGGTTTGTTACTTCATTCAGACCAACAGGGAGGTGATATTCAAGGCAGTGCCGGTTCGATGCGCCTCCCGGGTGCAAAATTACGAATTCACCCCTATAATCAAATGAATTCCTGCACGTACTGCAGGTCCGTCAGCCAAACAAACGGGCCAGGGCCTCTTTGGGTTTATTATTATATTGATTTACAAAGTCATATGCATTTTTTACCAGGTTGTTGAAGCACCCGGGTTCTTCCACCAGCCGGTTGAGTTGCCTGGCGAACTGATCCGGGGTGCCGGCCAGCAGGTACGATTTTCCGGCCCCCTCTTCGAGCCCTTCGGCGCCCACCGGGGTCGAGATCACCGCCTTGCCGAAACCCAGCGCCTCGATCATCTTGATCTTCAGTCCGGTCCCTATCGTCAACGGGTTGAGCACGATATCGGCCCTGCCGTAGGCCGCCGCAAGATCCTCCACCTCCCCCAGTTTGACAACACCCTCGTGGTCATCGATCACGCGGCAGATCTTCCCGGCCAGGATAAGCTCCATGTCGGGGAAACTGCTTTTTATAACCGGAAAATAATCCCTGATAAAATCGACCATCGCGTGGTAGTTGCTGGGATTGTCGGACCCGACGAACAGCAACCGATGCGCGGGACGGGGAGCAGGTTCCGAAGGGACCACATCGACCATGTGACCCACGGTGATCACCTTCCTGCGGGTCAGTTTCCGGTAGAAGGCTGCCTCCACCTCCTGGATCGCCATGACCACGTCGGCCCGGTTGATCCCGGCCGCCTCCTCCCGCCTTGAGGTGGAATACCAGATCGGGGGCTTCCCGGCACGCAGAAAATGCTTGTGCCGGTCGGTCATCACATCATGGGTATCGACCACCTTGAGCACCTCCGGTCCGAAATTGAAGAACGCCCGGGTGTTGAAAATGTACTCGGCCACCACGGCCGTGACGGGAACCGCCTGTTTGATCGCGGCGATCTTTTCGTCCAGCCATTCGTTGTAATGGTCGTCGATGTGCGAATAGTATTTCAGGTTGGGGTTGATCTTCATCAGGTACCGGTTATACCCGCGCTTCACGGGGGCTTTGTACGATACGTGATGGAACCGCTCTCCCCAGTACCTCACCATCGCATCGAGGTCGGCATCTTCCTGGTCCGAATAGAGAAAGTGCACCTCATGACCCAGTTCCATGAGGTATTTCGAGTAGGTAAAGATCCGGCTCCGGTTCCCGGCATTGAGCGGATGGGTCGGGGTGGGCGAGACGATCAGGATGGTATGTTTCATGGCAGCGTCGGTCGGGTTCCCGTTAACGGGTGTTCTGTCTGGCACTCAGGATGGCTTCGAGGTAGGCCCGGCCCCATTGCCGGTCGGGTTCCACATAGTTCCCTTCGGCCCACTCGTTCCACGATTTCAGGAATACGATCTTCTCGCCGGTTTTTTTATTTTTCACGAATTTCAGGGCACTTTCGAGATGCTGCCGGAACAGTCCCGGCGTCGAGCCCCGGAAAACGAAACCTCCCCTCCCCGATCGCGGGGTGTTGTCCCAATTGGGCAGCACGGTGGGGAGAAAATCTTCGCCGTCGTACCGGCCGAAATCGTTGGTTTTCACCAGGTCGCCGTAATCGACCACCCTGGGCCCCGGGTTCTTTTTCCACCGCGCCAGCAGGGAAGAGCTCTTTTTCCGGGCGCCATCCAGCACCTCGATGAACTGCCCGGGCTGGTGGATGGTCTTCTCGTCGAATCCGTCGGATTTATGGTCCCAGTAAAGCTGGTGGATCCCGATGAAATAAAAGCCGTCGAATCCCTCCTGCACGGCCAGACGGTTCCAGAGGGAGGTGAACCCGGCCGGGTCGGGCAGGCAATCGGGGGTGAAGACGACGAACAGCGGCTTGTTGCCGATCCTGATGTACCGGGGATCCCGGAAAGCGGGAAGCAGGTGGTAGAAATGATCGCGGTAATCCTCTTCGCCCGGGTAGAGCTGTTCGATGAGAATATGATCCTTCAGCCCGTGCCAGACGCCGGTCCACGACTGGTTGGCCCAGGCCAGGCAAAAGGGAAAGTCGGGCGATCCCGATTGCCACACCTCGCGGAAGGGTCTTTCGAGCAGCTGTTTCCCGTTCCCGAACCAGTAGTGCCAGTAGCAGAATCCGTCGACCCCGTAAGTCCGGGCCAGCTCCGCCTGGGCTTCCCTCACCTCGGGTACCCGCAGATCATAGAAACCCAGCTCCGACGGGAGGTTGGGTTGGTGGTGGCCCCGGAAAAGCGGCTTCGCCTTGGTCACGTTGGTCCACTCGGTGAATCCCTTGCCCCACCAGGTGTCGTTCTCGGGGATCGGATGGTATTGAGGCAGATAGAATGTAAGAATTTTTACTTGGTCATGATCCATCTTAAAACGTTATGTCAAATCGGGGTGACTTTTTTGATTGCATGATCACTTTCAAAGCTGTATCTTTTCGTACCTAACCCCTGCACCCCTTCCCTACCAGTAGGGAAGGGGACGGGGGATGGGTAAAATGTTTATAGACACGCTGAATACCTTCCCGGATCCCGGTGCGCGGACTCCATGAGAAGGCCTTCGAGGCCCGGGTGATGTCGAGTACGTTCAGGGGGACGTCGAACTGCCTTCCCTCCCGGAAGGTCACCTTCACTTCGATGCCCGAAACATTGCGGATGATGGCGATGATGTCGTTCAGGCTGTGCCCCTCGCCGCTTCCGATGTTGAACACATGATCGGCGGTCTCAGTCTGAAGTGACCGGGTGAGGACTTCGTTCACGTCGTCGATGTAAATGTAATCGCGCACCACGCTGCCGTCGCCCCACACTTCGATCTCCTCCCCCCGGATCGCTTTCCGCAGAAACACGGCGATCACGCCCTGCTGGCCGAATGGGTTCTGGTGCTCGCCATAGGGGTTGGAAAGCCGGAACACCCGGCAGTTCAGCCCGTAGTTGCGGCGGTACAGGCTGCAATAGCTCTCGATGGCGCTTTTGATGATGCCGTAAGAGTTGAGCGGGACCAGCGGGTGCGATTCAGGGATCGGGAGGATGGCGGGAATGCCGTACACCGTACCTCCGGAGGAGATGAAATTGAACGAGCGGATCCGGTTGCCGTTGCGGCACTCTTCGAGCAGCCTGACCGTCGAAACCAGGTTGGACTCGATGTCGAACACGGGATTCGACATCGAGACCGCGGGGATCGTCGAACTTACCAGGTGAAAAACATGATCGATGCCCACGAGGGCGGCGGCTACATCCTGCCGGTTCTGAAAATCCCCCTCCCGGATCTCGACCTGGTCCTTTATCTTTTCAAGGTTCCGCGTCGAAAAGTTCCGGATATCGAAGATCCTGACATCGTAACCGGCCTCAAGCAACGACCCGGCCAGGTGGGACCCGATGAACCCCCCCCCTCCCAGCAGCAGGCATTTCAGTTTCGTCTCACTCATTTTTTTCCGCTCTTGCGGTTAGCCGACGACCGACCGGCAAAGATCTTCTTCAACTGCGCGGGATCATACAGCTCCTTATATTGGGCATCGCCTACGTCGGGCCAGATGCCTCTCAGCTCTTTCGTCACATAATCGACCTGCTTGCCGAAAGCCTCTTCGCTGATATCGAAATGCTCGTCGATGAACCGGTGGATCCGGAAGTAATCGGGGATCGTGTTTGCGGCGGTGTTCCTGCTTTTCCCGACCACCGAGCCGTCGTGCCGGCGGTGAAAGTTGAGGGGTTCGGGCAGGTAGGCCACATTTCCCGTACGGATGATGTTCAGATACACGTACCAGTCGCCCGCACACCGGTAGGAAGTCACCTCCTCGAGGCTGACCTCCAGCAGGGCCGAACGCCGCATGATGACCGCGCTGACGTTCGGAATGATGTTCTTGATCCCAAGCCCGTCGCTCACTTCGCGGTTTCCGGAATTCACAAATGGCTGTTTCCATTTCTCGCCGCCGGGCAGTCCGGCATAATAACCGGTCGTGTGATAGAAGTGTTCATGGAGTTTGCCATCCCCGTCGATCACATGCGAGGCGCACCAGGCCAGGTTCACCGTCGGGTCGTTCAGCAGCGGCAGCATCTTTTCCAGGAAGGTCTCGGCCGACAGGTCATCCGATTCGGCGATCCAGACCAGGTCGCTCTTTGCCTTGCGGATGCCCTGGTACCACTGTTTGAACACGGAGCCGCTGTTCACCTTGTTCCTGACGATGGTTACGTCATGGTTTTCCGAAAAACGGTCGATGATCCGGTGGCTGTCATCTTCGGAGGCATCATCGAGCAGGATGATCTCGAAATCCTTGAATGTTTGATTTACAATGCTTTCCAGCCGCTTCTCCAGGTATTTCCCGTAATTGTAATTGGGTACGATGACCGAGACCGCCGGCCTGGCTCCGGCGATGGTCCGGCAGCACGTAAGCACACGGGGGAGGTTGATGGCCACCGTATGCCTGGCAAGTACCTTGTGTTTGGCCTGTTGCCCGAGGGTGTGGCACAACGCCCTGTTTTCGTGAAGTTCGACGATCCGGTTGGCGGCCGTCAGAGTATCCTCGTACGGTACGACGAACCCGGCATCCTGTTCCACGAATTCGGGCATGCCCCCCGACCGGTCAAAGCAAATGACCGGAAGCCCCAGCTGCGCCGCTTCGAGGCACACCAGGGGGAACGGATCTTCGCGCGAGGAGAGCAGGAACACGTTGCTGGCGGCGAAATAGTCCTTGAAATCGAGCCGGGTGCCCAGGAAAGTCAGTTCGTTTTCCAGGCCGTACTCCCTGACTTTTGAGAATACCGTATCCCAGGAACCGTACACCGGGTAAACATTGGTGTCGTCGGTGGGACCGATCCAGTAAAAATGGCAGCTTCCGGGACGGATCTCCTTCACGTGGCGGGCGATCTCCACGAAAAGATCGGCGCCTTTCCTCCAGAAAAGTCCGGCCGAGCAAGCCATAACGATGAATTTTTCCTTCTCCAGTCCCAGTTGTTCGCGGAGGCGAAGCTTTTCTGTCGCCGAAGGGGTTGCGATCTCCTTCCCTTCAATGAAATCGTGGATCACCCGTATCTTATCCTCTTTGATCTTCAGGTCGTTGACCAGGTTGTCGGCCACTGCCCTGCTCCCCGCGATGTAGAACGCAGTGTGGGCCGTTACATCCCCGACGAAATCGCGGGCGTAATAACCGATGCTCATCTTGAGTTCGTGGATGTGGGAGATGACCGGCGCACCCAGGTGCCGGATGGCATGATAGCTTTTCCCGGCCGCGATGGAGCTTCCGAATACCAGGTCGGGTTTCCCTTCGCAGAACTTCAGGATCTCTTCAACCTGGTCATCTATCTTCGGATGAAGGTGCTGCAATTCATTGAATACCAGCGTTTCGTCGATTTCATGAAAGCGGCCGAGCAGGCGTCCGCCGTAGTTGGTCATGATGCGGAGATCGACGGAGGTGTGGTTTTGGAACCACTTCAGCATGGAGATCAGCAGCATCTGGGCGCCCCCGAGGTGAGCGTCGTGCGAGATGAAAAGCACTTTGAACGGGGATGCCGGTTTCCCGGGTCCGAGATTCGCCCGGGGATGAAGGTCCGGTTGTATGATCGACCACGCCTTTTCGCGCGAGAAGTTCTCCTTCACGAATTCGAAAGCCTGTTCCGACCTCGACTTCAGCTGATCCTCAGCGGAATAGACGTTTACCACCGCTTCGACGAAGGCTTCGGCGGTGTCGGCCACCGTGATGGCCGGTCCGGCGCCGTTGAGCCCTTCGGCACCGATGGAGGTGGTGATCACCGGCAGGCCGTGGTACATCGCTTCGACCAGCTTGCCTTTCAGGCCGGCCCCGAAACGCAGCGGCGCGATCACCAGGCGGCACCGGCGGTAATACTCCATGAGTTCGTCATCATCCACGTACCCTGTGACATGGATATGTCCGCCGGCCCGGGCCCGGATCTCCTGAGGGGGATGGGAGCCGATGATGAACAGGTCGAGGCCGGGGATCTGCCGGTCGATGAGCGGGCAGATATCATCGAGCAGCCAGGCGACGGCATCGCGGTTGGGTTCGTGCATGAAACCGCCCACGAACATGATCCCTTTCCGCTCCTCCGGCCTGTACCGGGGTTTGTGGAAAGTTTCATAGATCAGCAGGGCGATGGTCCGCGCGGGTCCCCGCAGGCGGAATTCCTTCTGCACGATCTCCGTTTCGGCCTGCGACGGGTAATAGACCGCATCGACATTCTCGATGAGATACTTCTCCATCTCCTTCGAACGCTCGGAGATCTTCAGCAACTCCTCATCCTTTTCGACCAGGTACTTCCGGTACTCGCGCAGGAAATGCAGGTCATGCCCGTAGAACAGCACCCGTGCCCGGGTAAGTTCGCGGACGACGCCGAGGTATTTGATCGCGACGACGGGCCGGCTGATGAATGCCAGCCCGAAATGCATCCCGTTCGTTTTCAGCCAGGTGCGCCAGTTCTTCTCACAACAATCGCCATAGAGGATCTCCACCCCCCGTTGTTGAAAATAGTCCACGTAACAGCCGATGGGATAGAAATTATCCCCGATGAATTTAAGGACGATGCCGTGATCGGTAAAAAGGTCCATGTACGCTTTCATGCTCCGCGACCCCGCGTCCTTGTCGAACGTCGGCACGTAATGGTCGATCATCAGCATGTAGGTTTTCCGCTGTCCCCGCTCCCGAGCTACGAAAAGGTTGCCCGGGGAGGAGGTCATGTGGTGGTTTTCCAGGGTCTCCTGCCATTTCCGGTAAAAGACCTCTCTCGCTTCCGGGAAAATGAAATTCTCGGAACGTCCTGCCAGGACATGGGCCCGGGGCTGGAAGATGACTTTATACCCCCACCAACGGGTCGCCATGGAAAGGTCGTACGCCAGGAAGGGCCATGGATCGGCCGTGTACAAGGCATGACCGACCCAATCCCGGAAGATCTGTTTTTTCACCATGACAAACCGGTCGCCTGAATCCACTTCGTGGAGGTAAAGGTGCTCGGGATCGTAGGGCCCCTGGTTGGCGCCGATCCGGGCGGTGCAACCGTTCTCCCAGATGACCACCCCTGCCGATTCGAGCATCTGATCCCGTTTCCACACCTGGGGCACCACCATCGCCCAATCTTCCCGCCGGGCCAGCGTCTCTTCGCAGGCCTCCAGGGCGCCCGGCAGCACCTGCACGCCGGGATGCATGAGGATCACATTCCGGATCGGGGAGGCCGGGTCCAGCAGGGTCGCGATCTCCTTCGGGGTCATCGTACCGATGCCGGGAACCGGCGGCCCGGCAAAACCGGGATTGCCGGTAACCACGAATTTCATGGGCCGCCGGGCATTCGCGGCGACCGACCGGGCCGCTTCTTCCAGCGGAAGCTCACCCGGCTGGAAAAAGACCACCAGGATCTCCGGGTCGGGGGGATCGGGAAAAGCGAGCCCTCCTTCCGAAGCGGGCCCTGGAGCAGGCCGGGGCGCCTGCACCGGGGAAACGGGAATCGCCCGGGCTGCCTGTGCCCGTTGTCGCTGGGCCTCCCGTTCCGGGGTTTTCAGCCTCTGCATGAATGCAGCCCAACTGCCCCCGTGGAGAGCCCGGATAAAACGCACGGGATGGGCAACGGCCCCGGCGAGGGTCTTCACGACCAGCCAGCGCCGGGAGCCGAAAGGAAAAAGCAGATAGAACAGTTTGAAGATCCCGTCGATGGCAAGGCGCAGCGGCCGGGTCAGGCGCCAGGACAGAGATTGTTCGAGTGCCGTTTGCCGGGATGCCAGCCGCCGGATCTCCGCCTCCTGCCGTTCACTCTTCCGGGCCAGTTCATCCTTTCGCTGTTCAAGCAGGTCGATGGTTTCGAGCGCGGCGGTGTGCTCCGACTGAAGTCCGGCCGCTTGATCTTCCGATTTTTTCAGCGCGGCGGCGGCCTCTTCGAGCCGTTGCTTCAGAAGGTCCGTTTCCGACGTCATCGCGGCAACCATCCGTTCCTTCTCTTCTGTGACCGCGGCCAGCAACTGTTCCATTTCCGCCAGCCCGGCTTCTTTTGCGGCGAGATCCGATGCCAGGCCCGAGACTTTCTCCTCCAGGGTGCGGATAACGTCGTTCTGCCGGTCAATCCGGCCCGTCAATTCGGCGGTCGTGTCAATCTGCCGCTGCAATTCAAGGTCCCTGAAACGAAGGTCGGCCGACAGCCGGCTCAAGGTGCTGCCGGACTCCTGCAGCCGGTCTGCCAGTTCCCCGATCCTGGCATCGCGTTCCTGCAATTGCTGCTCGAGCTGCCGGATGACCTCGCCGAACCGGATCAGCTGATTATCCTTGATCTGTATGGAATTCTCCTTGTCGGCCAGCTGGCGCCCTTTCGCCAGCAGGAGTTCATCCTTCTCCTGGAGCAGCCCCTCCTTGCCCTGGAGCAGTTGCTCCTTTTCCTGCAACTGCGCCTCCTTGGCCAGGATCTGGTCCTCCTTTTTCCCAACGCGTTTTTCCTGTTCGATGATCAGGTCCCGTTTTTGCTGCAGATGGGCCTCCTTATCGCTGATATGCTGTTCGAGCAGGTTGAGCTGGTTCACCAGTGCCAGGATCTGCCGGTCCTTTTCGGAGACATTCCGGGTCAGTTCTTCGATCTTCGCTGCAGCCCGTTCATTTTCAGCGCCAAGCCTGCCCGACAGCGCGTCGATCTCTTCACGGGTCGAGGAGAGCTGCGACTGCAGCTGTTCCGCTGCTGCGTAAAAGGCCCTCGATTCTTCATCCCTTTCTTCGATCTCTTTCATGGTTTGGATGATGTCGGTCTCTTCCGCAAGTGCTTCGCGGGTGGCCTGCAGGAATCGCAGACCGTATCTTTTATCCGGTTCCAGGTGGGCTCCTTCCGCCCATTCATTCCAGGCATTCAGGAAGACCAGGTTCTCGTCGCCCCGGTTTTCCTTCCGTGTGAGCCCGATCACGGCTTTCAGGTAAAGCTTGTACAGTTCGGGCGAGGAGTTGAGGTAGACCGTGCTGGCATGGTCTCTCCGTGGCGTGTTGTCCCACGAAGGAAAGGCGCCGCGGAAAAAGGTGAATCCGGGTTTTGGGATGGTGACCATGTGCTGCACCACGCTCGGAAAGTTGATGAGCCAGTTGTCGGACAGCGAGGCGGGATCCATCTGATGAAGGGCGGCAAAGACAGATTTGTCGATCTTGCACCGGTCGGTGTAGTCAAGCGGGAACTGTACCGTGGCGTCGTATCCCAGCGGGCGGGGGTCGATATCCTTGATAAAGTTGTTGACAGCGCAGATATACAGATCACTCCCGGTCTCCTTCAACACGGCCTGTCGCCATATCTCCGCGGTCTTTGCCGGATCGGGGAGCAGTTCGGGACGGTACACGAGCAGCAGGAGCCGTTCGCCCACCCGGATATACCGGGGATCTTTCAATGCCGGGAGGATCGATCCGATGAAGCGTTTATCGTCCCTGGCCGAATGGGATTGACGGATGAGGATATCATCCTGGTGCCCGTCCCACCGGCGGGACCAATTCTCGTTGGCCCAGCACAGGCAGAAGGGAAAATCGGGCTTGCCCGATGCCAGCATCTCATCGAGCGGACGGTGAAGCAGGCGTTTGCCGTTGAAATAATAGTAGTAGTAACAAAAACCGTATATTCCATGCTCCCGGGCCAGGCGTGCCTGGGCCTCCCTGGCCTCGGGAAGCCGGAGGTCATAAAACCCGAGGTCGGCCGGGAGATGCGGCTGGTAATGTCCCGGGAACAAGGGTTTCGCGGCGGTCACATTCGTCCATTCCGTAAACCCGGCCCCCCACCAGGCATCGTTCTCCGGGATCGGGTGGAATTGCGGAAGGTAAAAAGCGATCAGGCGGACGTCGTTCATCGGGCAATCCAGTTCTCGATTTGGCTGGTAAAGTTAACTTTTTTATTTTTCTTCGGATGGGAGAGGGTTGCTGCATCATGCTAACCGATGTCGGAATACCTGATGTACCATTCATAATACCCGCCCGTGTGTTCGTCGACGTGATAGGGATCAGGAAAGGCTGCCTGCAGGTCGGGCCTGCTCAGGTAAAGACGGCGCATTTCGGGGGTGATGGGTTCCCCGTTCCGGAACCTATCGTAATGCCAAACCGACTTCGCTGCTTCCGCCTGCCCGTTCCGCTTCAGTTCTTGTTCATACCATTCCCACATTTCCCTGAGCAGGTGGTTATCGCCGCCGTACTGCGACAGGCTGGTGTGACCGGCTCCCGAGTCGAACCCGGTGAAGTGGTAAAACCGCAGGGGCCGGCCGCCGGCAAGCAGCATTCCTTCATCCGACATCGTCACGGGCCGCATGTTGATGTTCCAGGTGGCCACGTTGTAGCCCGGGTCACGCAGGATGTACGATTCGTCGAAGAAAGCGGGCACATGATCGCACCATTTCTGGTCGGTGAAGAGCCCGGAAGCTTTGTCGTCGTAACAGAAATGGTAGAGGCGGTGAGCCCACCACCGCGCGAAATCCCTGCCCTGCCCTTCGTTTCTCACCGCGAAAAATCCCAGGTTGAAGATCCCGTGTTGCATGGCGCATATCTCATGGTCGATGATCGCCTGAAGGTCGGTGTTCGGTGTGGTCAGATGCGGGGTGAGGATGACCGGGTGATGGTCAAGCAGGCGTTCCAGTTCGTCGAGGGGGTTGAAGATCACCATGTCCGGGTCGAAATAGAGCACCTTCCGGGGTTGAAAGGTATCCAGGACATATTGGAGCCCGGGTCCTTTCATGGCTGTGCACAGTTCCACCACCGAATGCCTGAATATCCATTGCTGCCGGTTTTCCAGGGGGATCTGCTCAGGACAGATCACGTTGTCGAAAGGTTCCTCTTCGATCAGGACACCCTCCGGAAGCCGGTCCGACAACAGCACATCGAATGTCCATCCAGGATGGAATTTTTTCAGGCTCTTGGCAAGGATCCTCGCTTTGGGAAGATACGAAGAGGTGATGGAAGTCAGGCATCTGACGGCAGGTGTATCCATGGCGGTTAGATCAAATCATGGTAGATGTCCGGTTCGCTGTGCTCCGGTTCCGAGGTGAAAGTGGTGATCCCGGCATGCGCGACCAGCAGTCTCCTCAGCTGTTCCGGTTGTTGAAGTAGATCCATCAGGGCCTCTTCCGAGGGAACGACGGAACCGCACTTTTTTGTCGTAACCAGGTGTGCGATATTCCCGCTTTGCGGATGGGTGAGGATGAAACAGCCGGCCGCCATCACTTCGTGGGCGGTGAGCGAGTAGGTTTCGGGTACGATGGACCAGAGCAGGACCACATCGATGGCATGACGGATCAACTGGTGCAATGCCGATCGTTCGGGTCCTTCGCCGGAACCGACATAGACAAATCGTTCCGGTGCACGGGACGGATATTTTGATAACTGGAAACAATCGTAGGGGGCAGCGGCCGGTGAATCGGCGAATCTCCTCCACGTTTCCCACCCTTTCAGCCGCACCGGCGTTCCCAGGAATGCGATCCGGATCCGGTAGGCGGGATCCGCGTAAAGACGGTGAAGGTCCCGCTGCCGGTGAACGGGTTTAACCATCCTCAGCAGCGGTGCAACCCGGATCTTTTCTGCAATCTCAGGGAATTCCGCCGACAGCATGGAACGGCTTACCTCCGACGGCGTCAGGAAGGTGAACGGGAACTTGCCGGTAAGCGAACGGAGGACCGGGAGATTGCTCCGGCGCAGGTCGCCGTAACGGCAGATCGTGCAGGCATTGCTGCCGGTACCGGGCTTGTGGCAGTACTCATGGTCGTTTCGCAACAGGGTCACCTGGGGGCAGATCAGGAAATAATCGTGCAGCCAGAAAATGAGGGGGACATCGCCCAGCAAACCCAGGAAGCCTTCCAGGACGGGGAGGGGCCAGTGAAGGGTATGGTGGATCAGCACCCCGGCCGTTGCGAGGGAGTTGCGGCGGGAAAGGGATTCTCCAAATGCCAGGAAACCGGTCCGCGACATTTTTCCGATCGTCCGGTCTCCCATGCAGACCCCTGCCTCGAAAGAAGCAGGGTTCGCCGGTGCCGGCTCTTGCGTGGCCGGGTGGAACTGCAGGTATACCAGCGATCTGTTTTCAAACCACACCCGTTCTTTGTTCATATAATTCTGCACCCCGCCGGTGATCTCCAGGTAATTGTCATGGCTGAATGCCAGGATCACCTTCTTCCCGAGAGATTGCAGCATCTCCATCAGTTCACTGGCTGACAGGGATTTTAGAGGCATCCCGTCGCCGGTCAACCCGGCATCCGGTTCATTTTCATCCAGGGTGTTCCAGTCCAGCCCGGGATACCGGGGAAGGAGATCGTTGAACGGGGAGCCGGGATCGCGCAGCCGTTCATCGCCGGGTCGGAGCCCGAAATACCGCTTTACCTTGTATGGGAAATCGACGCTGAGCCGGTCGTGCACTCCTTCGGAGGAACTCCCCCCGGTACGGAACCGGGCGATGATCTTGTCCGCATACTCAAATTCCTCTTTCGACCAGCGCCTCAGGTTGAAGTCATAATCGGCGGTGACTTTGTACCGGGTGTCGAAACAGCCGGAGTCGATGAACACCCGGCGGGGATAGAGGATTGACTGGTGGCAGATATTTTTCGCCAGGATCTTCCTGAGGTCGAAAGGCCCGTCATAAATGGCGCCATCCCGGGCCCAGGGCAGGTCCCCCTCCACCTGCACATTCCCGTAAACAACCCGGGTGCCGGAGAGGAATCCCTCGCGGTAGAGTTCTGTCAGGATATCGGGGGAAGAAAACTCATCATCCCCCCCCAGAAAATAGAGCCAGTCGCCTGTGCTCAGGTGGACGCCCCGGTTCATCGCATCGTAAATGCCGGCATCGGGGCACGAGTAAACCCGGATGTGGTCGTATTTTCTCCGGTATCGTTCCAGGATCTCCACGGTGCCGTCATCCGAAAGGTTGTCGCAAAAGATATGCTCGATGGGCCGGTAGGATTGCCGGGCAACGCTGAGGAGCGATTTCTCGACCGTCGCTGCGCAGTTGAACGTCGGGGTGATAACGGTTACGAGAGGATGGTCCATTTAAGTGAAACGATTTATTCCGGGCCGAAAGCCGGCATCCGGGATTCTGTGTAAAATTAAATCTTTTTTCCCTGGCAAAGGTGGAGACTAGGATCTCGGCAGGTAATCCCAGAATTCTCCTAAATCGGGGAGCCGAGAAATATGTATCATGGTCGGAAAAATGTAGCTATTTTTGTTGATTGCTATCCGCATTGCGTAAGCTGCATCACCGCGGGTAATGGTATTGATATTCTGCTCTTCATTCCTCATGAACAAACCTCGGATGGCCATCTTCATCGATCCAGTCGGATTAGGCATCTGGCGCAGGCCTGTCTCAGGACTTTTCTGGGGATTCATGCTTATCACGCTCATCTCAAAACTGGTACCCTTCTCCCCGCGTATGCCGTCTCTCGGACTTGACCCATCCTGGCAGCTCGGACTGAATCAGGCTGTCTCTCAAGGGCTCTGTTTCGGCACCGAACTGGTATTTACCTTTGGTCCGTATGCATCAATCTTTACAAGGTTGTTTCACCCGGGCACAGATTCTCTCATGCTTTTTAGCAGCATTTATCTGGCTTTTTCATTCTGGTTGTGCTTGTTGATGATCACCCGGGATGTTAGGTGGTATTGGACTCTTGGCTTTTGTCTCACAATTATCATTCTGGTACATTTTGACACCCTGTTAATCTCTTTCCCCCTGCTTGTCGGATTGCTGTCTTATAAAAGCTCGTTTGTCAAGGAGAAAAGCAGGCTTTCTCTGTCATTCCGGTGGGCATGTCTGGCAGTCGTATTCTCAGCAATTGGCCTATTGACGCTCGTGAAGGGTTCGATGCTCCTGATCTGCATGTCAATAATGGCATTGTGCCTGGTCTTTTTTTTCCTGCAAAAGCACGTCGTACCCGCATTTGTTTCGCTATTTGCACCGCTGGGGTCAGTGGTCTTACTTTGGATTGCCTCAGGTCAGTGGCTGCCCGATCTTCCATCCTATTTCAAAGGCATTCTGCTGGTCAGCTCCGGCTATTCGGAAGCCATGGCAACCTCCGGTAATACCTATGAAATTGCCTTGTTTATACTTGCTGCTCTCCTGATTTTGCTCCTGGCTTTCCTGCAAAACGGAATTTCGTGGCATTCGAGGTTGTTTTTGTTTCTCCTTTTTTCCTCCTTTCTCTTTCTCTCCTTTAAAGCCGGTTTTGTCCGTCATGACATGCATGCCATCCTCTCTGCCAATTCAGTTTTAATTGCATCCCTTTGCCTGCCCATGATTCTGCACAATCGGTTCACATTCCCGGTGATCTTGTGTTCCATCTTCTTTTGGTATCTTATTCATGTCAATTATTATCCTTTAAATATCAATATTTTGATGAACAACACATGGTCCCCCTATATCAAAGCATACAAAGGGATCCATAAACGGCTGACCAACAAAGATTGGTTGAGGTCACGTTACGCCACCCGACTGGACAGTCTTGCAAAGAAATCCTCATTCCCCCGGCTGGCCGGCACTTCCGATATATATTCCAGCAGCCAGTCATCCCTGATCGCTTCGGGAAATAACTGGTCGCCCCGTCCGGTCTTCCAGAGTTATGCAGCCTTCAACCCCCGGCTTGCTGCTATGAACCGCGACCACCTTCTCGGAAACAAGGCCCCCGACCATGTTTTCTTCGGCATGGAACCGATCGACGGCAGGCTCCCGTCGTTGGAAGACGGGGTCAGCTGGCCGGTACTCCTGAACCTTTACCGGCCCCTGATGATGAACGACAGCCTGTTAGTCCTGGACAGGGTCAGGGACATGGCGGCGGAACCCCCGCTGGATCCCGTTTTTGACAGGAGATTCGACACCGGAGAGCCCGTGGCATTGCCGGATACGGGCAGCGTCCTGTTCGCCCAGGTCATCGTCGAACTCGGGATCTTCGGGCGGCTGGCCGATTTTTTCTATAAACCCGGTTCACTGAGGATAACGCTGGTACTGAACGACGGCAACATCAAGGAGTTTCGCTTCGTGGCAGGCATGGCGGCCTCCGGATTTGTCCTTTCCCCGTTGATCGAAAATCCGCACGAATTTTATCTCTTGTACGTCGATCCTGGCAGTCTTGTCAACAAGACCGTCAGATCCATGACGGTCGTACCGGAAGATCCGGACGATCTTTCCTGGGAAAAAAACTATCGGGTCATTATCAGCCGGCTCCCGGTACGGAAGGCAGATCCCCGGCAGGTCAGGAATTTTTCGGAGGAAAAGCCCGATTTAACTACTTTTGAGGTGAAAAAGTGAAACAAACACCTGGAACAAATGGATAAAACGATCGTGATCAGCGGCGGATGCGGTTTTGTGGGTTCTCACCTCGCGGTCGGTTTCAGGGAAAAGCATCCCGCCTGCACCGTGATCGCCCTCGACAACCTGAAACGCCGGGGTTCCGAACTGAATCTCCTCCGGCTCCGCCAGGCCGGCGTCAGTTTCCGGCACGGGGATATCCGCATTCGCGAGGACATCGAAGCCCTCGGCCCGTTCGACCTTTTCATCGACGCCTCCGCCGAACCGTCTGTCGTGGCGGGAATCACCGACTCCCTCGATTATGTGATCTCCACCAACCTGGGCGGAACCCTGCACTGCCTGCAGGCAGCAAAGAAATATCAAGCCGGCTTTATTTTCCTGTCGACCAGCCGGGTTTACCCCATGACCCGGCTTGGCAGCATATCCTATGAAGAGACCCCGACACGGCTGGCACCGGCCGGGACGACACACCTTCCCGGCCTCTCCGAAAAAGGCATTGCAGAGGATTTCCCCCTGGAGGGAGCACGATCCTTCTACGGGGCGACCAAGCTGGCCTCGGAACTGATGATCGGCGAATTCCATGCCATGACCGGCATGAAAACCGTCATCAACCGCTGCGGGGTGATCGCCGGTCCCCGCCAGATGGGGAAAGTCGACCAGGGGTTTGTCGTTCACTGGATCGCCCGTCATTTCTGGGAAAAACCGCTCTCCTACTTCGGATACGGGGGCGGGGGAAAACAGGTGCGCGACATGCTGCATGTCGGCGACCTTTTCCGGCTGATCGACGAACAGGCCGGCAACATGGAGAAATTCAACGGGGGAACCTTCAATGTCGGGGGTGGCCTGCCGGGTTCGGTATCGCTTTGCGAGCTGACGGAGATGTGCCGGGCGATCACCGGTCGCCGGCTGGAGATCGGCCGGGTGCCCGAAAACCGGGTAGCCGACATCCCTTGGTTTGTCACCGACCACTCCCTGATCACCCGGCTGTCGGGCTGGGAGCCCCGGATCCGGCCGACGGAGATCGTTTCGGAGATCCATGACTGGATCCGGTCCGATCCTCAACCGCTCTTCGACCTGCTCATTAACGAACAACGATCATGAACATTGCTTTGGTTACAGGCTCGGCCGGACTGGTCGGCAGCGAATCCGTCTCATTCTTCTCTGCTTTTTTCGACACGGTGCTAGGGATCGACAACGACCTCCGGGCCTATTTCTTCGGCACCGACGCCTCCACCGAATGGAACCGTCGGCACCTGGAGGAACAATTCACGAATTACAAACACTTCTCCGCCGATATCCGCAATTATCCGGCCATGGAAGAGATCTTCAGGGAGTACGGCACCGACATCCGGCTGGTGATCCATGCCGCCGCCCAGCCCAGCCACGACTGGGCCGCCAAAGAGCCGCTCACGGATTTCACGGTCAACGCCAACGGTACGCTCAACCTGCTGGAACTGACCCGGAAATACTGCCCCGCAGCAGTGTTTATCTACACCTCCACCAACAAGGTGTACGGCGATACGCCCAACTTTCTGCCCCTGGTCGAGCTGGAAACCCGCTGGGAGATCGACGCTTCCCATCCTTTTTTCGCCCACGGCATCGATGAGTCGATGAGCATCGACCACAGCAAACATTCCCTTTTCGGTGCTTCCAAAGTGGCTGCCGATGTACTGTCGCAGGAGTACGGCCGCTATTTCGGCATGAACGTGGGGGTGTTCCGCGGCGGCTGCCTCACCGGGCCGAACCACTCGGGCACCCAGCTCCACGGCTTTCTCTCCTACCTGATGAAATGCGCCATCACCGGGGAACATTACACCATTTACGGCTATAAGGGGAAGCAGGTGCGCGACAACATCCACAGCCGCGACCTGGTGAACATGTTCTGGCATTTCTACCGGGATCCCAGGCAAGGAGAAGCCTATAATGCAGGCGGAGGCAGGCATTCGCACTGCTCGATGCTGGAGGCCATCGCCCTGTGCGAGAAGATCACTGGAAAAAAGATGAATTACTCCTACGCCGGGAACAACCGCATCGGCGACCACATCTGGTATGTGAGCGACCTGTCGAAATTCAGATCCCACTATCCCGGGTGGGGCTGGGAATTCGGCCTGGAAGAGATCCTGGTGCAGATCTACAACGGCATGAGCAAACGGGTTTAACATGGATTACGACCGTATTTACGAATACCGGTTCAGGGGTGTCTCCACCGATAAAAAGCAGGTGACCTGGGATGCGGTTTCCCGTTTCATCATGCGCGCCCTGGATAACCCCGCGAAAGTGATCGACCCGGCTGCCGGCATGTGCGAGTTCATCAACGCGGCAAAGGCCCCGGAAAAATGGGCGATCGACCTGAACGGCGAATTCCTGGCACGCCATGCCGGCGAAGGGGTCCGGACGCTGGCAGGCGATGCCCTCGAAGTAAGCCTGCCCGAAAATTATTTCGATGCGGCATTCCTTTCCAATTTTCTCGAACACCTCCATTCCCCCGAAGAGATCCAGCAACTCCTGACCCGCCTTCACGCTGCCATCCGGCCCGGCGGCCGGATCGCCGTGATGGGCCCGAACTTCAAATACAGCGCGAGATCCTATTTCGATTTTGCCGACCACCGGGTAGCCCTGACCCACCTCAGCCTGGAAGAGCACCTCTATTCGGCCGGCTTTACGATGGTGCGGGTGATCCCGCGTTTTCTCCCGCTCTCTTTCCGGGGACGACTTCCGGTCAACAGGCCCCTGGTGAACCTCTACCTGGCCCTTCCGCTTCTGTGGCGGATCTTCGGCCGGCAGTTCCTTGTAATCGCCGAAAAATGAAACTGTCGGTCGTCATACCAGCATACAACGAAGCCGCTTCGCTGGCCGAGTCCCTGCCGGTGCTCCATTCCGCGCTGGAGCGGGAAGGGATCAGTCATGAATTGCTGGTGATCAACGACAATTCGACGGATGAAACGCCGGTGGTCCTCGACACTCTTTGCCATTCGATCCCCTCGCTGCGCTGCCTGACCAATTGCGGCCCCAACGGGTTCGGATACGCGGTGAGAAAAGGGCTGGAAAATTTCACCGGCGACTGCGTGGCGGTGATGATGGCCGACCTGTCCGACTCTCCCGACGACCTGGTCCGGTTCTTCCGCACCCTGGAAGAAGGCAATTACGACTGCGTGTTCGGCAGCCGGTTCATGCGGGGCGGGGAACTGACCGGCTACCCCGCCCTGAAAAAGATCATCAACCGGATGGCGAACCATCTGATCCAGGTTGCGTTCCGCATCCGGTACAACGATGTCACCAACGCATTCAAATTGTACCGCCGCGAGACCATCGAAGGTCTCAAGCCCTTCCTGGCCCCCCATTTCAACCTGACCATCGAATTGCCGCTGAAAGCCATCATCCGGGGTTATTCCTACACGGTCATCCCCAATTCGTGGAAGAACCGGAAATACGGCGAGTCGAAGCTGCGCATCCGGGAGATGGGCAGCCGCTATCTTTTCATATTGCTGTACTGCCTGATCGAAAAATACTTCACGAAAGGCGATTTCCGTAAAAAATGGTGATCTTTGATCCGTCAAGACCGGATAACCATGAGTTCCCTGCCTGTCATTTCGATCATCACCCCCAATTTCAACGGGATCCGGTTCCTGGAAAAGACGCTGGCTTCCGTTCTCGGCCAGCAATACCCTGCCCTGGAGTACATCGTGATGGACGGCGGCAGCAGCGACGGTTCGGTCGATATCATCTGCCAGCACGAACACCGGCTCGCCCACTGGGAGAGCCGGCCCGACGGGGGCCTTTACGACGCGCTGAATAAAGGGTTCGCCCGTAGCACCGGCGGGATCATGGGATGGATCAACTCCGACGACCTGCTCCTGACCCGGTCGCTCTTCACCGTCGCCGAAATTTTTTCCCGTTTCCCGGAGGTGGAATGGGTCCAGGGTTACCCGGTGGTGGTGGATGATGAGGACCGGATCCTCTATCACCGGCCTGCGGTCAACTCCCCGGAATTCTTTTTGCGGAAGGGCTATCACGACGGACGGTTCATCCAACAGGAATCGACCTTCTGGCGCCGGAGCCTGTGGGAAAAAGCAGGCGGATATATCTCTCGGGATTACCGGCTGGCCGGAGACTTTGAACTCTGGATGAGATTTTTTCAGCATGCCCGGCTCACCCGGACCGGCGCCCTGCTGGGAGCTTTCCGCTTCCGGCGCGAAGGACAGCTCTCCCGGACGCATTACGGCGAGTACCTGCTTGAATGCGACCGCATCACCGATATCCACGTGGCCCGGTTATCGGCCGATGACCAAAAGGGCGTGTCGGAATCAACATCCTCTGCCGGAGTTCGGGGAACTTCCAATGATCCGGTACTGAACTTCGACTTCGGAACCTGCGGATTTGTTTTTCAACCCGATATTCTATGACGGCGATGGATACCTCCCCCGGATTTACGGCTCCCTGCCTCAACCCCTTCCATGACCTTCGGGAGGATGGGGTTTCCCTGTTCACCGCCGTGAAGAACCGCAGGGATTCCCTCGAAGAGTCGCTGAAAACCTGGGTGCAGTGCGACTGGATCAACGAGATCGTCATCGTCGACTGGGGTTCCGACGAATCGCTCGTGCCGCTGGTCGAAAAATACCAGGATAGGCGGATCCTGCTGGCCGTGGTCGCCGACCAGCCACGCTGGATCCTTTCGCTGGCCTGCAACCTGGCTGCCCGGCTGACCACCTTCCCGGTGCTGCTTAAAATGGATGCCGACGTGAAGATCCTCGAAGGCTTCCGGGAAGCACATCCGCTCCGGCCCGGATGCTTCTACACCGGGAACTGGCGGACCGCACGCGAGGAGAACGAAAAACACCTCCACGGTATCAGCCTGATGCACCGCAACGACTTTTTCGCCGTGAACGGGTACAACGAGTACATCCGTTCCTACGGGTGGGACGACATCGACCTGTACGACCGGCTGGAAGCACTGGGTCTGGAACACAGGGATTTCGCCCACGACACCCTCCTCCACATCCCTCATGGGAACCGGACTGCCTTCCAGGACCATATGTCGTTTGTCGGCGGGATCAGCGACACCGAGAAATCGTTGTTGAATTCGCTGGTCAGCCGGTTCGTCTCAGAATCGTTCCAGTCGTGGGCGACCGAAGGGCAGATGGTCTCCTTTTCCGTGACCATTGAGGGCGATCACCGGGTGCAATGCCGCGCCGGCAAGATGGACCAGCACATCGTACCACCGGAAGTGATGGAGCAGTGCGAAAAGCAGGCCATCACAGAACGATTTTTCGAGATCGGCAGCGGACTTTCCCGGGATGTTCTGACCAGTCTCACCCGCAACGAACTGATCATCCTGTTGAACCTCTTCTACTCCCGCAATCAGGCGGAATACGATCGGCAGGTGTACGGGATCATCGAGAAGTTCAACCACTTTGCCTGCTCAAATTCAGCTCAGTCTCCCGGGGAATCACCGGCCCTGGATCCCGCTCCTTACCCGCAAAAAGTGAACCTGGGCGACCAGGTGGGCGCTTATTACGGGTGCCACCGCAGTGGCTGGGGCTTTGCCTTTACCGCGCTGGCCGGACTCCACAATCCCGGCGGGGTGTTTCTCGATGCCTTCGTCGAACGTACCTTTCACTGGCATCCCGAAGCGATAAGGCCACACACCGGTCCCTGGATCGGATTTGTGCATGTGCCTCCTTTCGTTCCTCACTGGTTTGAACATCATGTGTCGAACGACGCCATCTTCTCCCTCCCCCAATGGCAGGAAAGCCTGCCTCACTGCCGGGGCCTGTTCACCCTGTCGGAGCATCACCGGCGAGCCCTTCAGGCCCGGTTCCCGGGCATCCCGGTCGACAGCCTGCTCCACCCGACGGAAGACCCGGGACTGAAATGGTCGTGGGAAGGATTTTCCGCCAACCCGCGAAAAAGTGTCATCCAGGTCGGATTCTGGCTGCGGAAACTATGGGCGATCCACCGGTTGCAGGCTGCCGGGTATCACAAGATCTTCCTTCGGAAAAAGGATTCCAACATCGACCACCTGCTGGAGGTGGAGAGGGAATTCAGCGAGTATGGCCACATGCTCACGGCCGAAGAGGCCAGTTCGGTCGAAAGCATCGAATTCCTCCCCGACGGCGAATATGACCGGCTGTTGTCGGAGAATATCGTGTTCATGGAGTTGTACGATGCCTCCGCCAACAACACCATCATCGAATGCATCGTGCGGGGAACGCCCATCCTGGTCAACCCGATCGATCCGGTCATCGAGTACCTGGGTGCCGATTATCCCTTCTATTTCAGCTCCCTGGAGGAGGCGGCGGAAAAGATCCAGGACATGGACCTGGTCCGCCGGACTTCGGAGTTCCTGTTCAGCCATCCCATGCGGGAGAAGTTCACCCCGGCGTATTTCCTCCGCAGTTTTGTCGAATCACGCATTTACCAAAGCCTATGACTTCATTCCCCGCCCGGCACCGGGTCCGGTCATTCCCCGAAATCCAGGAGGCTGCCCCCCATCGGTTGTTTGTCTTTGCCGAGTCACGTTCCGGCTCCACCTGGTTGATCACCACGCTCGCTTCTCATCCCGACCTGGGCATGCTCGACGAGGTGATCAATCCCGATTTCGCGAGGAATCTGCGTTTCCCGACGGAGGATAAAGGCACGCAGCCCGTCGCACCCATTCAGTTAATTGAAAATCAGCTATCCACTCTACCCGGAACCTATAAAGGCTGCAAGGTCCTCTTTCCGCAGGCGATCCGGTTCATCGATTTCTACGAGTTCATCCTCAATTACCGCGAGGCCCGTTTTATCCTCCTCACGCGCCGGAATTCCGTCCGGGCGGAGATCTCGGGGCTGATCGCCAATGAACACGCACGATGGCACCTGGCCGCAAGCGCCGCCCTTCAGCCGGTGACGGTCGATCCGCAGTTTTTATATGAACGTTTGCAATGGCGAAAATTCACGCGCGCGTTCTGTGTCGATTTAATTGAAACCTATTGCTGTCATTTTCTACATCTTGAATACCGCGACCTGTTCGACTCGCCCGCCAATGCCCTGGATACGATCTCTTCCTTCCTCTCTGTTCCGGCACAAGGGTACCAGTATAGTTCAGAGATTAAAACGAATCCATTTCCATTGTCAGATCTGATTACTAATTACCAGGAATGCACTACTTTTTTTAATGACAGGGAGGGATATGCACATTGTTTCTCTGATGATGAATTCATGGACAACCATCCATGATCCTTGCAAAAGAATGCCTGCCCATGCTGTGATAACCTGATAAATCGAATATCTTGACTTTTGCGACATTCGCCTTTATTCCCTTCCTGCTTGTAACCGCTGCGATCCATTACCTGATGCCGGATAAATACAGGTGGATCTGGTTGCTTGTTATAAGTGTCGTTTTTTATCTGTCAATAAGTCCGCTATTTTTTCCCCTGCTGGCTATCCTTATCCTCGTCAACTTCCGGGGAGGGATCTTGCTGGCCCGATCAATGGCCAAGGGTAACGACCGATGGTTTCTTTTCCTGCTTATCACCACTAACATCTTGGCGATCATCATATTCAAGTTTCTGGCGAGCCACCTTACCCCCCCTGAATCCCTTATATCGGCATTCTCGTTCCTTCGCCCCGTCACTCCTTTTCCTCAGCTACTCCTTCCACTGGGAATATCCTACCTGGTTTTTACCGTTATCAGCTATCATGTTGAAATAAAACGAAAAAAGATTACACCCGAAACCCATTTGGGTTATTTCTCGCTGTACCTGCTGTTCTTCCCCCGGATTTCCCAGGGCCCCATCGAGCGCCCTCAGGATCTCCTGCCACAGATCAGGAAACCATTGTCGTTTGATGTTGAACAGGTCGCTTCAGGTCTGAGACTGATCCTGTGGGGATATTTTAAAAAGCTTGTAGTTGCCGACAGATTAGCGATATATGTCAACATCGTGTACAATTACAATGACCTTCACAATGGTACTACACTGTTCGTGGCAACGGTCTTCTTTGCATTCCAGATATACGCTGATTTTTCGGGATATACGGATATTGCCCTGGGAACAGCCCGCATTCTTGGAATCAGATTGACCGATAATTTCCAGCGTCCTTACTTCGCCACTTCGGTGAGGGATTTCTGGAACCGCTGGCATATTTCATTCTCCTCCTGGCTTCGCGATTATCTCTTCCTCCCGCTTGCATATGCTATTTCCAAACGATTGAAACAGAACACTTATTTATCAGTTTCGACCGAAAAGTGGATTTACCTCCTGGCCATTATCGCAACATTTTTCGTTTGCGGGCTTTGGCATGGCAGTGAATTTCATTTCCTCATTTGGGGGGTGGCGTTCGGAGTCATCCTGGCTTTTTCAAACTGGACGAGCCATTTGCAAACAGCTTTCAGGAAGCGATTCCACATCAAGAAAAAATCAACGATCTATCTTGTTTTAAAGATTCCCTTTACATTTCTTACAATTTCGCTTATCTGGATCTTTTTCCGGGCCGACAGCAGTACAACGGCTTTCTCGATCCTATCCAGGGTCTTTACTGCCCCGGGGAACCTCTTTATCGGGGATCCGGGCAATTTTTTCTATTCGGTAATGGCACTCCTTTTGCTTGTTGCCGCAGAAATAAAAGTTGAGTTCCTGGGTGACCGGTATTTATTCTTCAAGCACCCCCATATCCTTGTCAGGCTCTTATCCTACCTGATGGTTATTGTGCTCATCGGGCTCTTCGGCGTTTTTGGCGGGGACCAGTTCATCTATTTCAAGTTCTGACAACAATCCGAGCCCATGAACCGGTTTCTCCTCAAACTCTTTCTTTTCCTGTCTCTTCTTATTGTGACAGACAGGTTATCCGGCTATCTTTTTGATTATCTCATGCATGTTCAGGCAAGAGGTCGTTATCATAAAATCAATTACAGCCTCGCACATGCCCGGGAACAGATCATCATCCTTGGAAGCAGCCGGGGAGAAAATAATTATATCCCGGCAATCATTGCACAAAGGACCGGAAAAAGTTGCTGGAATGCCAGCCGGGCCGGTCAATCCATTCCTTTTTTTCTGACGTTAGGAAAGGTCATCTGCCAGCGGCATACACCGGAGGTGGTTGTGCTGAACATGGATCCAAAGGCGCTTGAAGGCCCTGTAGATTTTAGCCGTCTCGGAGTGCTGAAACCATTTGCAAACAAGTACCCAATTGTTACTGAGATCCTCTCCTCAAAAAATTCCATGGAAAAATGCAAACTCAGATCCAATCTATATCTTTATAATTCAGCCCTTTATTATTTAACGCTCGGCTCCTTTCCGGGGGCAGGGGAAGGAGACCCAAATGACCAGGGGTGGATTGGCCGCTACGGGAAGATCGATTCTTCACGGTTCCCTCAATCCGTCTATGCAGAGTCTTCTCCCGCCACAAGCCAACTGGACCGTCAGAAGATTATCATGCTGAATGAGCTGATCGATCTTTTCGCTTCCCGAAAGATCAAATTATGCCTTGTCTTTTCTCCTGATTTCTATCCTTATGGCAATGAAACACTTACGCTCCGATATATCAGAGAATTGCAATCCGTAAAATCTTTCGTTTTACTGGATATGTCAGCCACAAGGAAGCTCAACCGCCATCCTCAGTATTATTATGACCTTGACCACATGAATCCGGAGGGGGCTGCCGTTTACTCACAGATGATCGGGGATACACTGGTTCACCCAAGCCTCACATTACATCAGAAAGGGATTGTCTCAGGGGGATTGCATTAGATTTCCCTGGGCAACCCAAACAAATGCACTCTCTTATCGATCGTTCTGTCGAAATAATAAGGAATCGGCATCTCCTGATCTTCCCATTGTACCCAGAAATGATAATCATCCCTGTTAAGCAATGCAAACAATGAAGCGATCGAGCTCCGGTACAGGGGCAACTGTTCCGTATGCAGCTCGATTGCTAACTTCGGCTTAAGCACCAACAATTTTTGTGCACCCTTCAACACATCGGCTTCAAATCCTTCCACATCGATTTTGATCAGATCGGGCTTGAGATTCATGGAATCGAGCGTGATGCAGTCCACCAGTACTGATTGCTCGCCACCATCAATGTTCTCCAGAATATGGGAGTTGGAGGAGGAGATATCGATCCTCGTCTTGCCGGGAACACTTCCGGCTGCGGAATTGTATAGCCTGACATTCCGGATGGAATTGATCTCCATGTTTCGTTCGGCAATGGCAAAATTGTGCGGGTTCGGTTCCAGTCCGATTATTTTTCCCTTTGGGGTTACCCAGCGGGATAATAAAATTGTGGTACATCCATGATGAAAACCACATTCGATGACGGTCTCGTTCCTGCGCAGCATTTTTTCCTTGATGAATCTCATCTCGGGCCAGTCAGGGTCCGTGCATCCTGTGTGATACCAAACCCGCCCGTCCTCATCCCCGATAAAGAAGTCAAATTTCTCTCCTTCAATCTCTTTCTTAATGTAATACGTTTTGAAACCCAAAGGCTCACGAGGACTGGTTGATCCCGGTATCTGACCTGATTTCAGGCCGGAAATTTTGTTCATTAACCGGTTGAAGAAACCTGAATTGCCGGTCTTGTTCATTTTTTCCCGATTCATGGAAGCATTTTTTCAGGCAGATGTGCCTATTGCTATAAACTCAAAGGGTGGCCTGCTAAGCTGCATAAGTGCTTATACATACCCCTTACATAATCCGGAGCCTGACCCACCGGCCTGCTACGGTTCAGATCGGGTGATATAAAATCACCATTGAGAGGGATCTCCAGGACCTCAGATAAATGATCTAACGCCTTACTGGACAGCAATTGTTCATAATGGATGAAGATCACATCGGCAGATCCGGGGGTATATATATCCCGCAGGATCCGTTGATAATTGTTAAACCATAGCCTGAACACGATCTCCGGGTTCACATAGAATTCTCCCGGCTCATAGCGTGATTCGCTGTCTTTTATTACACTTTCAACCGTGATCTCCGGTTGACGGAACAGGCAGATGATCTTCACCGTGCCCGTAAAGTGCCTTTCCCAAACGGGATATGTATAATTGAATCTTGGGTCCTTGTAAGCAAAACAAGGTTTCGAAAGTGCTTTCCCAATGTCTTCTTCAACTTTCAGAGAAGGGCATTGAATGTCCGTTTCCGGTTCGATATAGCTTAACCAGCGCTGCCCGTATTTTGGATTCCATGGAGAACTCCTGTGTTCTATTGGATCACCGCCCGGCCGGATCTTAATATAGTCATAGGGTGCGAGTATTGACTCATTGATCGTGTTGATGAATTCATTTTCGAAGAACCCTTTAGGGTTGCTCTCCCTGGGGGGATATAGGTCATCGCCCAGAAAATAACCTGAATGATACAGAATTCCTCCCATCAGGCTGGTACCGCTTCTGCCAAAGCCAAGGATGAAACAATTATTCATGGATGCGACGGATTGTGTTCAGAGCGAAAAAAATGGTGAATGATAAGTTTTTCCTCTTCCTCATAGATAAATGGTGCCTTTTCTTCTTGAAAACCTTCGGGAATCAGCCATTGCGCAACTTGTTCCCGATTAATGGATTCTACCTGAAGCCGTTTCTTTTTCCGTGGCCGGACCTGGATATTGACAAGGAACACATTCGAGAATCTTCTGATATCAGGGGGCATTCCGATCATGCCATCGGTCTCTCCCCCGGGAACAATATACATGGTGTAATTATGCTTCTCATGATAAATGTAAGGGATCAGATAGCGGTTGTTCTTTATGTTGTAAAGGATCAGGTTATCCCTATCGTTGGTACCCGCTGTTTTTGAATGCATGTATGAGAGCAACGGTTTAAAGAAATACGGGCCGTCAAAAACCGATTTGTGTGTGAACCTGTAAACCATCCCGGCCACAGAAAGGAAGACAAAGCACGCGATTATCCATTGTCTGAAACGCGGAGGGCGGATTTGTGCCATGCAGCCAATAAATAACACAAGAAAACCTGGAACAGCAAAATAATGTTGCCGGTCAAAGGTCAGCATGTTTGTTCGGAAAGTCAGATCCAGCAAATAGAAGAAGGTCATGTAGATCAGGAGTGAAACAGCATAAGCCATGACCAATCTTGTTTTTCTGTACCGGTATATCCCATAGCAGGAAATACTTAACATGAAGAGGGCGATCAAACCTGTTGCAATGTCCGTCAATGGGGGATGGTACCGGATCAGCCAGGGTCGGAACGGCATGAAGATGATCCCGAAAAAATGGTCGAGAAAAGCAACCAAAGAATAGGTTCCGGAGAAATAATAGTCTTTCGTTTGCAGCGACTGGACCCCTTCCAGCATAGGATATAACCAGGGAACAAAGAAAAGAAAGATCATGAAATAGATTCCCGAAATAACAATCAGGGTTCGAGGATCCCGTTTGCCGGCCAGTATCGCAAAGAGAGCCTGGCATGCCAACAGGATGGAAAAACTATAATATGTGTACAGGCCTGCCGCCGATACCAAAATATACAGGTACACGACCTTGTTCCGAAAATTAAAACCATCGGATTTCACCAACCTTACGACGAGATAAAATGAGTGCAGCGACAACCACATGGCGAGCGGATAGAGTCTGACCATAACACCATATTCCAGGCAATAGGCCGATATCAACAGGAAAAAACTGACGAGCCTGCCAATGTTTTTATTAAAGATCGCTCCACTCAGTAACCATGCTGAATACAGAGAAAGAAGGGACAGAATAATGGAAAACCCCCTTAAAACCTCCAGGGATGATCCAAACCAGCGTATCACCTGATGAAGCAGAATAAAATATAACGGGGGATGAAATCGGTCGGCCCTCATGGTACCGATTATGGTCGATATGGAGGCATCCGGGCTAAAATCCAAATACTTTTTCAGATGATCGATTTCCACCACTTGATTTACTGGCAACGAATCTTTTGCTGCTGACCATTGACCCAGGGACTGGAGGACCCCTACCCCGACCTCATCACCCGACAACAGCAACTGCCGCCCGTATTCGAAACGCACGATGGCGGCAATCGCAATGATGAGAAATATCCATGTCCGATACCGCGTGCCGGGTTGCTCATTCGGTTCATCGGCTCGAACACCATTTCCTTTGTGGTTTGTACTACCGGGCAACCGAATCAATATCATGGGGCACTATTGGGTGGGTACGGTTTATTCATCGATGGATTCTTGTGCGGGAAGGGAATTTCCGGCGGCTTGGGAATCCCCAGAAAGCCGCACAGCGCTGTCCATCCGCTGCCTGTCTCCCAGCAGACCTCCAGCAACTGCCCCGGCCGCGAGCGAAAGTACCCGGTTACGGAAGCAATGTGCCCGAGATAGAGGCGGATGTGATGGTCTTTGCGGCCGTGGGGCATCTCGAATCCATAGGCGATCCGGCGGGCTTCGGTCGGCCCGGTCATGTCGGCATGACGGCACAGGCTTTCAAACCATGTTTCCGGGTCGCGGCGCGTGGTGAGGATGAATTTTGACCCCGGGTATCTCTCATCGAACTCCTTGTACATCAGAGGCCATGGCCAGTCTTCAAAGCTGTCGAACCGGTCGCTGACCCTGAAGATGGGTTCCAGGTCATGCTTCTCCCATGCACGGAGCAGTTCCGGGTCGAAGGAGGTGTTGCGATATCCCAGAATGCGCATGCATTCCCCCAGGGTCTTGGTACCCGTTTTATTCAGCCCGATGCCGAAGACTTTCACGAATCACCTCCCTTCTTGCCCCGGAAACGGCTTCGCGGGTCCGATGCGGTGTAGGTGGCATCCCACCGGCGATATCCCGATTTATCGGCAGCCCCCCGGCCAGGTCCTTCCACGAAGAAACAATATTGCCCCTCCTGAAGAAGCAGGGAGGTAAAGCCCCGGTAATAGTTCCGGCGGTTCAGGTTCATCACCTGGTAGTTGGAGATCAGGTACTCGTCGGGGTCGAATCCTTTCAGCACATTGTTCCAGTGGTTGGCGGGAGCGCACCGGAAACAGGCGTTGGCCCTGCCCATTTGCGAAACATCCTGGTTGCCGGAGGGACATGCATCACCATCTTCAAGCCGGTGGTCAATATGCCCGTTGTGGTCGGCACAGGCGGTGAACAGTCCGTACCGGAGTCCGTTCGGGGCGGTTTTGCCGTATTTTTCCCGCATCGCCTGCACCAGGACGGGAATGATCCCCTCGCGGTAGCCATGGTCGTCTTCCATGACACAGATATAATCCGGGCTGAAGAGCTCCTGCCCGAGTTGTAGGCACATGTTCACGACATGGGCCGAGGCGAGGTTCGAACTCAGGATGAGAAAAAAGTCATGGTTCCTGTTGAGCTCCTGCAGGTACTGCCATTTCTCCTCCCGTCCCTCGTCGGTTGCGTCATGAACGATCAGCCGGGCATCGTTCCGCTGTGTCTCTGCGATCACCGCCGGCAGCGTTTGCTTCACAATGTCCGGCCGGCCGAAGGTCCTGAAGATGGTAAGAAAGGTGGTTTTATCCATGCGAACATTGATTAAACAAAAGGATGCATCCCTGACGGCAAATTTAACAAGTTATCCCTGGTCCGTGTCAAATGTGTATTGAAACATCTCAATATCCCGCGCATACACATTCCCGATGATGCCGGCGGTCTCCTTATCATAATAATGGCTGTAATGTTCCCTCTCCTCCCCTGACGATTGCAGGTGTTCCGTTCCCAGTCCCGGGCAGCCGATTTTTTCACCGATGATCTTCAACTCCTCCGTCCGGTTTTCGTACTTGCCCACATAGCTGACCAGAAGTTTTCCCTGGTCATCCATAATATAGTCGCAATTTCCAAAATAGAAACCGCGATACCGGAATAACCCGGATCCGCGCGAATGGTACATCTGTTTTACGTATTCCCGAAAGGTCATCCCGGCAGGCAGCTGGTTCAACCGGGATCTGTAAAAATAAAGGGATAAAAAACGCTCCCAGGGATTTCTCACGAGGGTGAAAGTAAATATCCGGTCCCAGAGTTCATGTCCCACCATACTCCTGAAAACCAGGGCGGGTATGTGATTGGGCATGAGCTGGAAATCGATTCCCGGAGCACCGAGAATGCGGGTTTTACCGAAGGCGATTCCAAACCTGTTCCCCAGGCCGGCCTTGATGCTGGTGCTGGAGGTCCTGGGTATGTCGACGTACCAGAACCGCTGTCTTTCTATTTCGTGCCGGACCAGGTTTGGCAAAGGCATCCGGATGTGGGTCTTCAGCGGTTCGAGGATCTTCGTGGCCGGCATCGGGGTAAAATCGCAGAACTGCCGGATCATCATGCCGCGTTCTTCCGGTGAAAAGAAATGCTTTACATAGGTCGATCCTTCGATCTTCTCCAGGTAATCCCAGGGCAGCACCATCCTGTGGAACACCCCCGCAAACCCCGTTCCTGCAAGGCGGCCTGCAGGAGTAACAGGGGCAGGCAGATCGGAAACGGATATTTGCAAAAACCCGGCCAGGATCCTTTGCATATGCTGCCGGTCGTCGGTGACTTTCAGGAATAATATCTCCTGTTCTTCCGTTTGGATCACCTGGTGGCCATCCGAGAAAGGCGCCTGGGAGAGCAGGTTACGGATGCCCGTGTCAACCACTGATTCAAACCATCGGATGATCCGGTCCGGATGATCCGATGCGAGATAGAGCCCGCGAATGGATTCAATATCCTGACTATCAGCGGCTCTTTCGGTTCCGGCATCCGGAAGGAGGCTTTGCAGAAATGAACAAATGGAACAGGCGACCGGTTCATAGATCAGGCAGAGAATCTTCAGGGGTATGGGTTTGCGGATCTCCCGGGAAGGAAGGTATTCCATCCGTCCGGAATTCTCTTCGGACAATGCACGGGTTCGGTCGGGATTACCCTGGCTGACACGGATAACCTCACCAAACCAGGTTTCCCCGTCCTCAAATGGGGATAGCAGCTGAATGTTGTTCATGGAGTCATGCATTCATGATGGGTACCGAAAATCCGACCGTGTGTCGGGTTCCGGAACTTATCCCGGTGTGTTCAGCCGGGGATCGTCAAATGACATCGACCTGGAATCCCGCGTCAAAGTAACCGCCCCGGTCCACTCCCTTATCACCCAATACCTGGAAGACATCGATATCCGCCCCTTTGAAAAGAACCTGTTCCTCATTACCCGACTTATGTTTGATGGTGATCCCGACAAAGTACGTGGCAGGAGTAAGGTTGCAGGCAAATTTCCAGCGCACTTCGATGGTCTCCCCCTGACGGAAGTAGTGCGTCGTGAACCGGTTGCAACCCGGGAAGTACCGCCAGGTCACCACCACTCCCAGCTCCGTTTTAAACCCGAGGCCCTGGTTGATATATCCGGCATCCTCATGGAAGGAAACCTGGTAAGCAACCGTATAATTTTCACCCGGAAGGATGCAGTTGACTTCGTTTCCGTGCGAATCCTCGAGCCTCACATTCCTGACCTCGATGTCCGCATTTTTTGTAATGACCGTGCTTTTCGGGTCGAACTGGTCGAGCAGGTAGGCTTCGGACCTTAACGCCGGATCCGCCATGGCGACGGTCGATTTCCGGATCGGTAAAATTTCTTCGTCGGAGGGATCGGCCATTTCATCGTCGATGGCCTGCATCAGCTGACCCTGCCGGAAATCCTCGAGAAGGCCGGGACGTTGTTCAGGCCGGGAGAAGATGAATTTCTGGTAGTTCATCGTCACGATTTTCGGCGGTCCGTCGAGGACGATGTTGCCGTTATTGACCATGATGGCCCGGGTGCAGAGCTGGTTGATGTTCTGCGCGGAGTGCGACACAAACAGAATGGTCTTGCCGGCCTGGAAGAACTCCTCGATCTTGGCGAAACTTTTCCGTCGGAATAGCTCGTCACCTACGCTGAGCACTTCATCGATGATCAGGATGTCGGGATTGATGTTTACTGAAACGGCGAAGGAGAGCCTGGCCTTCATCCCCGACGAATAGGTCTTGATCGGCTGGTGGATGAACTCGCCGATCTCGGCAAAATCCAGGATTTTCTGTAACATTCCATCCGTTTCCCGCCGGGAGAATCCCATGATGCTGTTATAAAAATAGATATTCTCCAGCCCGGTGAATTCGGGATTGAAACCGGCACCCAGTTCCAGCAGGGGTACGACATTCCCTTCCACCTTCACCGAGCCCCCGGTGGGCGGGATGATGCCGGCGATGATCTTCAGCAGGGTTGACTTTCCCGAACCGTTCATTCCCACGATCCCCAGGATCTCCCCGCGGCGGACCCGGAGATCCAGGTTGCGGAGGGCATAGAATTCGCGATGGTATTTCTTCTTCAGGGGGTGCAGCGCCTCCTTCAACCTGTCCTGCTTGCTGCCGAACAGCTTGTACATTTTGGAAACACCCTCGAGAGCGATAACCGTTTCAGAGTCAGTCATTCGTACCAGTTAATATTCCTTGTTAAGAGGGGGCGACATCCGCAAAATGGGGCCGGAGTTTTTTAAATACGAATACGCCTGCCACCAGTGTCACCAGGCAGAAGCCCCAGAAATAGAGCGTAAGGACCGGGTGCGTCCAAAACCCCTGGTGGTTGGTCAGGCTTTCGCGGTACCCGTTGACAATATAAAATAAAGGATTCAGCTTCAGAATCAATTGGTTGCTCCGGGGAAGACCCTGCATATTCCAAAAAATGGGGCTGATAAAAAGCAAGGCCTGTGAAATGATCGCGACAATGTTGCTGATATCGGGGAAGAACAGGAAGATGGAAGAGGTGAGCCAACCCAGCGAGAGCAGCAGGACACACAGGGCGATGAGGTAATAAAGCAGTTGCAGCCAGTAAAGCTGCGGGTAAATGTGATTGAATAAAAGGATCACAACTCCAATAATCAGTACGATCCCATGGATCATCAACTGGGAGAACATGGTCACGATGGGGAGGATCGCCACCCGGAAGTTGACCTTTTTCAGCAGGAAGGCATGGTCATATACACAGGTGGTAATGCTTCGGAATGCGCCGGTGAAGAAATCATAGGCAATGTACCCGGTAATAAGGTAAACGACAAACGGGACCTCCTCAGGGTTGGTTTTTCCGTACCGTACCCCGAACACCAGGTAAAGGATGACAATGAACGCCAGGGGATCCACAACGGCCCATACCAGCCCGAAGTAATTGGATATGTACTTTTTTCGGAAATCCCGTTGGCTCAGGTTCAGGATCAGCATCCGGTTCAGGTAGAGCTGGTAGATAAAATCGAGCGCTTCGGCGGAGATCTGTCGGATCCTTTTCATGGCGTATTAAACAAAGGGCGGGAGGGTTGCCGTATTACAAAAGGAGAGCCCGTCTACCTAAGTATCCGGGCTCTCCATTGAAAATCAGTCAATCGGGCGAAAGACTATTTCTCCAGATTGCTGACGCGAACTTTCAGTGCATCGTTTTCCTTCTGCAGGTTGATCATATAGAGGGTGAGCTCTTCCACCTTCTGGAGGAGGATCGCATTCATGTCGCCCAGGTTCAGGCCATTGGCAACCACCTCTTTTTCGCTCGGGACATCGGGCAGGTGTTTGTTGGTGTTGATGAAGTTCTCCACATCATACAGCGAACGCAGTTTGTAGTCCTGATTGAATACATAGTCGGGCATGCCGGTGAGGGTCACTTCCACTTCCTTGCAAACGATCTTGCCGCCGATGGCCACTTTAGCGCCTGCGGGAACCGCAGTGGTGCCCATGCCGATTGCAAGGGTGCCCTGGTTCTTGAAAGCAACGTCCACAACACCTTCCTGCACTTCAAATTTACCAGAGGTCAAGTCCACATACATGAAATTCAGGTTTCCGCCGGCATTTTTCAGCGTCTGCATCATTTCGTAGTGGCCGTTGTCACGGTTTTTACGGAGAACATTCCGATAAAAAATACCGGTGTTACCCATGTGACGCATGTCATACTGGCCAACGGTATAAACACCAGTACCAGCAGGAATGGTTAAATCTGAGTTCAACACGATGGTAGCGGGGCCTGAGGGGTCGGTTACCTGGATGTCGGCAGTCGGTGCGGTAACTCCGATACCAACATTACCCGGGGTTAACAGGTACTGGTTTCCGGTTCCACCTGACCACTGAGCGAAAGTAACGGTTCCACAAAGAACGAGAACTAAAACGGCTAATAACTTTTTCATGATATTTAGATTTTAATTGTTTCTGATTATTTGTTGATTGCATTGTAATGGATCGTATTCCGGGGTCGGATGTTTTTCACAACCTCAGCACCATCCGGGTTTCGGGCCGGAAGCTTTCGGGGACCGGCAGGATGGAGGAAATTCGCTGACCCGCGGATGCTACGGCCATGGCGGACGTGCGGGCATCGGCGGAAATTTTTCTGGTGTGATCGGGGGTGATGGCGGAAACGGTCAATGGCGAGGCGGAATACGATCCCTGTTCCTCCCTTCCTGCATGCAGCCACCCGCGGGTGCGCGACGGGAAGGGTTTGAAGAGGGTATAGGCGACTGCCAGGGACAGTTGTTCGTCGATCCGCTTTTTCTCCTCGATGGTAACGACCTTTACCGTTCTTTTATGGTGCTTTCCCGGTTTTGCGGCCGGCTCGATCGAGGCATAGAGAAACCCGCCGCCGGTGATCCGGGTACCGGGTTTGAGAATGATGGATTTGCCGGCCACCAGGGTAACCGTTCCCGGTTTCTCCACACTGACTTTGCTGTTCTCTCCTGCCAGGGTAAGCCGGGCGGATGCCGGAGCAGACTCCTGCCCGGTGGAAACGGAAAGGGAGTAGGCCGGGGAGGTCCCGGAATCCTGGGGATCGGTACCGGTGGTCATGACGGCACTTCCCTGTGCGGACACAGTACAGGCTAAGGCAATGAAGATAAACCCTTTAACCCGATGCAAGTGTTTCATTCCGTTCAAACCGCTGAGATGTTCCGACAAAACTAAAAATTATTTCTTACCCTGTCAAGGAAAATCCTCTATTTCTTAATAATCTTTTCAGTTTCCGAGTTGATACCCGAGGTTACATGGATCACGTACACGCCCGTCGGTTTCTCGGCCAGTGAAAACTCCTGTTTCCGTTCCAGCTGCATGTCTTTCGACAGGATCCGGTCGCCCAGCACGCCGAAGATCTCGATGTGCACCTTTTCGGAGGTTACATCACCCTTGAGTTCCAGGGTGAATTTTCCGGGAGTGGGGTTCGGGTAGATCTTGAAGAAGGAGTTGTCGGGATTTCCGATTCCCGGATTCTCCAAGCCGGAAGCCAGGGTGGCGGGAGCTGCCGGATGCTGGTAGGGGGTGCAGAAGGGTCCGCCGGGTTTGATATGCCCGTACATCCGTCCTCCCAATTGCACCTGGGTGCCCGGGTAGTAGACGATATTGGTCCCTGCAATATGTTCCACGTTCCCGGTGCTCGTCACGATGTAGGTGGTTCCGTTGCCGGCGATCAGGAGTGTCTGGTTGGCATCGGCGCAACTGATCCCGGTGATGGTCTTATCCTGGAGCGAACGCACGGTGGGTGGCGTCGAGGCGTTGCCGAGGTTGCCGGTGAAGGTACCGAAGGAGGCGAGTCCGTGAGCTTCGATCGTGTTCGAGGTTGTATTGGCCGCATTGTAAGCTGTGAAGGGAGCAGGAAGTACCCTGAAGCAGAAAATATCCGCTTCGGTGCCGACCCAATCCGCTTCGAGATAGTTGAACGTCGCATTGGCCGAAAAGCCGGTCACACCGGACTGGGTAATGTTCCAGTAGCGGGTAAGATAGCTTGTGGCGGTGCCGGTATATTGATCGTCAACCACGTTAACACCCACCGCATTTCCTGTCGCGAAAGTTCCGCTGTTGAACGCAAGGGTTACGGGCGAATACTCAACGGTTCCGACTGCATCCCCCACCGGGTAGGTGAAACTGCCGCCGGCCGGCGGGAATTCCTTTGCCAATTGTCCCCCGAGCGTTCCCGATGCAACCACCATCTTCGCTGACGACGGGGTTCCCGAGATTGTTGCCAAAGGACCAAGAACGAGGGTGTCGGCACCAAGAGAGACCAGCCCGTTGGTGAGGGTCAGCACCCCGTTGACCCGGGTGCGTCCGGCTACCGTCAGCCCGGCTGCATTGGCCAGTTCCATGTTCTGGATGACATTCTTCCCGCTGATGGTCTGATTGGCGGTGCCTGAGAATATCACCGAACCTGTTCCGAGTGAATTGGCCGCGGCATTCTGGTTCACGAGGTTTTTCTTCAATATGAGTGTGCCCTGAACATCCAGGGTCCCGCCCGAATTCAATACCAGATTTTCCGTGGAATTCACTGAGGTGGTCGAAGTGATCTTCACTGTAGTACCGTTCAGCACCGTCATCTGCGCCAGGGTCCGGGATGAAAAAACCAGCAGCAACGCCAGCATCAGTCCGGATGCCAGAAATGACTTCACGTGGATATCGGGGTACAAGTTTTTCATGGCTCGAATTTTATATGCTACAATTATACAAAAGTAATAATAAAATACTAAAATCAAGTTTAACAATCGAAAAAAAATATTTACCTGATATTCAGGTATTAACAGATTTCCGAAAACAAACTACAGTTCAATTAAGTATATTGGTACCTTTTATATCCTGAATTGTAAAATTAATACAAAAACTGGCGCATGTCAAGCGTTGAATTCAAATATTTTCAGCGGGACGTACCGCGGTATACGAAATTATCCCGTCAGGGTTTCATACTCAGGCGACTACATACAAAAATATTTTTCACATCATTACCCTCACAGCATCCGGCAAGGAACCATCGCGATAAACCCGATGACCCGGATCAGCGGGTTCCCCGCGACAGGTCGCGGAGGGACCAGCTGCAGATCTCCCGGACCGATTCTTCGGGAGGGCGGAACCTGAAATCCAGCGCTGCCTGCACCTTTCCCGATGAATAGGTGTAAACCTGCGAAGCGGTATGCGCCATCTCCCGGGTGATCTCAGGCCTGGAACGGGTCAGCCGGGAACGGACTGCCTCTACCCGCCAGGCTATGTTGCCCAGCATGGGTGACACCTCCACCGTTGGGGCAGGTTTGCCCAGGTACTTCGCCATCCATCCGAAAAGTTCATGGTAGGAAACATTTCCTGCGGAACAAATGTACCGTTGTCCAAAAAGCCCCCGTTCCATCAGCCCCGTCATGATCTGCGCAAGATCCCTGGCATCCACGTACCCGTTCATCCCCGGGGTGTAATACTTCAGACCTTCATGGACCAGCCGGAAGAGTCCCGAATTATCCTGCCAGAAGCCGGGTCCCAGGATGACGGAAGGATTGACGATGACCGCCGGCAATCCTTCTTCCATGGCCCGCCACACTTCTCTCTCCGCACCATATTTGCTGATGGAATAGACGGTCTTTCTCCCCGACGGATTCCAGTAGGTTTCCTCGGTCGCAGGATCGCCCCCCGAAGTCCTTCCCAAAGTGGCCACGGAACTGACGTAACAAAACTTCCCGACCCCCCGTTCGAGCGCCAGGTTGACCAGGTTGGCAGTGCCATCAATGTTCACCTTCAGCATCTGCCGGTGATCCGACGGGTAGAAGGAGACCACGGCGCCGGCATGATAGATCTCTTTCACCCCGTCCAGAGCCTCGGCCATGGCGCCGAAATCCGTCAGATCGGCCTCGAACCACCCGATCCGGTCGAAAAGCGGATCGGGATCGGCGGAATAGTAGGAAAAAACGTGACGGACCTTCCTGGTGTCTGCCGAGGCCCGGCGGATGGCACGGACCTGATGTCCTTTCGATACCAGCTCAAACAACAGGTGGGAACCCAGAAGGCCGGTACCGCCGGTGACGAGGATCATGGGGTAGGTTTTAGTGAGGGGTCAAGGGTCGGGTGGTCAAGCGGACAGTCGGACAGTCGGACGGGATTCATTTCAATGCTTTCAGGATGGCCTGTTTCAGTTCACTTTTAAACCTGGCCGGGTTGGTCTGGCAGGTCGAAAAAGCCATTTCGGTCAGGTCGGTCTTTTCCTCCTTGCTTACCCGACGCCTGACGACATAGAGAGCCTGGGCGTTCATTTCAAAACCCGATACGATCCTTGCGTTGGCCTTATCATCCGTATTGATCACCCGGAAGTCGAGGGTGCCCTCCCTGATCTCCCGGGCGAATTCTGTCTTCACCAGTTTTCGTGTGGTCTCCTCGATGGACTGGTCGATGGGACACCGCTCGGCGGGATGAAAGTAGTAAACCGCCGCTTTGGCGTGGGTCCTGGCCGGATCCTGTTTTTGCCCTGCAACCGGAATTGCCCCCGGGATCACCAGGGTAATGAGGAGGAGCAACTGAGAAATGTTTCTGCCCATAGGTTATCATGTTACAATCCACGATGCCGGCATCGCAGTCCGGCGGATCCCTTTCAGCCCGGTTGCCCCGTTTTTCTCAGGCCGAATGCCGTGATCAGCAGGTAAACCATGGCAATCAGCAGCAGGGCCATACCCCCGGTTTGTCCCAGGGCGTCGGAAACAACGCCCATCAGCGGCGGAATGACGGCCCCGCCGGCAACTCCCATGATCATCAGCCCGGAGATCTCGTTGGCCCGTTCGGGCTTGCGCTGCAGGGCCGCCGAGAAGATGATGGAAAATACGTTGGCTATGGCGAAACCGATCAGGAAGACAAGCACGAGGATCGCCCAGAGGTCGCTCATGAGCAGCATGACCGTCATCCCCGCGATGGCGGCGAACATGCTGACAATGAAAAACCTGCGCGCCGGGAACCTGGCCAGGAGAATGGCCCCGATAAAAGCGCCGGTGGTCCTGGCGATGAAATAGAGACTGGTTCCCAGGCCGGCCTGGTCGAGCGGGATGGAGCAGCGCTCCATCAGGAACTTGGGGACCGTAATGTTAAGCCCGACGTCGATCCCCACTACCGCCACAATGCCGGTGAAAAGCGAGAGGATGAAACGGTCGCCCAGCAGTCCGAAACAGGCGGCGAAAGAGGAGGTCTTTCCTTCGGGGGGATCCTCTTCGATGCGGGTGACCAGCAGCCAGAGCGAAGAGACCAGGGTGACGGCAGCAAATATGGGAAAGAGCATTTTCCAGTTACCCAGGTAGGCGGCGGCAAAGCCCGCCACGATCGGCCCGAGAAAGGAGGCAATGGCCTTGATGAACTGCCCCCAGGTGAGGCTGCTGGTCAGCTGGTCGCCCCGAACGACATTCGACAGCAGCGGGTTCAGCGAGACCTGCAGCAGGGTGTTGCCGATCCCCAGGAGGGCGAAAGCAATCAGCATGACCACGAAGGTGTAAGAGAGCAGGGGGACGATCATGGCGACCAGGGTGAAGGCCATGCTCAGCAATACCGTCTTTTTCCTGCCGATCGAGTTCATGAGCAGCCCGGTGGGGACGGAAAAGACGGCAAACCAGAGAAAGACCATCATCGGCAGAAGGTTGGCCAGGGTATCGGTCAGCTGGAAATCGGTCTTTACATAGTTGGTGGAGATGCCCACCACATCTACGAATCCCATGATGAAAAAGCCGAAAAGGACAGGCAGCATTCGGGAGAGGGAGGTGGATTTGCTCATGGTATCGGTTTAAAGGTGCCCGGCAAAAATAGTGATTCCGGTTCAGCCCCGGAACATTCCGGCCGGAAAAAACGGGAAGGGTCTATTCGTTGTCGGAACCGCTGAAATTGAGCAGGATACGCATATATACGCCAAAGGAGGGTTTGTAATCGGGATACCCTTCCAGATTTGTGGGATAGTAATGGCAGAATAAACCGGGTTCGATGCCGAACTGGGCGGTCAGGGGGATCCCGGCCCCGACCCCCAGGAAGCCTCCGAAACCGAAAGCGTTCTGGTTGACGTTGAGGGTTTGCTGGCTCACCCCCTGCTGGTAGCCGCCCTGCCCGTAGATATTGACCATGCTGTATTCCTTTCCTTCGACGACAAAAGCCGATTTCTGAACCTGGGTATAACAAAGGGTGAAGGCGCCCTGCAAGAAAAGGTTGATCCGCGACCGCAGGGGAAACGACCGCTGGAAACCAATATCGGCCATGACGCGGCCTTCCAGCCCGATCACCTGTTCCATCCTCAGATCGGGAGGTTTGGCATGGTACGGGTCCTGCGGATCGATATAAAGCGTGACGACTCCCGAAGTCTTCATCCGGCTGTAATTGATCTGCAGGAACAGGCTGTTCTTCCGGTTGAAATTGTAGCGGAAGAAAACACCTCCGTATATCGCGGCATTGTAATGCATGTCGGCCGGGTAGCCGTCGTTGGTCCCGTTCTTCTTATCGCCGTCCTCTACGGTAAGGGTGGTGGTGGTGTCGGTCTCCCCGATTCCCAGGGCAAGCCTGATCTCTCTTTTCCAGTAGGTGTTCTTCAGCACATAACCGATCGTGTTGACGTTGCCGGGCGAACCGTTGTAGAAGTTGGCCGAATATTTGTTCCCGAAATAGCCGCCGATGCTGATCCCGTATTCAAATTTCTGCAGCGGCCAGGGGTTGGGATCCTCTTCTTCGGTTTCCTTCATCCCGTGATCCCGGGTTTTTTCCTTTTGTGCTTTCCGGGCCGAAGTCCGGCTTTCCTGGCCGATTGCGGGCAGGGTCGTGAGATACAGAACCGTAATGAGGAAGATAATGCTGCGCACGGGTTTGAAGGTTTTTTGGTGAAAGGAACAAAGATAGATTTTTTTCCGGGTCAGTCGACAGGGACCGGAAGGGAATCCGCCGGTACCGGATCCGTTTTGAGCAGCAGCCGGGCCGGGCCCTTCAGGGTCACATCGGGGACCAGGCCGGCGGCCTCTTCCGGGGTGATCCATCCTTTGCGGAGCATCTTTTCCGACACCAGCCGGTAGAACTCCGCGTTGAAATCGCGCAGGTGACCCGATGTGTCGAAGGAAAAGCGGAACCCCTTGGGCCGGGGGATGATGGAGGCCAGGTAGATGGCTTCGGCCAGGGTAAGCTTCGACACATCTTTGCCAAAGTAAAACCGCGAAGCCTCACCCGCCCCATAGATGCGTGGGCCCCATTCGATGATGTTCAGGTACACCTCGAACATACGGTCCTTGGTGCTGAGACCCTGGTTCTCGATCAGCCAAACCAGCAGGGCCTCCTCCATCTTCCGGGCGATGGTCTTGTTGCGGCTGAGGAACACGTTCTTGACCAGTTGCATGGTGATGGTGCTCCCCCCGCGGGCGAAACGCCTCTGCTTGATGTTCTCGACGACCGACTCGCGGAATGCTTCGGGGAGGAAGCCCCGGTGTTCATAGAATGCCCCGTCTTCGCTGGTCATGACGGCATACCGGAGATGGAGCGGGATCCTCGTAAGGGGATGGAACCCGGGGTTGCCGGGGCCGACCGTGAAGGTCCTCACAGGTTCTCCCCGGTCGCAGGCCGTATATTCGAACGGTTCGTTGATGCGGGTCAGGTTGGCATTCCCGAATGAGAGCACGGCAAACTGGTGCCGGTCGAGTGCGGTGGAGAATTCGAGTGAATCGGGTTTTGACAGGTCAACGGAGAAGTCGAGGTTCCATGAAAGGTCACCCTTCACCCGGATGCCGTCGAGGCTGGTGAAAAGTCCTTCGGGAAAGGAGGAGAAGAGATCGCCGGCCGGGAATCGGGGCTTATGGACCCGAAGGGTGATCTGCGCCGGTGGACCGGGCTGGAACCGTAAATATGGATGTAGGTCGATGCGGTTGAAGTCCACCCCGGTGGCGCTGTCCAATTCGGCAAAGTCGGGTCCGAAGTTGAGCAGATACCGGATGCCGGTTTTCTCGAACCGCACCGGAACCGCGGCGATCATCGGATGGTCGATCACGAGCCCCCGGATGGTCATGTACCCGGCGATCCGGGTCCTGTCGCCGGCGACCTCCCTTTCGGCCACACTGAAGGCGAGGGTATCGAACGAGACACAGGCCTTCCACCGGTGTTCGAGGAAGGGAAGGTACAGCGAGGCGCTGTCGGCCGGCCACAGCCTGAACTCAGCCATCCGGCGTGAGTTGTCCAAACGGCCGGCCATGTTCCACCGGGCCGTCTGACCCATCTCCGCCACTTCAACCCGGGTACGGAAATAGTGATCGGCCAGATCGAACTTTCCGATCCTGAAAGCCACCTCGTAACCCTGTTTCCTGGCGACCAGCTGCAGGTCCCTGATCTGCAGGGCGAGCGGGATCTTGTCGAACGCGAACTCCATCAGCCGGTCGGCCGTCGCCGCATAGTTGACCGGCGACCCGGTCGTATCCCGGTTCCGCGACTCCTTCCGATGAATCAGGAAGTCATAGTTAGAACCGGAATCGCGCGTTTCAGCCACCAGGATCGCATGGATCAGCCTGACGTCGTGCAGGGCGATCCTCCCGGCAAGCAGTTTCAGGATCCCGACCGAGGCATACGCCGTATCGACTTTCAGAAGCGTATCGCCTCCGGCAGGAAGGAGGGAGATGCCGGTCGCCTCAACCGAAGCGATGCCCCGGAAGGCAATCCCGGTGATCTTCAGGTCGGCGTTGAATTCCCGGTTGAATGCCTGCCGTTTCGCATCCACGATGATTTTCAGGACAGGATTCCGGATCAGCAGCGACAGGACGACTGCAAGGATAAAAAACGCCAGAATCGTTAACCATTTCCCCGGTTTTGCCGGAATCAAACGAATTCCCTGGAGGGATGCCATCGTGCCTGCCGGTTTATTCCGCAAAGGTAACCTTTGCCGGTAAACCCGGATGTAATAGGGAAAAACAGCCCCATTTTCACATATTCATAAAAAATCTGTAAAATATCTGTTTACTACAGAATTAATACAACATTGTAATGTAATTATGCATAATAATTTAAAACCCTTATCGTATGAAAAAGCTAGTCGTTTTGCTTGCCGTCCTCTTTTTCGCGACGGTTGCCTTTGCCCAGAAACAGGAGGCGAAACCGGTCCAGAAAAAGGATGCTGTGAAATCGGAACAGGCCAAGCCTGTTGAGAAAAAAGCTGAGAAGGCGCCCCCGCCCCAGTCCGACGAGGTAAAGCCCGTGCCCAAGAAGAAACCGGTCACCCTGAAAAAGGAGCATGTAAATGTAAAGGCGGAACAACCTGGCAAAGAGGGGGTGAATCCGAAAACGGAAGAGGCTCCTGCCCCGGCCAACACCGACGAGGTAAAGCCCGCACCGAAAAAGAAACCGGTCACCCTGAAGAAGCCGCATACCAACGTCAAGGCCGAAGAACCGAAAAAATCGGAAGGCAAACCTCCCCAGTCGGAAGAGGCGCCTGCTACCAAGGCCGACCCTCCCAAGGAAGGATAGAAACAGAAGGATTCCGGACCCGGCTCAACTTTTTTCTCCAGAATTACGACAGATTTGACCGCTAGGTTTGCATCACTTTAATCTAAAATTGATCGTTTATGAAAAAATTAGTGATCTTGCTTGTGGCTGCTATTTTTTCGACTGCCGTGGTCGCCCAGAAAGCCGAAACTGTTAAAAAAGATCAGAAAAAAGATGCGGTGAAAACCGAACAGGTCAAGCCGGCAGAAAAGAAAGCAGAAAGTGCTCCCGGACCGAAGACCGGGCAGGCCAAACCGGTGGAAAAGAAAGCTCCGGACCCGGGTGCGGTAAAGACCAAGAAGGATGGCACGCCCGACATGCGTTACAAGGAAAACAAGGAAACTGCCAAACCGGCCCCCGGTCCGACGAAGAAAGACGGGACACCCGACATGCGGTACAAAGAAAATCAAGATGCCGCAAAAAAGGCACAGCCTAAGAAGGAGAAAAAATAACGCGAATTCACTCATGACAAGACCGGCCGCCGTTTGCTGCCGGTCTTTTTTTTATCCCCGCCGGTCCATTTCTTAAAGGAAACTTCGGGGATAGCAGGCAACAAATTAAAAGTCCAATGCAATCGAAGAATTCTCAGGGCTTAGCGCGAGGATTCTTCAGTAAACCGTTAAAAAATATTACCGATTCCGATATAAAGTCCGCTCTTACCGTCCTGGGGATTGAAGGCTCGGCCGTAATCAACCGCAATGATGAAATTGTTGTTGACGGCTATTCTTAAACCCAGTCCCGCCGACAGGTGCAGGTGATCCCGTGAACTCCCGATCAGGAGTTCACGCTCATTGACGGGGATCTGGTTTCGGGGGACCGGGTGTTCCTGTACGACCATTCCCCCGTCGGCGAAGCCGGTGATACCGATCCACAGGTTCTGGTTAAACAGAACCCTCTGGTATGCTTTCCATCGCAGTTCAACATTCCCGAAAGCGATCCCGTCGCCGGTGATGCGGTTGCGCACCACCCCGCGCAGGGTTCGGTTCCCTCCCAGCCCGTCGGGTTTGGTGGTTAAAGCATACGATGTGTAAATATAGGGCAGGATGTACCAGGGGGTGTTGCCGATCACGGTTCCCTGGTAGCTCAGCTGGCAGGCGGCCACCAGTTTATTTTTCATGAGCGGTATGTATTGCCGGTGAGTCAGGGCGACCTTGACAAACGAATAGCGGTGACCCAGGGGGAACCGGGGAGCGGCCAGCAGGATCGCTTCCGACCAGACGCCTTTGCCAGGAGCCGCTTCCGCATCGCGGGTGTCGTAAACGATCCCCGCCTTCAGAAAGACCGTTGTCCCCCCGTCCTTTTCATCAGAACGGATCAGGCCGTAACTGACATATTTATCATAGAGCAGGGCCGTGTCGGGGAGTTTCTCATCGTCCTCCCTGCCTTTGTTAAGCCGGTCGATATCGACGGAAGCCATCCGGATCCCGATCACGTTGAGTCCCGCAAGCCACCGGAACTTTCCTCCGGCAATGGGTCCCTGGAAATCGGCCAGCACCCGGAACATCTTCCGTTCCTGCCGGTAGAACATGCGCGATATGTAACCGGCTGAATTTTCACGCGTTACGGATGGTGAAAAGTTGGATTCATAGCCATTGAAACCGTAAAAATCCAGCATGCGCTCCGGGATGTAATCGAGTGCGGCAGTAACCCGGATCTTACCAGGCAGGAGGTATTTGGAGTCGTAGAAAAGCTGATACACGGCACTTCCCCGGGAAAACCATGAGTATTCCGCGTAAAAAGTATGGTGATATTCCGGGTAACTGGCACCGTTGCCATAGTCGAACACCTGGCCCAGCGCTCCAAGCTGCAGCCCCTGGTCGGCATCCCAGGCCACGATCGGCAGGGCCGCCCAGGTCCAACCCTTTTTCCGGGTCTCTTTGGCGGGGGCAGAGAGGGTGTCGTTACCGGCAATTGAGGCGGAACCCACCAGAATGAGGGTCATCAGAAGAAGCAGGGGACGGGTTACCGGGTATATCATGGTTTCCGTTGTTGGATCATCCACTGAAAAGCAACCAGGAAGAGGGCAGAAACCAGGATGGAGAGGATGGCCAGGTCGGCCCGGTCTTTGAAGAACTCAGCCGGCTGCGGCTGTGCAGCGGCATAGCCCACCAGTGCCAGGACATAGGCAGGGCCGCTGATAAAGGATGCCATCGCAGCTTTTTCGCTGATTTTCCAGTGGAACGAGGCCATGGCCGCCGGGATGATGGAGAATCCGACTCCGGTGATGAAGACGATCACGGCTACCAGGTCGCGCAGGAACCAGGCGCCGGCGAAACTCAGCGCAGTGAAGACGACGATCCCGATGCGGGTGATCTTCATCCGGTGACGGTCGCCCGATAGTTCAGGGCTGAGTTTTCCTGCCCAGTCCACCGCCGCCGAGGAGGCCAGCACGAAGATCTGGGTGTCGGCCGAGCTCATGATGGCGGCGAAGATCAGGATCAGCGCAGCGCCGAGCAGCCGGTCGGGCATGAGTAGGGTAAGTCCTTCGGCAAAGGCATCGCGGGCTTCGATGCCGGGTATGTGCTCGTGGGCGGAGAGTCCCACCAGGGTGATGGCCAGCCCGGTGAAGACGGTGAAGAAGGCGGCGCCGGCGAGCCCGGAGCGGACTACGCGGTCGGACCGGGCGCCATACACCCGCTGCCAGTACTCGGCCGACTGGAAAATGATGAGGATCCCGAAAGCCAGGAAAGCCAGGGTCATCCCGGCATCCATCCGCGAAAGATCGGCCAGTTCCACAATAAAAGTGCGACGGTCGTCGAGCATGACGACGCCCAGCAGGACCACCATCACCAGCATCACCATATATTGAAAGATGTCGGTGCGGATCACGCTCCGGAATCCCCCGGCGAGAAGGTAGGTGACGATGATGCAGCTGCTGATGATCAGACCGGTCTCGTACGACCATCCGCTGATGTTGGCCAGGATGCTGCTGCCGGCGATGAACTGGTTCAGCAACATGCCGGAATAGACCGCCATCAGGATTACGGCCGAAGCAAAGCCGGCTGTACGCCCGATGCGGAAGCTGATCCAGTCGCTGAGGGTGTAGAACTCTTTCTCGCCGCTGAATTTCCTGAGTTTCATGGCATAGGGGATGAAGATCAGGAATCCGGCGGCAGTACCCACGAAAACCGCGATGGCTGAAATCCCGAAGCGGTACACGTAGGCGGTGTAGGCCACCAGGGCGGCGCCCCCGATGTAGCTCGCCACCACCGAGGTGACGAACCCGACAACCCCGATCTTCCGGCCGGCGATCATGAAGTCGCTGTCGGTCTTCCGGCGCGAAGCCAGCAGTCCGATCGCCAGGCAGGTGAGGGCGTAGAGGATCAGCAGCGCGATATCGAAGGGGCACAGGCGGCTGCCGGGGAGGTCGGTGAAGAGGCGGGCGGTAAGATCGTTCATCCGGCTTGCCTGCGGCGCAGGATAAAAAAGATGACCAAGGTGAGGAGGGCGCTTCCTGCGATGAGCGCCGCGTGCGGCGTGGCGCCGAACTGCTCGTAATCTCCTTTGACAATCCCCGACTGGGCCAGGTATTCGACCACCACGGCGGCGCCGTTATTGAGAAAATGGGCCAGGATGGGGATCCATAGCGATCCTGAGCAGTGGAAAAGATAACCGAACATCAGGCCCAGCGCCATCCTTGGCAGGAAACCATAGAATTGCATGTGCATGGCCGAAAAGAGGATGGCCGAAAAGAGGATGGCAAGGTGGATGTTGCCGAGCCACTCGCGTAAGAGCCGCTGGAAGAGTCCCCGGAAGACCAGTTCTTCGCCCAGCGCGGGCAGGGCGGCCACCATGAAGAGGTTGAAGAGGAAGGCGCCGGCGGTGGGCATCTCCATGAACGCGTCGGTGAGCCGGGTGGCCGCCTCCTCCGTCGATCGCATCCACTCTTCGACCGCCCGGAAAGCTTCGGGCAGGCGGAGACCCTCGTTCACCCCGATCAGCCAGTTGATGAGAGGCAGCGAGACGAACATCAGCACCAGGGTCAGGAGGTAGAAGATCCAGCCGGGAGACCGGTCGAGGGCCATGAAGTTCAAGGCGTTCCGGCCAAAAAACCATCCGGCCAGGAGCGGGGGGATAATGAAAAGTCCGAACGATTGGGCAACCTGGAAGTACTCCAGCAGGCGGATGTTCTCCTCCCCGGCGGTCATCGTCATGGACTCCATGATGGCTGCCGGGCTCAACCCGTAAAGCGGGATGGCGAGCAACAGGGCCCCGAGAAAGGTCAGGGAGAAGCAGGAGACCATCAGCAGCACCGAGAAAAGCAGCCGGCTGAAGGGGGTGAGGCTTCCGAGGAGGGGCGGTTTGCGGGGGTCCACCTAAATTGGCTATTTTTGCGGCTAAATTAGCACAATTTGCCGAAGATAGGCGATATCGTCCTGCCCGACTTTCCGCTGATCCTGGCGCCGATGGAGGATGTCACCGACTCCCCTTTCCGGGTGCTGTGCAAGGAGTACGGCGCCGACGTGCTGGTGACCGAGTTCATCGCCGCCGAAGGGCTGATCCGGGATGCCGAACGGAGTTTCAACAAGATGCGTTTCGAGCCGTCGGAGCGTCCCATCGGGATCCAGATCTTCGGAGACAACGAGACCTCGATGATGAAGGCGGCCGCGGTGGCTGAATCGGCGGGCCCCGATTTCATCGACCTCAACTTCGGCTGCCCGGTGCGTAAGATCGTGATGAAGGGAGGCGGGGCGGCGCTGTTGCAGGACATCCCGAAGATGGTGCGGATGACGGCGGAGGTGGTCGGATCGACCTCCCTGCCGGTGACGGTGAAAACGCGGCTGGGGTGGGACGAACAGCACAAGGAGATCGTCGACATCGCCGAGCGGTTGCAGGATGTGGGGATCCGGGCCATTGCCATCCACGGTCGCACCCGGGCGCAGTTGTACGGCGGAAAGGCCGACTGGACCCTGATCGGCGAAGTGAAGAACAATCCCCGGATCCATATTCCGGTATTCGGGAATGGCGACGTTGATTCGGGCCCCGTGGCGGAGGAGATGAAGAACCGTTACGGGGTGGACGGCATCCTGATCGGCCGGGCGGCCACCGGCAATCCCTGGATCTTCCGCGAGATCAAGACCTGGATGGCTGCGCACACTTTACCTGAAACTCCTCCCCTGTCCGAGCGGGTCAGCCTGGTGAGAAGACATATTCTTGCCTCCATCCCATACAAGGGCGACCGCACCACCCTCTTCGAACTCCGCAAGCTCTACAGCGGCTATTTCAAAGGCGTACCCGACTTCAAACCGTGGCGGATGAGGCTGGTGACGGCCCCGACGACCGAGGAGGTGATGGGGATCCTGGAGGAATTGGATACCCCACCCCCTGCCCCCTCTCCGCCTCGGTAATACCTCACCCCCCGGCCCCCTCTCCGCCTCGGAGAGGG
>CAYVVG010000004.1:0-97677 GCA_964455285.1 uncultured Prolixibacteraceae bacterium
GGGTCATCCCGCAGGTATCGGCCATCATGGGGCCCTGTGCCGGCGGAGCTGTCTATTCTCCCGCCATGACCGACTTCATCTTCATGGTCAAAGAGTCGAGCTACATGTTCGTGACCGGCCCCGAAGTAATCAAGACGGTCACCCACGAAGAGGTGACCATGGAAGACCTGGGAGGCGCCATGGCGCATAACGGGAAAAGCGGCGTGGCTCACTTCGCCGCCGAAAACGATGAACAGGTGGTGCTGATGATCCGCGAGCTGATGAGCTTCCTTCCCTCCAACAACATGGAGGATCCACCCTCCCGGCCGTGTACCGACGACATCATGCGCCAGGACGAAAAGCTGCAGTCCACCGTCCCGGCCGATCCCAACAAGCCCTATGATATGAAGGAGATCATCACCACGGTGGTCGATCATCATAATTTCTTCGAGGTGATGCCCCATTACGCCCAGAACATCCTCACCGGGTTTGCCCGCCTCGACGGAAAGCCTGTGGGGATCGTGGCGAACCAACCTGCCTACCTGGCCGGCGTGCTCGATATCAATTCATCGGTCAAAGCCGCCCGTTTCGTGCGGTTCTGCGACTGCTTCAACATCCCGATCATCACTTTCGTCGATGTGCCGGGATTCCTGCCCGGCACCACCCAGGAGTTCGGCGGTATCATCAAGCATGGCGCCAAACTCCTCTACGCCTTTTCCGAGGCGACGGTCCCGAAGATCACCGTGATCACCCGGAAAGCCTACGGCGGCGCCTACGACGTGATGTCGAGCAAACACATCGGGGCGGATGTCAATTACGCGTATCCCACCGCCGAGATCGCCGTGATGGGCCCCGAAGGCGCCGTCAACATCATCCATAAAGGAAAACTGAACGACGCGGAGAGGACCGAAGCGGTAGACCATTACCGGCATACCTTTGCCAATCCTTACAAAGCGGCCGAACTGGGTTATATCGACGAGATCATCATGCCCCGCCAGACCCGCACCAAACTGATCCAGGCCCTCGACCTCACCCGGACCAAGAGCAAGACTAACCCGCCGAAAAAACACGGGAACATCCCATTGTAATTTACGATTGACGATTGACGATTGACGATTGACGAATTGCGATTTTCGTCGTGTCCTGTTTCATCCTATCTTTGTCTTTTCAAGACCATGATGAAACACACCTTTCCCGTCCTTTTATGTCTGCTTGCCTGCCTGCTGAACCCTTCAACCGTTTACTCGCAGGAACATCCGGCTCTCCGGTTTACACCGGTGGTCTCTTCCGAACAGCGAGCCCGCGATTCGGTGAGGGCGGTCAGGATCCCGCTGGTTGAGGTTCCCCGGGAAATCCTCGACCGGACGCTTCCCGCCATGGTCGATAATTCACAGAACATCCACTGGCCCAACATCCAGGACCAGTACATGTTCTATACCTGCCAGCAGTACGCCGGGGTCGTTTATACGGTCGCCTATGAGATCAACCGCGTACGGAACCGCGACGGGAAACTGCCGGAGAACTATTATCCTGCACACTACACATGGAATTTCCTGAACCAGGGCGACCGTTATGTCGGAGTTGACTTCCTTCACAGTTTTGACGTGATCCGGCAGCAGGGGCATATGACAGGGGATGATTACGGATTCGACACGGCCACCGGCGTACTGGGATGGATCAGCGGATACGACAAGTACTACCGGGGGATGAAGAACCGGATCCGGGGAGTGAAAGCGATCAAAACCAACAGCACCGACGGGGTGCTGGCGCTGAAGAATTTCCTGTTCGACCATCTCGATGGTTCGGCCAAAGGCGGTATCGCCTGCTTCACCACCAGCAGCTATACCCTGAATTTTTTAGCCCAACTGCCGGCCGGAACCCCCGAAGCGGGCAAACATCTGATCAATGGCTGGCATTTCGACCCGAATCACGGACTGACGGTGATCGGTTACAACGACTCCATCCGTTTCGATGTGAACCAGGACGGAAAGTACACCAATAACCTGGATATCACAGGCGACGGAAAGGTGGATGCCCGCGACTGGGAAATGGGAGGATTCAAGATCGCCAACTCATACGGCACCTGGTGGGCCGACGACGGATTCGCCTATTCCCTTTACAGGAATTTTGCCCTCGGTTACGGGGACGGAGGGATCTGGAACGACCGCGTCTATTTTGTGGAAGCCGATACGGGATATTCACCCCTTCTTACGTTAAAAGCCGACCTGGAGTACAATGCCCGCAGCCTCATCCGGCTCAAAGCCGGGGTGAGCCGCGATACCCTCGACGAGGTACCCGCGCACATCATCGATTTTCCCATGTTCGGTTACCAGGGCGGAGAATATCCCATGCAGGGGTATGACACCCTGCCGGAGGCGCAACGCCTGGAACTGGGCCTTGACGTGACCCCTTTGCTCAATTTTGTTCCGGCGGGACAACCGGCTAGATATTTCCTGATGGTCGAGGAGCGGGATCCCGACAACTTCGGCCACGGGAAGATCCGCTCGGCCACTTTCATCCACCATGCAATCCCGGCAGGGGTCTCTTCAGCAGATACCGGCGTGGCCATCAGCCCGAACGGCGTCACCCTCGTATCGGCGGTGGCATCCTTTCAGAAGCCCGGGGTACAGATCATCACCGATTCATTGCCTCCCGTCGCCTCGCTGCAGCCACCGGGATTTCAGCTGGAAGCCAACGGAGGCAGCCAGCCTTACGAATGGTCGCTGGTCGAAGAGTACCTCGGAAAGCCCTCGGTCACCCCCGAACCGCTGGTGACCGGCCCTTCTCTGGTAGTCCATTCAGAAACCCGGAAATTTGCCACCGTTGCCCTGCCTTTCCCATTCCCCTTTTATGGGAAGACCTATGACACCGTCTATGCCAACCATTACGGATTCCTGTGCTTTGAGCCACAAAACCTGCCGGCACCTTACACCATCGATGAAACTGCGATGCTGCGCATGTTCCCGGTGATCGTTCCATCGTTTTCCCTGAATTACGCCTTCATGGAGAACAAAGGCGATGGAATCCGGGTACAGGCCGAAACCGGCCGCGTGATCATCCGGTGGCAACTTTCGGTTGCCCCCTATTATGCTGCTTCGCAGGATGACTTTGCCGTGATCCTCTATCCCGACGGCAGCTACGAAGTATGTTACGGGACCATGGAAAACCAGGGCTTCCAGCATATATTTTACACCGGGGTTTCCAAAGGAGATAACCGGAATTACGACCTGCGCACACAATGGAACGCGAACGAAATGTCGGGGAAAAGCTTTCACTTTATCCCGCCGCTCATGCCCGGGGGAATCGAAGTGTCATCGCCGGGCAGGCTGATCGTGCATGAATTCGACCCCGGTGTGCTGTATGACATTCCCGTGAGGGTTTCCGATGCCGGCCGGATCACCGGTTACAAAACGTTGCATCTTTCGCAGGACCTCTCCATGGAACATGAACTGATCAGCGAAAGTGGAGCCGGGCTCCAGTCGGGAGTTCCCGCTTCGCTGAAACTGGTCGTGAAAAACCGGGGAGGGCAGTCGTTGCCTGCACTTACCCTGGCCTTAACCTCGATCGATCCCATGATCCTGATCGGCGACAGTGTATCTCCGGCAGGAACACTCCCGTCCGGGCAATCGGTGACCATCCCCGCGGCATTCAGTTTCCGCCTTCGCCAGAACGCCTCCGACGGATATCCGGTCCGGCTGATGCTGACGGCACGGGCAGGCACGGCCACCTGGAAGAAGGAACTGCGTTTCCCGGTGGCAGCTCCCACCCTGGCCCTCGATGTGACCCGGGTGGAGGACGGGCATAACGGCATTCTCGACCCCGGTGAAGTGGCCGACCTGGTGACCGCGGTCCGCAATAACGGCAGCATCGATGCCCGGGACCTCAGGCTGAGGCTGACAACCCCCGTGCCGGGAATTTCGATCCTGTCGGCGTATGAGCTTCCGGTGGACTGTGTCAGGGTAAATACCGGTTTCGAATGCCGTTTCCGGGTGAAGGCTTCGCAGGATGTGCCGGCGGGGAATGAAATACCCATGCAATGGACCCTTTCCGACAGCACTGGGCCCCTCATGGTGTACGATTTCGACCTGCGGGTGGGAAACCGTCCGGTTGTGCTGATCGATCTATCCTCCGCCAACGTGTCGGGAACTGCCATGGCCGAAGCGCTCGACAGCCTGAAGGTGGGATACGACACGGCCGGGCACCTGATGTTCAACCTCGACCGGTATGAATGCATGTTCCTCATCCTGGGAACCGCCACGCAGGGGAACCACCTGCTGACCTCCGACGAAGGCATCGCCCTGGCAGGCTGGCTGCAAAGCGGAAGAAAATTGTACCTGGAAAGTTACTATACGTGGTATTATCAGAATAACACACCGCTTCATCCGATGCTGAAATACACGACGAAAAAGGTCTCTGCTTACTTCTACCCTGATATCGCGGGAAGAGACTCCACCTTCGCCGACTCGATGGATTTTGTCTATTCCCTGCCCCTCAACTTTTCTGTCTTCACCCTCGAACCGGTATCCCCGGCCTACACCACCTTTGTCAACACCGACTCCCCCCCGCGCAGCCTTGAGATCGTTTATGACGGCGACGATTACAAGACGATCGGGACTTTCACCGCCTTTGGCGGACTGATCGAGGTGCAGCCACCAGCCACACGGACGCAACTGATGAGGAACTACCTGGAGCTCTTCGATCTCAATATCGACGGGCCATTCCCGCTCTTTCATGCTTCCGTGACCCATGCCTGCCGAAACCAGGCCGTGACCTTTACCGACGATTCCTACGACAACATCGTTTCCAGAAACTGGGAATTCGAAGGGGGCAACCCGGCGGTGAGCACGGAGGCAAACCCATCGGTGACGTTCGCATCTCCCGGCCGGCATACCGTGAAACTGACGGTGTCGGACGGGGTGCGTACCCGGTCGATCCTGAAAGGGGACTACATCCTGACCGACGATTGTTCCGGCATCGGTGAAAGCGGGCCGGAATGTTCCCCGGTAAAGATATATCCCAACCCCACCCATGGAAAGTTCACCCTTGTCACAGACCGGGTAGTGAAAGGAATTCTGCAGATCACACTGTTTGACATATCCGGCAGGAAAATGGCGGAACGACGCATCCAGCCTCACCGGGGTGTGCCTGTGTCGATCGATTTTACCGGCCTCGCCCGGGGGGTCTATTTCATCCGCCTCACCTCGGAGGAATGGAGTACGGCATCGCGATTGGTCATTGAGTAGGCTTTCGACGGGAACCCAAACATTTCCTACCTTTGACGGTTCAATCTTCGCATGCCATGCCGACCGAACTGAAGCAGACCATCGCCGCCCTGGCAAAGTCATTCTCCGACGAGGTGGTCGCCATCCGCCGTCACCTGCACCGGAACCCGGAGTTATCGTGCGAGGAGTTCGCCACGGCTGCATTCATCTCGGAAAAGCTTACTGAATACGGAATCCCTCACCGCACCGGCGTGGCCGGCACCGGCATCCTGGGGCTGATCGAAGGGAACGACCCGGCTTCCCGTTGCATCGCCCTGCGGGCCGACATGGATGCCCTGCCCATCCACGAAGAGAACGAAGTCGCTTACCGTTCGCTGAAACCCGGGGTTATGCACGCCTGCGGCCACGATCTTCACATGGCGTGCCTGCTCGGAGCGGCAAAGATCCTCCGCACGGTGAAAGATTCCTTCACGGGCACGGTCAAATTGATCTTTCAACCCTCCGAAGAGACTTACCCCGGCGGCGCCATAACCATGATCGGGGAGGGGGTGCTGGAGGACCCGAAACCGGCGCATGTGCTGGCACTCCATGTGATCAACACGATGGAAGCCGGCGATGTCGGGTTCCGTGCCGGTGCATACATGGCCTCCACCGACGAGGTGTTCATCACCGTGAAAGGCAAGGGGGGCCATGCCGCCACCCCCTCTCAGGTGATCGACCCGGTGCTGATCGCTTCGCATATCGTGGTCGCCCTGCAGCAGATCGTCAGCCGGAATGCCGACCCTGTCATGCCGACAGTAATTTCATTCGGGAAGATATCGGGCGAAGGGCGGACCAATATCATCCCCGATCAGGTGAAACTGGAGGGGACGGTGAGGACCTACGACGAAGACTGGCGGAAAGAGATCCACCGGAAGATCGGCACGATCGCTTCAGGGATCGCCGTCACACTGGGAGGAAGCGCGGAGGTAAAGATCGCCCGGGGGTACCCGTTCCTGTACAATGATCCCGAGCTGACCACCAGGCTGGTTGCGCTTGCAACGGCATATCTTGGAGCAGACCATGTGGTTGACCTGGAACGCCGGATGACGGCCGAGGACTTTGCCTGGTTTGCCCGCGAGATCCCCTCGTGCCTGTTCCGCCTGGGAGTCGCCGGGCGCGGGCAAAAGACCGGCCCGAACCTGCATACCTCCACCTTCGATGCCGACGAGCGGAGCCTGGAAACGGGAACCGGGACACTCGCATGGATGGCCGTCGCGTTGTTAATGAGCAATGAAGAATGAGCAATGAACAATATATGAGGTTTCTGAACGGGTCGTCGCGTGTTACGTGTCACGTGTCACTGCTTATCTTTCTGTGCCTCCTTTTCTCCTCCGCTTATTCCCAGGATGTGACGCCACAGCCGCTTCCTTTTCAGCAGGAGGCGCCACGGGCAGGGACCGACGAACAACTGGCGCTGCAGTTTTACCAGGGCCAGGATTTTGCCAAGGCCGCCGGGTTGTTCAGGAAGTTGTATGAAGAAAAACCTTCGCTGTACTATTATCAGTACCTGGTGCTTTCGCTGGTTGAAATGAAGGATTACGACGGGGCCACGAAACTGATCCGGAAATGCCAGCGGGCCGAGCCGGAAGCGTTGCGATATATGGTTGACCAGGGATACGTCCAATTCCGGGCGGGCGATCCCGAAAAGGCAAAGAAATTGTATGAAGAGGCGCTGAAAAAACTGGGTCCCAGCCAGCAGCAGGTCTTTGAACTGGCCAACGCCTTCATGGCACGCGGCGAGAACGAATATGCCATCAGGACCTATCAGAAGGGCCGGCAATTGCTCAATAATTCCTACCCGTTCGGATTTGAACTGGCCGGGGTGTTTGAGCGGACGGGCGATTTTAAAAGCGCCATCGACGAGTATCTGGACCTGATCGATTTAAACAAGTCGTACCTGAATACGGTACAGGACCGGATCCAGATGACCCTGTCGTTCGACGTGAACAACGAAAAAAACACCATCCTGAGGAAGGCCCTCCTTGCCCGTACGCAAAAAGAACCCGACAATACCTCCTATTCCGAACTGGTCTGGTGGTACTCGATCCAGCAGAAGGATTTCGACCTGGCCCTGATCCAGGCCCGGGCCCTCGACCGGCGATTAAAGGAAAACGGCGATAAACTGATTTCGCTGGCGGCCCTGGCCCTGGCAAACAAGAATTACGACGTGGCCATCGAATGCTACGAATACCTGAAGTCGAAAGGGCCGGGCACACCTTATTACGCCACCGCCCGTAGGGAATCGGTCAACACCCGGTATCTGAAAGCCGTTGCAGAACCATCGGCGCCCCGTGAAATGCTGGAGGGGCTGGAGAAGGAATTTGCCTCCGAAGTCGCCCTCGACCCGGCCAGCCCCGACAACCTTCCCCTGATACGGAACCTGGCCCACATCCGGGCCTTCTACCTCGGAAAAACCTCCGAAGCGGCCGGCCTGCTGAACGGCGCACTGGAATTGCCCGGCGTGACACCCGCTGAAAAAGCAAAATGCAAGATCGAACTGGCCGACATTCTCCTGTTCACCGGCGAGGTGTGGGAAGCCACGCTGTTGTACCAGCAGGCCTACCAGGATTTTAAATCGGATGTGATCGGACAGGAGGCTAAATTCAAGAATGCCAAACTGTCGTTCTACATCGGCGAGTTCGGATGGGCCAGGGCCCAGGCCGACATCCTGAAGGCAGCCACCTCGAAGTTCATCTCCAACGATGCGATCGCCCTGTCGCTGCTGATCAGCGAGAATTACGATCCCGACAGCGGCACGGTGGCCCTCGGCATCTTTGCCCGGGCCGACCTGCTCGATTACCGGAACGAGGAGTTGGCGGCGCTGAAAACCCTCGACTCCATACCGGCTCTTTTCCCTTATCATCCCATCCTCCAGCATGTTCTGTATAAAAAGGCCATGATCATGAGGAAGCAAGGCGAATACGGAAAAGCCGACAGCCTGCTCCGGCAGCTGGTGGTGGAGTATCCCGACGGGATACTGACCGACGAATCCCTGATGCAGGCCGCCATCCTGAATGAAACCCATCTGAACAACCGCGCGAAAGCCATGGAACTCTGCCAGGATCTGATGGACAAATACCCCGGAAGCATCTTTGTTCCCGATGCCCGGAAGAAATTCCGCCAGCTGCGGGGCGACGGGCAATAGATCCAGATGGTACGTCCGAAAAAACATCTCGGCCAGCATTTCCTCCGCGACGAAAACATCGCCCGGAAGATCACCGGTTTGCTGAACCCTTCGATCCCCCTGGTGCTCGAAGTGGGCCCCGGCATGGGTGTTCTATCCCGCCATATACTGGCCGATGCCCGGTTCGATCCCTGGTTTCTGGAGGTGGACCGGGAATCGGTGGATTACCTGCGTTCGGCGTTCCCCAATATGGCCGGACGGATCATCACCGCCGATTTTCTCCGTTACGATCTTGACGGATTTCCTCCGGGGAGCGAAGAACAGGAAACCCGGCCGCCCTTTACCATGATCGGAAATTTTCCCTATAACATATCCTCCCAGATCCTTTTCCGGGTGATCGAATACCGCCACCGGATCCCGGAAGTGACCGGCATGTTCCAGAAGGAGGTAGCCGAACGGATCGCCTCACCACCGGGCAGCCGCACCTATGGGATCCTGAGTGTCCTGCTCCAGGCATGGTATGACATCGAGTACATGTTCACCGTCGAACCTTCCGTATTCTATCCCCCCCCTCAGGTTCGCTCGGCCGTGATCCGCTTGCGGCGGAACCAGACATCCAGCCTTGGATGTGACGAAGCGCTCTTTGCCCGGGTGGTTAAAACGGCGTTCAACCAGCGGCGGAAAACACTGCGGAACGCCTTGCGCGGGATGCTTCCCCCGGGATTGTTGCAAGGTGCCGAAAAGGGTTGGATGGAAACGACCCTCGCCCTGCGCGCCGAGCGACTTTCCGTCGGCGACTTCGTCAGGCTTGCGGCAGAAATCTCTACCTTTGCATAAATTTCCATTGCCGGATGAAAAAAGAACGGAATGCCGGAAGCCACTCTGCTCCTTCCAGAATCCCTCCTGCCATTAAAAAAGCCGCAAACCCGCCGGGCAAAACGGTTCCTGCCCCCCGCCGGACCAGGGCCAACCTCTATTTCATCCTTTCCTTTTTCGCCTTTGCCATCATACTCTATGGAAATACTGTGTGGAACAAGTATTCGGTTGATGACAACCTGGTGACCAACAACGAGACGGTAAAGAAGGGGATTAAAGCCATCCCCGAGATCTTCTCCACCCGGTATTTTACCAAACAGGGTAATGTCGGCAGCTCTTCGACCGACTACCGGCCGGTGGTTAAAGCCACGTTTGCACTCGAATACCAGCTGTGGGGCGAAAAACCGGGAAGAAGTCATATCATCAATATCCTGCTTTACGCATGCGTTTCGGTGCTGCTTTTTTTCATCCTGAAACGGTTGCTGAAAAATTACAACATCCTGTTTCCATTTTTGGTCACCCTGCTTTTCATGGCCCACCCGGTCCATACCGAAGTGGTGGCCAGCCTGAAAAACCGCGACGAGTTACTGGCCTTCCTCTGCGGACTGGGCTCGCTTTGGAGCATGATACGGTATGCCGAACGGCGGAATCCCGGCTACATCGCCCTGGCGGCCCTCCTCTTTTTCATCGGTTACCTGAGCAAATCAGCCATCCTGCCCTTCCTTCTGCTGATCCCGCTGACCCTGTGGTTCTTCACCGGGATACCGGCCAAAAGGCTGATCATCGTGTTCGTCGTCATCCTGGCCGCCGTGGCCGCCGCCCAATGGATTCCCCGGCTTTACCTGCCGCCGCGGCACCTGACCAATTCCTTCATCGAAAATCCCCTTTTCATCGAGAAAGCCTTTGGGATCCGTTTAGGGACCGGTTTCGGCTCCCTGCTCTTCTACCTCCGTATGATGGTGTTCCCCTATCCGCTGCTCTATTACTATGGTTACGATATGATCTCAGTGAGATCCATCATCAGCCTGTGGCCCATGATCTCCTTCCTGCTCCATGCCGGCCTCTTCCTGTATGCAGTTAAAAAGATCAGGGAAAAGCATCTCCTCTCCTTCGCCATCCTCTGGTACCTGGTCGCTATCGCCATGTACTCCAACATTCTCTTTCCCGTGGTGGGGATCGTCGGCGAACGGTTTGCCTTCAATGCCTCCTTTGGATTCTGTATCGCGCTGGTTTACATCATATTCCGCCTCTTCCGTACCGAACCGAAAAGCCTGACCATCGAAATGGATGCCCGGCTCAAGATCCTGGCCGTGCTGATCATACTTCTGATCCCGTCGACAGTCCTGTCGGTAACCAGGAACCGCGACTGGAAAAGTCTGTTTTCACTCTACCGGAATGACATCAAATACCTCGACAACTCGGCGAAAGCCAACCTGGATTACGGAGGGTACCTGATGAGCAGTGTTTACCGGGATCCCAACTTCCTTCGCACGGGGTCGGTCAACCAGCTTAAATACCATTACATCGTCACCCATTTCCGCCGTTCGCTGGCGTTGTATGAGGACAATTACCTGACCCTGAACGACCTGGGAACCGTGTACCTGTTCATGGGCAAGAACTACGATTCGGCGGTGTACTTTCTGAACAAGGCGATCAGGCTCGATTCGACCCTGCAGCCTGCCTGGGTCAATCTCGGTATGGCCTACCGGGAATTGAAGCAGTACGATAAAGCCATCGCCTGTTACGAACACATCCTCCGGGTGAACCCCAACCAGCTGAAAGCCGTGCTCGCCATGGCCAATGTGTACAACGACATGGGCGACTTCGACCGGGCGGTGAAGATGAACGAAGAGATCATGAAAAAGTATCCCGACCTCGAAATGCCCTATGTGAACATCGGCAACTACTACATGCTGCGAAGGGATACCGCGACGGCTGTAAGCTATTGGGAGAAGGCGGCCGCCATCAACCCGAGCTACGAATTATGTGTCCAGCTCAACAGCCTTTACCTGATGAAAGGCGACAACGAAAAAGCCGCCTACTACTACGAACTGGGATCGAAAATTGCCCAGCAAAGCCAATGAAAAACAATGAGTTATATATGAGGAGCGATCCGGCCTCCCTCCCCGGATTGTTGACTTCGGTTATCAATGAATTTCCTGATCGTGGCGTCGGATTCGTCCATTCCGACCGTTCGATCACTTTTCTGAACTTTCCGGAATTGGAAAGGAAGGCGCTTGCACTTCTTGCAGGATTGCAGGAACAAAATATCGGTTGCGGAGACAAAGTGATATTGTCTCTGAGCCGGAGTGAGGACATCCTGCCCGTGCTGTGGGCTTGTTTTATCGGCGGAATAATACCCGCCCTGCTTCAACCGCCGGTCTCCTTTACCGAAGTCAATCCGGCCGCGGAAAAAATTGAAAGAGTCTTCCATTTACTGAATTCTCCCCGGATAATAACCTCCGGAATGCTGATCGAAAGATGGAAATCGGAAAAAATACCCGGCGGGAGTTATCTGGATGTATCCGTGTTGCATGGGAATCCCGGTCAAGCCATCCGGGCCTCGGTCGGGAGCTCCGATATTGCATTTATTCAGTTCTCCTCTGGCAGCACAGGAGAGCCGAAAGGAATTGTTTTAACACACAAAAACCTGCTTGTCAATACTTTCGATATCAGCTACAGGATTGACCTTGCTCATACGGATATTACGGTAAACTGGATGCCTCTTTACCACGACATGGGTTTGATCGGGTTTCACCTCACTCCGATGAGGGCCGGAATGACGCAGTACTTCATCGATCCCGTGGACTTCATAAAACATCCGTCGCTTTGGCCTGACATTATCACGTTAAAGAGATGTACGATCACGGCCTCCCCAAATTTCGGACAGATGCTCATGAACCGTTATCTGTCGAGGAGAAAGGATTTGAAGTGGGATCTCTCATCAGTAAGGATCCTATTCAATGGAGCGGAACCAATTTCCGTTGCAACCATGCTCAGGTTTTTGCATGAAATGGAACCCTATAAGATGGATCCCAAATGCATGTTCCCTGTGTACGGTCTCGCCGAAGCGACGCTGGCAGTGACTTTTCCACCCATCCATCAGGAGGCCATTGTAAAGCGTTTTCACAGGAATGAACTGCTGAAGGGGTATGCCAAAGAGTGTGTGCCCGACCTCCACAAGGGGGTGGTCGAACTGGTTGATCTGGGAAGCCCTTTACCGCATGTCACGGTGCAGATAACCGATGATCACCACCAGGAGCTTGGCGAAGGAAGAATTGGCAATATTTTGGTGCGCGGCGAGAGTTGCTGTTCGGGATACTTTGGGAATCCGTCGGGAAACGCCGGGCTCTTCCATGCCGAATGGATGATGACCGGCGACCTGGGCTTCATTCACCAGGGCAGCCTGTTTGTCACCGGAAGAAAAAAGGATATCATCTTCATCAACGGTGTGAACTTCTATGCCCATGACCTCGAGACGGTGGCCCTGAAGGCTAACCCGGCCCTCGAAGGAAAGCTGGTCATCGCCGGTGTGTTCGACGAAAAGGAGGGTCGCGACCGGCTGCTTGTTTTCCTCGCGGCCAACCCGGGTGAACCGGCCCATTCCCTCTGCAGGGAGGTCCGTGCCTGCCTTTCCGCTGCCGTCGGACTCAGTCCCGATACCTTTGTACTGATCCGCTCGGCCGATATCCCCCGCACCAGCAGCGGCAAGATCCAGCGTTACAAGATGGTGGATCGTTATTCCCGCGGCGGGTTCGAAAATATCCTGCGCATCTGATCACCCCGCCACGGACAAGCGGACGGGCGGACAAGCGGACAAGCGGACGGGCGGACAAGGCCACCCGGTCACTAGAATTTTCCGGAAAGTTTCAGATTGAATGTTCTGGGTGTCAGATAGTTGGGGACGGCATACTCGTTCCCGTTGATGTCGGTGACCCAGAGGTATGAAACGGTATTGCTGATTTGCAGGAGGTTGAAAATATCGAGCGAGATCCAGAGGGATTCGAATACCCGGAGCGGGTTTTTTTCTGAGATCCGGGTGTGCGTCCCGATAAGCTGTTTGGAAAGGCCGATATCGACCCTGCGGTAGGGGGGGATCCTCAGCGTCTGCTTGCTTCTGGGCGAATCGGGCGGGCCGAAGGGTAGGCCGGTCCCGTAAACGAGGGTCAGGTTCATCTTCCACGTAGGGAAGTTGGGGATGTAATCCTGGAAAAAGATGGCCAGGTTCATCCGCTGGTCGGTGGGTCGCGGGATCCACGATCCCTGGAAATATTCAGCCGTCTTCAGGAACGACAGGCTGGCCCACGATTCCGCCCCTTTCACAAATTCGCCGTGCACGCGGAAGTCGATCCCCGCGGCATACCCGTGTGCATCGTTGGTGCCGTAGTACCGGATCTTCAGGTTGTCGATCTCGTAGGGGATCAGGTTCCGGATATTTTTGTAGTAGGCTTCGGCGATGAACTTGAAAGGCCTGCCCCAGGCACGGAAATAGTAGTCGGTGCCGGCCACCACCTGCAGCGAAGTCTGTGCTTTCAGCCCCCCGACAATGGTTCCCCCGGCATCGGTCATCTCCCGGAAGGCAGGCGGCTGCGAATAGTACCCGGCCGAGAGACGGAACACAGTCTCGTTTTTCCAGTGGGGTTTGAACGACAGGTTGATCCTGGGATTGACTACCACCTGGCGGTTGTAATCATAATACACGGCCCGGAGACCGGCGGTAAGCGCGATGTCGTTGCGCAGGCTTTTGAAGGTCCAGGTGTCCTGGATGAATCCAGAAACACGGTGGGTGCCGAGGGTATTGTTGCTGTTGATGACCCGGTAAAGCAGAAGCTCTCCTTTCGGCGAGACGGCTGCACCCAGGGTGTCGGGTGGCCGGGGAATGGTGTACCCGGCCGAATCCTGCACTTCCCACTCGTTCACCGAATAGTGGAACTGGTCGCGCTGGTACTTGACGCCCCAGATCAGGCTGCTTTCATCCTTGTCCCAGGTTCCCCGGTGTTCGATATTGAAAACGGTGCCGTCGAGATAGTTGCGGGCATGCTGAAGGTATGCCCCGATTCCCATCACTTCCGTGATTTGTCCCTGCCCGCTGCCCTGGAACACCTCCAGCTTGCCCAGCCAGTATTCGCCCGAGATGTCGTAGGTTTCGGCTTCGTAGGTCTGGAAAATCGAAGAGATCAGCTTCAGGCGCAGGTTTTTCACCGGCTTGTAGGTGAGGGTGGCCGCGGTCAGCCAGTTCTGGTAACGGTCGGTTTCATGACCGTCGAAATAGATCTTGATCTTGTAAGCTTCGTCGAGTGTGCCGAAACTGGTTTCCCGTGTTTCAGGGACCAGCTTGTACTGGTTGTCGGTAAAGGTGCCGAGCACCGAAAGTTCCCACCGGTCGGAGAATTCGTAGTTGAGGATACCCTGGAGATCAAAGAAACGGGGCTTGTAATTTCCTTTTGTATCCAGTCCTTTTAACAGGTAACTATTGGTTTTATAACGGGTCCCGACCAGGTAGGACAATTTCTTTCCGATCATCCCCTCTGCGTGGGCCGAGGCACCCAGCAGGCTCACGTCAAACGAAGCCCCGAACGACGAGGGTTTCTTGTAACGGATGTCGAGCACCGACGACATTTTATCGCCGTATTTGGCGTCGAATCCTCCCGAAGAGAAGGAGATGCCCGACACCAGGTCGGGATTGAGGAAACTCTGTCCCTCCTGCTGCCCCGACCGCACCAGAAAGGGGCGGTAGATCTCAATATCGTTGACAAACACCAGGTTTTCGTCGTAGTTGCCTCCGCGCACCGAGTACTGGGAACTCAGTTCGTTCCGGCTAGAAACGCCGGGCATGGTCTTTATCAGGTCCTCGACACTGGCGTTGATGGTAGAGATCAGGGTGAGTGATTTCGGGTCGAGCCGGCTGAAGGTGTTGGTCCTCAACTGTTGGTCCCTGACTTCGATCGATTCCAGCTGGGTTGCCGCGGGCCGGAGCGTTATATCGGCGGGTTTCCGCTCTCCCTCTTTCAGGAGCACCGAGAGGGAATCGGTCTCATACCCGATGAAAGAGAAAAGCACGGTGACGGTGCGGCCGGCCGGAACAGGAAGTTCGAAGCGCCCCTCCTTGCCGGTGGTCACCCCGGCTGTCGTTCCCTTTACCGCAATGTTGACGAACTGGAGCGGCTGGCCCTCCTCGCCCCGGATGGTGCCCGTGAGCAGGCCCTGTTGCGCTTGCAAGGCCAGGGCCGGAAGAATGAGAAGAAGAAGAAGGAGTCTCTTTTTCAAGGGCGGGTCATTTCAGTCGTTCTTCCTGTGATTTGAATTTCCCCTCTTTCCATGCTTTAATGAACTGTGCCCAGGCAAAGGGATTGAATATGTTGTAGGGTTGCTGCTGACCGAGGTAGTAAAGCCGGCTGGCCTGGTTATCGACATAACTGCGGAAATTCATGGAGGGATCGTTCGGATACTCCTCGGCACGCATGCGGATATCGGCCGCCTGTAGGTTTTTCCGGGCGATCGCGAGGTCGTCGTCGGGGATCTTCGTCTCGACGAAGGCCCGTTTGAAGTCTTCGAGGGTGGGCCATGGGAAGATCACGGCAGCCGCCAGCGTCAGCGTGTCGGCGGTCATCAGCTGGATCAGCGAATACTTCTGCTTGGTGATGGTGTCGGGGATGACGAAGGTGGCCGGTTTGAATCCCAGGGCGGAAAAGACCACCGTATCGCGCTGGCGGGCCACGAAAGAGAAATACCCGTTCACGTCGCTTTTGGTGCCGCGGCGGCTGCCGATGTCGATGATCTTTGTAAACGGAACGGGATTGAGGCTGTCGGCGGTCAGGGTAATACCCGAAAACTGAACCAGGGAGGCATTGTCGTCGGTCTGCTGGGCCTTCAGGAGGTGGACCGGCAAGAGCATCATGGGGAAGAGGATCAGGAAAAGAAGATGCTTGCTCATCCGGGACCGATTGTCGCGTAAATGTTTATAACGCAAAGTCGCAGGAATTATTTTCTGCAGGGGCGGGCAAAAAAAATGCTGTTACACCGTAACAGCATTTTCACCCATGAAAAAAAACTATTTTGTCAGAAATCCCTTCTCCCTTGCTTCCCGGATGCAGGCGTACACGCCCTTTTTGTTCATGTGGCGCAGGCCTTCGGCCGATACTCTCAACTTGATCTCGCGGTTCTCCTCGGCAATGAAAAAGGTCTTGGTCTGGATATTCGGACTGAACCAGCGCTTGGTCTTTTTGTTGGAATGGGAAACGGAATTTCCTTTGATCGCAGTCTTTCCGGTAATTTCACAAATCCTTGCCATGACTTCTCGTGTTATTGGGGTATTTCAAAACGGAGTGCAAAGATAGGGCTTTTATTTTAATCTGCAATGGATATTTTGAAAATTGTCACCGTGACCCGGTTCATATAGCCTTTCTCAGCAGGTTCAGCGCTGCCAGTACCGTGCGGCGGATATTTCTTTCGCGGTGGTCGCCGAACAGGAAATGATGCGCCGTGACCCCATGGGGCGTGGCAATGCCGATCCAGGCGGTCCCGACCGGTTTTTCCGCGCTTCCTCCCCCCGGCCCTGCGATGCCGGTGGTGGCAATGGCATAATCGGTGCCGAACAGGGTTTGTACCCCCCTGGCCATCTGGAGAACCACCTCCCGGCTGACGGCCCCGTGCCGGCGCAGATCCTCCGCCTCCACCCCCAGTATCCCCGACTTGATCTCGTTGGCATACGCCACCACCGAGCCCTTAAAATAGGCCGAGCTTCCGGGAATCCGGGTGATGAGCGAAGCCAGGGTGCCGCCGGTACAGCTCTCGGCCGTGGCGATCGTGGCGTTGCCCCGGGCCAGCTTTCGCCCGACAACCTCTTCCAGCGTGTCGTCGTCATAGCCGAACAGGCAGTCGGGCAGGAGCGCTTCCAGCCGGACGACCTCCGCATTCACCTTCCGGTGCAGTTCTGCTTCGTCGGGGCCCAGGGCCGACAACCGGAGCCGGACAATACCCGGCTGGGGCAGGTAAGCCAGCCGGATGTCGCGTGACAGCGATCGTTCCCACTCTTCCAGCCGCTCCGCCAGGAACGACTCGCCCACCCCCTGGGTCAGCAGGGTGCGGTGCAGGATGAACGGGGGATGGAAGGTTTCGCACAGTCGCGGCAAAATTGTCCGGCTCATCATCTCCTTCATCTCGAACGGCACCCCGGGCATCGACACGAAAACGGTCTTTCCGCCTCCCGGCCGCTCCTTTTCGAACCACATTCCCCGGGCGGTTCCGTTCATGTTGGGAATGCTGATGCAACATTCCGGCAACTCCGCCTGTTTCCGGTTGCTCTCCGTCATCGGGTAGCCACGCCCGGCAAAGAGCGTTTCGATGTCGTGGTATGCCTCGCCGGAGAATACCAGCCGGGTGTTGAAGAATTCGCAAAGGGTTTGTTTGGTGATGTCGTCGAGGGTCGGACCAATGCCGCCCGAGAGCAGAACGATCTCCGCCCGATGTTCTGCCTCCTTCAGGGCTTCCAGTATGTGTTCCCGCCGGTCGCTGATGACCGTGACCTGATGCACCGGGATGCCGGAGAGGTTGAGTTGTTCCGCCATCCAGGCCGCATTGGTATTGATGACCTGGCCGATGAGCAACTCGTCGCCGATGTTGATGATCTCTGCTTTCATGCGGCAAAAGTAACGAAATCACGCGGAACGGGAGGGGAGTCGACGGCAGGTGCCGCCCGACCGATCATGGTAATTGTTAACTTTGCAAAAAAAAAACTATGTCGCTTCTCCCGGCACCCAACCTGATGGTCAACAGCGACGGCAGCGTGTACCACCTGGCCATGCGCCCCGAAAACCTGGCCGATACCGTGATCGTGGTCGGCGACCCGAATCGCGTCGAAGAGATTGCCGTCCATTTCGACAGGATCGACCATCGTGCATCCAACCGCGAATTTGTCTCCTGCACCGGCTATTACAGGGGGAAGCGCATAACTGCGCTCTCCACCGGCATCGGAACCGACAATTGCGATATCGTCATGCATGAACTCGATGCGCTGGTCAACTTCGACCTCGACAGCCGGGAACTGAAAAGGGATCTCCGGTCGCTGACCATAGTGCGGATCGGGACCTCGGGCGCCATCCAGGCCGATGCCCCGGTGAACAGCTTCTGTTTGTCGACACACGCGCTCGGACTCGATAACCTGCTCTATTTTTACAACGGAGCCCCGGATGTGATCGACCATGAACTCACGGATGCCTTTGCCGCCCATGCCGGATGGCCGGGTTCGCTGTCGAAACCCTATGTGGTGAAGGGCTCCGCCAGACTGATCGAACTCTTCAAACCCTTCACAGTTTATGGCATAACAGCAACCTCCCCCGGGTTTTACGGTCCCCAGGGAAGATATCTCCGGCTGCCGCTTACCGATCCCTCCATGATCGACAAACTGCATAGTTTTCATCACCAGGGTCACCGGGTGATGAATTTTGAGATGGAAACATCCGCTCTTTACGGGTTGGGAGCACTCATGGGCCACGCGATGGTCACCCTCTGCGCCCTCATCGCCAACAGGGCCACCGGCGAATACAATACCGATCATAAAGAGTCGGTGCGCGCGCTGATCCGGCTCGTACTCGACCAGCTTACCCGGTAAACCGATCCGCAGAAGATACTGATAACCTGCTCCCATGAACGCCACCGTCCCGAAAACGACCCTCGACGCGCTGATCAACCTGATGGATGAACCGGACGAAGTGGCATTTGACGTGATCCGCAACAGGGTGCTTTCCTTTGGATATGATGCGGTGGCACCCCTGGAAATCGTGCTGGAAGATTCCTTCAACCCCCTGGTGCGCGAACGGCTCGTGTCGATCATTGGGGTGCTTCGCAGGGGAAGGCTTCGCGAACAGCTGGAGGATTGGATCGCCACCGGATCCTCCGACCTTCTCCGCGGTTTCCTGCTGGTCACCAGAACCGGTTATCCCGACCTGGATGAAGAAAAGATCATCATCGAGATCGAACAGATCCGGATGGATATCTGGGTCGAACTGCATGATCATCTCACCTCCCTTGAAACTGTCAGGATCATCAACCACGTTTTTTTCGAACTCCGGCATTTTGAAGGGAATAAGAACGAACCGGCGGCGACATCCAATAACTACCTCAATAAACTCCTTGAAACCCGCAAAGGAAGCCCCCTTACCCTTGGGATGCTCTACCTGGTCCTTGCCCGCAGGCTGGGACTTCCGGTATCGGGAGTAGATCTTCCGCAGCATTTTATTCTGGCCTGCCTGACGGATACGGAAGTTGAAAATCCCGGAGCCGGAGATGTGCTGTTTTACATCAATCCTTACAACAATGGCACCGTCTTCACGCGGCGCGAGATTGAACTCTACATTCGGCAGCTGAAAGTTAAACCCGAGCCCGGGTTTTTTACTCCCTGTCCGAACCCCGTCATCATCCGGCGGTTGATCATGAACCTGATCTTCTCTCACCGGCAGGAAGGCAACACGGGCGAAGCCGATGAACTTGAATCACTCTTAACCCTTTTTGAATGAAAGTCAAACCATATACTCTCCTCCTGCTGATCGCGGTGATCGCACTTTCGGGATGGGGATCGAAAGGCCACCGTCGGATCAGCCAGTACATGGCGCCGGCATTGCCCGCCACGATGTCGTTTCTGGGAACCGACTGGACAGCCTACGTCGCCGGCCATGCCTCCGATGCCGACTACCGGAAGGAAATGGATCCCAACGAGTCGCCCCGGCATTATATCGATATCGACAACTACCCCGAATTTGTCCAGACGGGTCGGATTCCCCAGACTTTTGATTCCATCGTTGCAAAGTACGGATACTCCTTTGTGATCGGCGAGGGCATCCTGCCCTGGGCCACGCAGGCCACCTTCGACTCGCTGAAAAGCTGCTTCCAGCGGCGTGACTGGAACCGTTCGGCCTATTTTGCCGCCGATCTCGGCCATTATGTGGGCGACGGGCACATGCCCCTGCACATCACCGCCAATTATAACGGACAGATGACCGGACAGTACGGCATTCATTCGCGGTACGAGACCAGCATGATCAGCCGGTACGAAAGCCAGCTTTCTTACGTAGCCGACACGGCCATCTACCTGACCGGCAGCACCAACGACTACATTTTCAACTACCTCTACACGAACCATCTTTACGTCGACAGCGTCCTCGAGGCCGACAACAGCGCCACCAGCCTGACCGGAAGCACCAACTCCGACGCCTATTACCAGGCCCTGTGGGAGGGAACCGGTGAATTCACCATCCGGCTGATGGGAAATGCTTCACATACGCTGGCCACCCTGATCTACACCGCCTGGGTCCAGGCCGGAAGCCCGGTCTTTAATCCCAGTGGCATGGGGGAGGCACAGCCGGTCATGCTCACTGCTTATCCCAACCCGGCCGACCGCTATGTCATCTTCCCGGTGAAGCTGAATGCAGGAAACCACGCTGTTTTAATCGAGGTTTACGACCGGCTGGGGAATAAAAAAGAGGAACTGACCAGTACGATACCGGCTCCCGGTCCGCAAACGATCCTGCTCGATACGAGCCATTATTCGCCCGGAGTTTATTATTGCAGGCTCACCGGCGACGGGTGGTCCATGTCAGGCCGGTTCGTGGTGGCCCGATAGCCAGCGGAGAATGTTGCCCTCGACCCGCTCCGGGATCCTTTCCAGCGAAGAGCGCTGGAATTTTTCACCGGTGATGCCTTCGTAGAGTTCAATGTAACGGTCGGAGATCTCCCGGATCCATTCGTCGCTCATGGACGGCACCTGCTGCCCCTCTTGTCCCATGAAACCGTTGGCCATCAGCCATTCGCGGACAAACTCCTTGGAAAGTTGCCGCTGGGGTTCGCCACGCTGCTGCCTTTCTTCATATCCTTCGAGGTAGAAGTAACGGGATGAGTCGGGCGTGTGGATCTCGTCGCACAAGTAGATCCGGCCGTCGGCACCCTTCCCGAACTCGTATTTCGTGTCGACCAGGATCAGCCCCTGCCTGGCAGCGATCTCGCTTCCCCTTCTGAAGAGATCGAAGGTGTATTTTTTGATCATCGCGTATTCATCGGAAGGGATCAGCCCCGATGTGAGAATCTCGGCCTCCGTAATGTCTTCGTCGTGACCTTCGGCTGCTTTCGTGGTAGGCGTGATGATCGGTTCGGCAAAGCGCTGGTGCTCCCTCATGCCGTCGGCGACAGGTACTCCGCAGATCTGGCGGGCTCCTTTCTGGTAGGTGCGCCATGAACTGCCTGTCAGGTACCCCCGGATGATCATCTCTACCGGGTAGATCTTGCAGAATCGACCAATGGTCACGTTGGGGTCGGGCGATGCGTATTTCCAGTTCGGACAGATGTCGGAGGTGGCATCCAGGAATTTGGCCGCGATCTGGTTGAGTACCTGCCCTTTGTACGGGATACCCCGCGGCAAAACCACATCGAACGCGGAAATCCGGTCGCTGGCCACCATCACCAGATACTGGTCACCGATGTTGTACACATCACGTACCTTTCCTTTGTACAGGCTTTTCTGCCCCGGAAACCGGAAATCAGTCTTCAGAAGAACTCCGTCTGTCATATCTCTGTATAATTTTAATGAACACACTCACACCCGTTCCCCACGACTCACGACTCACGACTCACGACTCACGACTCACGACTCACGACTCCCATACGCCTCCACGATCTTCGTCACCAGCCGGTGCCGGATGATGTCCGATTTGTCGAGATACACGAACCCGATGCCTTCGACCGGCTCGAGGATGCTCCGGGCATGAAGCAGTCCGCTCACCTGGTTTTTCGGCAGGTCGATCTGCGTGATGTCGCCGGTTACGATGAATTTGGAAGAGGCGCCCATGCGGGTGAGGAACATCTTCAGCTGGCTCGGAGTGGTGTTCTGCGCCTCGTCAAGTATGGCAAAGGCGTGGTTGAGGGTGCGCCCCCGCATAAATGCCAACGGGGCGATCTCGATCACCCGATCTTCGAGATATTGCAACAGCTTCTGGGTGGGAAGCATGTCGCCCAGCGCATCGTAAAGGGGCTGCATGTAAGGGTCGAGCTTCTCTTTCAGGTCGCCCGGAAGAAATCCCAGGTTTTCACCCGCTTCGACCGCCGGCCGGGTCAGGATGATTCGTTGTATCTCCTTGTTCTTTAGTGCCTTTACGGCCAATGCAACCGCCGTATAGGTTTTCCCTGTACCGGCGGGACCGATGGCGAAAACCAGGTCGTTCTTCAGGCTGGCCTCCACGAGCCTGCGTTGGTTGGCGGTACGGGCCCTTACCAGGAGCCCGTTCTTTCCGTGGACCAGGACGTCGTTCTGGCCTTCATTTCCCTGCGAAGGGCCGGAACTCTCCGGGCTCAGCATCAACCCGATATCGCTTTTGGTCAGCCTGCCGAACCGTTCGAAATGAAGCAGCAGGGTGTTGAACTTCTCTGCGAACATCTCCAGGTCCGATTCTTCACCAAATGCTTTGATATAATTGTCGCGCGAAACGATCTTCAGCTTGGGAAAGTAGTTCCGGATCACGTCCAGGTTCTGGTCATTGGCGCCGAAAATATCGAGGGGATGAAACGATTCTATGTCGATCTGCTTCTCGCTCATGAAATTTTCCTACCTTTGAATACGCAAATGTACGAAAATTTCCATGGCCATCATTACGCTGACCAGTGACTGGGGATCGAAGGACCACTACACCGGGGCTGTCAAGGGAGCCATCCTGCGGCTGATGCCGGAGGCCCGGATCGTCGATGTTTCGCATCATATTCCGCCGTTCGATCTCAACCAGGCCGCCTTTATCATCCGCAATGTTTACCCCAGCTTTCCCGAAGGGACCGTCCACATCCTGGCCATCAATACCGAAGCAGGAACCGACACTCCCCACACCGTCGTCTGCCACCGGGGACATTACTTTATCGGGGCCGACAACGGCATATTCTCGCTGCTGTTCGACGAAAAACCCGACCGGATCTTCGAACTCGACATCATCCAGGACAGCGATTACTTCACCTTTTCTACGCGTGATGTGTTCGCGAAGGCGGCCTGTCATATCGCCTCCGGAAAACCGGTGGAGGAGCTTGGTTTTATCAAGGACAAATTGTTGCAGAAGATGGCCTTCCAGCCCGTGATCCAGGGTGACCTGATCCGGGGAAAGGTGATCTATATCGACAGTTATGAGAATGTCTTTGTCAATATTACCGAGAAGCTCTTCCGTTCGACCGTGAAGAACCGCAAGTTTGCCATCACCTTCCGGTCGATGAACTACCGGATCACTTCGATCAGTAAATCCTATAAGGATGTAAGCCAGGGTGATATGCTTGCCCTCTTTTCCGCCAGCGGCTATATCGAGATCGCCATCCGCGAGGGAAAAGCCAGCAGTCTCCTGGGACTGAAGATGGACCAGCTGGTAACCATTGAGATTGAATAGACCCCATGGAAAAATCCAAACACATCGCCCTGGTGGCGCACGACAACCGGAAACAAGATCTGATTGAATGGGTCGAGTTCAATTACAAGACCCTTCTGGGGCACCATATCATCTGCACCGGCACCACCGGCAGGATGGTCGAGGAAACCATCCGGGGAAAACTGGAGGGGAGCGAAGAGATCACCTTCGATATCCTTAAACTGAAATCGGGACCCCTGGGTGGCGACCAGCAACTGGGGGCCATGATCTCCGAGGGCCGGATCGACCTGCTGATCTTCTTCTGGGACCCGATGCAGCCCCAACCCCACGATGTCGATGTGAAGGCGCTGCTCCGGATCACCGTGGTCTATAACATTCCGACTGCATGCAACCGGTCAACAGCCGATTTCCTCATCTCCTCGCACCTTTTGAAGGAAACCTATCAACCCAGCCTCCACGATTATTCCCGGTATATTTCCCGGCAGATGCCCTGAAATCTTCCCCCCGTTTGCAGATCGAAGCGCGAAAAAACGTAATTTTGCACGCTTAATTCCACTTCCGGATGCTGACGCTTTTCTATAAGGAGATCAATGGATTCCTGAATTCGCTCATCGGCTACATCGTCATGGTGGTCTTTCTCCTGATGACCGGACTGTTCCTCTGGGTGTTCCCCCTCGAATTCAATGTGCTCGATTACGGGTATGCAGGCCTCGATGGCCTCTTCATCATCGCTCCCTTCGTCTTTCTTTTCCTCATCCCGGCGATCACCATGCGATCGTTTGCCGATGAAAAGAAAAGCGGGACCATCGAATTGCTTATGACACAGCCGCTTACCGATCTGCAGGTGATCCTTGCAAAATACTTTGCCGGCGTGGTGCTGGTCGTGGTCTCCCTGTGCCCCACCCTGGTATACTACTTCTCGGTTTACCACCTGGGCCTTCCCCCGGGGAACCTCGACACCGGGAGCATCTGGGGATCGTACATCGGCCTGTTTTTCCTGGGATCCGGTTTCGTGGCGATCGGCATCTTCGCCTCCTCGCTCACCGACAACCAGATCGTATCTTTTATCCTGGCCCTCTTCATCAGCTTCTTCCTCTACATGGGGTTCGAATTCGTTTATACCTTCCTCGTGTCCGGGAAGATCGGCCTGATCATCCAGCGGCTGGGGTTCAACGCCCACTATACCTCCCTGAGCCGCGGGGTGATCGATACCCGCGACGTCATCTATTTTATCAGTGTGGCTGCGTTTTTTCTGCTCCTGACCAAACTCAGACTGGAGGCAAGAAAATGGTAAAAAAACGCAGCGCCGTTCTTAAAGCCAATGCCACCGGTTTCCTGCTCGGCCTGGCGGTCATTATCCTGATGAACATCGTCGGCTCGTTTCTTCATGTACGCCTCGACCTGACCGCCGAAAAACGCTACTCGCTGGCTCCCGCCACCCGGAAACTGCTGCGCTCGCTCGACGACGTGGTCTTCTTCAAGGTGTACCTCACCGGCGACCTCCCTCCGGGATTTCAGCGATTGTCGAACGAGACCCGCGAAATGCTCGATGAGTTCCGGGCCTATTCGAACAACATCCAGTACGAATTCGTCGATCCGGCCGAGAATGCCAGCGAAAAAGACCGGAATGACACCTACCGCCTCCTGATCGAAGGGGGACTTCAACCCACCGACCTCAGAGTCAATAAAAAAGGGGGGTCGTCGCAGGCGATCATATTCCCCGGAGCCATGGTGTCGTACCGGGGCGAACAGCTCCCGGTACAGTTGCTCATGGCCCGGCTCCAGGAAGATAATGACATGGTGCTCAACAACAGCATCCAATCTCTTGAATATAACCTGGCCGCAACCATCCGGAACCTGACCACCGTGATCAAACCCCGCGTCGCGATCATCGAAGGCCAGGGTGAACTCGACCGGATGTCGACCCTCGATTTTGAACAGTCTCTGGGCGAATTCTATAATGTCGAAAGGATCACCCTCAACGGAAAGATCACCAACCTGGCCCTCCGGATCAAGACCGACTCCGCCCGCGATGCCCTGATCAATAAATACCGGGCGATCATCATCGCGAAACCCACCCTGCCATTCGACGAAAGAAATAAATTTCTGATCGACCAGTTCATCATGCGCGGCGGAAAGGTGCTGTGGCTGATCGATCCTGTTTTTGCCAGCATGGACAGCCTCCGGAAATTCAATACCACCATGGGAATTCCCAATGACATCAACCTGGAGGATATGCTCTTTACCTATGGGGTGAGGGCCAACGTCAACCTGGTCCAGGACCTGAATGCACTGCCAATCCCGGTGAAAACAGGGCAGATCGGGGACCAGCCGCAATTCGGTTTTTTTAAATGGTATTTCTTCCCGGTGCTGTTGCCCGGCATTCCGAATCCCATCGTGAACGGACTCAACGCCATCCGGACCGAGTTCATCAGCACCGTGGATACCGTGAATACCCCGGGCGTGAAAAAAACCATCCTTCTCGAAACCTCCCCATATGCACGTGCCGTCAATGCACCTGCCCTGATCGACCTCGACATCCTGAAGGAAGCTCCCGACGAAAGGATGTTCAGCAAAGGACCCCTTCCGGTCGCCGTCCTGCTGGAAGGCGAATTCCAGTCGGCCTATAACTTTCGCATTCCCCCTGAACTGGCCAGCAACCCCGATCTCGGATTCCGTGCCAAAAGCCGGAAAACAAAAATGATCCTGATCGCCGACGGGGATGTGGTGAAAAACCAGTTCCACTATTCCAAAGGTTACCCGCTGCCGCTGGGTTATGATCAGTACACCCGGCAGCAGTTCGGAAATAAAGACCTGGTGCTGAATGCCATCAACTACCTGTGCGACGATTCCGGACTGATCTCGGTCAGGTCACGTGAACTGAAACTTCGTTTGCTCGATACCACACGGGTGGCCAGGCAACGCCTGTTCTGGCAACTGTTCAACCTGCTGTTGCCGGCCCTGGTGATCGCGGGATTCGGCATTACGAAATACAGGCTGAGAAGGCAGAAATTCGCCACGCACCGGTCAGCAAGAGCCAATCCGTCATGAAGAAGAACAAAATCATATTCGTAACCTTTATCGCCCTCGCCCTGGTCGCCGTCATCCTGTGGGCAAGCCGGTCAAGCAGCACCTTCAGCCGTTCCGACAGCGGTTTCAAACTCGATGATTCGACCACGGTGACCCGTATATTCATGGCGGATAAAAACAACAATACCGTCACCCTGACCCGCCGGGGTCCAGGACAATGGACGGTCAACGGCAAATATCCGGGTCAAAACCAGAACATCGACCTGCTGCTCAAAACCATGGTCAATATCGAGGTTCAGCAACCCGTGGCAAAAGCGGCCCGGAATAACATCATCAAGGAGTTGGCCGTCAATGCCGTGAAGGTGGAGATCTACCAGCAGGCGTATCGCATCGAACTGCTGGGCCGCCGTTGGTTCCCGCACGAGAAACTTACGAAGGTCTACTATGTGGGCGGCGCCACCCAGAGCAACCTGGGCTGCTTCATGCTCATGCAGGGATCCGAGGAACCTTTCATCGTCTTCCTCCCCGGATTCCGGGGCTTCGTGTCGCCGCGTTACAGCCCGATCGAAAAGTACTGGCGCGATTACAACATTTTCCGCGTGGCCATCACCGGTATTGCCAGGGTGAAAGTGGAAGTGCCTGCTACCCCGGAGTATTCGTATGAAGTACGGAATGACGGCAAGAACCATTTTACTCTGGTCGCCCTTTCCGGTCAGAAGGAGATCGTCGGTTACGATACCCTCCGGCTGCTGAACTTTTTATCGGGATTCCGGAATCTGAGTTACGAAGCCCTTCTCAACGACATCAACCCGGCTTACAAGGATTCCATCCTGCGCTCACAACCCTTCATCATCCTCACCCTCACCGATACGGCAGGGGTGACCCGGACCGTTACCACCTACCATAAAAAGGGGCCCGAAGGACAAACCAGTCCCAACGGTACACCGCTTCCCTATGATCTCGACCGACTGTATGCTTCATTGAACAACGGGAAGGACTTTACACTGATCCAGTATTATACTTTCGACAAGGTGCTCCGGCCACTGCCCTTCTTTCTGAAAGAGGCAGGGAAGAAGCCCTGAACATGAACTGCGGCGGGCCTTCGTGCCATGAAAAGCGAAGTTATCAAGTACCTGGGCGGAAGGTTCATTCCGGCACTGGTCAATTTGGCGGTCATCATCCTGGCCATCCGGTTCCTCGGTCCTGTGGAGTACGGGCGGTACTCATTGCTGTTTTTTACTGTGCTCCTGGTGATCACCCTCACGTTTCACTGGGTCCAGGTGAGTGTGCTCCGGTTCCTGTCGGGCATGCCCCGCGAGAGCGATGTCGTTTTAGGACGGTTTTACGATCTCACCATTCTCAGCGCCGTTTGCAGTACCCTGCTGGTGGCGGCCGCCGGATATTTTTACTTCCGGCTTGACGGGATATCCCTCGTCATCGTATCGCTTTACGCATTCCTGAACCATTTTTTTCTTTTTCACCAGGCGGTGCTTCACGCGTACCATAAATCGATCCGGACTGCCATCCTCGAAGGTTCCGACCATGTAATCATCCTGCTTGCCCTGCTGACCGGAATCTTTTTTCTCGAATGGCGATCGGCCATGGTGCTTTTTGCTTCCTACGTGGTGGCGCTGGCCGGAGTCCTGGTCCTTCGGTCGCTGATCCGGGTCAAGGGTTTGTTCCGGGTAAATCTCAGAAAAATCTACTGGGATTCCCGCTTTTTTTCGAGGGTGGTTGATTTTGGGTATGGACTGGCCCTCTATATCTTCCTGTCGCACCTGGTCCTGGCGGCCGACCGGTTCCTGGTTGGCGGGCTCCTCGGCATCCGGGAAGCGGGGATGTATTCGGCCGTAAAAGATTTGCTGTTCAAAACGGTTACCTTCGCCAGTTTCCCGATCTATATCGCCTACCAGTCGAAGATCCAGGATCATTGGAATTCCCGTCACCGGGTCAATGCCTGGACCGCCGCCAAGGAGGCGCTCAGTTTTGAGATCCTGATCTTCATCGTAGCCTTCATCGTGTTCATGGTGGTTAAAAAGGACCTTTTCGGAAGGCTGCTGGGTTTGCCTGAACTGGACAACTGGAGAATCTACCTGCCTTTGATGCTGGCTGCTTTTCTCTGGCAGGTGGCCATGCTGTTTCAGCGATTCACGGAGCTTTTTTACCGGACTTCCGGGCTGCTGCTGGCACTGACGGTCACGGTAGCGCTCAATATCGCGTTCAATGCCATGTTAATTCCGCATTACGGATTGATTGCAGCCGCCATGGTCCTGTTCTGCACTTCGCTGCTCTATTCCGGACTGATCCTGATCCTTGCCTGGCGGGCGGCTTCGAAGCTGGACCATCCCGGTCGCTGACGGGATAAAAAAAGCGGAGGCCCGTTGCCGGGCCCCCGCCTGAATCAAAACAAACGGGTCATTCCTTATACAAGTCCCTGTGCGATCATCGCGTCGGCCACCTTTACGAAACCGCCAATGTTGGCGCCTTTCACGTAGTTGATGAAGCCGTCGGGTTCGGTTCCCCACTTGACACAATTCTGATGGATGTTGATCATGATATTATGGAGGCGGTGATCCACCTCTTCGCGGGTCCACGACAGTCGCATGGAGTTCTGTGACATTTCAAGTCCGGACGTGGCCACACCGCCGGCGTTGGCAGCCTTGCCGGGTCCGTACAGGATCTTCTTGGCAATATAGATCTCGATCGCTTCGGGGGTCGAGGGCATGTTGGCTCCTTCGGACACGCAGAAACAACCGTTGTTCACCAGGTTGTTGGCGTCGTTCGCGTCGATCTCGTTCTGGGTTGCGCTGGGCAGTGCAATGTCGCACTTCACTTCCCACGGACGCTTGCCGGCAACGTAGGTGGCTTCGGGGTACTTCTCGATGTACTCCTTGATACGGCCGCGCTTCACGTTCTTCAGGTGCATCACGAACGCCAGTTTTTCGGGATCGATGCCCTTCGGATCATGGATGTACCCTTCGGAGTCGGATAAGGTGACAACCTTGCCGCCCAGCTGGGTGACCTTTTGCGTGGCATACTGGGCCACGTTGCCCGATCCCGAAACGGTTACGATTTTACCCTTGAAATCGAGCCCGCGGGTCTTCAGCATCTCTTCGGCAAAATAGACCTGCCCGTATCCGGTTGCCTCAGGACGGATCAGCGAACCGCCCCACTCAAGGCCCTTACCGGTAAGTACGCCGGTGAATTCGTTGCGCAGACGTTTGTACTGGCCGAACATAAAGCCGATCTCACGGCCGCCGACCCCGATGTCGCCCGCCGGAACGTCGGTATCCGGACCGATGTGCCGCTGCAGCTCGGTCATAAAACTCTGGCAGAATGCCATCACTTCATTATCGCTCTTACCCTTGGGATCGAAATCGCTGCCGCCCTTTCCTCCACCCATGGGCAGGGTGGTGAGGCTGTTCTTGAGAACCTGTTCGAAAGCCAGGAACTTCAGGATGCCGAGGTTGACCGTCGGGTGGAAACGCAATCCTCCTTTGTAGGGGCCGATCGCGCTGTTCATCTCAATGCGGAAACCACGGTTGATCTGGATCTCACCCTTGTCGTTCATCCAGGGAACACGGAAAATGATAATACGTTCGGGCTCAGCCAGTCGCTCCAGGATCTTGGCCTGCTTGTACTTCGGATTCTCTTCAATGAACGGGATCAGCGATTCCGCCACCTCCATCACAGCCTGATGAAACTCTTTTTCACCCGGATTCTTGGCGATCACTTTTGCCATGAATTCGTCGAGCAGCTTTTTTAACATGTCGTTGTTCATAATGGGAAGATTTGGATTAATAATGAAAGCGCAAAATGCGCGTGTGTGAAACGATTCACAATATTACACATTTTTTTATTCCGCCAAGGGAAATGTTTACAAATTTTCAACGATAAAGAGTTATCAATCAACTTTATAAGAAAAATACGTAAAGCTAATACGTATATCACGTATTCATATTGCAGCAGATACGCAGGATAAATAATCAGGAAAAAATATAAATTATAAAAAGTAAGGTAGTTAGTAGGTAACAACCAAACTTATATTATCTTTGAATTCCTGATCTGCACCCATCATGATGATCAAACTCTTCGCCATTGATGACCATTTCCTTATCCTCGAAGGACTTTACAAGACCTTTGACCCTGACTTAGACGGGATCGCACTGGCCGGATCCGCCACCACCCTTGAGGAGGCGATGGAGAAGATCCCCCGGGTAAAGCCCGATATCATCGTACTGGATCTGTTTATCGGCGATTCCCCGCCGGTCGATAATTTCACGAAATTGCAGCAGGCTTTTCCGGCATTGCCGATCGTCATCCTGACGATGGAGGATTCGTTGCGGTGGCAGATAAAAATGTTCCGGCTGGGCATCATGGGATTTATCAACAAATCGGAACCGAAGGAGACCATGATCAGTGTGTTCAGGCAGGTCCTGCACGGGAATATGGTCATCCCCGATAAAGTCTCCCGGGCCCTCATCACCCGGAGAGGTGCAACGGGATAGCCTGCTCCGCTGCCGAAAAATTCCATTTGGTTGGTATGAAAAGTTTGTGCTAATTTTGGCGCCATATCCCCCTTTGCCCCATGCCTCCCTCCGAAAATCCAAACTACCCCGGCAATGGCGGCATTCCCGGTACCCCGGATGTTGAACGGCTGGTGACCAGCAGCCAGGAAAGGCTCAAGGAACTGGCCGCCATCAACGAGACCACGGCGATCATAAAATCGGGAACCTCTGTGCCCGACGTGCTGGCCCGTATCTGCCATATACTGCCGGCGGCGTGGCAGTACCCCGAACATGCCGCCGTCAGGATCCGTTACGAAGACATGGAGTTCACCAGTCCCGGGTTCGTGGTCACAGGATGGAAACAGGAACAGCCTTTCGAGACGATCGACAACCAGCGCGGCACCCTCGAGGTGGTTTATCTCGATGAGTTTCCCGAATGTGACGAAGGACCCTTCCTGCGGGAAGAGCGTAACCTGATCATCAACCTGGCCAGCCTTATCGAGGGGTTCATCAACGGGGTAAAAGGACGGGAAGGCCGCTACATCACCCGCGAACGTCTCAAAGAGCTGGCTGCCATCAACCAGTCAACCGCCATCCTGCGGACCGGCAAACCCATCGAAGAGGCGCTTCACCAGATATGCCTCGTACTTCCCCGCGCCTATCAGTATCCCGACTACACGGTCGCCAGGATCCGGTACGGGAATATCGATGTCAGGACCCCGGCCTTCCGTGAAACGGAATGGTCGCAGAAACAGGAATTCGAGACCATCGACAGCCAGCGCGGGTTTATCCAGGTGTGTTACCTGAAGGCGTTCCAACCCTCCTATGAAGGCCCTTTCCTCGAGGAGGAACGACACCTGATCATCAACATGGCCAACATGATCACCGGGTACCTCAACTCGGTCAAAGGCAAGGCCATCCTCAGAAAAACCGGAAGCAAAGAGGCCGACTCAGGCCGGGAAGAACCTTCCGGACCGGTGAGATACAGCCGCAAACTGCTGCAGACTTTCCTCAACCGGACCAATTACAACCGCGACCTGTATCACGACCTGATGCCCTTCAAGGTGAAGGAGATCCTGCTGGTCGCCAATCTGTACGATGCCTACAGCATCGAAAAGGAGGGCAGGTTTTCGGAACATGTACTCGGAGAATTCTACTCGCTGAGCCTGAGCACCATGCCGCGCATTACAGGGGTCTCCACCACCGACGAAGTGATGGAACAGCTCGGTAACAAGCATTATGACCTGATCATCCTCATGGTCGGTACCGACAAACTCTTTCCCGTCGAACTGAGCCGAAAAGTCAAAGCGGCATATCCTTATATCCCGGTATTCCTGCTTCTGAACAACAATTCCGACATCGTCGATTATGAAGAAGATCCCGAAAAACTGACATGGATCGACCGCCTCTTCGTGTGGAACGGCGACTCCAAGATCTTCTTCGCCATGATCAACTACCTCGAAGACAAGATCAATGTGGAGAACGATACCTCCATCGGCATGGTCCGGGTGATCCTGCTGGTCGAAGATTCTTCGAAATACTACTCGCTCTACCTGCCGATGCTCTATAACATCGTGCTGGAACAGACCAAGAACATCATCGAAGATGTCACCACCGACGAACTCTACCGCATCCTCCGGCTGAAAGCCCGCCCCAAGATCCTGCTGGCTTCCACCTACGAAGAGGCCATCTATATTTTCAACAAGTACCGCGACAACATCCTGTGTCTGATCTCCGACGTGAAGTTTAAGAAAGACGGGAAACTGAACGAGTCGGCCGGGTTCAGCCTGGTAAAACAGACACGCCGCGAACTTCTCGACCTGCCCATCGTCCTGCAGTCGTCGGAAGAGCAAAACGCCCAGAAGGCCTATGAACTGAAAGCCTCTTTCATCAACAAGAACTCCGAGACCCTGCTGGTCGATTTCCGGAGCTTTATCACCCATTACCTCGGCTTCGGCAATTTCATTTACCGTGACAAGGAAGGCGGGCAGATCGCAGTGGCACGTTCGCTGAAGGAGTTTGAAGACCTGCTCAAGACCATTCCGGAAGAGTCGCTCCTGTATCATGCCCGCAAAGACCATTTCTCGCTCTGGCTGATGGCCCGCGGCGAGATCCAGGTGGCGAAGATCCTCAACCCCGCAAAGGTGACCGATTTTGCCAACCCCGCCTCGCTGAGGGAATACCTGATCAATGTGATCCGTGATTTCCGCAACGAACAAAACATAGGCAAGGTGATCCCGTTCGAGGAATCCGCCATCACCGACGAGCATAACATCCTGGCCCTGACCGAGGGCGCACTGGGTGGGAAGGGAAGGGGGCTGGCCTTTGTGAACACCCTGATCTACAATTACGATTTCTCTCAGCATATCCCCAACATCAACATCCGGACCCCGAAGACATCCATCATCGGGACCGACGAATTCGAATACTTCCTCGACCGTAACAAACTCCGTGAAAGGGCCGTTTTCGAACCGGATTACGGATTGATCCGCCAATGGTTTGTCGAAGGGAAACTCACTGAAACCCTCATCCGGAAGCTGAAACTCATCATAAAAAATATAACCCGGCCACTGGCGATCCGTTCTTCAGGACTTTTTGAGGATTCTCAGAATCAGCCGTTTGCCGGAATTTTCGAGACCTACCTCATTCCCAACAACCATCCCGATCCCAGGGTAAGGCTTGAACAACTCATGGATGCCATCAAGCTGGTTTACGCATCGGTGTACTCCCCGACCGCCAAGGGATATGTCGAAGCCGTCAGCTATCGCATCGAACAGGAAAAAATGGCAGTGGTCGTCCAGGAAGTGGTGGGGCATGCGTACGGCGATGTTTATTACCCCCATATCAGCGGAGTGGCCCAGTCCTATAATTACTACCCCTTCGCGCACATGAAACCCGAGGAGGGATTTGCCGTTGCCGCCCTGGGTCTGGGCCGGTATGTGGTCGAGGGGGAAAAGGCCTACCGCTTTTCGCCGCTTTACCCCAACCTCGAGATCAACTCGGCCCGCGACCAGTACAAGGGATCACAGGTCTATTTCTACGCCGTCGACCTTGGAAAACCCGAGGTGAACCTCATCGAAGGAGAGGATGCAGGGTTGCGAAAACTGGATATCTACGATGCCGAAATGCACGGCACCCTCAAACACCTGGCCTCGGTTTACTCCGCCGAGAACGACCGGATATCAGCAGGCCTGCGGGATGCCGGACCCCGGGTGGTGAATTTTGCCGACATCCTGAAATACAATTACATCCCGATGGCCAAGACCATCGAAGTGGTGCTCGATGTGGTGAAGGAGGCGCTGGGATCGCCGGTGGAGATCGAGTTTGCCATCGACCTGAACAAGGACGAGGATTACAAAGCAACGTTCTACCTCCTGCAGATCAAGCCGCTGATCGGGAATGTGGCCGATTTCAATGTCGATATGGAGAAGATCGAGCGGGAACGCATCCTGCTTTATTCGGAAAAGGAGATGGGAAACGGGCTCATCGACACGATCGACGAGGTCGTATTTGTCGATCCCGACACCTTCGACAAGTCGCTGACCATGGAAATGGCCGACGATATCGACCGCATCAACCGCGAAATGGCCGGCCAGGGGAAAAAGTATGTCCTGATCGGACCCGGTCGCTGGGGTACCCGTGACCGGTGGATCGGGATACCGGTGCAATGGCCCCAGATAAGCCACGCAAAGGTCATTGTCGAAACCAGCCTCGAGGGATTTCCGCTCGACGCCTCCTCGGGTTCGCACTTCTTCCATAATGTCACTTCGATGAACGTAGGGTATTTTTGCATCCAACCCGAACTTTCCGGCAGCTTTATCCGTTACGACATCCTGAAACAGCAGAAGAACATCCGAAAAACCAAATATTTCACGATTGTTAAATTCGAACAGCCGCTGACCATCCGGATGGATGGGAAAAAACGGATTTCCGTGATCACCTGGTAGGCGGCGGCCGCCATAAAACACAACCCATGCGAATATCCAGGACCAACCAGAAGAATGTGGCCCCCTCGGGCGACCTGCAGGATCTGACCCAACTTGATCCCGTCATTGCACGGTACAAGGGGAAGACCGGGAACCTGATCCCCCTGCTCCAGGCCACCCAGGAACTCTACGGTTTTATTTCACAAGCCGCTTTTGAGAAGCTTTCTTCCACCACGGGCATTCCCCTCAGCGACATGTACGGTGTCGCCACTTTTTACGCCCAGTTCCGGCTTCATCCGGTGGGGAAGCACATCATCAAGGTGTGCCACGGAACCGCCTGTCATGTCCAGAACGCCAACGAGATCACCGAATCGCTGCAGGAAACGCTGCGTGTGAAGGATGGCGAGACCACCGATGACCGGCTCTTCACCCTCGAGTCGGTGGCCTGCCTGGGCTGCTGCTCCCTCGCCCCGGTGATGATGATCGGCGAGCAAACATACGGAAAACTGACCGGTACCGAAGCGGTGAAGATCGTCAGGAACATCAGTCTGGCCGAAAAAAACTGAGAAGTACCGGATCACCCTGTAAAATCGTAAATCGTAACCCGTAAATCATACATCGAATGGCTACCGTCACTGTCGGGCTCGGAAGCTGCGGAATTGCAGCAGGCGCCAACAAGACCTATGAGAAGATCAAGGCGCTGAAAGAGTCGGAACAACTCGATTTTGAATTGAAAAAAACCAGTTGCGTGGGTATGTGCTACCGCGAACCGCTGGTGGAAATCACCGACGACACGGGGACCTACCTCTATGGAGAAGTGGATGCCGACCGGGCTGTCGAAGTGATCGAAAAACACATCAACCAGCACGAACCGATACGGGACTACATTGTTTTTACCGACCTGTTCGATGCCCCCGAAAACAATTTCATTGAAGCCCAGGTCAAGATCGTCCTCCGCAACTGCGGGTATATGGACCCGGAATCCATCGACGAATATGAATCGCGCGACGGCTACCGGGCGATCAAGCAGATCGCGGCGGAGAAGATGAGCCGCGAAACCGTGATCGGATCGGTATTGAAATCGGGGCTGCGCGGCCGCGGAGGCGGGGGATTCCCCACCGGCATGAAATGGAAGTTTGCCAATGCCAATAAAGCCGACGCCAAATATGTGATCTGCAACGCCGACGAAGGAGACCCCGGTGCCTTCATGGACCGGTCGGTGCTGGAAGGCGACCCCCACTCGGTGCTGGAGGGGATGATCATCGCCGCTTATGCCGTGGATGCCACAGGCGGAGTGATCTACTGCCGGGCCGAATACCCGCTGGCCATCAAACGCCTGAATATCGCCATCCGGCAGGCACACGAGCGGGGCTACCTGGGAAAGAACATTTTCGGGATCGAGGGATTTAACCTCGACATTTATATCAAGGAAGGGGCCGGCGCCTTCGTGTGTGGAGAGGAGACGGCGCTCATCGCCTCCATCGAAGGGGAACGCGGAATGCCGCGCAAGCGGCCGCCCTTCCCGGCCGTTTCGGGGCTCTGGAAAAAACCCACCAATATCAACAACGTCGAGACCTACGCGAATATTCCGTGGATCATCCTGAACGGCGCCGAAGCCTATTCGGCTTACGGTACCGAGAAAAGCAAGGGAACCAAGGTATTCGCCCTGGCCGGGAAGATCCGCCACTCCGGACTCGTCGAAGTGCCGATGGGAATGACCATCCGCGATGTCATTTTCAAACTGGGCGGCGGTATTAAAAACGACAAAAAATTTAAAGCGGTACAGCTCGGAGGCCCCTCGGGCGGATGTATTCCCGAATACCTGGCCGACACCATCGTCGATTACGATTCGGTGAACGCTACCGGCGCCATCATGGGATCGGGGGGCATGGTCGTCATGGACGAGACCACCTGCATGGTCGATGTTGCCAAATTCTTTCTCGACTTCACGTGTAAAGAGAGCTGCGGGAAATGTACCTTCTGCCGGCTGGGAACCAAGCGCATGCTTGAGATCCTCGACCGGATCACGAACGGCCATGGCCTGGAAGGCGACCTCGAAAAACTCGAAGAACTGGCATACCAGATCAAGGACAATTCTCTCTGCGGACTGGGTCAAACCGCTCCGAATCCGGTGCTCACCACCATCCGTTACTTCAGGGACGAGTACGAAGCCCATATCCGGCATAAAAAATGCCCGGCGAAGGTGTGCCGCCCGCTGCTCACCTACACGGTTGTTGCTGAAAAATGCACCGGGTGCATGGTTTGCCTGAAAAACTGTCCGGTTCAGGCCATCACGGGAGAACGGAAGAAACCGCACCTCATCAGCCAGGAGACCTGTACCCGATGCGGAGTCTGTTACTCCAAATGCAAATTTGACGCTATCCAGCTATCCTGACCTATTCACTTTTCACTCCTCACTTTTCACTGATTTCCTATGTCCGACAACTCAATGAATATCATACTGAACGGAAATATTGTCAAGGGGATCCCCGGCGAAACGATCCTGGCCCTGGCCCGTCGCAACGGCATCGAGATCCCGACCCTTTGCCACGACGACCGGTTAGAACCATTCACCTCGTGCTTTGTTTGCGTGGTGGAGGTGGAAGGGATGCGCGGCCACCAGCCTTCCTGCTCCACACGGCTGACGGAAGGGATGAAGATCGTCACCGATAGCGAAGGGATCCGGAAATCGCGCCGAATGGCACTGGAACTCATGCTGAGCAACCATTATGCCGACTGCCTGGGTCCCTGCAAGCAAACCTGCCCGGCCGGCGTCGACGTCCAGGGGTACATCTCCCTGATCGACAAGCAGCAATATAGCGAAGCCATCGCCCTTATCAAGGAGACGAATCCCCTCCCCGCCATATGCGGCCGTGTATGCGTCCGACCCTGTGAAGCCGAATGCCGTCGCAATTTGCTCGATGAGGGTGCCCCGGTCGGGATCGATTACATGAAACGCTTCGCCGCCGATTACGACCTTTCATCGACGGGCAAATACGTGCCTGCCGTTGCTCCCGCCACTGGGAAAAAGGTCGCCGTGATAGGAGCCGGCCCGGGAGGACTCTCCGTGGCCCATTTCATGCAGATAAAAGGACACCAGGTGGATGTCTTCGAAGCAGCTCCCAAACCGGGAGGGTGGCTTCGGTACGGTATTCCGGAGTACCGCCTGCCTAACGACGTGCTCGATATGGAGGTGAAAAACATCACCGACCTGGGGGTGAACATCTATTACAACCGGCGGCTGGGAGATGATTTGAGTTATAAGGAGATCCGGGCAAAATACGATGCCACCGTTCTGACGATCGGCTCGCAGAAAGGCACCGGCGTGGGATGTGAAGGCGACGATGCCTTGAATGTCTTTTCCGGCATAGATTTTCTTAAGAACATGGAGGTGACCGGCCAGCGCTACGATTTCCGGGGAAAGACCATCGCCGTGGTCGGCGGAGGCAACACCGCCATGGACTGCTGCCGTACATCCATCCGTTGCGGCGCTGCCAGGGTGTACGTGATCTACCGGAGAACCGAGAAGGAGATGCCCGCCAACCCCATCGAGATCCACGAGTCAAAACTCGAAGGCGTGGAGTATATGTTTCTTACCCTCCCGAAAAAGATCAACAAGAACGCAGCAGGGGAGGTCGAAACGGTCACCTGCATCCGGATGGAACTGGGTGAGCCCGATGCTTCGGGCCGGCGGAGGCCTGTACCGGTGGAAGGATCCGATTTCGACCTAAAAGTGGACTATATCCTGGCCGCCATTGGCCAGAAGACAGAGGTGAACTTCATCAACGACATCAATGCTCATGCTCCGGAAGGAGAACTGAAGATCAATAAATGGGGCGACATTGATGCCGACCGGGGCACGCTGCAGACAGGGATCCCCTCGGTGTTTGCAGCCGGCGACGGGGTGACCGGACCGGCTACCATCATCGAAGCCATCGCCCAGGCGAAGACCGTATCGGAATGCGCACACCAGTACCTGATGGACCTGCCCGTCGAACCCCCGAAAAAACCCTTCAGCAGCAGGAAAGATAACTTCCGGAAGCAGGAGAAGGCAGATTACGCGGGATATTTCCGGCCTCAGCTGCGCGAGGAGATGCCCGTGCTTCCTGCCGCCGACCGGTTCAACTTCAACGAAGTGGAACTCGGGTATGCCAATGAAGAGGTGGTTCGCCATGAAGCCCAGCGCTGCCTTGAATGCGGATGCGTGTCATTCTTCGATTGCGACCTCCAGCAGTATTCCACCGAGTACCAGGCCAGCCAGCAAAATTTCGGCGGCGAGTTCAAAGAACACCCGGTCGATTTCCGTCATCCCTACATCGAGATCGACAACAACAAGTGCATCCTGTGCGCCCGCTGTATCCGCATCTGCCGCGAAGTCGCCGGGGCCAACGCCCTCGGACTGATCAACCGCGGATTCCATACATACGTGGCGCCCGGCATGGGCAACGCGCTTCAGGATACGCCCTGCGAATCGTGCGGATTGTGTATCTCCACCTGCCCCACTGGGGCCATCACCGAGAACGTGCCTTTCAAACCGGGCCCCATCCGGTTCGATACCGCTGCCACGATCTGCCCCTATTGTTCGGTGGGTTGTTCGCTGGAAATGCATCATAAGAATGGGTTCGTGCTGGGAGTTTCAGGGAAAAAGGGACTGGTCAACAGCGACGGGAACATCTGCCGGTCGGGTCGCTTCGGTTATCGCTTCATGAACGACATGAACCGCATCAAACGACCCCTCAAAAAGATCGGCGGCCGGTTTGTGGAGATATCCTTTGAAGAAGCTTTCCGCGAGATCGCAGCGAAGATCCGGTCGGTGGAACCCGGCGAAAACGCTTTCTTCGGCGGTGCCCGTCTTTCAAACGAAGAGCTATACATGGTGCAGAAACTTGCCCGGGCTGCCGCAGCGACACCGCATGTCGGAAGCTTCCACTACCTGGGACGAGGCGAAGGCTACCGTGCCAATTGCGAACTGAATGCCTCACCGGAAGAGATCCGTGAAGCCGGGGCGCTCTACCTCTTCGGCACCGAGATCAACGAGCAGCATCCGGTCATCGGATTCATGGTCCAAAACGCCCGGTTTACCCGGAAGACCCCGGTGATCATGGTGACCGAGAAACCCTCGACGGCCATGGCCCCGAAGGTCGATCGGTTGCTTGTGGTGAAATCCTACTACCATTTCGTCAGGGCAGTGAACCATGCGCTTCTAAGCGGGGGAATGGAGAATTCGCTCTTCCTCCGCGACCGGACAGAGGGATTGGAAGCGTATAAAGCCAGCCTCCTGAAGGTTAGCTTCGACGACCTCGTGAACGAATCAGGCCTTTCGGCCGGAGAGATCCGTGAATTTGCCGAGGCTTATAATCGCGAGATGCATGCGATCCTGATCTTCTCGGAGAAGGAGGTTTCCGGAAATACCTCTAAGGAATTGTTCAACCTGGCCATGCTTTCGGGAAAGCTGGGAAAAAGTGCCAGCGGCCTGATCGCGATGAAAGAAAAGAACAATTCCCAGGGAGTGTTCGACATGGGTGTCAGCCCTCACTTTGGCATCGGCGGGCAGGAACTGTCCGATCCGGACTATACCGGCCGGGTAAAAAATGCCTGGAAGGTGGAAGCGATCGCCCCGGCCGTCACGGAATGTCTGCACGGGGCGCTGGCGGAAGGCCGGTTCAGGAATCTCTTCGTGTTCGGCGAAGATCCCGTCGGGTGTGCGATCGACAGGAAGCAGATCGAAGAGACGTTTGCCCGGGCAACATTCCGCGTCGTGCAGGATTATTTCATGACACCTACGGCAGAAGCGGCCGATATAGTGCTTCCGGCCTCATTGCCTGCCGAAACCGGTGGCACATTTACCAACGCCCAGAAAGTGATCCAGGAATTCGGTCCTGCATTACAATCCCCGGCCGGAATGACCTCATTGCAACAAATGGCCGCCATCCTGAATGAATTCGGGATCGCCGCATCGGGTGATCCCAGGGCGATTTTCCTGGAAGTCGTCGGACTCTTACCCCCGAAGGACCCCTGCAAAAAACTGACATTAAAGACCACGGAAGAGGATAACCCGCGCCGGTACTACCGGTTCGGCTGCGACGCAGTGGAAAGGCTCTTCGGGGAAGAATACCGTCAGCAAATCACACATCGTAAACCGTAAATCGTAAACCCATGAAAGAATTCACCACCATAGATGAGATCCTCGACTTTGCCATCGGGGAGGAACAGGCTGCCGTCGATTTTTATCTCCACCTGGCAGCCCAGTCGGTCAACCAGCAAACGCGCAGGATATTCGAAGAGTATGCCGAAGAAGAGATGCGGCATAAAGCCAACCTGATCGCAGTGAAGGAGAACGGGCATTTCACCCTTCCCGAAGCGCAGGTGAAGGATCTGAAGATAGCCGAATACCTGGTGGATGTTAAACCGACGCCGGGCATGTCGTACCAGGACGCCCTCATTCTGGCCATGAAAAAGGAAAAGGCGGCGTACCGCATGTACACGAAATTGGCTGAGAAGGCGACCGATAGCGCGATGAAATCACTGTTCCAGCGCCTGGCTGCGGAAGAGTCGAAGCACAAACTGGCCTTCGAGATCGAATACGACGATTTTATCCTGAGGGAGAATTAACCGCTACACGTTCACGCTAATGGCAGCCTGCAGGTCCTCCAGGTACTTCGGATGGACCTGGATTTTCAGTTCCCTGGCCCGCAGGGCATCCTGCAGTGCCTCCCGGTATCGCTTCATCCGGAATAAAACGTACGAACGGTTCAGGCAGGTAGTGCCGTCGTCGGGATTGGCGGCAAGCGCCCGCGTGTAATCATCCAGGGCCGCATCCAAATTTCCCCGGCCGTAGTAAATGTTCCCCCGGTTCACATAGGCCGGAGAATAATCCGGATCAAGCCGGATGGCTGTGGAATAATCCGTGATGGCCTGATCGGGCTGATTCATGCGGTTCAGCGCGATGCCCCTGCTGTAATAGGCCCGGGTGTCGCCCGGATCCAGGGAATCGATGATACGGCTGAAGTCGGCCACCGCCTCGGAGTACCTGCCCAGGGCGGTCAGTGACAATCCCCGTCCGAAATAGGCTTCGGCAAATGCCGGCCGCAGCCCGATCGCCTGCGAAAAGTTTCGGATAGCCTCCGCATCGTTTCCCAAATGCGATAAAGCGACCCCCAGGTTCTGGTAAGCATGGTGCACCGAGGCAAACGTCGCTTCATTTTCCACAGCCTTTCGCAGCAGGGGAACCGCACGGGCATGCTCACCCGCCTCTATATACCATTGGGCAAGGTTATTGTACGCCAGCCCGTTTTTCGGGTTTTGCCGGATCGCATTCTCCCACAACGAAACATTGTCGTGCCATACCTGGGCCTGTAAATAGCTTTTTACCGAAAAAACCGCCAGAACCAGGACCGGGATCGCCGGAAGCCAGGATCTCCCACCCGGTTTTCGAGCCAGGATCCGGTCGAAGATCATTGCAGCCATGAAGAACAGGCCGATATAGGGAATATACGTGTAACGGTCGGCGATGATCGCGTTGCCAACCGGCAGGATCTGGGTGACAACAGAGAGGGTAAGCAGGTAAAAAAGGAGACCGAAAACAACGGAACGGTTTCGCCGGAATAAAAGGAATGCAGCCGGGAACAGGACCACGGTGACTGCGGCACCGACATAGACCCAGGTCATGTCGCCGGGTGCAGGGTATGGATAAAAACTGCTGAGATTGAACGGATAAATGAGTTTGTACAGGTAGGCCGATACGTTGAACAATACGATGATCACCCGTTCGGCGGCCGGGAGTGCAAGCATGCGTTGCTCGGTCAGCGAGTTGTGCTGCGCGGTCAGAGCGACCACCCCCGATGCCAGTGCGAGGATCAGGAATGGTACCTTGTTCATCAGCGTTTTCAGGGAGATCTTCCGGTTGAACCATGTGTCGGTTAACACCAGGACCAACGGAAGTACTACCGCCTGCCCTTTACTGAGGATCGAAAGGATGAAGAAGAGGAGGGAAAGAAGATAGTTTTTCGTTTTTCCCCGCTCACTGACAAGGAAACTGATATAGGATAGCAGGGACAGGAGAAAGAAAAAAGTATACAGCACGTCCTTGCGTTCGGCAGCCCACACCACCGATTCAACCCGCATCGGATGCAACGCGAAAAGGGCGGCCGTGATCAGGGTTGCCCAGGTACGGCCGGTCAAACGCCAGGCGAGAAGACAGACCAGTCCGGTGTTGGCCAGGTGCAGCAGGAGGTTGTCGAAATGATACAGGAAAGGCTTTGTCCCGGCGACCTGGTATTCCAGGATGTAAGAAAGAACGGTCAGTGGGTGATAATTGCCGACCACGATGGTATTGACACTGAAAATGCGAACCAGGTTCTCCCACGAAAGCGTCCGGATCAGGAGATTGTCGCGGATATAGTTGTAATCGTCCCATCCCTGCAATTCGGAACCCAGGGCGGGCGAAAATACGATGAATGCGGTCGCCGCGATCACTCCGAACCCGATCCATACCCGGGAAACCGATGATTGCGCGGCACGATCCGCCTTCCTGCGGGGTGGCGGATCCTTGGCGGATCCCTTTTTCGGCACCGTCCGGAGATGGGAGGGCTTCTGCGCCATTGACTTCTGGATTGTTCCTGACAAAAATAGAAGAAATAACGATCATGATGAATGAAACCTGAGTTATAATATGCCGGTTCTGTTGCTTCGGGCAAATAATATGCGTAAATTCGCTATGTGTTGAGACTGTCGCCGGTGTTTGAATAACCTCATCTCCTCACAGGGGGACCGAAAACCAAACCTATGAGAAAGTTTTTTGTTCTTGCCTTGACCCTGACCCTCTGTTTGGGTCTGCAGGCCCAGGTTTACATGCCGATCACGGATAATATGGTGATCCCGGCAAATTCCAGTATTAAATTCGCCGCAGGCAACTATGTTTTTTCCGACGTAGCGGCCAACGGGGTGATCCAGGTAAACGGGGTCCAGAATGTGATCCTCGACGGCGACAGTTGCCGTGTAAACGGGTTGGATATGGCCGGCTACATGATCATGATCACCAATTCGGCAAACATCACCATCAGGAATTTCGATTCGGTATTTGGTTACAAATACGCTGTATACATTCTGAATTCCCAGCATATCACCATCAATGGGAATGTATTCTGCCGCAACCGGGTCGATTCGTCGGGCTGGATCGACGTGTGGGCTGATTATTCCTCGGCGCTCGGAGGCGGTGTGATGATGTACCAGAGCCGTGGGGCACACATCTACGGGAACGTCATGACCCTGCAGAACGACGGTGTGGCACTCTACCATTGCGACAGCATCCTCATTCATGATAACGATTTTTCATGGAACACCTCCTTCGGCATCCGGATGTTCTATTCCGATACATGCCACATCTACCAAAACAACTGCTCACATGTAAACCGGCCCTACACCGATCCGAGCGACTGCGCCGCCCTGCTGATGATCATTGCCAATGCCAACCGCGTCGAATACAACGACCTGTCTTACTCGGGCGACGGGGTCTTCCTGGGCCAGTACCAGCACTCCAATACCCCCAATAACAATTATTTTGCCTGGAACGAATGTTCCTGGTCACCCCACAATGCCATCGAGGCCACCTTTGCCGGGGGTAATGTGTACAAGCACAACAAATGCAATTACAGCCATTACGGACTCTGGCTCGGTTACTCCTTCTCCTCCCTGGTCGACAGCAATGAGATCGTGGGTAATTACCAGTCGGGGATCGCCATCGACCGTGGTCATGCCAACGTGGTCTCAGGAAACCTCATCAGCAACAACCCCGTCGGGATCGAATTGTGGCAGGGAACCCCCGCCACAGGCTATGCGTCGTTCTACTCTCAGGATTATACCATGACGGGCAACACATTCGATGGAAATACCCAGGCCATCTCCTCGATCAACACGAAGCATGCGGTCATCAGCGGAAACAGCTTCGACTTCAGCCAGTCCGCCAGCCTCTACCTGAGCGGCACCTCAGCCACCGACACCATCACCGGCAACACCTTCCGGATGCCGACCGGATACCATATTTACAACAATTCGTCCAATCCCAAGCATGCCCCCGGGAACCTTTTCGATCCGGCCGACACCGCGATGATCAGTGCGAAGATCTATGATCTGCATGATAATGCGGCAAAGGGCGAAGTGGTATGGCTGCCGCAGACGCCGGGTCCCGAAACTCCCATCCAGTCTCTGCCGCCTTGTGATCTTGCCGAGCCGCCGGCCCGCTGGTACGCCTACCCCGAAGCCGGCTACCCCGCCCCGGTGAAGATCCCCGACACCGTTCGGTTTGACAGTGCGGAAAAAAAGATCGGGGCCGCTTCGGTCAAACTGGTCACAAGCCGCGGATGGGACATGATGGTCAACTACCGGCCCGGAGGAGATTCCCTGGCACAATGGGCTCTTACCGACCAGGATACACTCTATTTCTGGGTTCGCTGCATAAAGCAACCCCAATACGGGTTCCAGTATTTCTCGGTCAGGATCGGCGACGACCGCGGAAACTATTATAAATATACCGCATCTCCCGGCTTGCTGAATGCCTCCCACCTGGTCTGGAAACAATACAAGGTCCCGCTCTCCGGCAATACCCAGTTCGTCAGATCCACTACCGGCGCCATGTCCGCCGGCCTGGTAAATTATGTTGAGATCCATGCCGACACCTGGGATTACGGATTCACACTGTGGGTCGACGGGGTACAGTTCGCTCCCTGCACGCCCGTCACTTCCGTGGAGCCTGTTTCCTTCCGCGATGCCGCTGCCCTTTCGGTCTATCCCAACCCCACCCCCGGAGCCGCGACCCTCTCATTCTTTATGCCGGCACCGGGACCGGCTTTCCTTGAACTGATCGATTCCAGGGGTAAAAAGGTCAGGGACTGGACATTCACCCACCTGCCCCCCGGGGAACAGAGGGTGGAGTGGAAGGATGCCTCCGCCGGATCCTGTTTGCCGGGCATCTACCTGGTCAGGCTGGTAACATCCTCCGGCACCTCCGCACAAAAAGTGATCCTGGCCCGCTGACCCCGGTTGCCGACCTGCTGACACTGCAAAAATTGCAGACCTCCCTCTTTGGCATGAGTTTTGTCATAATTCAGACTAATTTTAAATAGATATTTTCATAATATTGTATTTCAGATATATAACACTCTTATTAGTAAATGAATTTCTCCCGATACCTCCCCGTTTACATGGCACTCCTGTTGACCGGCGGATCCCTGTCAGCACAGACTGGCACCCTCAAGGGCAGGGTGTTCAACCATAAGAACAATGAACCGATCCCGTTCGTCAACCTGATCATCGAGGGGAACCCCACCCAGGGTGCGACTTCCGATATAAACGGGGATTATGTGATAGACCGCGTGGCTCCCGGATTTGTCCGCGTGACAGCCACGGCCGTCGGGTATAAAAAATATACATCCAACGACATTTTGGTGACCAATTCCAGGACGACCGACCTCGATGTCGGCATGGACGAAATGATCATCACCCTCGATCAGGTCACGGTGAAACCCTCGTCGGTCGAACGCAATGCCGAGGTGCCGGTTTCACTCCAGAAACTCAGCATCCGGGAGATCGAACGCAGCCCGGGATCGAACCGCGATATCTCGAAAGTGATCCAGAGCCTTCCGGGAGTGGCTTCATCTCCCTCATTCCGCAACGATGTGATCGTCAGGGGCGGGGGACCCGGCGAAAACCGGTTCTACCTCGATGGTGTCGAGATCCCTTACCTGAACCATTTCGCCACGCAGGGCGCATCCGGCGGCCCGGTAGGGATCATCAACGTCGACTTTATCCGCGAAATCCAGCTCTATACCAGCGCTTTCCCGGTCAGCCGGGGCAATGCGCTCAGTTCGGTCATGGACCTTCGCCAGGTCGAAGGGAACCGCGAGAAATTCGGCGGCAGGCTCAGCCTCGGGTCCAGCGACCTGGCCCTGACCCTGAACGGGCCCCTGACAAAAAATTCTTCGCTGATCCTGTCGGTCAGGAGATCCTATCTGCAATTGCTGTTCAGCGCCCTGGGACTGCCATTTTTACCGACCTACAACGACTACCAGGTGAAGTACAAGATCGACCTGGGAAAGAAAGACCAGCTCTCTGTCATTTCCATTGGAGCGTTGGACAAGAACAAGCTGAATACAGGTCTTTCCGACCCTGATGAGTTTCAACGCTATGTTTTGCAGTACCTGCCCGTCAACAACCAGTGGAGTTACACCTTCGGGATCGTGTACCGTCATTTCCGCACAAGGGGGTACGACACCTGGGTGCTGAGCCGCAACATGCTCGACAACGAACAGGTCAAATACCAGAATAATGTGGAGATACCCGACAGCCTCACCCTGAAGTACAATTCCAGGGAGACAGAGAACAAACTCCGCTACGAAGGCATCGCTGATCTCAATGCCTGGAAGATCAGCTACGGAGCCGGTCTTGAATATGCCACCTATTCGAACACCACATTCCGGAAGGGTTTCGACGGAGGTGACCTGACCCTGACCGATTATCGATCCAAACTGGGGATATGGAAGTGGAATGTGTTCGGGCAGGTAAACCGCAACCTGTTCAACGATCGCCTTTCCCTGAACCTGGGTTTCCGGATGGACGCCAACAATTTCTCGCGGAAGATGAATAACCTGACGGACCAGTTCTCCCCGCGGTTTTCAGCGTCTTACGCCATCCTGCCCGATAAGTTGTTCCTCAACTTCAATGCCGGGCGATACTACCAGCTTCCGGCCTATACTTCGCTCGGATACCGCAACAACAAGGGAACACTCGTCAACGACTCCCTGGGGATCCGCTACACAGGTGCCGATCACTGGGTGCTGGGAATGGAGTACCAGCCCGTGCAGAATGCCCGGATCACCGTGGAAGGATTCTATAAAGTGTACCGTAACTATCCGTTCTCCGTTGGGGATTCGGTGGCACTGGCCAGCAAGGGAACCGATTTCGGCGCCGTGGGCGACGAACCGCTCATGCCCGTAGCCAAAGGAAGGGCCTACGGGTTCGAAATGTTGCTCCGCAATGCCGATCTGGCAGGTTTCAACCTGATCATGACCTACACTTTCGTACGGAGTGAATTTACCGACCAATCGCAGCAATACATACCCTCGGCCTGGGATAACCGCCATCTCATCAATGTGACCCTTGGAAGGAAGTTCCGGTATAACTGGGAGATCGGGGCCAAATGGCGGTTTGCCGGGGGACAGCCCTATACCCCGTGGGACCTTGAAAAATCCAGCGTGGTAAAAGCGTGGGACATCCAGGGCAAGGGATACCTCGACTATGCCGCATTCAATACCCTTCGGTTGAGATCCTTCAACCAGTTGGATATCCGGATCGACAAAAGTTTTTATTTCCGCAAATGGTCGCTGATGATCTACCTGGATGTTCAGAATGTGTTGAATTTTAAAGCACAGCAGCCTGATATCCTGGTGAATACACAGGAGGACGGGTCGGTGGTGAAATTCATCGACGATCAGGGGGTCCCGAGGTACAAACTCCGGGCGATTGAACGATCGGCCGGCACCCTCCTTCCGGCCATCGGGATCATGATCGATCTGTAACCCTTCAGGAAAGGGGATCTCCCCGATTTGCATTTCCTCCCGATTTTTCGTATCTTTAAGGCCATAAGGGGTTGTGTCTCCGATGACCGTTTTTCCTTTTTCTGCCCCTTGACTGCCGCACTGCCATGACAGGCAGGATCCCTTACGGCTGAAATCGCCCGGCCGTTTTCAATACATAGGATCTTAAAAACCGGATGCCATGAAAAGGATCATTTTAGGGATCGCCTGCATGCTGGCTGGATATGCTGCAGGGGCCCAATCGTGTTACCCCGAGGGGGTTGTCTTCTCGAACCAGGGACAGATCAACGGATTTCATGCTGCCAACCCCGGATGTGTCAACATCGAAGGGGACCTCACCATCAGCGGGTATAACATCACCGATCTCGATGGTCTTCACGGAATCATTCAGGTCGGCGGGAGCCTGAGGATAGAATGCAACGAAGTGCTCGGGTCGCTTGCAGGGCTGTCGACCCTTATGTGGATCGGTGATAATCTCTATGTGGCTGAGAACCTGGTCCTGCCCGATCTGACGGGACTGGATCAGGTCTTTCAACTGGGAGGGGATCTGATGATTACGGCCAATCCTTCGCTGGCTTCGTTGCATGGACTCGAAGGAATTTCCTCGATTGTCAAGCGATTGTACATCGATGACAACGATGCCCTGGTTTCCCTGGAAGGGCTTGAGAATGTCTCTTCCATCGGGGGAGTTGTCCGGATCATTTCAAACGATGCCCTGACCAGCCTTGCCGGACTGGAGAGCCTGGCATCGGTTGGGGGTGACCTGTCGATCGGAGGCCTCGGACACCTCGGTAGTCTTGGAAATCCTTTACTGACAAGCATTGAAGCTCTCTCAGGCCTCACATCGGTAGGGGGGGATATCGAAATCGGGTACAACGCCTCCCTTCCGAGCCTTGCCGGACTGGATAATATCGATCCCGCTACGATCGCCAGTCTGTCAATCCATGAGAACAACACCCTTTCGGAATGCGAAGTGGCAAGCGTTTGTGAATACCTGTCTTCGCCGGGTGGACTCATCATCCTCGAAAACAACGCCCCCGGCTGCAACAGCCAGGAAGAAGTCCAGGCCGAATGCCTGCTGATCGCAGCGGCTGAACCGGAGACGGCATGCGGACCGGTCCTGGCCCCCAACCCCGCGCAGGGCATGGTCAGCCTGGTTGTACCCGAACAGATGATCCGGGGGCAGGTCGAGGTGATGGATCTGTCGGGGCGGTTGCTGACCCGTGCAAGAGCAGACGGGTACCTGATCAGGCTCGACGTTTCTTCGTTCCCGCGCGGTATTTACCTCGTCAGGGTGATTTCTCCCCATGCTGCCTGGACAGGCAGGCTGATGAGGAATTGATCGTATTTATTTTGCCGGAGAAGGGATTTTGGTATTTAGTTTTTTTATATCTTGCAGCATCGCTACTGTTCCGCATACTAACCACTGCTAATCGATACTGCCATGAAGTTTCCCTCTGCGGCGATGTGCCTTTGCATCCTCCTTTCTAGTCTTTTTTCCCTCCATGCAGATGCCGGTAAATGGCGGGTGAACAATGCCGGGATCCAGGCCCATTTCACCTCCCTGCAGGAGGCGGCATCCTCCGCTTCCGTCGGAGCCGGCGATACCCTCTATGTCGAAGGCTCTGCGTCAAGCTACGGCAACCTTGACCTCACCAAGAGGCTGGTCATCATCGGACCGGGTTACTTCCTGGGCCAGAATCCTGAAACCCAGGCAAACCTTGTTCCCGCGATCATCGAGTACCTTACGTTCAATACGGGTTCGAAAGGATCGGTGATGACCGGCATGACGGTCAACTCCTGGACTACTGTCCAGGATACCGCCATCACGCTGGTCCGGAACAACTTTGCCGCCATGAATGTGTACAATCCTTCCATCAATAATAATATTTCGCAGAATGTGATCTATTCGCTGAATATATCCGGTTCGCAAGGGAATAATATCAGCAACAACCTGTTCACCAAAAGCGATGCGTATTATTGCGGCTGTTTTACGATGGGGAACAACTCCTCAGGAACGGTCCGCCACAACATTTTTTCGGGATGCCATACCGTAATGGACTGCCTCTTCGAAAACAATATCGCGACCGGAACGACCAGTGCCGGCAATAACCTCTTTTCAGCCACCGCTTCAACGGTGAACAATAACATCGGTGCCTCCGCCCAGTACGGAACCGCCAACGGGAACCAGGAGAACGTGGACATGGCCACGGTATTCCTCGGGACCGGCAGCAACGACGGGAAATACCAGCTGCAGTCAGGTTCTCCCGCGAGCGGCGCGGGTGCAGGCGGGGCCGACTGCGGCATGTTCGGAGGTTCAGCACCATATGTGCTGTCGGGGATCCCCAACCTGCCTGCCGTGGGGTATATCAACATCAACGGCACCACCGTTACGGTAAAAGCACGCAGCCACTGACCTCCTGCGGTACCTGACTTTCTCCGGATCATTTCCGTATTCAGCCAATCATTAAACAGCCATATTCAAACAACGACATGAATCTATGAAAAAGCTCTTTCTTCTCACCATGATCGCAGGGGTCTGCATGCATGGTCCCGCCCTGCTGGCCGCCAAATGGCGCGTGAACAATACCGGTATCCAGGCCCACTTCACTACCGCCGGCGGCGCGGCGAATTCCCCGCTCGTATCACCCGGGGATACATTGTATTTTGAAGGCTCAACGTTTTCTTACGGTGCCGTGGAACTGACCAAGCGGCTTGTCATCATCGGACCGGGCTACTTCCTTGGTGAAAACGATTCAACCCAGGCGGATTTAAAAGTGGCCATCATGGGAAGTGTTGCATTTTATGCCGGTTCCGACGGAACGATCGTAAAGGGGATGACCCTTGACGGGTACACATCCATTGGTGACGGGAATACGCATGTCGCCAACATCACCCTGGAAAGGAACAGCATTGGCAGTTTGAATATTTACAGGGGCACCGGCCATGTGATCCTCCGGAACTATATCAGCAATGTCAATGTGCAAAATTGTAATAATGTACTCATATCCAACAACATTATTTTCCGGCAGGGTTCCAGCGGTTACCCTTCCGTATCGATGTACACCAACGCATCCGCCACGATCATGAACAACATCATGATGGGGCATGTGTTCATCGCCAATTCAGTCTTCCGGAACAATATCTGCACCTACAGCCCGATGCCAGAGGTGTTCACTGCCAATAATTGTGTCATTGAAAACAATATAGGAGCTTCCACCCAGTTCGGGACCGCCAACGGGAACCAGCAGAATGTGGACATGGGTACGGTTTTCATGTACACCGGAAGCAGCGACGGAAAATTCAGGCTGAAGCCGGGATCGCCTGCAATCGGTGCCGGCACCGGTGGAACCGACTGCGGCGTATTTGGCGGGAATTACCCGTATGTTCTATCCGGTATGGTCGGCGGGCCATCGGTGTGGTACCTGCACATGAATGGCATGGATGTCACGGTCAAGGCAAAAAGTCACTGATCATGAGGCGCCTGCTCTTCTTTGCCCTCGCCTCTTTCCTGCTGTGTAACGGGTACGGGCAAACCATCGACCGGATGGAATATTTTTTTGACAGCGACCCCGGTTACGGTGCGGGAACTGCCCTCAGTTACAGCCCGGGATCATCCGTTACCGCCACGTTTTATGTCAATACGGCCGGTCTTTCCAAGGGGGTCCACTTCCTCCTTGTACGGGCGAAGAATGTAAACGGGAAATGGAGTACGGTAACCAGTGCGCCGGTATGCGTACTCGATCCGGGTCCGGGGATTACGGTGACGAAACTTGAATATTACATCGACAACGACCCCGGTTTCGGGAGTGCCACACCGGTAACCATCGCGCCGGGCACCCAGGTCCCGGCCCTGTTCCAGGTCAATGCCGTCGGACTTTCCGATGGGCTGCATTACCTGAGTGTGAGGGCCATGGATGACCAATCCCGGTGGAGCGTACTGTCCTCCTCTCTCTTTTACAGGGAGGATATCCAGATCAACACCGCCGTCACCCGTCTTGAATACTTTACGGATACCGATCCGGGATTCGGGAACGGCACTGCACTCCCCGTGTCCTCCGGTACAACCATCACGGCCTCATTCCAGTTGGAAGCTTCAGGAGCAGGACCCGGGATGCATTTTATCAACCTGAGGGCCATGGATGCGAAAAAACGCTGGAGTATCCTTTCGTCCTTCCCGTTCGTAAAAATGCCCAATACAACAGGACTTCAGATCGATGCCATCGAATATTTCATCGATACCGATCCCGGGTTCGGCGCGGCAACTCCGTTGACGATTGCGCCCGGGCAGAATGTTACGGCTGTTTTTACTCCCGCTGTATCATCCCTGTCAAACGGGCTGCACCTCCTCTGTATCCGGGCAAGGAACCAGGCCGGAATGTGGAGTAATCTCCAGCAGTACCTGTTCTTCACGGAGCCGGCGAACCGGAGTCCGGTGGCTGCCATGGAATATTTTTTCGATACCGACCCCGGTTTCGGGAATGCGCAAGCCATTGCCATTACTCCTTCTTTGGACGTGACCGCTCAATTTTCGCCCGATACCACCGGGCTGACTCCTTCACAGCACATGCTGGTGGTAAGGACCCGGGATATGGCGGGCAACTGGAGCCTCATGCAAAATGCCTCTTTCGATTTAAACAGCACGGCCAGGACATGGGCCGGGACGGTAAGCGACGACTGGAATGTCGCCGGCAACTGGTCCCCGGCAGGTGTCCCGGGATGGAATGATGACGTGCTGATCCCGGCCTCGGCTCCTTTTATGCCCGTGGTACGGAACCAGGGACACAGTTGCCGGAACCTGGTGGTAACGCCCGGCGGTGGAGCCGTGCAAATAAGCCCAGGCTATGTGTTAACTGTGAACGGGACGATCCATCTCGACTGATCACGACCGCCAGTTTACGGCCTATTCAAAAGAGGCTTCTTTGGGGGTGGATGGTGCCAGTCCTTCAGGAACGACCTGGGCAGAGGAGGAGGGTTCGTCACCAAATTCCGCTTCCTTCGGGGTGACCGGGGCGAGTGTTGCCATGTTGATCTCGATCACAGGGGCGCCATCGGCATCTGTAAAGTCGGCAACAGCCGGTGTCGCGGGTGCCAGCGACCGGATATAAAGGTTGGTCGCGCCGGTTCCGGAAGCGAGGACGGGTTGCAGGGAAAGAGTCACCACGGCGGACAGTATGTAAGAGGTCTTAAGAATCAAAGAGTGCATTCGGGTTTTCATTGCGTTGGTTTTTTATTGTTGTCATGTCCATCAGACAGGATCTAAAACCAGATGTTACAGGTTGATCAAGGATTAACAAATCTTTAACAAGCGATTGACAACAACAATTTGATGGCAAAGATAGCTGTTATTTGGAATCAGTCTTTATAAAATCGACGAACAGGGGTTTTTCCCCGACGAAAGCGGACCGGGGAGTTTGGATGAATGGAGGGAAGCGAACCGGTGAAAAAGAAGAAGGAAGATGTTGATATTCAACATCTTCCTTCTGGCGTTAATTCAACTGTCTCAGCAAATCCGGAGGCCCCGGTCGGGGTCCGGATTCCTGGCAGCACCGGGTTACCGGGTTACCAGCACTTTCAGCTGTTTCGAGAATCCTTTTCCGGTGATGGCCGTGTATTCGCACGCATAGATCGATTTCTGCGATTTCAAGGAAGTAATGTCAGAAAGGGTCTTGCACGGGGCCACTGTGGTACTGTTACAATCCGGGAGGGTCAGTACTTTGCTCAGAGCGACATCGTGATCGACCGGAGGCACACACATGAAACCGACGATTTTGTTTATCAGATGGGCAAATAAAATCCGGAAAAACCGAAATTCCATCGCACGGGAAAGAAATTAAAGATTCCCCAGAAAATAATCGGTCAGCTTCCGGTTCAGGTGGACCCGGTCTTTGCCGCGGACATTGTGCTCATGCCCGGGATACAGGAAGAAATCGACCTGTTTTCCCTCCTCCACGCATTTCTTGAGGAAGGTCAGGGAATTCTGCGGAACCACCGTCCCGTCCTGGTCGTCATGGATGATGAGGACCTTCCCGGTCAGGTCCTTCACCCGGTCGGTCAGGCAGGCCTCCCGGTAACCCTCCGGGTTTGTGGCGGGCATGTCCATATACCGCTCGCCATACATCACTTCGTAGTACTTCCAATCGGTGACCGGTCCTCCGCAGGCGGCCACTTTGAAGGTGCCGGGATGTTTCAGCACCATCGACAGCGTCATGAAACCGCCATAGCTCCAGCCGTTAATTCCGATGCGGTTAGTGTCGACATATTCCTGTTTTTTCAGGAATTTCACTCCTTCCATCTGGTCCAGTACTTCCTTTTCGCCCAGGTGCCGGAAGATCGCCTGTTCGAAGGCGGCGCCGCGGTTGGCCGTTCCCCGGTTGTCGAGGGTGAAGACAATAAAACCCTGGCCGGCCAGGAAGTTCAGGAAGAGGCCGGCCCCGTTCAGCCACGAATTGGTGATCAGTTGTGAATGAGGGCCCCCGTAAACATAGATGATCACCGGGTACTGCTTCCGCGGATCGAACCCGACCGGTTTTATCATGCGGCAGTAAAGGTCCTGTTGGTCCTCGCTTTTCACGGTGAAGACCGTCGTTTCTCCCAGTTCGATCTCTTTCAGCGGATTGTCATTCTGCAAGAGCGTCTGCTTCCAGGTCCCCTCCCGGTCGAGGAGATCGATCTGCCGGGCCACCCCGGCACTGGACCAACTGTCGATCACCAGTTTCCCGTCGGGAGAGACCAGTCCCGCGTGAGTGCCGGCCTGCGTTGTGACCGGATCGACGATACCTGTTTTTATGGCACACCGGAAAACCTGGCGTTCGAGCGGATTATCCTTGTTGCAGGCGAACCAGGCGGTGGTTCCGGCAGCATCGGTACTCAGGAATTCGGTGACCTCCCATTCGCCGCGGGTCAGCTGACGGATCAGTTGCCCCTCGGAATCGTACAGGAAAAGATGGTTGTACCCATCGCGACGGCTTTCCCAGATGAACCGTCCATCATCTCCGGGCAGGAACCTGGGACCCTGCTGGGGTTCAACGTACCTGCTGTCGCGTTCTTCAAACAAGGTCTTGATGAACCTGCCATCGGTCGCGTCGTACCGGTTCAGGCGCATGTGATCCTGGTCCCTGTTCAGCGTGGCAATGTAGATATATCTTCCGTCGGGGCTCCAGGTGATGTTGGTCAGGTAAACCGCCCGGGCAGCCGAATCTTCGCCCGGGAATGGACGGGTGTCGAGGTAAAGGGTGTTGCCGTTGCGTGTGTTATAGATCCCGACTGTGACTTCGTGGCTTTTCATGCCGGCCATCGGGTACCGGGTGGGGTTTACGGTAGCGATGCGGGTGCTGATGTCCACCAGGGGATATTCGGTCACCATGCGCTCGTCCATGCGATAAAATGCCAGGCTAAGTCCGTCGGGCGACCAGAAGGTCCCCTTGCTGATGCCGAACTCGTTACGGTGGACCCTGTCGGAGCCGTATACGATTCCTTCGTTGTCTTCCTGCGACACGGCGGTTGTTTTTCCGTTGCGGGCAATGTAGAGGTTGTTATCGAGGGTGAATGCGGCCGACAGGGTGGGGGAGGTGATGTCTAGATTGGCTGCCTTTTCGTTCCAGGTATTAACCTGCCGGACCGAGTTTTCAGGAATGTTGCACACGAACAACTTGTTTCCGCTGACGAAACGGAATCTGTCATCGTCCAGGAAGGTGATGGCCGGAAATCGCCTCAGGGTGTCAAAGCCGTTGAAACTCATAAGTGCGTTGAGTTGTCCGAGGCGTACCAGGGTATCGCGGAATTCTTTTCCGGGGGTGCCCTGCACCAGGCTGTTTTTCGCCACATACACATACCGGTTGCTTCCGGGCAGCCATTGAAGTTGGGAGAGGTTGGCCGGGCTGAGTTTCGGGTTCATACCGGTGCCTTCTTCGACGGTAAGCACCCTGGGCTGCGACAGGGCCAGGAGAGGCAGGAAAAGGAGTGCCGGAGGGAAGCAGCGATGCATCTTGATCATCATGTTCTATTTTGATTTCGGAAGTGAAAATGCTTGTCAGTGGGGACGGGTGGCAGCGATCTGCGGGATAAGACCGGGGTTCTTTTCGATGCCGTTGCCTACCACGATCAGGTCGGCTCCCGCCTCGAATGCCCGGGAAGCGGCTTCGGGATTTGTAATGCCCCCGCCCACGATCAGCGGGATGCCGATCGCCTTTTTCACCGCATCGATCATGTCGGCGGGAACAGGTCGTTCTGCACCGCTTCCTGCATCGAGGTAGATCAGTTTCATGCCCAGCATTTCACCGGCCATGGCCGTGCAAACCGCAATTTCTTTCTTGGCTGCAGGGATGGGGGTGGTGTTGCTCATATAAGCGACGGTGGTAAGAGGACCGCTTTCGATCAGCATGTAGCCGGTGGAGAGGATCTCCAGGTGGCTCGATTTGAGGAACGGGGCGGAGATCACATGCCGTCCGATCAACAGGTCGGGATTCCTGCCGGAGATCAGCGACAGCAGCAGGATCGCATCTGCTTTCCCGTCCAGCTGCAGATCGTTTCCGGGAAACAGGACGACCGGGATGGGAGTGTTATCGCGCAGGAAAGAGACTACCGCTGAATGTGTGTCATGGGTGAGCAGGCTGCCTCCGACCAAGAAATAGTCGATGTTCGCTTCCACCGCCATGGCGGCGGTTTTTGACAATGTATCGTCGCTGTATTTGTCAGGATCGATCAGTACGGCAAACTTCTTCCGGCCGTTCCGGCTATCCTGCTGGAGGGTGGGATAAAGAGTCATGACCTGGGTTTAAAAACTGCTTGTGCGATCTGCCGGATGTTCTCCGAGATCCCGACCGAGAAGTAGTGGACCACCGGGACCCCGTTCGAGATCAGTTCCTCCGACTGGCGGATTCCCCAGTCGATGCCTGCCTTGAACGCGTCGTCATGGGTTTTGCAATCCATCACAATTTTCACCAGCTCCTCGGGGATGTCGATGTTGAACACCTGGGGCAGGATGTTGATGTCGCGCATCGTGCAGATCGGTTTAATGCCGGGGATCACGGGGACGTTGATCCCGTTCCGGCGGCAAGCCTCCACGAATTCGAAATACTTCCGGTTGTCGAAGAACATCTGGGTGATGATATATTCGGCTCCCGCATCGATCTTCATTTTCAGGTATTTCATGTCGTACGCGTGGTTGGGCGATTCGATGTGTTTCTCGGGGTAGCCCGCCACTCCCACGCAGAAGTTGGTGGCAAAGGTGTTTTGCAGCTCCTCATCGAGGTATTTGCCGCGGTTCATTTCGGTGATCTGTGCCACCAGGGTGTTGGCATAAGCGTGGCCGTTCTTTTCAGGGATGAAGGTGCGCTGGTTTTTGGGAGCATCGCCCCGCAGGGCAAGAATGTTGTCGATGCCCAGGTAATGGAAGTCGATCAGCGCGTATTCGGTTTCCTCCTTGCTGAACCCGCCGCAGATGATATGGGGGACTACCTCCACCTCGGGGTACTTGTACTTGATCGCCGCCGAGATGGCAACGGTACCCGGCCTTTTCCTGACGGTACGCTTCTCCAGGAGCCCGTCCTCCCGCTTCTTATACACCACTTCCTCCTGGTGGTACGTGACGTTGATGAAAGAGGGCTTGTATTCAAGCAGCGGGTCGATGGTCCTGTAAATACTGCTGATGTTGTGCCCCCGAAGCGGGGGCAGCAGTTCGAAGGAGAAGAGGGTCCTTTCGGATTTATTGATCAAGTCAATTACTTTCATGATGGGTAATTCAGGTTTGTATTCAGCAGTTTTTCCACCTGTTCCGTTGTCAGGTTCTTTCTTCTGGCATAGTCGGCGACCTGGTCTTTGCTGATCTTTCCCAGGTTGAAATACTGCGACTCGGGATGCGAGAAATAGAATCCGCTCACCGACGCCCCCGGATACATGGCATAACTGGTTGTGAGGCGGATATCTACCTGTCGTTCCGCGTCGAGCAGTTCGAACAGGGTCTGCTTTTCGGAGTGTTCCGGACAGGCCGGGTAGCCGGGGGCGGGCCGGATCCCCTGGTATTCTTCGCGGATCATGGCGTGAACGTCGAGCTGTTCCCGGCGGGCATACCCCCAGAATTCTTTTCTTACCCGTTCGTGCATCCGCTCTGCGAAAGCTTCGGCGAGCCGGTCGGCCAGGATCTTGATCATGATCGCACCATAGTCGTCGAGTTCCCGTTCGTACTGTCCCACCCACTCTTCGACGCCCAGACCCGCCGTTACGGCAAATCCTCCGATATAATCGACCAGCCCGGAATCTTTCGGTGCCACATAGTCGGCCAGGCACAGGTTGAACCGGCCCGGTTCTTTCTGCTGCTGATTGCGCAGGAACCGGAAGGTGGTCAGGATTTTTCTGCAGGATTCATCGGTATAGATTTCGATGTCGTCGCCGGTCGATCTGCAGGGCCATAATCCGATCACTCCCCTTGCGATCAGCATCTGCTTGCCGGTGATCTCCTTCAGCATCCGCTGCGCATCGTCGAAGAGTTTTTTTGCTTCGGTTCCCTTGACCGGATCTTCGAGGATCGCCGGGTATTTCCCGTTCATTTTCCAAGCGTGGAAGAAAAAAGTCCAGTCGATGTAAGGAACGAGCTCGTCGAGCGGGTAGTCGGGAAAGACCTTGTTCCCCAGCATGACCGGACGGTTGATCAACGATGGGTCCCATTTCAGGACTTGCCTGTTCCGGCGGGCGTCGGCCAGCGGTATATAGCTGTAGCCGGCCCGGTTGTCATGAGTCCGGCGGATCTCTTCGTATTTTCTTTTTATGGAGCTGGAAAATTCCGGCTTCTGTTCCGGTGACAGGAGATGGGAGATCACTCCCGCCGCTTTCGAGGCATCCTTGACATGCACTACGGTCGCTGCATAGAATGGGGCGATCTTCACTGCCGTATGTATCTCCGATGTAGTCGCTCCGCCGATGAGCAGCGGTAAGGTAAACCCGGTACGTTCCATTTCGCGTGCCACATGGACCATTTCCTCCAGCGAAGGGGTGATCAGTCCGCTCAGGCCGATGACGTCGGCTCCCACCTCCCGGGCGGTTGCCAGGATCTTATCCGCAGGGACCATTACGCCCAGGTCGGTCACCCGGTAGTTATTACAGGCCAGGACCACCCCGACGATGTTCTTGCCGATGTCATGCACATCTCCTTTCACAGTGGCAAGGAGTACATGGCCGTTTGTGCGGGGAGTTCCGGAAGCGGCGGCCTTTTCGGCCTCCAGGCGGGGCGTCAGCCGGGCGACGGCTTTTTTCATGACCCGGGCACTCTTGATGACCTGTGGAAGGAACATCTTCCCCGCACCAAAAAGGTCGCCCACCTGGTTCATGCCTTCCATGAGCGGCCCTTCGATCACTTTCAGCGCTGAATCGAACAGGGGCATGGCTTCGTCGATATCCGGATCGATGAAATCGGCGATTCCTTTTACGAGCGAATGGGTAAGTCTTTCGATGACCGGCAGGGACCGCCAGTCGGTGACTGTTTCCTCTTTCCGTGAGGTTTCCGTCATTTCCGCAGCGTAGGCCAGCAATCTTTCCACTGCATCCTTACGGCGATTCAGGATCACATCCTCCACCAGTCTGAGCACCGGGTCGGGAATCTCATTGTACACGGGCAGAGCGCCGGCGTTGACGATGCCCATGTCGAGACCGGCTGCAACCGCGTGATAAAGAAAGGCGGCATGCATGGCTTCGCGCACCGTGTCGTTGCCGCGAAAAGAAAACGAGAGGTTGCTGATCCCCCCGCTGGTGTGCACATGAGGCAGATTTTCGCGGATCCATCGGACCGCCCGGAGGAATTCCACGCCGTAAGCGGCGTGTTCATCGATCCCGGTCGCCACGGTCAGGATGTTCGGATCGAAAATGATATCTTCAGGCGGAAAGGCAAGTTCGCGGGTAAGGATCCGGTAGACGCGGGTCGCGATCGCGATGCGTTGTTCGAAGGAGGTTGCCTGGCCTTGTTCGTCGAAGGCCATGATCACTGTAGCTGCACCGAAACGGCGCAACTGCCGGGCCTGTTCGCGGAACACCTCTTCGCCCTCCTTGAGGCTGATCGAATTGACGATCGGTTTGCCCTGAATGCACTTCAGCCCGGCCAGGATCACGGGGAACCTGGAGGAGTCGATCATGAAGGGAACCTTTGCCACATCGGGGTCGGAAGCAGCCATGTGGAGGAATTTCACCATCGCCTGCTCCGCGTCGAGCATGGCGTCGTCCATGCTGATGTCGATCACCTGGGCTCCGCTCTCCACCTGCTGGCGGGCCACCGACAATGCTTCTTCGTACTTTTCCTCGCGGATGAGCCGGGCGAATTTACGGGATCCGCTCACGTTGGTGCGCTCCCCGATGTTGATGAAGTTGCTTCCCTTGAAAACGGTCAGGGGTTCAAGACCGCTGAGCCGGAGGTCATGAACGGGTGCGGGAATCTGCCTGGGAACGGCGCCTGTAACGATCCTGGAAAATTCCCGGATATGTTCGGGGGTGGTTCCGCAGCATCCTCCGATCAAATTGACAAAGCCGCCGTCGATGAACCCGCTGAGGAGCTCCGCCATCTCAGCCGGGGTCTGCGTATATTGCCCGAATTGATCGGGGAGCCCGGCATTGGGATAGGCGATGACCGGGAACGGGGCTTTTTCGGAAAGTTCTTCCAGGTAAGGCCTCAGTTCCCGGGCTCCCAGCGAGCAGTTGAGTCCGATAGCAAAGAGGTCGAAATGGCGGACCGAGACCAGGAAAGCATCCAGGGTCTGTCCGGAAAGGGTGCGCCCGCTGTTGTCGGAGATCGTTACACTGGCAATCACCGGCACCCTCGGAGCGCCGTGCCCGGTGCGGGCTTCCGTTTCATCAAAGACCGCGATCAATGCGGCTTTTGCATTCAGTGTGTCGAAAATCGTTTCGACCATGAGCAGATCGGCGCCCCCATCGAGCAATCCCCGGGCCTGTTCCCGGTAGGCATCATACAGTTCGTCGAAAGTGACTGCCCGGTAACCGGGGTCCTGAACGTCGGGCGAAAGGGAGGCAGTGCGGTTGGTGGGCCCGATCGAACCGGCGACCCAGCGGGGTTTTTCATTTACCGACCCGGTAAACCCGGCTACCGCTTCCCGGGCCAGGCGGGCTGCGGCGAGGTTTATCTCATAGGCGTATTCCTCCAGGTGATAATCGCTCAGCGAGATCCGGTTGGCGTTGAAGGTGTCGGTCTCGATGATATCGGCACCGGCGGCCAGGTATTTTTCATGGATCTCCCGGATCACGTGGGGCCGGGTCAGCACAAGGAGGTCATTGTTCCCTTTCAGGCTGTGGGGGAAACCGGCAAACCGTTCGCCCCGGTAATCCTCTTCGCCGAGATTGTATTGCTGCACCATGGTGCCCATGGCGCCATCCAGCAGCAGGATCCGCGAAGAAGATTCGTTGTAAATATCTTTGTTCATGCTCAAGTGCTCTAAAACTTCATCTATTTCACACACCCCACTCACCACCCCACCCCCGCCTGCGGCTTCCCCCTCCCCAAACAGGGAGGGGATTCACCACTTACCACGCCATCACCAGCATATACCCCTCCGACTCTTCCCAGCGGATAATATGTTCCGACCGGGTTCCGGAAGCGTTCACGGCGGCTTTCCCAAACTGAATGGTATGGCAAAGGTAATCAAACGGATGGATATAGATGTCGTTCTGCAGGTCGATCCCGGGTTCGCCGTAAAGCTTATAGAGAGCTTCCTTGGCACCCCAGTAAACGTACAATTGCTCCAGTCGGTGCTCTGCCGCGATCCGATCCAGTTCACCGGGCTGCAGGAACCTTTCCCTGACCTTTTCGATACGCGCGGTAATCTTTTCGATATCGATCCCCACGGGGCCGTCGTCGCGAATGGCCGCAGCCGCAAAATCGCCGGCATGCGACAGGGAAATTTCGACTCCGTTCCCTGCCAGGTATGGCTTTCCATGGGGACTGTATTTCATCACCGGGGGTGGATCCGTCAGCCGGGCCAGGGCGGCCCGGCAGGCCAGCCAATGCCGCTGCCGGTGAAGATTACGGATATTGGCAAACCGGGCCGTCTCCTCCACGTCCAGGCGAAGGCCGGAGAGCAGGTCTTCAGGAGTCTCGGTTATATTCCATAATCCTGCCCGTATTCCTTTTGCAGGGTGGATCTCACGAAGAAAGGGCATTGTCGCTCATCTGGGGTTGATCGGGGTGCAAAAATACGTGATAAAAGCATGGGCGAATCGGATTTTTTGTTACTTTTGCCGCCCGAAAGTTTTAAGCCCTGCGGTTCCGGCTGCAAGGAAAAGCAGGAAAAAAATATCATATACCAGAAAAATCACCATCCATGGAAAATGTTGCAATGAAGACGGGTCTGTCGTACAAAGTGGCGGATATGTCGCTGGCTGACTGGGGCAGGAAAGAGATTGAGATCGCCGAGAAGGAGATGCCGGGACTGATGGCGATCCGCAGGAAGTACTCTGCGGAGAAACCATTGAAGGGAGCCCGCATCAGCGGATCTCTTCATATGACGATCCAGACGGCTGTGCTGATCGAGACCCTGATCGAGCTGGGTGCCGACGTGCGTTGGGCCAGCTGCAATATTTTCTCGACGCAGGACCATGCGGCGGCGGCGATCGCCGCCCGGGGTATCCCGGTTTTTGCCTGGAAAGGGGAGACTCTCGAGGAGTACTGGTGGTGTACCGGTATGGCACTTGCATTCCCGGGTGGGCTAGGACCCAACCTCGTGGTTGACGACGGCGGCGATGCCACGCTGATGATCCACAAAGGTTTTGAGATCGAGAAGGATCCCTCGGTTCTTACCGGCGAAGCGGCCAATGCCGATGAACGTGCTTTCATGAAACAACTCCGCGATATTTACGTCGAGGATAAAACCCGGTGGTCGCGGACCGTGTCGGAATGGAAAGGAGTTTCGGAAGAGACCACGACCGGTGTTCACCGCCTTTACCAGATGCAGGAAAGAGGCGCCCTGCTGGTGCCCGCCATCAACGTGAATGATTCGGTGACCAAATCCAAGTTCGATAACCTTTACGGATGCCGGGAATCGCTGGCCGACGGCATCAAACGGGCCACCGACGTGATGATCGCCGGCAAAGTGGTCGTGGTGCTGGGTTACGGCGATGTCGGGAAGGGATGTGCCCACTCGATGCGGAGTTACGGCGCCCGCGTCATCGTCACCGAGATCGATCCGATCTGCGCCCTGCAGGCGGCCATGGAGGGATTTGAAGTCAGTACTGTGGAAGATGCGCTGGCCGAGGGAAATATATTCGTAACCACCACGGGCAACAAAGATGTGATCACGGCCGCCCACCTGGCCACCATGAAGGACCAGTCGATTGTTTGCAATATCGGTCACTTCGACAACGAGATCCAGGTTGACCAGCTCAACCATTGGCCGGGAATCCAGCGAATCAACATCAAACCCCAGGTCGACAAATATGTGTACCCCGACGGAAAATCCATTTTCCTCCTGGCCGAAGGACGGTTGGTGAACCTGGGCTGCGCCACCGGCCACCCCTCGTTTGTCATGTCGAACTCCTTCACCAACCAGACCCTGGCGCAACTGGATCTTTGGAAAAATACTTACGAGACCGGTGTGTACCGTTTACCCAAGCGCCTCGACGAAGAGGTTGCGCGCCTTCACCTGGAGCAGATCGGCGTGAAGCTGACCCGCCTGACCGACGAACAGGCCAGTTACCTGGGAGTCAATGTTGACGGTCCGTATAAGCCGGAGCATTACAGGTACTAGGTGAGTCGTGAGTGGTGAGTGGCATTGCAATGTGTCCCGGTAAATGATTGGGTTGCCGTTGTCCGCCTGTCCGCTTGTCCGCTTGTCCGCCAGTCCGCTTGTCCGCTTGTCCGCTTGTCCGCTTGTCCGCCTAATTGGTAACGTAAAGCAAACTTCCGTCGTAGAGGGTGGAATATTGTTTCAGGGGGTACCGTGCGGGGCCTTCATAGGGTGTGCCGTCGGTCATGATGAATTTTGATCCGCATACCGGGCAGGTACAGGTGATCCCCGAGTCGTCGACACGAATCTGCGCTCCTTCCGTCCGCGGGTCATAGGGACAGGCGCGTTCGAATGCCATGAATTCCGTCACCGATTTCCGGAAAATCAGAATGCCGTTATATCCGCCGGTCACGGTTTCCCATCCGTTCACGGGATTGAGGTTGATATACTGCGTTCCGTTGGGGTCGATGCTGAAATTGACATACACATAAGGGATGTCGGGAGAATCGCCTTCTTTCTTGCAGGAGGTCGCCAATGCCAGGAATCCGAGCATCATCATGCCCGCCCTGACCAATTTTCCGAAGATCATGTTATCTGTGTGAGGAGTTTATCCGATGAAGATACAAATATCGTAATTTTATCGTTTTGTTTCAAAACGGTTCCAATCTCACGATTCCTCACTATGAACCTGCCTTTTTATCCGGGACAAATCGCGGCGGTCCTCCGCCGGAAAGCGCGACGGTACAGAGTAGCGATGGTCGTGCTGATCCTGTGCGCCGGGTGGCCCACGACCCTCGAAATCCGGGGCCAGGAGGCCAGGGTGAACCATCGCAAGATCGAAAGGGAAAGGGAGAGAAAAAAGAAGCAGGCACTCAGGGAGTATAACGACGCCGTGAAGCGACATAACAAAATGCAGTCGAAAACGACGCGTGCCAGCATGAAAAAGACCAAAAAAGAGGCAAAAAAAGTGACTCCCGTTCGGCGTTGATCCGGTCCGGTTCACCTTTGATTTCCGCACTGTTACCGATTGTTTGAAACCGTTGACCTAACGGATTTCAACCTAATTTAGAATGTTTATATATTTGATTGACAGTTCAAAAAATTTCTTCTTTGATTTTAAATAATTATTACATTTACGGCCTTTTACAGCGCACTGATAATCTAACATAAAATTGTATGGTATGTTGAGAAATTTACTTTTTACCATTGGTATCGTACTGGCATCAAGCGTACTGGTTTTTTCGCAAACCGGGTCGGGTACGTTGAAGGGAAAGATCATTGACAAGGGCACCAAGGAACCTATCTCCTTCGCCAACGTCGTGGTTGAGGTCGGAGGGGTCCAGATCGGCGGATCGACCTCTGATTTTGACGGTAACTTTACCATCAAGCCAATTCCCCCGGGAAAAGTGGACCTCAAGGCCAGCTATGTCGGGTACAAGCCCTTCATGTACAGGGGCATCTATGTATCCCCCGACAAGATCACCTTCCAGAACCTTGAACTGGAGGCCTCCACCACTACGCTGAACGAAATTGAGGTGGTGGATTACAAGGTCCCCCTGATCTCCAAGGACCAGACCACCTCGGGAGGTACCGTTACCTCGGAAGAAATTTCGAAGATGGCCAACAAGTCGGCCTCTGCCGTCGCCACTACGGTAGGAGGGGTTTCCACCGACGCCAACGGCAACATTACCAGTATGCGCGGGCAACGTTCCACCGGAACCGTCTATTTCATCGACGGGATGCGTGTTACCGGGAGCAATGCTCTGCCGCAGAGTGCGATCGAGCAGGTCGAAGTGATCCTCGGGGGTACCCCTGCGGCCTATGGCGACGCCACGGGAGGTATTATCAACGTGACCACCAAAGGGCCTTCGAAAGCCTTCTCCGGTGGTATCGACGTGCAAACGTCGCAGCTGCTCGACGCCTTCGGATACAACCGTCTCGGTCTGAATTTTACAGGACCCCTGGTTTCCAAAAAAGATACAGTGCGCGGAACCAAGACACCGATCATGGGTTTCTTTGTGGCCGGCGACCTGATCTACTCAAAGGATGGCGCCAATGCAGCTTTTCCTTTGTACCGGGTTACCGACGATGTGAGGAACAACCTGTTGTACAACCCCCTCCGGCTTTACGGGGAAAGCAATGCCGTCGTGTACAACTCTGAATTCCTTACCTATAAGGACCTGATCACCACCAAATCGACACTGAACTCCGCCGGCACCAACATCAACGTTTCCGGCAAACTCGACTTCCGGGTCTCTCCCACGATCAACCTCTCCTTCGGAGGAACTTTCACCTGGTATGACAACCGGAATTTCAGCTATGCCAATTCGCTGATGAACTGGGACAACAACTCCCACAGCAGCGGCAAGACCTGGCGCGTGAACGGAAGGTTCACCCAGCGCTTCCCCTCGGCTGCCGACAGCAAGAGCTTCGTGAAGAACATCTATTACTCCTTGGGCGCTGACTTTACCCGCACCTTCAACAAGACGGAAGACGCCGAGCACAAAGACAATTTCTTCCAGTACGGCTACGTGGGCAGCTTCGCCACCCATTCTATACGTGCATACACCACCACTCCCTCGTATGATTCGGTGCTGCACATGTGGGGCCACCTGCAGAACGGTACCCGCGACACCCTCGTTGTATTCCAGGGATCCGACCTCAACCCGGAATCGTCGAACTGGACCCAGCAATATTTTGGTCTCTTCGACGATCCGACCGGCCACTACTCGAATATCAACGAGATCATCTCCGGGAAGGGACTGATCAATGGGATGGAACCTTCGGGACCGTATAACATGTTCGCGGCCATTGGCAACCGGTCAAACGGGTACACCGAAAACACCAGCGACCAGGTGGCCGTCAACGCTACCTTCGCCGCCGACTTCGGGAATCATGAAATTCAGCTCGGATTGCAATACCAGCAAAGGAAGAGTTCGGGATATACCAACCTAGGCAACGGGCTGTGGGAGATCATGCGGGGTCTGACCAACTTCCACCTGAAGGAACTGGATCTGGCCAATCCCCAGGCCATCTACCGGAACAATGTTTACATGGATACCATTTTCTACTACCGCAGGTATGTGGAATCCACCCAACAGAATTTCGACCTCAACCTCAGGAAGAAACTCGGATTGGCCGTTGACGGCACCGACTGGATCGACGTTCTTTCGTATGACTTTGCGAAGAATACGATCAACTATTACGACAAAGAAATGAAACTGCACACGAAATACTTTTACGGGGAACTTCTTTCGATGGACATGTTCAGCGCTGAAGAGGTTCTGAACAACGGCTCCCCGAGTGTGGGTTACTATGGTTATGATTATACCGGCAAAAAGGTTTCCGGAAGCACCAGCCTCGACGACTTTTTCAACCAGCAGGATGGCAACGGGAACTATACCCGCGCCATCGGCCCCTATCAGCCGATCTACATGGCCGGTTACATCCAGGATAAATTCGCTTTTAAAGATCTGATCTTCAACATCGGGGTGCGTATCGACCGTTTCGACGCCAACCAGCCGGTACTTCGCGACCCCTACCTGTTCTACCCGGCCAAGACCGTCGGGGAAGTCGATAAACTGAACGGAGTTTCTATCAGCCATCCCGCTGGCATCGGAAGCGACTACATCGTGTATGTGGACGATGCCCGTGAGCCGACCAAAATTACCGGTTACCGGTATGGCAGCAACTGGTACAATGCCGAAGGAAGCACCATCACCGACCCCGTCCGTGCCCTGGATGCCGGCAGCGGAGTGCAGCCTTTCCTGCTTTACCCGGATATCGACACCGTCGGCGCCCCCCCGCGTCCTGCCGTCTTTAAAGATTATGAACCCCAGACCAACTGGATGCCCCGTATCTCCTTCTCCTTCCCCATCAGCGACGACGCGTTGTTCTATGCCCACTATGACATTCTCACCCAGCGGCCCTCTTCGGCCGAAGTGCAGATCCAGCCGGTCAGCTATTATTATATCGGTGTGACCGGTTCGTCGGGGACCATCAACAACCCGGCCCTGAAACCTGAGAAGACCATCGACTATGAACTCGGATTCCAGCAGAAGATCAACAACTTCTCCTCCCTGAAACTGGCCGTGTTCTACCGTGAAATGCGCGACCAGATCCAGCAGTACCGCCTCAGCGGCGCCTACCCCAAAACCTACTATTCCTATACCAATATCGACTTTGGTACGGTAAAAGGGTTGACGCTGACGTACGACCTTCGCCGGTCGGGGAATGCCAGACTGCGTTTTAACTACACCCTGCAGTTTGCCGAGGGAACCGGTTCCGACGCCGATGCAGCAAGCACGATCATCCGTTCCGACCAGCCCAACCTGCGTACCCTGAACCCGCTGAACTTCGACCGTCGTCACCAGTTCAATATCAGCTTCGATTACCGGTGGGGAAGCGGCAAGGAATATAACGGTCCGGTCATCAACCGTAAGAAGAGCGGCAAAGCCCCGGTACAGATCCTCTCGAACCTCGGCGCGAACTTTACCCTGACCGGTGGATCGGGGACGCCCTACACACAGACCAGCAGGATCCTCGCTTACGGCGCCATGGGCCCGATCCAGGGAAGCATCAACGGTGCCCGCCTGCCGTGGCAGTTCCATATCAACGCGCGTTTCGACAAGGACTTCAACTTCGCACTCAGCAAGAAAAAGGATGGCACCATCAACCTCTATCTCGAAATTTCCAACCTGTTAAACACGAAAAATGTCACCGCCGTGTACCCCGGCACCGGCGACGTGGCCGACGACGGCTATCTGACGGCCCCCGAATGGCAGAACGCCATCAGCCAGCAGGTGAATCCGCAATCGTACCGCGACCTTTACTCTATCCAGATGAACAATCCTTACCGGTACAGTTCGCCGAGGACCGTCCGGCTTGGACTTATGTTTAATTTCTAACCGTGTTGACTCAGAGATATGAGAAGAAATCCTGAATTATTTAAAAATAATGCAACCATGAAAAATATACTTCGCTTTGGATTGTTTGTCCTTTCCTTCGTGATGCTCTCCCATCTGATGTTTGCCGAGGAGGTACACAAGAAGGGCGGTGTGAAGAGTACCGACGAAATCAAGTCGACCTCTGCCGGCTGCTCCCCGGGGTCAACCTATAAATACCTTGATATCAATAATGTAAGAACCCTTTGCTATTCTTATGGAAACGGATGGTTCCTCGAGAACGCCGAATATGAGATCCCGAAGGGTTCGAAAAAGACCTCCATGTTCTCCTTTTCGCTGTGGATCGGGGGAATAGATATCAACAACAACCTGAAACTGGCCGGCTACCGTTACGGACAAGGTCCGAGCACAGCCAATGCCCACACGAAGAACGATTATTGGCCCGGCCCGCTGACCGTCGATGGTACGGCAGCCGTCAGTGCTGAAACCTGCGCTGCCTACGACAAGCTTTTCCCGATCACCCGGGCCGAGGTGCAGGAGTTCCTGGCATGGTGGGACAATCAGGCCGAATACCCCAACTACAGCATTCCCAAATCGATCACAGAATGGCCGGCCCATGGCAATAAAGCCAAAGGACAGGCTTACTACCTGGCTCCTTTTAAAGATGTGAACGGCGACGGCAATTACGATCCCAAATCGGGGGACTATCCCTACTATGATCTGACCAACGATCTCTGCCCGAAGACCCGCATCGCCAAGGGAATGCCGAAGGATTCCATCATTATCAAGGCCAAAGTCAAGAACGGCGGCGTGAACAGCAACGGCCAGCAGATCGATACCCTCGGTATCCTGGTTGACCAGGTGCTGAAAGGCGACCAGACACTCTGGTCGGTGTATAATGACAAAGGCAATTACCATTCGGAAACCACCGGAGAACCGATCGGAATGGAGATCCGGGCGCAGTATTTCGCCTTCGCCACCAACGACGAGATCAACAACATGTCGTTCTACTCCTACGAAATCATCAACCGTTCGACCTACACGCTGACCGGTACTTACTTCAGCCAGTGGGTGGACCCCGACCTGGGATACACCAACGACGACTATGTCGGTTGCGACGTGAACCGCGGTCTGGGTTATTGCTACAACGGGACGACCATCGACGGGACCGGTCAAACCTGGGCATATGGAGCTCATCCTCCCGCCGTAGGCGTTGACTTCTTCCAGGGCCCCTATATGGATCCCGACGGGTATGACAATCCCTCCTTCCGGGGGAATGGCATCGGAGGTCCTACTTTTGCTGGAAGCTGCGACATCGTCGATATGGACTCCACCATCATCTCGATGAGTTTTAAAACCTACGATGGAAAGGATTCGACAGCCGACTTCCGCGTCGCATCGGAGGCCGTCAACGGGGTGAATTTCGGTGACGGTATCGTCGACAACGAGCGTTTCGGAATGCGCCGCTTCGTCTATCACAACAACAGCAATGCCGGGGTTCCCGATTATATGACCGACCCCAATTATGCTTCCGAATACTACCTTTTCCTGAAAGGGATCTGGAAAGACAATTCAAAGATGGTGTATGGCGGAAATGCCAATACCAAAGCCGGAGGATACGGTCCGGCCTGCGACTTCATGTTCCCGAACCTGACCGACCCGTGTAACTGGGGTACCAAGGGCGAAGAGCCCAACGGGCCGAAACAATGGACGGAAGTCGAAGCCAAGAACAACCCTCAGGACCGTCGTTTCATGCAGTCGGCCGGCCCCTTCAAACTTTTACCGGGCGCCTGTAACTACATCACCGTGGGTATTCCCTGGGCACGCTCCATCACCGGAACCCCGGAGGAATCGGTCAGACTGCTGCAGGAGGCCGACGATAAGGCGCAAAGCCTGTTCGACAATTGCTTCTCCGTGCTTAACGGACCCAATGCCCCCGATATGACCATCGAGGAACTGCCCAATTCACTCATCCTGTACCTCTCGAATCGCAGGACCAATGACCTGGGCAACAACTACAACGAAAAATATACAGAAGCGGATCCGACCATCCGCGACAACGACTCCGTCTATCGCTTTGAAGGTTACCAGATCTACCAGTGCAAGGACGCCACTGTTTCTTCCGCCGATATCGGTGATGACAGCAAGATCAGGCTGGTTGCCCAGTGCGATGTGAAGAATGAAGTGGGCAAACTGGTGAACTGGACGTATGACCAGACACTTGAGGGCAATGTGGGCAAGGTGATGACCACCGGCGCCAACGACGGGATCCGTCATACTTTCGTGGTATCCAAGGACTTATTTGCTACCGGCGACGACAAGCTCATCAACCACAAGCAGTATTATTTTATGGCGGTATCCTATGGTTACAACCTGTTCAAGAAATATGATCCGAACGACCCCACCGCACTCGATGGCCAGAAGAAACCCTATCTCATGGGGCGCAACAATATCAAGACCTATACAGCCATTCCTCACCAGCCGCTTGGGGTGGTGGCCAACTCCTCCTATGGCGACGGTCCGGTCATCACCCGGATCCAGGGTAACGGCAACGGGGGGATGATCCTCGAATTCAATGAAGCGACAATTGCCGAGATCCTCTCAAAACCGCCGCTGGATTCGACCGTGAAATATGGCGAAGAGAAGTACCCCATTGCCTATCATCCGACCTACCAGGCCGGCAAGGGCCCCCTGCAGATCAAAGTCATTGACCCGCTGAATGTTGTGAAGGCTGATTATACGGTTACCTTCGACTCCATGTACAACGTTTCTGCTGGTAATCCCTTCCGCGACAAGAAGCGTATTCTATTTGGAAAGTGGAGACTGACCAACAACACCAAGGGGGTGACCTACCTGCCTTCCGATACCAGCACGATCTATCAGTATGAGCAAACCATGTTCAGATACTGGAAGAAGCTGTCGTCCACCGACTCTATCCTGGTGACCGACGATCTCGGCATCGCCCTGACCATTGCCCAGGTACCGAACGCCGGCGACTCGCTCTATGTCGGTCCCACTTCGCCCAACGGCTATGGACTTACCTCCAACAATGGTTTGTTGTACGCTTCTCCGCTGATGTTTGCAGATAGTACGAAAAAGTGGTTGGCAGGAGTCCCTGATAATGACCTTCCTGCCTCTTCAGCAAACTGGATCCGCTCAGGAACCTACAAGGGACCTGGCCCTACTCCGACCGGAACTGCATACTATGACTGGAACATGAGCAGCGGTGATGTCGGAATGCCCTGGGATCCCAACAAGAACTTCCAGAGAATCCAGTCGGGAACATGGGCTCCTTACTGTCTGGCAGCCAGCAGTTACAGCTACGTGGCAGCTACGCAAACAGCCGAGGAAATCGTGGTTGGACCTGGATTTTCAAGGGTTTCAAAGACCTATGCGAGGATGTTTAAACTGGGAAGTGTGGACATCGTTATCACACCGGAAAAGAAATACTGGACCCGCTGTCCGGTCATTGAAATGTGCCCGGATCCGAAACTGGCTGAAGGCGGAGCTACCTTCTTTGGCCCGCGTGCGGCAGCCTCTGTCAACGTGAACGGAGACTCCGGTGTGGTGAGCAGCGACCCCATGTTAAACTCTACCTACCTGGCTGCAACTGGGATGGGTTGGTTCCCGGGTTATGCGATTAATCTGGAAACAGGAGAAAGGCTCAATATCATCTTTGGGGAAAATTCGTGGCTTGTTGCTGACAATGGGCGTGATATGATCTGGAATCCTTCAAGCCGTTTATATAACGAAGCCGGTACGGCTGTATTTGGGGGTCAGCATTACATCTATGTCATGAACCATTCTGATTATGTCAAACCCACCGACCCCATTGATCTTTCTTTCCCTGCATACGATGGGGGCGCTTTCCTGTACTCTCAACTCAAGAAGAATGCTTCATTCAAAGCGTTTTCGATGGGTACGGCCATGTATGTCAACATTCCTCTGGCCGTGGACGGACAAGAGTGGCTGAGCAATACGGTGACCACCAAGATCCGCGTTTCGAAACCCTACCAGAGGTATTTCTCAACCATACCTCACAAGGATGAAGTCCTGGAGCCTGTCAACCGGAACTACCCGATGTACACCTTCAACACCAACTCGATTGCCACCACCACTTACAGCCAGGATAAGGCTGTGAGCGACCTCGATATGATCAATGTGGTTCCGAACCCCTATTTCGCCTACGACGATTATGAAAGAAACCAGCTTGACAACCGGATCAAGATCGTGAATCTGCCGACCCAATGCACCGTGACCATCTTCGACATGAGCGGCACCTTCATCCGCCAGTTCAAGGTTGACAAATCGGGCATCGCGCTGCCACGCGGTTCGACGTCGGGCCTGAATACCGATGCCAAAACCTCGGTTGACTGGGATCTCAAGAATTTCGCCGGAATTCCGATCGCCGGCGGGGTTTACCTGATCCATGTCAAAGCCGAAGGACTGGGTGAACGTACGATGAAATGGTTCGGAATTTTACGTCCCATCGACTTGAACTCACTATAACGGCTTTCACGATCTATAACATGATAACATTAAAAACATTCAGGATTATGAAAAAAATATATAGCTGCTTAGTTGCCATGTTCTTGATGGGATTGGTTATGCTCCCCACGGCCACACTGACAGCCGGGAATAAAGACCGCTCGGGTCAGGCAGGGGCATCCGAATTGCTGATCAATCCCTGGGCGAGAAGTTCGGGCTGGGCGTCGGTGGGGACCTCCTGCGTCCATGGGCTGGAGGCGCTTTATACCAACATCGCCGGAACCGGCTTCACCAAAGGAACCGACATCATCTTTTCCTATACGAACTGGCTGAAAGGATCGGATATCAATGTGATGGCATTCGGGATCAGCCAGCGGCTGGGACAAAACGGGGGCGTTCTTACGGCTGCCGTGATGTCGATGACCTTCGGAGAGATCGAGGTGACTACGGTTGCGCTGCCGGAAGGAGCCGGTACCTTTAAACCCAGTTACATGAACATCAACCTGGGGTACGCCAAATCCTTCTCCAACAGCATCTACGGCGGCTTGAACATCAAACTGATCACCGAGTCGATCTCCAACGCGAGCGCCACGGGTCTCGCACTGGATGCCGGCATTCAGTATGTGACGGGAGAGAAAGAGCAGATCAAATTCGGCATTGCCCTCAAAAACATCGGTGCCCCGATGCGTTTTACGGGCGACGGCCTGTCGTTCCGTGGTGTGATCCCCGGACACGACAATGCCAACGACCAGTTTACCGTCGAACAGCGTTCGGCCCGCTACGAGATGCCCGCCTCCCTGCGAATCGGCGCCTCCTACGATTTTCTGATCGGTGAAATGCACCGGTTGACGGTGGCAGGCAACTTCACCTCCAATGCCTTTACCGAAGATCAGTTTGGTCTTGGACTGGAGTATGCGCTGAAGTACTATCTCCAGCTCCGGGCCGGCTATACCTACCAGGACGGGATGTTCAGCAGCGACCTCTCCGAACGGGGTACCGTCTTTACCGGGCCCAGTGCAGGCTTTACAGTTTCAGTGCCCTTTAACAAGGAAAAAGAGACCGGGATTGGCATCGACTATTCGTACCGGGCTACCAATCCGTTCCAGGGAACCCACAGTGTTGGTATCAGACTTAACTTCTAACTGTCCGGAGCATCCGTTACCAACATACTTCTTTAAGCAAAAGGGCCCTTTTACAGGGTCTTTTGCCTTATTATACAAGCTAACAAATTCGTCGATATGTCGGATATAAAGTATTATACACCCGAGGGTCTGGATAAACTCAGGGAGGAATTAAGCCAACTGACAACTGTTGAGAGACCGCTGATTTCGAAACAGATTGCAGAGGCCAGGGACAAGGGAGACCTGTCGGAAAATGCCGAATATGCCGCCGCCAAGGAGGCGCAATCCATGCTGGAAATGAAAATTTCCAAGCTGCAGGATACGATCTCCAACGCCCGGCTGATCGACGAACGCAAGCTGGACAACTCCAAGATCCTCATCTTTTCAACCGTCAAACTCAAAAATTCTCAGAACCACAGCGAAGTTGCCTATACGCTTGTGCCCGAGAACGAAGCCAACATCAAACTCGGCCGGCTGTCGGTCAGTTCCCCGATCGCCAAAGGCCTGCTGGGCAAAAGCATCGGTGAAACGGTCGAAATAGCCATCCCTGCCGGAAAGATAACGTTTGAAATAGTCGAGATCACCCGTCAAAAAAGCTGATCATGGCCACCATTTTCACACGCATCGTACAGGGTGAGATCCCCTGCTACAAAATTGCCGAGAATGATGAATTTCTTGCCTTCCTGGATATCAATCCCCTGCAGGAAGGACACACGCTCGTCATACCAAAGAAGGAGGTCAATTATATCTTCGACCTGGACGACGACCTCCACGGCAGAATGTGGAATTACGCCAAGAAGATTGGAAAAGCACTGGAGAAAGTCGTCCCGTGTCAGCGGATCGGCATCACTGTGATCGGCCTCGAGGTACCGCATGCCCACATCCATCTGATCCCGCTGCGGTCGCTGTACGATATGGATTTCAGCAAACCCAAGCTGAAACTGTCTTCCGAACGGTTCAACGAACTTGCAGCAAGCATCGCAGGTGCCATCACCGACTAATAGGCCCGCTCATTCCTGCCTTCGATGTAATTGATGAAGGCCCTGTTCACCACTTTATTTCCGCCGGGTGTGGGATAATCGCCGGTGAAATACCAGTCGCCCCGGTGGTCAGGAATTGCTTCATGAAGGGCCTCGATCGATTGAAAAAGGATCTTCACGCCGGCTTTGCAGGAGGGGGGTGTCAGAAGCCGTGATATCTTCTCCGAGAGCTGGTCGGTCGAAAAAGGAGCATAGATCTCTTTGACATAATTGACGATTTTCTCCTTGGGCCAGTGCTCCTGGGTTTTCGACTTTCGGTACACTTCGTTGATAATATGCTCCTGGTGAGTCTCTTTCAGCAATTCAACGGCTGCCCTGAAGGCGATGAAATCGGTCAGCCTTGCCATGTCGATGCCGTAGCAATCGGGATATCTTATCTGGGGCGCCGAGGAGGCGATGATGATGGTGCGGGGTTTGAGCCGGTCGAGGATCCTCAGAATGCTTTGTTTCAGCGTGGTGCCGCGGACAATGGAATCGTCGAGAACGACCAGGTGGTCAAGGCCGGGACGGATGCTGCCGTAAGTGATGTCGTACACATGTGCCGCCAGGTCGTCGCGCTGGGAATCGCGCGTGATAAAAGTCCTCAGCTTCATATCTTTCACGGCGACTTTTTCCGCCCTTGGCTTCAGCGCCAGGATGCTTTTCAGGGTTTCCCGGTCCGCCTGCTTCCCGGCTTCCAGGATGCGCTCGATCTTCACGGTGTCGCAAAAGCGGTCGATCTCCTCGATCAAGCCATAATAAGCGTCGATCGCGGTATTCGGGATGTAGGAAAAAACAGTGTTTGCCACGTCATGGTCGATCGCATTCAGGACCGCAGGGCAAAGGAATTGCCCCAGTTTTTTCCGTTCACGGTAGATTTCCTGGTCGGTTCCCCTTGAAAAATAGATCCTTTCAAAGGAGCATGAACGTTTTTCCCGGGGCCGGCTGAACTCTTTCTCGCTGATCTTCCCGTCTTTTTTGATGATCAGGGCATGCCCCGGCTGCAATTCCCGGATGCGGTCGTAGGATACATGAAAGGCAGTCTGGATCACCGGCCGCTCGGAAGTGACTACGGCCACCTCTTCGTCGGTGTAATAATAGGCGGGGCGGATACCGGAAGGATCGCGCATGACAAAGGCGTCGCCGTGCCCGAACATTCCCGCGATCACATACCCGCCGTCCCATGTTGACGCGGCGTTGCGAAGGATCCTGGAGACGTTCAGGTTCTTCGCGATGCGGAAGGTGATCTCGCGTTTGGGATACCCTTTTTTCTTGAACCGCTGGTAAAGTTCCTCGTTCTCCTCGTCCAGAAAGTGACCCATTTTCTCGAGGATGGTGATGGTATCGCTGGTTTCGACCGGGTATTGGCCCAGGTCGATCAGTTTCTCGAACAGTTCATCGACATTCGTCAGGTTGAAGTTCCCGGCAAGAACGAGGTTTTTCGTCATCCAGTTGTTTTCCCTGACGAAGGGATGGATGTTGAGGATGCTGTGTTTGCCGTATGTCCCGTAGCGGAGATGCCCCAGGTAGAGTTCTCCCACCATTTCGACATTTTGTTTCATCCATTGGGCATCGTTCAGGAGGTTCGGATGCTTTTCCTCGACTGCGCGCAGCCCGGCCGCTACCTTGCTGAAAATATCCTGTATCGGAGCTCCTGCGACCGAGCGAATGCGGTTGATGAACGGGTTTCCGGGTTCCAGGTCGAATTTGATGCAGGCGATCCCCGCCCCGTCCTGACCGCGGTTGTGCTGCTTCTGCATCAGGAGGTGCAGTTTGTTCAGCCCGTAACAGGAGGTTCCATACCTGGAATGATAATACTCGAGGGGCTTCAGAAGGCGGACCAGGGCGATGCCGCATTCGTGGTGGATGGAATCGCTCATCTTACGGCTGATTAAGGGACAAAGGTATGAATTATTCGTGCTTCACCCTTGTTTTGATGGCAAATCCGGCCTACTTTTGGCCTCTCCTTTCGCCTATGATCCAACGTATTGATGCTGCCCGCTTTCTTGCCCAAAAGAGGATGCACCCGGTGGTGGATGTGCGATCCCCCGGTGAATTCCGCCAGGGTCACCTGCCCGGCGCCCATAATATTCCTTTGTTCACGGACGGGGAAAGGGCCATGGTGGGAAGCCTGTACGTGAAATCGGGCAGGGAGGATGCCATACGGAAGGGCATGGAGATCGCCGTGCCTAAAGTGCCGGGATTTCTTGTCGCACTCCGCGGGATATCCCTTCCGGGCGATCTGTATGTCCACTGCTGGCGGGGAGGAATGCGCAGCGAACAGATGGCCGGTGTTTTCAGCGACGCAGGTTACCGGGTCTTCCTGGTCGAGGGGGGATACAAGGCTTGCCGCCATGAGATCCGGAAGGAGCTTGGCCGCCCGGCCCGGGTGCTGGTCCTCGGCGGCTGCACCGGATCGGGCAAGACCGGTCTGCTGCATGCTATGCGTGACCTGGGCGAACAGGTGATCGACCTGGAAGGACTGGCTTCCCACCGGGGATCCGCCTTCGGAGCACTGGGACTGCCCGGGCAACCTTCGAACGAACAGTTCGAGAACGATCTCTCCGATCAATGGTCGTCCCTGGATTTCTCGCGTACCCTATGGATGGAGGATGAGAGCCGGATGATCGGCAGGGTGACTCTTCCCGATCCGGTGGTGGAACAGATCAGCAGCCATCCCATGATCAGGGTCGAGATGCCCCTTTCCCGCCGCATCGACCGGTTGGTATCGGAATATGCCGGATATGACGCGGAACTGCTCGCAGCGAGCCTGAAGAAAATCGGGGACCGCCTGGGTGGTCAACGAACAAAAGAGGCCCTTCAGGCATTGGAGGAAGGCCGGTTTGCCGAAATGACAGCCATCGTGCTGGCGTATTACGACAAAGCCTACAATTTTTCGATCGCCAGGAGAAAATGCAACCGGGTGACATCGATCGCGATCGAAGGCACCGACATGCATAGGGATGCAGAAAAGATCATTGAAACAGGCCGCAAAATCACCTACTAATTATGGAACCGATTTACCTGGATTACAATGCCACCACGCCGCTCGACCCTGCCGTGATCGCGGCGATGCGGCCCTACCTGGAGAACCGCTTCGGTAACCCCTCGAGCCTTCATTCGTACGGGATCATGGCCCGGCAGGCGGTGGAACTGGCCCGCCGGCAGGTGGCAGGGCTGTTGGGAGCCCACCCCGACGAGATCGTTTTCACCAGCGGAGGCACCGAGTCTAACAATTGGGCCATCAAGGGTGCCGCTTTCGCCAACGCCGGCAAAGGCGATCATATCGTCACCACGCAGATCGAGCATCCCGCTGTGACCGAGGTGTGCCGGTACCTGGAAACCCGCGGATTCAGGGTCACCTGGCTGCCCGTCGATCCGTTCGGGCTGGTGGATCCCTCCGAAGTGGAACGGGCTCTCACCGGCCGGACCATCCTGGTGACGGTGATGCATGCCAATAATGAAACCGGGGCGCTTCAGCCTGTCGAAGAGATCGGACGACTGACCCGGGCCCGCGGTATTTTATTTCATACCGATGCGGCTCAGAGCGTTGGAAAAATTCCCGTGAACGTGGAAGTCATCGGTGCCGACCTTCTCTCCGTGGCCGGCCACAAACTCTATGCGCCCAAAGGGGTAGGTGTTCTCTACATCCGGCGGGGCGTAAAACTGGAAAAACTGATCCATGGAGCTGACCACGAATCCAATCTGCGGGCGGGAACCGAAAATGTGATCGAGATCGTCGGGCTGGGCATGGCCGCCGAGATCGCTTCCGGTGCGTTGTCGCAGGATGACCCGGCCGGGGAACTGCGGAATCTTCGTGACCGGTTGTTCGACGGGATCCGGCAGGCGATTCCGGAAGTGAGAATGAATGGCCATGCCCAACGACGACTGCCAAACACCCTGAGCCTGGGCTTCCCCGGTGTAGAGGCCTCCCTGCTATTGGAAGAAATGAAAGGAGTTGCCGCCTCTGCCGGCGCGGCATGTCATTCCGACCGGGCAGACGTTTCCGGAGTGCTTTCCGCGATGGCCGTTCCGGCCGAGTTTGCCATGGGCACCCTCCGGTTCTCGCTCGGCAGAATGACTACCCGGGAGGAGATTGATCGTGCGATCCCCCTGATCACCGGCGCGTTTCAGCGTATCAGGGGAGATTCCCGGTCATGGGTGACGAAGGAGGCGGGGAACGGGACTAATGTGAAGTTGACAGCCTACACCCATTCGCTGGGATGTGCCTGCAAGATCCGGCCGCAGTTGCTGGAGCGCATCCTTGAAGGTTTCCCGCGAATAGCCGATCCTGCGCTGCTGGTGGGGCACGATACGGCCGACGATGCCGCCGTTTACCGGCTCGACGAGCGGACCGCCCTGGTGCAGACGGTCGATTTCATACCCCCAGTTGTCGACGATCCCTACCAGTATGGTGCCATTGCTGCTGCCAATGCACTGAGCGACATCTATGCCATGGGAGGCAAGCCGCTATTTGCCCTGGGAATCGTCGGGTTTCCCGACCGCCGGCTCCCCCTTTCGGTGCTGGAGGAGATCCTTCGGGGGGCGAATGATAAAGCGGCAGAGGCGGGGATTTTCATTGCCGGCGGGCACAGCATTGAGGAAAGCGAACCCAAATTCGGGCTTACGGTCACCGGCATCGTGGATCCTGTTAGGATCCTCAGAAATTCAACGGCCCGGGCCGGGGATGTCCTGGTGCTGACCAAACCCATCGGAACGGGGATCATCACCACAGCCGTAAAACGGGGCATTGCAGGACATGAAGCCATGGAAGGGGCGATCCGGGTGATGAGCTGTCTGAACCGGGCGGCGTCTGACATCATGGCCGGTTTTCCGGTCAGCGCATGCACCGATGTCAGCGGTTTCGGACTTCTCGGTCACCTCAGGGAGATGGTCGTCGCTGCCGGGGTGAGTGTCCGCCTTGTCGCATCCGATGTGCCGGTGCTGCCTTACACATGGGAACTGGCCTCGGCTGGTGCGATCCCCGGGGGTACCCGGAACAATCTCGAATTTGTTGCCGGCGTGGTGGAATGGACCTCCGGAGTTCCGGAATTGATGAAGCTGATCTTGTCCGACGCCCAGACCTCCGGCGGGCTGCTGATCTCCCTTCCCGAAACAGAGTCGGATCTTTTCCTGCAGCAGCTCCTTGGGTCGGGGATCGACGCCTCGGTAATCGGAAAGGTCGGGCAGGGGCCGGCCCGCATCATTGTCTGAGGCGAACGGCCTGTTCTTTATCGAATATCCTGCCCACCGGGTAAACCCCTTTCCGGGGATCGGCCCAGGCAGAGCGATTGTAAAACCAGTTGAGGATAAGCCGGGGATTTTTCGCGAACAGGCTGTCGGCAGCCATTTTTTCGCCAAACTCCTTCCTGAGCGCCGGATCCCGGGCCAGCATCTCCCGGGCCAGTTTTTCCATCACATAGGATTCTCCGTATTCCTTCTGTTCAAATATTGCATCAAAGAAACCCCAGGAAAGGAGCGAGCCGTTCCCTTTGGGCTCCAGCAGATGCGGAATGATGCGCCCGGCCGGTTGCATCACCTCTACCAGCATCGACCCGGCCGCGAAGGTGCGTGTCTCTGTGAATTCGTCGTACTCGATACGGTTCAGGGTGTGACGGCCTTCATAGGGATTCTGCTGCCATGAGGGATTTTTCAGCCGGCAGGATGAGACCTCAACCGCTGTTTCCCGGCTCAGGGGGACCATCCGGAGGCCATGCAGCTTCAGCCGGTCGATCACCTCGGTCCATTCGGCAGGGACGATGTAGGCATACGGAAGAGAAACGGTCAGTGAAGGATGGGTGGAAGAGAAATAGGGGAGGGTCATGGTTTCCGGATCTTTCGAATAGTTGAACCACTCGCCTCCGGAAAGGTCGCTCTTCTCCGAGGTATATTTCACCCCCAGGAATTCAACGAGGGTGCTGTCGTCTTTCCGGGTCTCGAACCTGAGTGGAAAGGGGGTGCGAAGGAACCCCTCGTCCGAAACATACCGGTCGGCCTCCGCCACCTTGCCGTTCAGCGTTTTCGATTCCCTGGCCAGGATCCCGATGGCGGCCAGGATGCATTCGTAGGTTGCTTCCACTCTTTGCTTATAGGGTTTCAGCATGTGTGTTTCGATCAGCAGGCCGGGCCGGTTACGCAGGGCGGTGTACCCTTGCGACAGCATCGGGGGGGCTACTTCGGTGATCAGGCCGCTCCGGGGATCGTGCCAGTTCCTGAACCCGACATAGGGAAAAACCGGGAATCCGGCCCGTTTCATGTGTTCTTCCATCCCGGGGATAAAGGTCTCTTTCGACCATGCAGTGAGCCCCTCGTCCATGCCTCCGTATACCTCCACGAGGTAAGTGAGGACATAGCGGTAGTCGGCTCCGTCGGTGGTATGGGTGTCGATGAAGAAATCGGGCATCCAGGCATTGAACATCTGCAGCCAGGCCTTCATTTCCGGGGCGTCTGCCTTAAGAAAATCGCGGTTGAGGTTCAGGTTGACCGCGGTTGAGCGCCAGCCCATCTCCACGGGCCCGTTCTGATTGATGCGGTTGAACGGGCCAAAGCGTTCATGTCCGTCGACATTGAATACCGGGATAAAAACCACCGATACACGGTCGAGAAGGCCTGCCGGCACCGGGGGGAAAGAGGATTTCCTCCGATCGGTACCGGTAATGGCCAGGTCCCGGATCAGCATCATGCCTGCATCCTTTCCTTCGCACTCACCCGCATGGATGCAAGCCTGGATCAGCAAAAGGGTCCTCCCGGCTGCGTGGATGGAGGCAGGATCGGTAAACCCGTCGCGGTCGACGATGAGGAGCGGAAGTTCCCTCCCCTGTGCACTTTTTCCGAACGAAGCCAGGTGGATCATGGGTGAAGCTTCGGCCAGGCGCCGGCAATAGGCCATCGTTTCGGCATAGCGGGGCGTCTCCGTTCCCCCTGAGATTTCAAAGAAGGTTTGCCAGTCGGGGCCCTGGGCCGCCAGGAATCCGGCAGGCAGGATCAGCAGGAACAGGAAGATGCGTGTTCTCATCGGATGGGTTGTAAGACCTCAAAACTAATGAAAAATGGGTTTCAGAACGGCCTGCCACCCTGTTTTGCTATCTTTGCAGTGATAACCCCCTCTCCCCATGAAAGATCCGGCCCTGCTCCTCCTGTTTACATGGTTTCTTTTGCCCGGACTTAAGGCACAATACCCCAATGTGACCGTGGCAACCGAATATGAGCCCAACGAACCGTCTATCTGCATCAACCCCAAAAACCCGATGCAGGTCGTAGCCGGATCGAACACCGCCAACTACCACTACTCTTCCGACGGGGGGTACACATGGAGTTCAGGAATTATGACCTCAACCTATGGCGTGATGGGAGACCCGGTGTTGATCGCCGACACAGCCGGAAACTTTTATTTCTTTCATCTCTCGGTACCCACCGGGTCACAATGGCTCGACCGCATCGTGTGCCAGAAGTCAATCGACGGGGGCGCAACCTGGAACGACGGATCGTATATGGGGCTGAACGGGGTGAAGGACCAGGACAAGGAGTGGGTGATCCCTTTCGCCCTTGACCAGAATTATCCGAACCCGGTGAGCCAGATGACAACCATGGCATACAAGGTTTACGCTCCCTCCCGGGCTTTACATTGTCTCCCTGATGAACGAGGGAGCATCGGTCAGAAGGAAAATGGTTGTGGAGTGAACCGGCGAAACTTTTTCCCCCTGTATTGTTTCTGCCCGGGGGAAATTCCTACCTTTGCCGGAGCCGGTCCGTTCACCGGTCTGTGAAACAAGGCCCGATCTTTCATGGAAAAAGAGTTGACCGAAATCCTGGAGCGAGTCAGGGAACTCTTCTACAGGTATGGAGTCAGAAGCGTGTCGGTGGAGGATATCTGCCGCGATCTCGGGATGTCGAAAAAACGCCTGTACCAGTACGTCTCCAGCAAGACCGTACTGGTGGAGAAATTACTCGAACTGGAGCGACAGAACTTCGAGATCATCTTCGATAACAACAATTTCGAGGGGGTCAATGCCATCGACATCCTGTTGACCGTCAGCCGGGAGTTGGGGGAACGCTTCTGGGATGTCAGCCCCTCCATGACCTTCGATCTGAAAAAATACTACCCGGAGATCTATCATACCCATATTGACGACCGGATAGAGTTTATCTACAATAAAATACAGATCAACCTGCAGAAGGGCATCAGCCAGGGCATGTACCGCGACGACCTGAGTATTGAACTCGTTGCACGCCTCTATATCCGGCGTCTGATCGACCTTCACAACCCTGAGTTCTTTCCGGCCGACCGGTTTTCGTTCCAGGTCCTTTTCGATGTGATGTTCGATAACTTTATCCGTGGTATCGCCAATCCCGCCGGTATCGAATATTACGAAAAGCAGAAACGCAAAGTCAATTTCAAAAAATTCAGTTCGACCCGATGAGGTTCCTTTCAACCCTGTTGCTAGTCCTGATTCTGCTCCGGATCGGCACCCCTGTGGAGGCGCAGTCTGGCTCCCCCGTTAACCCGGCCGGAATCCAGGGATTTTCACTTGTCCAGGCACAGGCGTATGCCCTCGAACACAATTATGACTTGCGCAATTCGGCCTCCGATGTCGAGATTGCCCGCAAAATGGTGAAACAGAACACGGCCATCGGGTTGCCGCAGGTTACGGCCGGGCTGGATTACACCGATTACCTTCAGCGTCCTACCACACTGATCCCCGGGGAGTTCTTCAATATGCCCGGAACCTATCGTTCCGTTTCGTTTGTGACACCCTACAATGCCACCCTGAAGGGTACGGTATCCCAACTGATCTACAGCGGACAGTACCTGGTCGGACTGCAAACGGCAAAAGCATTTCTCGAAACTTCCCGGCAAAAGAACATCCGGGACAATGTCGAAGTGCGCGATCAGGTGGCCGACAGTTATATCCGCCTGCTGGTGATCGATGAAAACATCAAGATCCTCGATTCCACCCTGCAGGTGGTCACACGACTGGTGGAGGAAGTCAGGCAGGTATACCAGGCCGGGCTGCTCGAAGACATCGACGTGGACCAGGCTGAACTGAACCGCTCGAACCTTCAGGCCGCCATGACCTATACCCGGAATCTGCGTCATATGGCCTATTCCAGTCTGAAGCTCCTGTTGGGGATGAAGGATGACCAGGAGATGACCCTGACCGATAATCTCGATTTCTTCCTTTCCCAGGTGAATCGCGACAAGATGGTCAGTCAACCCTTCGACTACACCTCAAACCTCGATTATATCCTGCTGAAAAAATCGGATTACCTGACCCTGATGCAGTATAAACTGGCGAAGACCGCCTACCAGCCTTCTCTGAGCGGGTTCCTGAGCGGATCGACCATGGCGCAGCGAACCAGCTGGGATTTCTTTAATGGCCAAAAGGTGTGGTATCCTACCGTGGTCTTCGGTATATCGCTGCAGATCCCTGTGTGGAGCAGCGGCAGCCGTAAATATGCGGTCGACCAGGCCAGGATCAATGTGGAAAAGTCGAAAGTGACCGATGAGAAGATGCGTTCCGGGTTGAGTTTGCAGGTGGAATCGGCAAGGATCGAATTCAGCAATGCCTGGGCCATCTTCCAAAACAAGGGCCAGGGTTACAGGACCGCCCGCAAGATTTACGAAAAGTCGCTGCAGAAATTCAAACTCGGAATGGTCAGCAGTTCAGACCTGGACCAGCGGTACAACCAGTTCCTCGCCTCCAACAGCGATTACATGCAATCGATCTACACGCTCCTCAGCCAGAAGATCAGGCTGAGCCGCCTGCTCGAAAAATTCTGATCCCGGCATTATTTCCGGGCGGCGATCCGGCTGGATCTGCGCCGCCGGATCCCGGCCATCATCCGGGCATCGATCAGCAGCATTGCCGGCACAAAGACCAGGGTGAGGAAGGTGGCAAAACTCAATCCGAAGATGATCGTCCAGGAGAGAGGTCCCCAGAACATCATATTGTCGCCCCCGAAGTAAAGATGCGGGTTCAGTTCGGTGAAAAGGCTGACAAAATCGATGTTCATGCCCATGGCGAGCGGTACGAGTCCGAGCATGGTGGCGGTGGCAGTCAGAATGACCGGGGTGATGCGTGTCTTCCCGGCCTGAATGATCGCATCGCGGGTCTTCATGCCACGGGATTTCAGAACATCCGCGAACTCCACGATCAGGATCCCGTTTCTTACCACGATCCCCCCCAGGGCCACAATTCCCAGGCCGGTCATGATCACGCTGATCGACATGCCGAAAAGGGCGATGCCGAAAAGGACCCCGATCACACTGAAGATCACTTCACTCAGGATGATGAAGGATTTGCTGAGCGAACCGAATTGGGTGATCAGGATGAAAAAGATCAGTCCGATCGCGATCACCATGGCCTTGGAGAGAAAGGCCATCGTTTCCGCCTGGTCCTCCCTTTCACCGGTGAGGCTGATCTCCACGCCCTTGGGCATCTGGAATCCGGGGATCGATTTTTTAATACCCGCCACCACTTCGTTGGCCGTATGTCCCGACAGTACTTCCGACGAGAGGGTGATCACCCGCTTGAGATTCATTCTCTTTATGCCGCCGTATGTGTCCCTGTACTGGAATGTTGCCACCGAGGAGATCGGGATCTGCCGCAGGATACCGGTGTTCATGTCGCGATAGGTGATCTTGGAATTGATGATGTTGTTGATGTTGGTGCGCTCACGGTCGGAAAACCGCAGTTGTATCGGGTATTCGTCTTCGTCCTCCTTGTATTTGGAGATCTCTTTGCCATAAATGGCCGTACGAAGTTCGAGCCCGATCTGTCCCAGCGAAAGTCCTTCGCGGTTGGCCCTGACACGGTCGATGTTGACGACGATCTCCGGCTTGTTGTTGTCGAAGTCCGATTTCAGCTGTTCAATCCCCGGGATCCGGATCGAATCGAGGAAGGATTTGAAACGGTACGAGGTGGTGATGAGGTCGTCGAGGTTTTCTCCGGTGATCTCGATGTTGATCGGCTTCCCGGTAGGGGGACCGATCTTGTTCTTCTCCACCGTGATGGTGGTGCCCGGGATGGCTTTCAGCCCCGACCGTATCCGGTCCATGATCTCCTGGGTGGAGATGCCATGCCGAAACCGGCTTTCAACAAAGTTCACCGTCAGTTTCCCTTTGTTTGAGGAGACCGATCGGTCGAAGAAGTTTTCACCGGCCCCAAATCCCACATTGGTGATGGTCGATTCGACCACCGGCCGGAAATCTGTAAGCACCCGGTCGACGCGGCTTTCCACGATTTTCATCACCGAGTCGGTCACCCGCTGGTCGGTGCCTTCAGGCATCCGCACGAATACGTTCACATACGTGGGATTATTGTTGGGGAAGAACAGGACCTTCGGTTTGGTGACTGCGGTCACATAAAAGCTGGCAATCAGCAGGCCGACAACGCCGGCCAGCAGGTACCACGGGTTGCGGCCCCGCAGAGCGAATACCAGCGACTTTTCATACACTCCCAGGAACCAGGGCCACAGCGCATCCTGGAATCCATGGATGGCCCTGACCAGTAACAGACGATAGAAGAGGTAGACAATCAGAGAGATGACAAAGATATTTCCCGGGGTGAAACCGCCCAGAAGATAGGAAACTGCAGCCAGGAGCAGGAATGTCCCGCTGACGATGATCAGACGGCGACGGCCGGTTTTTGGCTTCCTGGCATCGTACTCGTGTTTCATGAAAGAGACCGCGAAGACCGGGTTGATGATATACGCCACAAACAACGAAGCGAACAGGGTCAATATCAGGGTGACCGGCAGGAAGTACATGAATTTTCCGACGACACCCGGCCAGAAAGCCAGCGGGAAAAAGGGCGCCAGGGTGGTCAGCGTCCCCGAAAGAATGGGCAGGAAGACCTCTCCTGCCGCGTGTTTCGCCGCTTTAACGATATCGGGCTCATGGCGGTGAAGCCGGTGGGTGTTCTCGATCACCACGATCGCATCATCGACGATGATCCCCAGGGCGAAAATAAAGCCGAACATCACGATCATGTTCATGGTAAATCCGAGGCTGGGCATGACCGTGTAGGCGACGAACATCGATAGCGGAACGGAAAGGGCAACGAAAAAGGCGTTGCTGAACCCCATGAAGAACATCAGGACCAGCACCACCATGATGAACCCGATCACGATGGTATTGTTCAGCTCCTCGAGGGTGCTGCGTGTGAAGCGCGACTGGTCGCCGGTGATGTTGACCGTCAGGTCGGGCGGAAAGGTGCTTTTCTTCAACCCGTCCATGATCTCCTTTATCCGGTCGGAGGCATTGAGCAGGTTTTCCCCGCTCTTCTTGATGACGTTTAGTGATATGACATTCTTTCCGTCGAGCCTCGAAAAACTCTCCTGCTCCTTGAAGGAGTCTTTAACCTCGGCAATATCCTGGATGTAAACGATGGCGCCGCTTGCCGACTTAAGCATGATGGTCCGGATCTGGTCGGGCGACCGGAACTGCCCGGCCAGGCGGATGGTGTAACGGATGCCGAAGGAGGTGATGGTGCCGGCCGATACCGTGACATTCTCGGCCGCCACTGCCGATTCGATATCGCGAAACGAAACACCGGCTGCCTGCATCTTGTACATGTCCACATCGACATGGATCTCCCGTTCAAGGGCGCCGACAATATCGACCCGGGTGATCTCCTTCAGGGTCTCGATCTTGTCCTGGGCGTATTCGGCATACTTTTTTAAACGCTGAAGATCGTAATCGCCGGCCAGGTTGATGTTCATGATCGGGATCTCGGAAATGTCGAATTCCTTGATATCGGGATCCTTGGGAAGATTGTTGGGGAGGGTCGATTTGGCCTTGTCGACGGCGTCCCGCACCCGCTGCTTGGCTTCCGAAACTTCCAGGCCCGGGTTGAATTCTACAACGATCGACGAGAAGTCCTGGACGGAACTGCTGGTGATCTTCTTCACATTGGCCAACGATTTGCATTGCTTCTCGATAGGCCGGGTGACCAGGTTCTCCATGTCCTCGGGTGATGTTCCCGGGTAGGCGGTATTCACCAGGATGGTGGGAATCACGATCTCGGGGAATTGCTCCTTGGGGATGTTCAGGTAGGAGATCATCCCGAGGGCCGTGATGATGACCGTCAGCACATAGATGCTCACCCGGTTGTCGATTGACCAGCTGGTCCCGAAAAACTCCTTGACCTTGTGCAGTTTCTCTTTCATCTCTGCTGCGGGTTAGAATTCGACGGGCTGGCCGTTGTAGAGATCTTTGTAGCCCGCGGTGATGATCCGGTCGTTCTCCCCGAGTCCGCTGAGGATCTCTGTCAGGCCGTTGTATGACACCCCGGCCTGTACAATCCTTTTTCTCGCCAGCTGGCGGCCGTTCTCCTCCTCCGCCACAAAAACAAACTGGCCTTCGTCCCTGGAATTCTGGATGTAATTTTGAGGAATGGCAATGGCCTCCGGGTTCGTGTAATCCTTGATGCGCAATACTGCGATCATGTTGGCGCGAAACACGATGTCGGACGGGGCCACCTCTGCCTCTACCAGGAACGTGCGGTTGGTCGGGTTGATGTATTTGCTCACGAAGGTCACCTGCTGCACCAGTTCCTGTCCCAGGTCGGGAAGAAAAATCTTCACCGGGTCGCCTTTCTTGACACGGGCCGAATAGGCTTCCCCGACATCGGCGAGCACCTTGGCCCGTGAAAAGTTCACGATGCGGAATGCAGGGATGGGGGAGGCGGGCGATGCCAGTTGCCCGACCTTGATGGGAATGTCCTCCACGGTGCCGTTGATCGGCGAGATGATCACGGCCATCTTGATCTGCTCTTCCAGGGTGGCGATTCCGTTCTGAACCGTCTCCATGTCATTCTTTGCCTTCAGATACTGGATCTCGGATCCGATCTTCTGATCCCAGAGCAATTTCTGGCGGTTGTAAAGATCGGTCACGAATCCCAGCTTATTGCGAAGATCGGTGAGCTGTTGTTTCAGCACCTCGGCATCCAGTTCGGCCAAAACCTGCCCTTTGGCGACCGCCTGCCCCTCGCGAACCAGGATCCCGGTCACCATGCCGCCCTGGTTGCGCGGATTCACCGCGATATTCTCGTTGCCGTCGATCCTTCCCTGCACTTCGATATAGTGCTCAAAGACTTGTTTCGACAGGGTGGTGACAGTTACGCGCGTCACGGCGACCGAATCGGCCGGTTCCAGTTCCGCTGCCAGCTTTTGGATCTCTTCGGTCAGCCGGTCGTGTTCCTTTCGAAGCATTTCAAGCCGGGCCTTCTTGTCCGATGGCCCGCCTCCGCAGCCTGCAAGCAGGAAAAGGATGCCGATGATGAATAACCTGTTCATTGTCCGGAAATCATAGGGTGATCAATCTGTTTCGTGGAAAGTGCCGCGCAAAGATAGGAATTTTCATTGCCTGTAAACTTTCCCCCCGAAAATCGTTTCCACCCCTCTCTTTTTCCTAATTTTGTTCAATGAATCCCAAAAAACTTCACATCCTTGAGCAGGTCGCCCGGCTTTACCGGCGTTACGGCATTAAAAGTGTCACGATGGATGATATTGCCGCCCGGCTGCGGATCTCAAAGAAGACGATATACGAGTTCTTTCACGATAAAGAAGACCTGGTCTGGCAGGTTCTGCTTTATGAGCACGACCGGCGGTGCGACGCCATCCAGGCCGTCGTCGGGCAGGGGCTCGATGCGATCGCCGAATTGCTGGGGATCTATCAGTGCATCGGAAAGTTCCTGCAGGATAACAATCCCTCAATGGAATACGATGTGAGGAAATACTATCCCGACATTTTCCAGCAAATCCGGGAGCGCAGGCGCGACAGGATGTACCAGTCGCTGCTGGCCAACCTGGAAAAGGGTATCGGCGAGGGCCTCTACCGGTCAGGGATGGATCCGGGGATCATCGCCCGGCTGTATATTTCACGGATCGAACACATTACGGAAAGTGACCTTTTCTCGCCCGAAGAGTTGGTTTCAGGATCCCTTTTCCGGGAAGTGCTCGTTTACCACTTTTACGGTATTCTGAGCCGGGAAGGAAGATCCCGGTTCGAACCCGAACTTGACCGGATCCGGTTCATCTTTCCATAATGTCGTAAATTTCCACCGGTCAGGCAACTAACGAACCTCTCCGGCGTCTGTTCATTAGTAGAAGTTGGATGCTCAGTGACCAAGCTATCATTGAGGGATGCCTTGAGGGCAAGCGCAGTGCCCAGAGTCACCTCTATCGCAAGTATGCCCCTGCTATGCTGGCGGTGTGCCTGAGGTATGCGCAAACCCGCGATGAGGCTGAGGACATCCTGCAGGAAGCGTTCCTAAAAATATTTCAGCATATAGGCACCTACCGGAACGAGGGTTCCTTCGAAGGCTGGATGAAACGGATCATGATCAATCATGCGCTGAATTACTTCCGTAAAAAGCGACGAACCCCTTTCCTGGAGGATATTGCCACGGTCAGCGAATCAGAGTTTGCCGATCCCGGGGACACCCCGGCCATCCATGCGCCGGTTTCAGCCGACACCCTGATCCGCCTGATCCAGACTCTTCCTCCCGGCTACCGGATCGTTTTTAACCTGTATGTTTTCGAAGAGTATAGCCACCGGGAGATTTCCCGTGAACTCAGTATCTCGGAAAATACATCCAAAACGCAGCTGCTTAAAGCCCGAAGAATGCTGCGACGAAAAATCGACGATATGAACCGCTTGAAATACCCTCCCGAAAACAATGAATGATAAAGAAATACAACGGTTGCCGGATGACCCCGGGACTGACCGGATGATGCGCCAGGCCGTCGATGGCTATCGCGTGGAACCCGGTCCCGGCCTCTGGAAAAGGATCAACCGGAAGTTGCTGTGGTCGGAGATCCTCCGCCTCAACTTTCAGAATGTGTCGTGGAAGATATGGATGGGCAGCGGTGCCGGATTGCTCCTGGTGGCCACCGCCCTCTATTTTGGTACAGGTGGCGGAACCGGGCGGCCGGTCGGTTCCCGACTCCCGCATGCCCCGGCACCAACGGCTTCCGCCTCCGTCCCTGCCGCGATAACCACAGTGTCCTCCCCCTCCACCACCCCCTCCGGGTCCTCCTCGCCCTCATCCACCAACCCTTCGATGACACCTGCAAAAGGGGTCGTGGAGGTTTCCCCTTCACCTCATGCTCCAGGAACCTCCACTCCTTCGAATGGGAACAACTACCCCGGAACAACCGGAAAGAGTGCTGCCGACGCGGGTCACCCCCGGGAATCTGATCTCACTGCCAAACAGGACACACGACCGGAAAGCCCGGACCCCGCCGGCGAGAGCATCTTCCATGGCATCACCCTTCCTGATCGCATGGACGACCTGTCCCGGCTGACTCCTGTCGAAGCCCGGGTTCTCTCCTTGCCGGGAACCACTGATACGACCTTCACCTTCTCCCGCACTGGACAAAGATTTTCCGTCCTTCGACCGGTGCCCGAAAAGGTGCAGTTTTTCTCTGCGGGCCTGGGGATAAACCCTGAGATCGCTCGGTACTCCGGACCCAGCGACTACACAAAAGTCAACTTCTGGCTGGATGGCAGGCTGACCTGGAATTTTTCCCGTTTTTCTGTCGGTTCAGGCGTGGGTGTCGGGTACGTGTTCGATGAAGGACTATACCGGGTCGATTATATCAGCCGCGACAGTGTAGGGTATTTTGAAAACGTGATCTCCTACTCCGTCAATGCCGGGAACGAGATCATTTACAACACGATCAAGACCGCAATATACGACAGCCTGGTCCATGCTGCCGATCCCCGGGCGAGCAACCGGTACACATACCTCCAGGTTCCCCTGCTCTTCGGATACCGGTTCTATGAAAGCAACCTGATCAGTCTAACCTTCCGGGCAGGTCCCGCCGTGACCCTCCTGCTCGACACCCGGAAGGCATCGCCTGAACTGGACTTTGCCCATGCCCGGATCCTTCTGGTGAGCGATGAGACCCCTTCGCGCATCCGCACAGCCTGGCAGGTATGGGCCGGTCTGACTTTCGAGATGAGGTTGACCCGTCGGACCAGTCTTTTCCTGGAACCCACAATCAAGGTTCACCTGAAAGAGATCACGCACGGTGAAAATGCAAGTTACAAAGCACCGTGGGCAGCGGGCCTGGGATTAGGTCTGCAATACAATTTTGGTACCATTAAAAAGCAGCCATGAAGCCGGTTTTCCTTTTTCTTGCCTTTTGCGGGATCCTGTTCAGGGCCAGCAGTCAGCCTCAGGAATCGATCCGTGCGGTGAGCCTGTGCGATGCTGCCTTCACGGCCACCCCTGATACTGCCAACCCTTTGCTCATGCGTTTTGAAGACCATTCAACCGGCTCGATAACCCTCTGGCAATGGAGTTTCGGCGATGGCGTGACCAGCACCCTGCGTCACCCTGAGCACCTGTATCCGGCCGGTGGAACCTATTTCGTCTGCCTGACAGTATCGAGCAATGATTCGGTCAACCCCTGCCACGATGTCCTGTGCATCGCACTCACGATCCATGAGCCCGGCACCTGTGTAGCCGATTACAGCTATGCAACCGATCCGGGGAATTCACTCAGGGTGAACTTTACCGATAAATCTACCGGGGGAATCACACACAGGCATTGGGACTTTGGCGACGGAACGGTGTCGGAAGAACAAAACCCGGTGCATGTTTTTCCCGGCTACGGCGATTTCCGGGTGTGCCTGACCGGGTACAATCCCGATTCCATGGCAACCTGCAACGACGTGCGCTGCGATACGATCGCACTTTCCCCTGCCCTGCCCTGCAAGGCCACCTTCACCAATGAACTGGACTCCTTAAACCCGAAACCCAACACCTTCCTGTTTTACAGCACCTCCACCGGCGACCCGAATGGTTTCACCTGGCGATTCGACGACGGGGCAGTCTATCACACAGCCAATGTGACCCACACCTTTTCAGATCCGGGGACCCATGAAGTCTGCCTGAAGATCAAGAAAGAAGATCAAGGGGTGATGGTGTGCAGCGATTCGGTGTGTCATTCCGTGACGACTCCCGGATATTTCAATATCGGCGGGCATTGTTTCGCGGGATCCCTGCCCATCAACAACCCTGTTTCCACGGGCGACACGGGGATCGCTTTCCTTTACCGCATGAAAGGGAGCCAGTGGGTGTTGCTCGACACCTGCCGGTTCACCAGGCTGGGCTATTTTGCCTTCCCTCAGACGTTGAGCGGCCATTATCTGATCCGTACCGAACTGACGCCCGGGTCGGCGAACCGGGATCGGTTTTTTCCCGGATACTACAACCAGTCGCTCTACTGGTACGAAGCCCCCCGGCTGACCATCGCGGGGGGAAGCAATTATGGGGCCGATATCCGGATGCTGCCGGCCTGCGACACCCTTTATGGACAGGGGAAGATGACAGGAAAGGTCGTCCGGGCCTTTCCGGGTCCCGGAAGCGCCGACCTCCCGGATGCCACCGTGATCCTGCTCGACGGGGAGTGGAAACCTGTACGCTACACCCTGTCGGGTCCTCACGGGGAATTCAGCCTCGACGATCTGCCTTTCGGTACCTATTACCTCAGGGTCGAGTACACCGGGTTCTGGTCGAGAACCACCATGGTATGGGTCGATTCAACGGCACCGGTAGCCAATAACCTGCTGCTGGAGGTTTTCGACAAAGATGTGACCTCGGTCGAAGAACCCGTCGCCGGACTTTTTCGGGCGGGGGATCCCTTTCCAAATCCCGGCTCAGGTGGCATTTCACTTCCTGTGGACTGCCGGAAAGAGGGCCTGCTGACACTGAAGATCCGGACGTTGACCGGTTACGTGGTCTGGTCGGGAACCATCCGGTGTCCTGCCGGGAAAAACATGCTGTCCATACCGGACTTTCAGGGTCCTCCGGGCATCTGCCTCCTGATCATGACCGGAGAGGGGGAAGCGCCGGTTGTTGTAAAAAAACTGGTCCGGTTTTAAGCGTAATGCTTACATTTACGGGTGAAAATCCCGCCGGCCTTGTCTGACTACGATCATGACCTCCTGTCGCGATGCCTGAATAAGGAGGTGGAAGCCGAGAACGAACTCTACCGGCGTTTATCTTCCCGGATGTTCGGTGTCTGCCTCCGCTTCGGAGGGAACCGGGTGGAAGCGGAGGATATCCTGCAGAACGGATTTATCAGGCTGTTCAGGAACCTCCATCAGTACCGGGGCGAGGGGGCCTTTGAAGCCTGGTCAAGAAAGATCTTTGTGAACGCGGCCATTGATTACTATCACCGGCAGTTGAAATTCAGCCAGGAGGTAAGCCTGACCGGGGTCAATGAAGATCCCCCGGTCGATGAAGAGATACTGGCGGGGTTATCGGTGCAGGACTTGCTGGCCCTGATCCGGCAACTGCCTGTGGGGTACCGTACGGTGTTCAATTTATTTGTGATCGACCGGTATCAGCACAAGGAAATTGCCGGGCTGCTAGGCATTTCCGAGGGAACGTCGAAGTCCCAGCTTTCGAGGGCCAAGGCTCTCATCCGAACGATGTTGAAACGGTATGAAAAACAATGATCTTTGCAGGTAAACCTCATGGAAAAGAAGGATCCTATCGAAGATAAATTCGGAACTGCGTTCGGCAATTTTGAATCAGAACCACCCCCCGGGATGTGGGAGCAGATACACCGCGACCTTCATCCGGGCACAACTCCGCCGGCATGGTGGAACCATTTACCCTTCTCCTTTTTCCTTCACAAATCGCTTGGATTCTACCTTGCCATCAGTGGGATCTCCTTCGGTTTGATCTTCTCGGTGTTCTATTTCGGTCCGGGCCGGCGTCACGATATCCGCGGACATGCCTATGCGGGACAGTTGCGTATGCAACAGGGTACGGCGACGCTATTCATTTCGGCCGACCGGGCGCTGCCCTGGGATTCGCTGACCTTTCAGCGGTCGGCGATCATCGATCGTTACGGACATTTCCGCTTTCCGCGGGTGCCTGAAGGAAATTATGTGTTGCGGATTGCCCCGGATCCCCTGTCGGAAGAGGGCCGTAAATTCCTGGCTTCCTGGTATGACCGTTGCGAGGTATCGGATTCCTGCCGGCGATTCAGCCTGTCGGACAGGGATCTGACCCTGGAGGTGCACCTGAAGGAGCGCTAAGGAACGCGATCGGGTCATTCATTCTCAGCAGCGAACCATTCGGCATAGGAATTGGATGTTTCCCTCAGCCGAAGGCTGTGCAGCGTGACACCGGTTGGCAGCAGTTCGCGTATTCGCCGGGCGAAATCGATCAGCAGGTTTTCACTGGTAGGTTGGTAGGGAAGGAAGATCACATTGCGGAAGGGATCTTCCTCCGTAGAGATTCTCTCCTCGTTCATATCCTGGTGAAGCAAAAGGGCATGATCGAGCGGGTCGATGACCGCTTTCCTGACGAGGCGTTTCAGATCGCCGAAATCGATCACCATTCCCAGTTTGGGTGAACCGGGGTCGCCGGAGGGTGTGCCCAGAACCGTGACCCTCAGGGTGTATGAGTGCCCGTGAACATGCCGGCACAGTCCGTCATACCCCTTCAGGGCGTGAGCGGCTTCAAACCTGAACTCTTTTGTAACGCGAATCTTCTGCATGGATGGATCTTCGGCTTGCAAAGATACGAAAATCACGCATGCCGGACAGTTTACAGCAGGCCCATATGGTCGAGCACCACTTTCACCCCGATCGCGATCAATACCAGCCCCCCGGCAAATTCCGCCCATCGGGCTGGGAGAAAACGGGATTTTTCGCCCAGCCTGGCACCGGTGACCGTTACCAGGAAGGTGATCACCGTGATGGTTGCCACTGCCTCGATGATATTCACCCGGATAAAGCCGAAGCCTATGCCCGTGATGAGTGCATCGATGCTGGTGGCGACCGAGAGGGAGAGCAACACCCGGGTCCTACGGATATCGACGGGTCTCTTTTCCCCGGCGATCAGGAACGACTGCCTGACCATTCTCAGTCCGATGAAAGCCAGGATGCCGAAGGCGATCCAATGATCGACCGATTCGATCTGCGACTGGATGGAACTTCCGAGAAGCCAGCCCGCCAACGGCATCAGCCCCTGGAAAAGGCCGAAGAAGAGGGCCATGCGAAGAATGTCGGGCCACGACAAACGACGGGATGTCGCCAGGGTGAGGGATACAGCCAGGCAATCCATTGCAAGACCCAGCGAAAGAAAGATCAGTTCGGTAAAACTCAACGGGCTTGGGAATTGAAAGAGCTACACAGCGGGTTCCAGGGCGACGGTGAAATGACGCATGATGGGGGCCTCCTCTTTAATCCGGAATCCCGTCCGGATCCGGTCGCGCCGGTCGTAGATGTTCTTCAGTGCAGCGGCCACCACCTCCATATGGTTGTTGGTGTACACCCGGCGGGGAATGGCCAGGCGCATCAGTTCCAGTGCCGGGTAACGGTTTTCGCGGGTCACAGGATCACGGTCGGCCAGCAGGGCGCCGATCTCGACCGCCCGGACCCCGGCTTCCAGGTACAGTTCGATGGCCAGGGTCTGAGCCTGAAACTCCTCTTTCGGCAGTTGGGGAAGGAACCGTTTGGCATCCACAAAAACCGCATGACCGCCGATGGGATGCTGGACAGGGATGCCCATCTCCATCAGTTTTTGCCCCAGGAATTCCACCTGGCGGACCCGGCTCTCGAGGGTGTCAAACTCCGTCCCTTCGTACAGACCCTGAGCAAGTGCGTTCATATCGCGCCCCGACATTCCGCCGTAGGTGATATAACCTTCAAACATGATGTTGTAAACGCTCGCCTGGCGGTGAAGTTCCTCACTGCGCATGGCGATGAATCCGCCCATGTTCACAATGGCGTCCTTTTTGGCGCTCATGGTCATGACATCGGCAAAGGAAAACATCTC
>CAYVVG010000005.1:0-61605 GCA_964455285.1 uncultured Prolixibacteraceae bacterium
CTTGCGTATTTTCGGATCGTTCACGTTGTCGTTGTAAACCCATCCTTCGTTACCGGTGTTGTAGGGCGGGTCGATGTAGATGCATTTGATCTTTCCTTCGTATTGTGGCAGCAGGGCTTTCAGCGCTTCCATATTATCACCGTGGATGATCATGTTACCACTGCCGGCCGGTGTCTCTTGTTTGCCGCTTGGAGTGTAACCGTATTGATGGTCGAGAACACGGAACGGTACGTCGTGATGGTGGTTGATGACTTTCTCTTTTCCGATCCAGTTGAGTGTAGGCATTCGCGTAGGTGGTTAAATCAACGGTAAAAGTACGTAATCATAACCAAACTTCAACGTAAGGTCTTGTGTTTTCGTAACAACACGGGTGGATGACGCATACACCAGCATTGGTATCAATACCAGGAGATGGTAGGGCTGTTTGGTCGGATTAGATTAATGCATATGACATATGTGCAGAAAATGCATGAAATTGGCAGTTATGTCTCTAGCCTGCGTCAGTTTGTCAGTTGATTGAAGTAAAAAACCCTCGGTATGCATTTTGAGTCATCCAATGCGTCGTGTGATCGAACTGGAGTAGACGAATGCTTACTGAGGGAGGTTGTAAGAGGCCGCAAAAGTAATCATTTTCCTCATCATGCCGCCATCTACTCCTAAAAATTCGCCACAGGCGTAAGTAACGGAGTATTAATTAACATGATGAACAATGAAAAGAAATGTTCACGTTGTCCCACACAATGGGAAATGGGCTGTGAAGACGGAGAAAGCGGATCGCCCGGCAAAAGTCACTGACACACAAAAACAGGCAATTGATCGAGCACGGGAGACTGCTGCGAACAATGGGACTGAAGTAATCATTCATGGTCGTAATGGGCGGATTCGTGAGAAGAACTCCTATGGGAACGACCCTTATCCGCCTAAAGGCTAATCCAGGACCCATGGCTGATTATCGATTATCAGTAAACCAATTGGTGCAATTTCCGACCAAATCAGTTGCAGGAAAACAAAGGATAATCCGGCAGCAACTGAATCCAGATCCATTTAAGGTCCAGTGGTACCAACTTGCTAAGGCTTGCATTCGCGCAAGCATTCGGAAGAACTGTGATCGACAACCTGTTTATGATGGGTTGAAGACACTTGCTGCAAGGAAAGCAGTTACGAAGCACCAGCAGTCTGACAAGGCTACTTCTATTGAAGCACTCGAACGCTTTCTTAACTTACAACTACCATCCATCCTGCATTCGATGCATTACACGACAATCAAACCACTGGATAAAACGGTGAAAATTTCCGATGTCGAGATTACTGTAGCTCCTGAAATCGTCATTCGGGGCACGTTTGAAGGCAAAAAGGTTGTTGGGGGTGTAAAAATTCACATCTGTAAAGGGACCCCTTTCGATTACGAGCAGTCATTACAAGTAGCTGCTGTCATCTATAGGTTTCTTGATGAGAAGGTGGCGTTACCAGACGAACAGGTGATGCCAGAGCTGTGTTTTTCATTGGACATCTTCGGTGATCGTATTGTTCAAGCTCCACGCGATTTAAGGAGAGTATATCGATCACTCGATCAGGTGTGCAATGATGTCAAGGTTCACTGGCTTGCTGCCTGAACGGAAGTGATTCAGCAGAATGAGTTCCACTGGCTGATTAGCCAGCAGTAATTCAGTGTATTAACCAGAGGAGGGTGCTAATCATCAGCATCCTCTTCTGGTTTATATATATTAGGTAATGAGGTCATGGACAAGATCGGGCTTTCGAATATTCAGACTGGGATCGTTCCCCACTTGTGAATGCGGTGTCAAAAGAATCTCAGGAAATGATGTTAATGCTCGTTAAATTGTAAGGTGCTGAAATGCAAGACCGTATGAATGGTCGGACGCGATGACCGCTTGTATGTGATTGATTGTTAGATAGATAATGATTGTTGTACCTATGTTGTACCTAGAAACAAAAAAGGCTGACATCGTGTTGATTGTCAGCCTTCTGCGTGTGTATCTGTAGCCCGTAGGGGAATCGAACCCCTGTTACCAGGATGAAAACCTGACGTCCTAACCCCTAGACGAACGGGCCATGGGAAATTTGGGAGTGCAAAAATACAACAATGATTTTTATTTGCAAAAAAAAAATTCCGGAGTGTTCTTCGGGACCTGTGGTGCGTGACCCGTGACCCGTGACGGGCTATTCCCCTGAAACTCTTTTTGGGGATCGATTTTCAATAGTTTTTTCAACCGTTTCTCAAATTTAATTTGTATTTTTGCCACCTGTTAGGAGATTCACAGCACAGATTTTAAGTAATTAAAAATCAATATATTATGAGTAAAGAGAAAAAATATTTATCGTGTGACGGGAACCAGGCCGCCGCCCATATGGCGTACATGTTCAGCGAAGTCGCCGCCATCTATCCTATCACTCCCTCTTCCAACATGGCCGAAAACGTTGACGAATGGGCCGCCCATGGCCGGAAGAACCTGTTCGGCGAAGAGGTCCGGGTGGTCGAGATGCAGTCGGAGGCCGGCGCCGCGGGAACCCTCCACGGCTCGCTCCAGGCCGGGGCCCTGACCACCACCTTTACCGCCTCGCAGGGACTCCTGCTGATGATCCCCAACATGTACAAACTTGCCGGCGAACTTCTTCCCGCCGTTTTCCACGTCAGCGCCCGCACAGTCGCGGCCCACGCCCTCTCTATCTTCGGCGACCACTCCGACGTGTACGCCACCCGGCAAACCGGTTTCGCCATGATGGCCACCGGCTCGGTCCAGGAAGTGATGGACCTCGCCGGCGTTGCCCACCTTGCGGCCATCAAATCGCGCGTGCCATTCCTTCATTTCTTCGACGGTTTCCGCACCTCCCACGAGATCCAGAAGGTCGAAATGCTTGAAAACGAAGACATGATGCCGCTGCTCGACCAGGAGGCGCTCGGGGAGTTCCGCAACCGCGCCCTGAATCCTGAACACCCGGTGACCCGCGGTACGGCCCAGAACCCGGATATCTTTTTCCAGGCCAAGGAAGCGGCCAACCGCTTCTATGAGCCGGTGCCCGACATCGTCGAACACTACATGCAGGAGATCGGCAAACTGACCGGACGCACCTACCACCCCTTCACCTATTACGGCGACCCCGAAGCCGAGAACATCGTGATCGCCATGGGATCCATCACGGATACCACCAAAGAGGTGATCGATCACCTGACGGCCCGGGGGGAGAAGGTGGGGCTTCTCTCCGTCCATCTCTACCGGCCATTCTCGGCGAAGTACTTCTTCAACGTACTGCCGAAGAACGTTAAAAGGATCTGCGTGCTTGACCGCACCAAGGAACCCGGCGCCAACGGCGATCCGCTCTACCTCGATGTGCGCGACCTGTTCTATGACCGCGACGATCGTCCCATGATCATCGCCGGGAGGTACGGGCTCAGCTCGAAAGACACCACGCCCGCCATGATCATCAGCGTGTTTGACAACCTCAGGCTGAAAGAGCCGAAAAACCACTTCACCGTGGGGATCGTCGACGATGTCACGTTCCTTTCGTTGCCCCTGTTGCCCGAGATCGACATCTCTCCGAAAGGCACCTATTCGGCCAAATTCTACGGCATCGGATCCGACGGAACCGTGGGCGCCAACAAGAACTCGATCAAGATCATTGGCGACAGCACCGATAAATACGCACAGGCCTATTTCGCCTACGATTCGAAAAAATCGGGAGGCATCACGGTTTCGCATCTCCGCTTCGGCGACAGCCCGATCCGTTCGCCCTACCTGGTGATCACGCCCGATTTTGTGGCCTGCCACGTGCCCGCCTACCTCGATAAGTACGACATGCTCAAAGGGTTGAAAAGCGGCGGCACCTTCCTGCTCAACTCCATCTGGGATGCGGAAGAGACGAAAAAACGCCTCCCCGACCCCATGAAGAAATACCTGGCCGACCACAGGATCAATTTCTTTATCATCGACGCCACGCGAATCGCTGAAGAGATCGGGCTTGGAAACCGCACCAACTCGATCATGCAGAGCGCCTTTTTCAAGGTATCCAATGTGATCCCCTACGAGAAGAGCGTGGCCGACATGAAGAAAGCCATTTATAAGACCTATGGCCGCAAGGGCGAAGAGATCGTCAATATGAACTATGCGGCGATCGACAGGGGAGGGGAGGTGATCCGGGTGGATGTGCCGGCCGAATGGTCATCCGTTACGGTCAAGCCTGCCGACGATGGCAGCGTGGATGCCTTTATCCGCAACATCTTCCAGCCCGTCAGCGCTTTCCAGGGCGACGACATCCCCGTCAGCGCCTTCGTCGGCCGTGAAGACGGTACTTTCAACAGCGGTACCACTCAGCTCGAGAAGCGCGGGATCGCTGTGAACGTTCCCCGGTGGATCGCCGAGAACTGTATCCAGTGCAACCAGTGTGCCTACGTTTGTCCCCATGCCGCCATACGTCCCTTCCTCCTCAACGAGGCTGAGAAGAAAGCAGCGCCGGCCGGCATGACCACCCTGAAGGCGGTCGGCAAAGAGCTGGCCGGCATGGAGTTCAGGATCCAGGTTTCGCCGCTCGACTGCACCGGATGCGGGAACTGCATCGATGTATGCCCGGCCAAGACGAAAGCCCTTGAATTCCAGACCCTCGGCAGCCAGATGCACGAAACAGAGCACTGGGATTACAACATTGCACGGGTGAGCTACAAGACCGATGTCATCGACCGTTTCAAAACTTTCAAGAACAGTCAGTTCGCCCAGCCGCTTTTCGAATTCTCGGGAGCTTGCGCGGGTTGCGGGGAAACTCCGTACATCAAACTGCTGACCCAGCTTTTCGGCGAGCGCATGATGATCGCCAACGCGACCGGCTGTTCCTCCATTTACGGAGGTACCGCCCCCTTCACCCCCTATCGGCCGAATGCCGAAGGCCAGGGTCCGGCCTGGGCCAACTCGCTTTTTGAAGACAACGCTGAGTACGGCTACGGCATGGCCATCGCCATCGCCCAGCTGCGCCGGCGCCTGGCTGATAAGATGCGATCCTCCATCAAGGAAAACATGATGGGCTCCGATACGCTGGAAGCCATGAAGACCTGGATCGACAGCATGTACCAGGCAGAGGCATCCAAAACGGCCACCAAAACCCTGATCCCGTTGCTCGAAAAGGAGTCGAATCCCTTTGCCGCCGAGATCCTGAGCCTGCGCCAGTACCTGGTGAAGAAGTCGATCTGGATCATCGGAGGCGACGGATGGGCGTACGATATCGGGTACGGCGGACTGGACCACGTGATCGCGTCGGGCGAAGATATCAACATCCTTGTTCTCGATACGGAGGTTTACTCCAATACCGGCGGACAGGCTTCCAAATCGACTCCCGTCGGAGCGATCGCAAAATTTGCGGCATCGGGGAAGAAAATCCGCAAGAAGGACCTGGGCGCCATGGCCATGACCTATGGATACGTATATGTTTCGCAGGTCGCCATGGGCGCCAACAACAGCCAGCTATTCCGGTCGGTGAAAGAGGCAGAGGCCTATCACGGACCCTCGCTCCTGATCGCCTACGCTCCCTGTATCAACCACGGGCTGAAAGCGGGTATGGGCAAGGCGGAAGAGGAGATGGACCGTGCCGTGGCCACCGGTTACTGGCAGTTGTACCGCTACAATCCGACGATCGGCGAAGAGGGTAAGAACCCCTTCATCCTCGATTCGAAAGAACCCGAATGGACCGGCTTCAAAGATTTCCTGGCCAGCGAGGTCCGCTATTCATCCCTCCAGAAGATGTTCCCCGAAGACGCCGACATGCTGTTCAAGGCGGCTGAAGAGAACGCCCGCTGGCGATATGAGCATTACAAGCGCCTGGCCAGCATGCCTTACGAAAAATAACCCTGCGTTCAGGTTATGAAGTAAACAGGGTGCTGGATCCTTTTCCTGCATCCTGTTTTTATTTTCCGGAACTGGAATTACCGACCGTGATACGCATGTTTTATTTTCTGATTAAGCGCTTTCGCACCAGTAAGATCCACGTTTGTATCGTATAAGATATCGGGACTCAGCCTTCCGTGTCTTCCGTGCATGATTCTGTGTTTTCTGTGATACCTTTTATCAACAGGATATCATCACAATCCATGGAAACAGTAACACGGAATTCACGGAAAAAGGCATGGAAGACACGGAATATCAGTTATACATATTCAAACCTGGAAATGTACTGGGATAAAAGTGATTCATCAATTTTTATTTTAGGGAATATTTATATTTGCAGTACCGAAAAAATCAATCCCTTACTTCCATGGCAAATTTAACCACCCGTTACATGGGTCTTCAGCTGAAGAACCCAGTCATTGTCGGAGCCAGCAACCTTGTGAAAGATGTCGACAACTGCAGGCGAATGGAGGAGGCCGGCGCCGCCGCCATCGTTTACAAGACCCTGTTCGAGGAACAGATCGAGCTTGAGAGGCTGCAGATGAGCGAAGAGCTGAACCAGTACAACGACCGTCATGCCGAGATGATCAGCCTGTTCCCCGATATCGCCCACGCCGGCCCCCGGGAGCACCTGAGTCACCTTAAAAAGGTGGTGAACTCCGTCAATATCCCTGTCATCGCCAGCCTGAACTGCACCTTCGACGAAACCTGGGTGGAATATGCCCGGCAGCTGGAGAACACGGGCATAAACGCCCTTGAACTCAACTTTTATTCGGTGCCCGGCGACTTTAAACGCGACGGGAAAGCCATTCTGAACGAGCAGCTCGACGTGGTCAGTGAAGTGAAAAAGAGCGTGAAGATCCCCGTCAGCGTGAAACTCAGCCCTTTCTACACCAACACCCTGTTGCTGATCCAGAACATGTACTATGCCGGGGTGGATGGATTCGTGCTGTTCAACCGGATGTTCCAGCCCGACATCGACCTCGATACCGAGACTCACCATTTCCCGTACAACCTCAGCCACGAGGAGGACAACCGTCTTCCGATGCGGTTCATCGGGTTGCTTGCCGGTGAGATCCGCGGTTCGCTGTGTGCCAATACCGGCATTTTCAGCGGGCATGATGCGGCCAGGATGATCCTTTCCGGAGCCGATTGCGTGCAGGTGGTGAGCACCATCTACAAGCACGGGATCGGGCAGATCACCCGGATCCTTGAAGAACTCAATGGCTGGATGGATTCCAAGAAATACGATACCCTGGATGCATTCAAAGGGAAACTGGCACGGAAGAACCTGAAAGATCCCTTCGCTTACCGCAGGGCTCAGTACATTGATATCCTGATGAAAAGCGAAGAGATCTTTAAGAAATATCCGATGAGATGATCAGTATATGCTGATCTCCTGCAGCATCCGGGCCTGGATGCCGTTCATCTCCCTGATTTCCCGGTAATACTGGTACAGGCGGAAATCGTCGCCAAGCACCTCGCGGATCTTTGTCGAAGGCTCATCGCTTCCGGTGATCTCATCGAGGAGTTCCTGGAACCACTCTTTCTGTTCGGGAAGCGAAACCACCCGGTAGTTTTTTGACTTTGCCAGTGAAGCAGCCTCTTCCACCGCTTTGGTCAGGCCGCCGAATTTATCGATCAACCCGATCTCCAGGGCATCGGAACCGCTCCATACCCGACCCTGTCCGACCGAATCGACCTTCGCGGGGGTGAGATCCCGGCCGTCTGCCACCTTACCTGTAAAGACAGCATAGATGTGGTCGACCTCGCGCTGGATCAGACGGGTCTGATAGGGGGATAGCGGTTTGACGCCGGATGGGAAATCGCTGTTGATGTTGGTTACGGCCCGGTCGAAGGTGATCCCCAGTTTATTTCTGAACATTCCTTCCATGTTGGGAATGACACCAAACACCCCGATCGACCCGGTGATGGTGGCCGGATCGGCCAGGATCTTCGTGGCCGCGCAGGCGATATAGTATCCCCCGCTTGCTGCCACGTCGCCAAACGAGGCCACCACGGGCTTCACCTTTTTCGCCAGTTCCACCTCCCTCCAGATCACGTCGCTGGCCAGAGCGCTTCCTCCCCCGCTGTTGATCCGGAATACGATCGCTTTTACGCGGTCGTCTTCGCGGGCCTTCCTGATGGCTTTGGAGATCCTCTCCGATCCGATCGACTGATCATTCCCGTTCCCGCCGCCGATGGTGCCGCTGGCATAGATCACGGCAATTTTGTCAGCGCCCGGTTCGGCTTTCCCGGGCTCGGGGACCTCGGTGTACTTATCGAGCGTAACCGCCTGTATCTTGCTCTTTTCCTGCACCTTCATCTGCTTTTTAAGAGCCGCGATCAATTCATCCTTGTATACCAGCTGGTCGACAAACCTGTACCGGAGAGCGTCGTCCGGGGTTTCCACCTTCAGGCTGTCGGCGATCCGGTTCAGCTCGTCCCTGCCGATCTTTCTCGTTTCGGAGATCCCGGTCAGCATCCGGTCCCAGACATCACCGATCAGCGCGTTGAGCTGCTCCCGGTTTTCCGCGCTCATCCGGTCGAGGAACAGAGGCTCGGAAGCCGCCTTGAATTTTCCGTGGCGGATGATCTGCATCTTGATGTCGAGCTTCTCGAGCAACCCCTTCAGGTAAACCGACTCGGCTGTCAAACCCTTGAAATCGAACATACCCTGCGGGTTCAGGAAGATCCGGTCGGCGACAGTCGCCAGGTAGTAGGTTTTTTGCGAATATCCTTCGCTGTATGCCCAGATGAACTTCCCGGAGCTCCGGAAATCGTTCAACCCCTCGCGGATCTCGTCGACCGTGGCGATCCCTGCCGGGATCTCGCTGAGATCGAGGAGGATCCCTGCGATCTTTCCATCGTTCTTTGCTTTCCTGAGGTTCTTCAGTATTTCGTCGAGTCCGTTGGTTTTTTCGTATCCTGCCGGACTGAAATTGAAATTCGATTTTGGGGCGCGGTCGGTGATCTCACGGTCCAGTTTCATCAACAGGAGGGTGTTTTTCTGGATCACGGTTTCGCTGCTCGAAGCGGCGGCGATGATCGCAGCGACAACGGCAATGCCGATGAACGTTGAGATCAGTATCAGCACCAATGTTCCCAGCATGCTGGCGAACATGATTTTAAAGAACTCTTTCATGGTTTTGGGGTTCTGTTTATTACAAATTTACTAAAATATAATACGCCGGCATTCCGTGCAGGTTACACGCCAGGGGTTTGACCGGTGGGAATTTCTGAGGTTTTTGTGAATAACAATTCGCCCCTGGTGAAGAAAAGTTACCCGATTTCACGTATCATTGCATGCCTGATGCCCGTGAAAAAGGGCCTTGATGCAGTTATGATGAATGAAGTTTTTATCCTGCTGGGGAGCAACCGTGGAGGGAGGGAGGAGAATCTCCGCCTGGCCGCTGAGCGTATCGCAGGCCTGGCCGGCCCGATAAAAGCGACCTCCCGGGTATATGAAAGCGAACCCTGGGGTTTCAGCGATCCGGTTCCCTTCCTGAACCAGGTGGTCGTGATCGAAACGGCTTTGACCCCGGAAGCCTTGCTCGAAGTCCTGCTGACCATCGAAGCCGGTTTGGGCAGGATACGGCCATTCGACGGCTGCGGTTGCGGTGTCGGCGACGGCCCGGACTATCAGCCCAGAACCATCGACCTGGATATCCTGTTTTTCGGGAACCGGTTGATCTTCACCGACCGGTTGATGATCCCTCACCCCCGGCTTCATGAGCGGAAGTTTGCCCTGGTACCGCTGAAGGAGGTGTCGCCCGGCTTCATCCATCCACTGCTGAAGGCGAGTGTGTCGGAGCTGCTCGACCGGTGTCCGGATCATTCGGTTGTGAAAGCCCTCGAAATTCAATAACCGGGTTCAAACTTTTATCCGTGTATAATTATATTGTCATCGAAGGGAATATCGGCGCCGGGAAGACCTCTTTTTCCTCCATGCTGGCGGCAGAAAGCAATGCCCGGCTCATCCTGGAGCAGTTCGAAGAGAACTCGTTCCTGCCAAAGTTCTACGAGGACCCGGTCAGGTATGCCTTTCCGCTGGAGCTTTCTTTCCTTGCCGACCGGTACCAGCAGTTAAAGGCCCAGTTCTCTGCCAGTGACCTGTTCCGGCCGTTCACCGTGGCCGATTATTTTATCTTCAAGTCGTTGATCTTCGCCAGCAAGAACCTTGAGCCCCTTGAGTTCGGGCTGTACAGCAAGCTGTTCTCGATCGTGAGTTCCGTGGTCCCGAAACCCGATATGATCGTTTACCTGTACCTGAATCTCGAGAACCTGAAGAAGAATATTGAAAAACGGGGGCGTCCCTATGAGCAGAACATCCAATTCGACTACCTGGAGAAGATCCAGAAGGGATACCTGGATTTCCTGAGACAGCAAAGCGACTTACGTGTGCTGGTGATCGACACCAACGGACTCGACTTTGTCGGCCGGCGCGAAGATTACCTGTGGCTCAAGGATGTCGTTCTGTCGGAGTACCCTGCCGGGTTACACCATATTTCGAACCCGTACCTCGGAATATAACGTCTTGCGATCAAAATAAAAGAGGGCACCCGTTCGGGATGCCCTCTTTTGTTTTAGGAGAAAAGTTCCTTTTACTTCACGATATTCTGGAATTCCGGGGTATTGGCAAAATTGAGGAATTCGCGGTCGGTCTTTGCCTGAGTCTTCAGGTTGGCATCCTTGCAGGCTTTCATCAGGTTCTCGTATACTCCCTTGCTGTTGTTGGAACGGGCTGAAGTAACAGCCAGCAGATAGAACGTCTCCGGAGTTTCGGGAGCGCACTTAAGGGTAGTTTCAGCGGCGGAGTTGTTTCCCGACAGAAGTTGTGCGAGACCCAGGTTGTAGGTGCACTTGGCATTGCCGAGCATGTTCACGGCCTTCGGATAATCGCCCTTCGGGATCATCAGCACACCCTGGTTGTAATTGGTGTTTTCGCCCAGGGTGGCGGCTTTCTTGAACGACGCTTCTGCCTTTTTGAGGTCTTTCTGCTTGGCATAGACCACACCCAGGTTGTTCTCGATCATGCCGTTGTTGGGCTGGCCGGCCTGTGCCTTGGTCAGAAGTTCGGCAGCGCGGGTCAGGTTGCCCTTTTCGATGTGGGCTACGGCGGCGTTATTCAGAACCTTCCAGTTGTCGCCGAACTGTTTGACGGCGTTGTCGAGGATGATGACCTTCGCATTGTTATCCTTCGTCAGCGTAGCGGCATAGAGCAGTTCTTCGACCTTCAGCTTTTCGGGATTGCTGGCACCGTTTTGCAGCAGTTCGGCATCGGTGAGGCGCGGTTCGTAAAGCGTAGCCGTGATCTCGCAACGGCGCAGCGGCGGGAGAAGGTTTTTCTCGATCTCCGGATAGATCAGGATCATGTTGCGGATCTCCTGCTCTTTCTTGGTGTTGTCGGTATTGGAGTTGATCACGTTCAGAACCTTGTCCTTATCTTTCAGGTTACTGTTCTGGACGACCTTCAGGAATCCGTTCCAATCCGGACCGTGGTGCTGCAGGGTCATGTTGACATCCTTGCCGGCCGCTTTTACTGCGGCTTTAACGGCTTTTTTATCCTTGTTGTCCTTGTTGGCCTCTTTCACCCATCCCTGGAACTGGTCGATCATCCATTTATTCCCGGTTTTCGAACGGTTTTCGGAGAGGTTGGCGTTATGGGTCTCTTCTCCTTCGGGGGAGGCGTAGCCATGCATTGCGATCTCCTTGATCTTCCATCCCTGGCGGATGAAGGCAGTCAGGTCGGTCAGGGCCAGCTTGGCGGGATCGGTTTTGTTTATGCCGAATTTGAGGTCGAGGTCATAACGGTCTTTTTTGTAATAGATGATGCCGCTGGCCGATTTCAGCACCTCTTTCTGGTAGCCGTGGTCGGCGATGAGGGTCATTTCGTCGTGCTGCACCCGTTTTGAGGTGTAGATCATACCCGGAACGAGATTGGTGGAGGGGAATTCGACGAACTTGGCCTTGGCCTTGATCTCGTCTTTCTTCAGCAGGACCTTGTCCTTGGCTTCATAAACCAGGGGAGCCACGGTCAGCTGCGAAACGTTCATTTCGGGTTTGTAGGGGAAGGTGCATTTGTAATCGAAGGTGCCGCCTTCCTTGTATTTGATCATCTGTCCGTCGCCGGTAAGCTTTTCGCCATAGATCTGTTTTCCGCAGGGCAGTTCGTATTTTCCGCCTTCGTAGGTGAGTACGGGGTTGAAATACATGGCAGCGGTGGGGCACCAGTACTTGGGAGGTACGGTGGCCTTGACATAGACGGTCACGGAGTCGCCCTTTTCCGTAAGCACGGCCGGGGTGGTCTCATATTTGATCATCGAGTAATTCTTGGCCATGTCCTTCAGGTTGCACCCGCTATAAAATTTGTATGTGAGGCCAAGGTTGACGCCGCTGTACATGTCATGCTTCACCTGCTTGGCTCCGCCGGCGGTCATGTCCAGCACATCGCCGTCGCGCCAGCGCCAGATCAGTTCGGGATTGATCGACCAGTGCTTGCTGAGGTTGAGGTCGAAACCGATACCTACATCGGCTTTGAACTCGAGGTTCCAGCTGCCCAGGCCGCTGTTGTTGCCGTATCCCATCTTGTCAATGCCTTTGTGGGAGGGATAGCCGAGGTAACCGACCTGCACCAGGTCGTTGTCGTTGTTGTACTTGGTACCCTGTGTGTGGTCGGCTCCGAATCCTGCGATCAGGTAAGAGGAGAAAAACCTTTCGGGTTTGTATCCCATGATCCAGTTGACCCAGTTGACGGTTCCTTCGAGACCGGTTTCAATCACCCACGATTTGAAATTCTGGGAGATCATGCCGTTCTTATCCGCACCAACGGCGTCGGGCAGGTATTTGTTTGTTACTTCTCCCGTCAGGGGAACCCAGCCGCCACGGAAACGGACGCCGATCACCCGCGAGAACTGTTTGGTAACGCTCAGTCCGGCGCCGAATTTCCATTTGTCGTTGAACAGGATGTTCTTCGACAGGTCGCCGTTGAACTGGTCGAAGGCGCCATAGGCGGTTACCGCCCAATAATTGTGCGAGGAGGCTTTTTCGCATTTTGTACTCTTCGGCGTCTCGGTCTTAGCATCCTTCTTGGCCGGCTCGCTGGTCTTGGCCTGTGCCAATGTCGTTAATGGCACCACCAAAATAAGAAAGGCGATGAGTGCCATTGACAGGGAGTGAACAACATTTTTCATTGTGAGTGGTTTTGTTTATGAATTGATTTTGTTTACCGAATAAGCAAAGATATACATATATAACTGAAAATGCCAGTGATTATCGGTTTAATTATCACTTTTTTACGATCCAGTCATATTATTGAAACAAAACAAGTTAGGTAACCTGTCGTGTTTCAGGGTGTAAAATTAAAAAAATGGCGCTAAAACCGCAAATTTATTTTCCATTTAAGCCTTGTACGCAGAATCCGGGAACAGGTTTCATATCATTTCCTCCCGGCCAGTCTTCATGAACAGGTCCCATATCACGATCCCAACAGCCACCGAAACATTGATGGAGTGCTTGGTGCCGAACTGGGGGATTTCGAGGCAGTTATCCGACGACCGGAGCGCCTCGTCGCCGATGCCGTTCACCTCGTTACCGACCACAATAGCCAGTTTTTCAGAAGGATCGGGATGGTAATCCGCCAGCGATAGCGACCCTTCGGCCTGTTCAACGGCCAGCACCCGGTATCCTTCCGAGCGAAGTTCAGCGATCGCGGCAACCGTGCTCTCGCGGTATTCCCATTCGACCGACTCGGTGGCTCCCAGGGCGGTTTTATGGATCTCGCGGTGGGGCGGGGTCGCGGTGATCCCGCAAAGGTATATTTTGCGAAGCCGGAAAGCGTCGGCCGTGCGGAATACACTGCCGATGTTGTTCTGACTCCGGATGTTATCGAGAATCACCACGAGCGGCCATTTTTCGGCCTCCCTGAACTCGCCGACAGTCAGCCGGGGCAGTTCCGACATGGAAAGTTTTCTCATACGCGGGGATCCTTAGATGGCTGCAAAGATAGTCGCCGGATAGTTATTAACAAAACACCGCAGAATCAGCGGCCCTCCCTACCTTTGAAAAAAAAATCGGGAGGGAGGTGCCCTCCCTGAAAACCGGCGCATGACGAAACCGAGGGAACCTGCGGAAACTCCGCTGATGAAGCAGTACAACGCGATCAAAGCCAAGTACCCCGATGCCCTGCTGCTGTTCCGGGTGGGTGATTTTTACGAGACCTTCGGGGAAGACGCCATCCGTGCCTCATCAATCCTCGGGATCGTACAGACCAAACGGGCCAACGGGGCGGCTGCCTCCATGGAACTGGCAGGATTCCCCCATCATTCACTCGATCTTTATCTTCCGAAGCTGGTCAAGGCCGGGTTGCGGGTGGCGATCTGCGATCAGCTTGAAGACCCGAAACTGGCCAAAACGATCGTGAAACGGGGAGTGACCGAGCTGGTTACCCCCGGGGTGTCGTATCACGACAAGATACTGGAACAAAAGGAGAATAACTTCCTGGCCGGGCTTCACCTTGGGCCAAAGATCACGGGGATATCCTTCCTTGATATATCGACGGGCGAATTTTACCTGGCCCAGGGAAGTGTCGAATACATCGACAAGCTGATCCAGAGTTTCCGTCCGAGCGAAGTGGTGATCCAGAAAAACCGGCGGGCCGAGTTCACCGGACTGTTCGGCAACAAGTTTTACATCTCCACGTTCGACGACTGGGTGTTTACCCCCGACTTCGGGAGAGAGATCCTGCTCCGGCACTTCGGAACCGCTTCCCTGAAAGGCTTTGGGGTCGACTCGCTCGAATCGGGTGTCGTGGCTGCGGGTGCAGCCCTTCACTACCTGGCCGAAACGCAGCACGACAAGGTCCGGCACATCTGCAAGATCAGCCGCATCGAAGAGGATCATTATCTGTGGCTCGACCGGTTCACCATCCGGAACCTGGAACTGATCACCCCGGCCAACGAGCATGCCCGCGCACTGCTGGATGTGCTCGATGAAACGGTCTCTCCGATGGGCTCCCGGCAGTTGCGGCGCTGGATCGTCCTGCCCCTGAAAAACCGTCAGCCGATCGAGGAACGATTGAATGCCGTGGAGTATTTTACCCGGGAAGGAGCGCAGGCGGAGCAATTCCGGCATCTTTTCCAGCAGATCGGCGACCTGGAAAGGATCATCTCAAAGGCTGCCGTCGGAAAGATCGGGCCGCGCGAGCTGATCTTCCTGAAAAGGTCGCTGGATGCGATCGGGGAGGTGAAGGAACGGTGTGCCGCCTCGGGCGATGAAGGGCTCCGTAAGACAGGCGACCAGTTGAACACGTGCCAGGTGGCGCGCGAGCGGATCGGGCGGGAGATACAGGCCGACCCGCCCGCTCTCCTGATCAAAGGCAATGTGATCCGCGAAGGCGTCAGCCCCGAACTCGACGAACTGAGGGCATTGGCCTATACGGGAAAAGATTACCTGCTCCAGATCCAGCAGCGGGAGATCGAGAGAACGGGCATCACCTCTCTCAAGATCGGCTTTACCAACGTATTCGGGTATTACCTCGAAGTTACCAACGCACACAAGGATAAAGTTCCCGTTGAATGGCAGCGCAAACAAACGCTGGTGAATGCCGAACGATACATCACCGGGGAACTGAAGGAATACGAGGAGAAGATCCTGCATGCCGAGGAGAGGATGCAGGAGATCGAGATGAAACTGTACGGGGATCTCGTCCTTTTCCTGGCCGACTACATCCAGCCCATCCAGATGAATGCCTCGCTCATCGCCCGTCTCGACGTCCTGGTGTCGTTCGCCACGGTCGCCCTGAAACACCGGTATGTGAGGCCTGAACTGAACGAGAGTTTTGCCCTTGATATCCGGAACGGGAGGCACCCGGTGATCGAACAGCAGATGAAGCCCGGCGAGGATTACATCGCCAATGATGTTTTTCTCGACGACAAACAGCAGCAGATCATCATCCTTACCGGGCCCAACATGTCGGGAAAATCGGCCCTGCTGAGGCAGACCGCACTGATCGTTCTGATGGCGCAGATGGGGAGCTTCGTTCCGGCCGAACGTGCGGTGATCGGACTGGTGGACAAGGTGTTCACGCGCGTCGGGGCGTCCGACAACATCTCCTCGGGCGAGTCGACCTTCATGGTCGAGATGAACGAGACGGCAAGCATCCTGAACAATATTTCGAGCCGGAGCCTGATCCTTCTCGATGAGATCGGTCGGGGCACCAGCACCTACGACGGGATCAGCATCGCCTGGGCCATTGCGGAGTTTTTGCACCAGCACCCGCTGTTCCGGCCCAAGGTGCTGTTCGCCACCCATTACCACGAGCTGAACGAGATGGCGTCGCTGATGTCGCGCATCCGGAACTACCATGTATCGGTGAAAGAGATCGGGAACCGTGTCATATTTTTGCGGAAACTGCTCCCGGGAGGCAGCGAGCACAGTTTCGGCATCCATGTGGCCAAGATGGCCGGGATGCCGTCGTCGGTGCTGGAACGGGCCGGGGAGATGCTCCGCCAGCTGGAGGAGAGTCATGCAGCGGAAGGGCTCGGGAAAAAGAATACAGCCATTCCTGCCGGGCCCGGGGGGAGGACAGCGGTTCCGTCGGAACCGGGGTTCCAGCTCAGCTTCATCCAGCTCGACGATCCCCTCCTGCAGCAGATCAAAGAGGATATACTGAATACGGAGATCAATACGCTTACCCCGGTGGAGGCGCTGATGAAGTTGAACGGGATTAAAAATTTGCTGAAAAAAAAGTAGGGGTAAATATTTTTTTATAAATTTGCAGCCTCTTTTACGCGAAAGTAGCTCAGCTGGTAGAGCACGACCTTGCCAAGGTCGGGGTCGCGGGTCCGAATCCCGTCTTTCGCTCCATGATTTAACCGTAGAGGCGCACATTGGCGCAAAACCGTAGAGGCGCATTCAATGCGCCTCTACGGTTATACACACCCACACACAAACCCAAACCTCACACCCTCTTCGCCCTGGTGGTGGAATTGGTAGACACGCAGGACTTAAAATCCTGTGGCCTCACGGCCGTGCGGGTTCAAGTCCCGCCCGGGGTACAAGTCGTAAACAGCTAAAAATTAGCAGTTTACGACTTTTTTTTATTTTCGGTGTTTGAGCCATTCCACTGGAAAAGTGCGGAAAACACATGGTACAGGAGCAGAATTTTAGAGTTGTCTCCATTTTACCCCACCCCCGTTGGAACAATTGAATACCCGAACATTCGAACAATTGAACAATCGAACAATCGAACAATTGAACAATCGAACAATCGAATTCAGGTCGGATATCAAAGATCGTTAATCGAGTATTCGATTATTCATCAGCACATCAGAACTTGCCCACGTTGTAGTGGATGCAAAAGAAGATCCCGGGCTTGTAATTCAGCTTGGTCGGGAAATCGGGATTGTAGGTGACCATTTTTTCGTGGTATCCTTTGCTGGGCTCGCTTACCGGTGCCAGTACCATCCCCGCCGACAGCAGGATCCGCTCTTTCTTCCCGATCACCACGGTTGCGCCCAGCATGTAATTGATCGACAGGGTCTCTTCGAGCGAGATACCGATTCCGAATGACCCGCCGATGTTCACGGCCCCGAGTCCGCGGGAATAGGCGTTGAGGAAGGATCCGATAACGGGAACGACCCGGTTGTCGGGAGCCGCCGTGAGAATGCTGTCGTTCAGCAGGAAGTAGCTCTTCCGCTCCTTCCCCAGGTAGGTGAACCCGATCCCGGCGGAATTGGAGATCCGGACCCCGCCGGCCACCGGTATGTAAACCGACTCATCCTTGACCGAAGGGTGCTTGCTCCCTTTCTCCACCAGCACGCTGTCTTTCCCCGTTTTTTTCCGGTATTCGTCGGTCAGCGAGAACCCCATGCGCAGCACGACATCCTTGTCGCTGACAATGAAAGAGTTCTCGAAGGAGAAATCGGCGGCGTTCATGGTAAAGTAATTATTCTCGATGTCGCTCATGGCTTCGGTCGGAAGCACAACATCCTGGTTGGCATTGACCCCTGAAGTGGCCAGGAAATCATTGACCTTCGATTCGCCGCCCGACCGCCGCAGCCCGGGGATATTGTCCATATGGCAGATGTCGCGGAAATAGCTTTTTAAAATATCGAAATCGCCTTTCCGGTAATCGGGCGTAGCGGTGTCGAGTTTTACGGAGGAGGAGCAGGAACGCACCAGCCTGCGGAGTTTGGCATGCGACTGGTCCAGGATCTGCTGCTTGGTGAGCTTATGGTCGTACTTCAGCTGGTTGATCTGGTCATAAGTCTCATACAGCGATTCGAGCGACGACATGCAGGTCCGCTGTTGCGGGTCGAGGGTCGAGGCATCGCGGGTGCCCCCGAAACCCATGCTGCCGAACCGGTCGAAAATGTTGTTGGGCAGCAGCATGGCAAAGGGATTGTACGAGGCCACCGAATCCTGGTTGCTGGTCGTGATATTGACTTTCGGCTGGTTCCAGATAAACGGATTTATGTTGACGTACTCCACCTTGACATTTTTGTTGGCCCTGATCCTGGGCCTGCTTTTCGGGATCAGTTTCTGTCCGCCCGATTTGTACTTTTTCACCTTGTAATAGGAGATGTTCCGGTTGACAAAATCGTACCTGATCAGCAGATCCTGCCCCTCCGCGAAAGGGAGAACGGCAATCAGGAATGCGAGGAGAAGAATTTGTCTTTTCATGGCGCTTATGGTTTTTTTGTGATCTCAAACAGGATGGTGCCGGTCAACAGGTTCTCGGTGGCCGGAAGGGATGATTCTCCCCGCATGACGACGGACCGGCTGAACAACTTCTCCAGGTCGCCGGCGACGGAACGGGTGGCCTGCGACTCGTCCAGGGCGTTGCGCAGGTCGAACCGTTTTCCGGAGGCCAGCACTTTCAGGGTCTCCATGCCACACGGTTCGCTGAACAGGTATCGTTTCCGGAAAGAGGCGCCGGGATCGAGACAGCATTCCGCCAGGGACACTTCGTCGGAGGGCAGGAGCACGGAAAGGCGGTCATCCGGGTCGATCTCCAGCACGTTGAAGCAGAATTCCCGGGTGCCGGTATTCCGGATGGTCAGCCACGCGGTGTCGCTCCCGGCATGCACGCAGTTCAACAGGTCCTTTCCGGGCTGACTCTGCCCGGCCGGCTTACCGGCGGAGGTAAGGGTAATCTCCATTTCCATGCCGGGCGAGGAACTCTTCAGTTGTTTCAGGAATTGTATCCGTGCAGCCGTCAGCAGGACGCTCTCCAGGTCCGCGGGCCTGACCCGGGTCCTGAATATTTTCCGGTTCCGGGCATGGCGAAGGACCAGGAGGCCGGGAGCATTTTTTTGTTGTTCGATGATATAGGAAGGATTTTCGGGGGTGATCGCAGCGATGCCGCTGCCGGCGACCATGGCCGTAGTCCTTCTTTTAAGTCCATCGTCGGTAAAGCTACCCATGGCCAGCGTCAGTGAAAAGCCTCCCAGCTTCCGTTCCGTGACAAACACCCAGCGGTCGATGGCTTTTGCCGGGTCAACCGGGGTGTCCAGGAGCACTTCCGATATCAGGCAGCCCGCACGGACAACGATACCGCCCGTGCAGTCGTTATTAACGCGGGCGGGGTCGATCGTGCCTCCCGGGCACACTTTCACCCGGGTGCCTTCGAATAGGCCTGTCAGGGTGCCTCCATCCAGCCGGAGGGCATCGCGGGAGACCGCGCTATCGACCCTGTAATAGGTTTTCTGCCCTACCGGCCTGCCCCCGAAGATCACCCGGTCGACAGCTCCGGCGCCGGCAGTCTCGATCGTCGGATGTTGCCGGGTGGAATAATTTTCGAACATCCCGTTCATTTCCGACGAGATGTCGTGAAAAAGCCGGGCATAGGAATAATCCGGCCGGGAATTGTTCAGGATCGCATTGAGGAATGCCCAGGTCAGCGGACCATAGAACCGCCGGTTATAGTAGTACTCGGAACTCACTTCATCCTTTTCGCAGGCCGAGACGATGACCACATCCGACAGGTTATCGCCCGTGATCCTCAGGTCGGGTCCGAAGAGCTCGTTGCGATCGCCCATGGTTGGCCGGCCCGGATTTTTTCGGTCGAACTCCCCTCCGGACCTTGCCGGGGCCAGGGGCGGGTAACCTCCGCGGAGGATGGAGGTATCTGCCCCGCGGGTCATGCTCCCTGAATGGCAGGCATCGATGGTGACCAGGATATCCCCTTTCCGCCCCAGGCGGCCCCTGAGTTTTCCGATCATTCGTCCGAGTTCATCATCGGTGAGGTGTTTCTGACCCCGGTAATTTTCCGTGCAGCTGCTCTGCGCATCGCACATGGCAATGGCTTCGTCAAGGCCATCGGCTTCGTCGCCATCGAGGTCTTCAATCTGTTGTCCATGGGCGGAGAAATGCAGGTAAACGATATCTCCCGGTTTCACACGGGAGCAGAGCGCGCCGAAAGCATCGGTGAAAGCCTCCTTGGCAGCGGCCCCGTTGCTCAGGATCGTGGTGTCGGTAAATCCCTGCTGACGGAGGAGCCGGGTGATGACCATCCGGTCGTTGCCGGCATTGATCCTGCGGAACCCCGATCCCGGGGCATAATCACCGATGGCGACCACCAGGGCATGCCGGATGCCGGCGCTATCCTGTGAGAATACCCCGTGGGCGAGGGTCAGCATGAGCCCGGTGAGGACGATCCGCCGCATCATTTTTGTTGCTTGTTCCACCCCGACGGTTGCCGGATGAAGATAAAGTCGCCGCCTTCGTCGCCGCAATCCTGCAACACGCCCCATTTGACGGGATCTTTTTTCGATGTGCTGCGGAGCAGTGAATTCCGGGTGTTGATATAAAGGTCTTCGCTGAGAAAAAGAGCCTGCCGGTTGTTCTGCAGGTTGCTGATCAACTGGCGCAGGAATTCGCTCCGGTCGGGCACCGGCTTCAGGTATGCGCTGGTAAAGGCGGTCCGGCTTCGTTTCCCCATCTGGTCCAGGGTCATCGCGTCGGGGCTTTCTCCCGGTTCCGCTTCGATTCCGCGGAAAACGCTTCCGGCATAGCATGCATCGGCGATCAGCAGGACATGCCGGGCCGGGATGACTTCGAATTTCTTGCGGATCTCGACAAAGGAGATCCAATCGGCGTCGTTCCTGAAATCAGCGTCGGCGGGAAGGATATAGCCGGTATTGGATTTCTCGTCGAACCGCCCGTGACCTGCGTAGAACACGAACAGGTTGTCGTTGGCACGGAGGCTGTCGCGATAGTAGTTCAGGGCCTGGAAAACCGTTCGTTTGTCCGGATCGGCGAGAACCCGGATATGGTCTTCACGAAATGTATAGTTTGAGGCCAGCACCTCCTTCATCGCCCCGACGTCGTTCAGAGGTTCAGAGAGCTTTTCGTAGCGGTTATCCCGGTAATTGGCAATGCCGATCAGCAACGCGTAATATTGGCCGATCAGGACGGAATCACCGGCGCCCTGGTCCTTTATCATGGTCATTCCCCGCATTTTATCCTCGTGAAGGGTCAATCGCGAGAGTTTACCGGCATGGGCCTCGCGGGTGTTTTCACCGGCGACGGCAGTGAGTGAGTCTGAAGGAGATTTCCCTGCCGGGAACCACGATCTTGTAAGGATTAATCCTGTGATCATGAGGAGGATGGCCAGAATGGTAGCCGGGATGAGTATCGGTTTGCGTGTGGAGACCCGGTGAGTGTCAGGGATATGCGCAGGCAGATCCCTGATCAACTCTTCCAGGTTTTGGTACCGGCTGGCCGGATCCGGGTCCATGGCTTTCAGGATGACCCGGTTTGTTGCTTCCGAAAGGCTGGTATTCAGTGAATTGGGTTTGGGCAGGGGATGGGAGGTCCGGTCTGGAGCCGGAACCGGATCTTTCCCGGTAACCAGGAAATATAGAATGGCTCCAACCGAGTAGATGTCGGTCCAGGCCCCGAAGGTGCACTCCTCTTCATACAGTTCGGGTGAGGTGTAACCGGGCCTGGCAAGGTTTGCCGGATCACCTCTTACTTCGGCAGGGATCTTCTGCCGGGCGATTCCGACACTGAAGATCACCGCCCTGCCTTTTTTATCGATCAGCACCTTGACCGGCGACAGGTTCAGGTGAAAGATGCCATAACCGTGTAAAAGAGAAAGACCTTGTGTGATCTGGGCGATCAGTCCGACTGCCTCCCGTTCTTCGAGCCGCTTCCGGGGACGGGAGAGGGTGAAGGTCAGCAGATCCTCTTCGTTGATGTATTCGGTGACATAATAAACCGTGGAGTTTTCTTCGAAGGTGTCGAGGACTGCGACAAAATGTTCATTTCCAACACACCGGGTGAGCAGGATGGCCTCCCCGAACCAGTCATTTTTAAACTGCTCGTACAGTGCAGGGTCCAGGTCCCGATTGATCACGGCGCCCTCGGGAGAACGTGAACAGTGGGCAGGCAGGAAAAACTCGTTGATGATGACCTTCCGTCCGAGCAGGACTTGCTGAGCCAGGTAACAGGTGGTAAACGGGCCTTGCCCGTAGATCTCGACCAGCAGGTATTTTCCTCCCTGCAGGGGTGTGCCGGGTTTGAGCACCTCCTTCAGCATGGTGTTGCCAGCCGAATGCTTTCCGAATTTCGTGTTCATCCTGTTATATTATTATAAGGATTGAATCTCTTGAGTTCTTCCGTTCAAAGATCACCAAGCGGACAATAAAAATACTTTAATCTGATCGGAAAAGCAATTAAAACTACCTAATGAATCTGTTTAAATTCTGAATTCCATGACAGTTATGAACAATGTTTTGGACTCGTGTAACGATGATCATTGCTGAACTTCAATATTACTACAGAATTGTTTTGTTTTTTCGTTACACATTTAAAAACCAATCCCATGAAAAAAATTCTTGCATTTTGCCTTGTTGCGATCTTTGCAACAGCCGTTTGGGGGCAAACCAAGCAGATGCCTCCCACAAAACCCCCTCAATCCGAAAACCGGGTTGAGATAAGTCCTTCGACGGTGCCGGTTTGTATCAACACGTGGATTGAAAAGAACCTGGAAGGGTATGCGATCAGCAAAGCCTACAAGATGGGCAGTAAAAATGAGCTTTCCTACATCGTCAAGACTATGAAGGAAAGGGAGATCCAGTGGCTGGCGTTTGACCAGGAGTGCAAAATGGTCAGAAAGGTCAACCCGGCTGAGGCCGAGCGGGTTCCCAAGCCCATCGACAGCAAAGTAAAAGCCAAGGAGACGGATCCTCCCAAGCCGTTGCCCCCTACAAAAGACAAGCCTGTGGCGAAGCCGGCTGAAAAAGGGATCAAGAAGTGATCGCGATCATCCGATTCTGACACTCAGAGAAAAAGAAGACAGCTCACCGGCTGTCTTCTTTTTTTTTCGTGCCGAATCCCGGGTTGTGCTAATGGAGGTCCAACCCATGTAACATATGGATCATATGCATGAGCGAACCGGTGATCTCGGACATGTATTCGGAGACGGCCCTGACACTGCCCGGAAGGGCGAAAACAAGCGATTTTCCCATGACTCCCGCCACAGATCGGCTGAGCCATACGGCCGGTTTCCCGGCCCCGTACTTTGCCCGGATCGATTCCATGATACCGGGAATCTCTTTATCAAGCTGGCCCCTGACCACATCCGGGGTGAAATCGCGCGGTCCGATGCCGGTTCCCCCGGTCGTGATCACGATGTCGTCGAGCTCCTCTTTCGCCTTATGGAGCAATGATTCCAGCCGGTGCGGGTCGTCGGCGATCAGGTGGTGCTCAATGGTACACGGGATCTGCCGGGATTCGAAGAAAGCCTTAAGCATCTCGCGGATCCTTGGGCCCGACCGGTCTTCATATTCCCCGGCGGCGGCGCGGTCGCTCAGGGTGATGATCACGATGCGGTACTGGCGGGAGTGGTACTCCAGGGTCATCCCTGCCTCGAGAAACCCCGGGCTGAGGACCCGGCAAAAGATCCCCTCCTTCGGCATCACGCAATCCCCGACTTCATTGAAAATGGAGCACCCGGTACCGTGGCACTCCTTGCCGATCTGCGTCACCTCCAGTTCGATCTCTCCGGAAGTGAAGCGGTCCAGCGGTTGCACCTCCCACAGGTTCATTCCTGTAGTCGTCAGGTTCTCGGCAAAATCGCCCGGTTCAATCCTGCGGTTGGCGCGAGCTTCGAACTTACGGATGCTCTCGGTCCCCAGCAGGCTGACCTGCCGGTTCCAGGGTCCGGCATGGGCATCCCCCTTCACCCCATGATGGGTAAGTTCGATGCGACCGGTAGCTTTCTTTACGGTCCCTTTCTTTTCGGAAATGTTAACGGATTCAATAGTAATGGCTTGCATACCTCATCACTTGTTGTGGGTGGGAACGGGAATGTCTTCCTTGATCTTTTCGATCAGTCGGATTTCGTCGATGACCATGCCGGTGTCGACAGCTTTGCACATGTCGTACACCGTGAGCAGGGCGACGGATACGGCGGTGAGTGCTTCCATCTCAATTCCCGTCGGCCCGGTACACCGCGCCAGACTGCAAACACGGACGCCGTTGCCGTCGGGTTCCGCCGTCACATCCAGTTTGGTGATGGGCAGCGGGTGGCAGAGGGGGATCAGTTCGCTGGTTCTCTTTCCGGCCTGTATCCCCGCTACCTGGGCAACAGAAAGAACATCCCCTTTCATCAGTCCGTTTTCCCGGATAAGGCCCAGCGTCTCTTTTGCGAGCCTGATATGGCCGGTTGCACGGGCCGTCCTGAGTTGCGGTACCTTATGGCTGATGTCGACCATGTTGGCTTTTCCCTTGTCATCGACATGGGTCAGCGTCATCTCCTTCTTTTTTTTCATCCCCCAATATTATGGAAATTTCCCGTTGTGCTGACACTTCCGCGTTCCGGCTTGCTGGCCAGGGCTTTCCGGATAGCCTGGGGGATTCCCAGCGTGCGAATGCTATATGCCGCATCATCAAACAGGCAGGGGCGGATCATGCCATTGGCCGTAAGCCTTAACCGGTTGCAGTTCCTGCAATCGCCCCCGTGGCCATTCTCCACGATGGTGAATTTCCCTCCGGCCAGGCTCATTTCATGAATGAAGCGCACTTCCAATCCGTGTTTCCGGCCGTATTCCCCCACGGCCAGGGCATCCGGTTCGCCTGAGGATTGACGTACCACGCAGTTGATTTTCAGTGGTTTCAAGCCTGCCTCCAGGGCTGCAGTAATTCCTTCCAGCACCCTGTTGAGGTCACCTCCCCGGGTGATCAAACGGTATCTTTCCGGGTCGAGCGTGTCGAGGCTGACATTGATGCGGTGGAGGCCTGCGGATGCAAGCCCGGCAGCATACTCGTCGAGCAGGATGCCGTTGGTTGTCAGTCCGAAATCCCGGATGCCGTCGATTGCCGCGATCCGTTCCACCAGCGAAAGGATCCCTTTTCTTACCAGGGGTTCGCCGCCGGTGATCCTGACCTTGCTGATCCCCATGCCGACAGCCACCCGCACCACCTCCAGGATCTCTTCCAGGCTCAGGATGTCGCGGTGATCCAGGAGCGCGACACCTTCCGCCGGCATGCAATAAGTGCAGCGCAGGTTGCACCGGTCGGTCACAGAGACGCGCAGGTAATCGATCCGGCGGTTAAAGCAATCGAACATGTACGAGATCTCCCTGGTTAAATTCAGCCGTCCCGATCTCCATCCCGAGGATCCCGTCGGCACCCGCATACGCGTTAATGTGGGCCGACCCGTGATATTCGACCGGAAACACCTCCCCGTTGCGGATTGCAACGGGCACGAATCCTTTCCGGCCGGTATTCCGGCGGCGGTACCCGGTGCCCATCGGCAAACGCCACACCGGCAACGGGCGCGTGCATCCCGACATGAGATCCAGGAACGGCCGGACCATCATTTCGAAAATCACGAACGACGACACCGGGTTCCCGGGAAGCCCGAAGATATACCGGCCGTCGCGCCGTCCGAAAACCGTCGGCTTCCCGGGTTGGACAGCCACTTTCCGAAAGAGGATCTGAATGCCTGAATCCTGCAGGATGGAAGGGACAAAGTCAAAATCGCCCATCGACACGCCCCCGGTCAGCAGCACCACATCGTTCTCCGAAAGTGCGGCTTCGATCGTCTTTTTCAACATCTCCTTATCGTCGGGTACGATGCCGTAGTATCTTGCATGAGCGGGTACAGAGCGTACCTGGGCCTCCAGTTGAGGGGCGTTCGAATTCCGGATACTGCCGGTGCCCGGGATGTGATTGGGTTCTGTCAGTTCGTCGCCGGTCGATAGAATGCCCACAGAGGGTAAAACGGCCACCCGGGGTTCAACTGCCCCTGCCGTGGCGAGTACCGCAACCCCGGCAGGCGTGATCCGGGTGCCGCTTTTCAGCACGCAATCCCCCTTCCGGATATCTTCCCCCCTGTAACAGATATTGGTATTGCCCGGGAAACGTACGATCCTTACCTGCTCTCCGGGCAAGGGTTCCGTGTCTTCGACCATGATCACCCGGCCGGTGCCCGGAGGGATCATGGCCCCGGTCATGATCTTTGCACAATGTCCGGGCGTCAATTTGAATTGGGGGAGGGCCCCGGCGGGAATGAGCTCGGTTACGCGGAGCAACGACGTGCCGTCGTGCGCTCCTGCATCGGCCGGATGGATGGCATACCCGTCGACCGCCGATTTATCAAAGGGAGGCATGTCGATATCGCTATGGACATCGGCGGCCAGGGTGCGCCCGCAGGCCTTTGCCAGGGGAACCTTTTCTGACCTGACCTCAACAGGTTGAGACAGCACGAATCCGAGTGCCTCTTCAAACAGGATCAATTCTTCATTGCTCATTCCTTCAAAGTGCGTGTTGTTTGACAAATACTTATCCGGGAATAAACCTGACCGCCGTGGCCTTGAAGTGTGCCCAGCAGGCGGAGCCGATCCGGAGATTCAGTTTTCCGACCGATTCCCGGGTGATCAGGGCATGTAGTTCGCAGGCTGCCCCGATGGTCACTTCGGTGCCGCCCGTTTGCTGTACCATGTCTACCACGGTACCCGGGAAGATGTTCACGGCACTGGTCTCGACAGGATCTGCCGACAGAAGGATGTCTTCTCCCCGGATGAGCACGAAACCATTCCCTTCGGCTCCCGCGGATCCGACATGGAAGCGGATCCCCCCGGGGGTGGTGGCGACGTTACCCCCTTCCTGCCCGGAAAGGTATGCCGGAAAGAAATTCCGGACGCCCACGAAGTGTGCGACGAATTCGGAACGGGGATGGTGAAACACCTCAGCCGGGGAGCCCTCCTGAACGATGACCCCCTGACGGATCACCGCGATCCGTGTTGCCAGCGAGAGGGCTTCTTCATAATCGTGGGTTACATGCAGAAGGGTGCGACCGGCGCGGTGAATGTTCCGGAGCAGGCGCCGGAGGTCGGTCCTGAGTTGTGGATCCAGAGAAGCGAGCGGCTCATCGAGCAGCAGGATCTCCGGCTCCCGGATCAATGTACGGCCGAGGGCCACCCGCTGGAGTTCTCCGCCCGACAGGGTGGCCGGTTTCCGCTCAAGGAGTCCCGAAATTCCCAGTTCCTCCGCGACGGCGATCACTTTCCGGTGTTTTTCCCGGCCAGGGCAACGGGAACCGTGAAGGGCATAGGCAATATTGCCTCCCACGGTGAGATGCGGAAATACGGCGTGATCCTGAAAGACGATCCCGATGCGACGATCCTGGATACGGGCATGCGTGATCTCCCGGCCGTTCATCCGTATCGAACCGGAATCGGGTCGGACCAGCCCGGCTATCGTCTCGAGCATCATCGATTTACCGGCACCCGATTCGCCGAGGAGGATGAAATAGTCGCCCGTTTCAACCGTGAAGGAAACATTCTTCAGGCTGAAACCGGGAAATTTTTTCGATATATCTTTAATCTCCAGCATGAAACAAATGCAACTTGCAAATTGCCATATGACCCGTTTTCTTTGTCACTTTGTCACTTTGTCACTTTGTCCCTCAGTTACTTTGTCACCTTTTTCCTTCACCAGCCACCGCAGCGTGATGAAGAGCGCCAGGCAGATCAGAATGAACAGCACTGAAACAGGCCGGGCGTACTTCAGCCCGAAGGCTCCGAACCGTTCGTAGATCAGCACAGGGGTTATCATCGGATGGTAGGCGATCACGATGACGGCCCCGAATTCGCTCATCCCGCGTGCGAACATCAGGACGAGTCCCGAAAGGATATTCCTCCATGCCAGCGGGAGTGAGACCGTCAGGAAGACCCGGAACGGAGAGGCCCCCAGGGTCAGGGCAGCCTTTTCCAGCCTCACCGGGACCCCGGCGAACCCGTCCCGGGCGGCATTGATCAGGTAAGGGATGCTGACGAACGCCATGGCAACTGTAATACCGGCCGGATGGCCGACAAAATCGAGTCCGACAGAGGAACCGATCCGGCCGAGTGCCGAATCGCGCGACACGAAACCCAGCAACGCGATGCCGGCGGCCGAGTGGGGAATGACCACCGGAAGGTCGATGATTCCCGAGACGAGCCTTTTCATCGGGAAGGTCCGCCTCGCCAGCATGTAGGCAAGGGGGATGGCAGCGACCGAAAAAAGCACCGTTCCGGCGAGCGAGGTACAGATGGTGAGCCAGATGCTGTCTCTGACCTCCGTTTCACGAGCCGTCTGCAATACCTGGGCAGGCGTGGTATCGAGGAACATGCCGGTGAGGGGGGCCACGATGAAGAGCAACACCAGGGAACCCAGTAAGAGAAAAGTGATCCGGATCGGCGACAGGGGCGGCAAGGGAAACAGGATAAACGATTGACGATTGACGATTGACGATTTTGGGGATGAGGGTAAACAGGCACAAAATTAGTAGTTTTCGAATCGGATCTCGGAGAGAGCTTTTACGGCGCGGTCGGAAAAGAAGTCGCATGCCGGGAATATCCGGAACCGGCCGCCGTCGGCTCCTTCAGGCGAGGGTACGACCATGATGTCAGCCTGATCGTTGCGGTTGGCGATCTCGCTGAATGAATAAACGCAGCGGTATCCGTCGATTCCGGCACACACCACCAGTCCCGATCGAAGGTTCTCCCTCGTGAGATCAATCTTATTGCGAAGGTACTCTTTCAGGTGAAACCCGGTGAAGGGCTGGGTGCTGTGAATACCCCGGCCTTTCCCGTAGAAAATCGTGTGCTGGGTCACCTCTTTTTGCTGGCCCGGCACCTCCGAGAACCGGTCGATTCCGGTTTCACCCTTCAGGATTTCGACCTGCGGTGACACAAGAGGCGACCAATCGCGGTTTACTTTATACTGCCTGGGATAGGACCGCACGGTGATCCGGCGCGGACTTGAGATATTCCTCTCTGAGATGAGGTCGGCACCGACCACAAGGCGGCAGGTGGCAGGCAGGGGCCAGAGATCCCTGGTCTTGCTGGGAACGATCCGCATCACGTCGGTGGCGATCAGGACCTGGTGCAGCATATTCGGGTAATAGATCTCACCCCAGCTCAGCACCACTTTTTCGCCCCGGTCGTTTTCCACCTCGATGAAAAGGTCGATGATCGGAGGAAATTCTCCGGCATTTTTCTTCTGAAGTTTGTGGTTGTTCAGGATGTCGAACAAAGAATAGCCGTCGAACCGGTAAGCCCCCACGAACCGGTTGCCCGTGTCGTCCCTGAGCAAGGCTTCTTTGACAATGACCGACCGTTTCGTGAGTTGGGAGAAATCGACCTTGCCGGGATTTTCGACTTCCCCTTCAATATATAGTTCGTTCATTGTGAGGGGGAACGTGGGTTCATTGTCATAGAAGTTGTTGTTCCTGTCCTGGGGATCAGCGGCCGGCAGGCCGGTCCTCGAGGGTTCGAGAGGGTCGTTCACGGTGGTCATGGTTTGTTGCGCGCAAAGGGATGCGGCGATGAGGGTGAATGCGATAAGGATCGATGTTTTTTTCATGGCGGGCAATAATATTAGTGTTGAATTAGAAGGTGACGGAGATCTCGGCTGTGATCATGCGGCCCGGACTGTGCTGAAGCCGGTCGTCGATAAAGATCACGTTAAAAATATTGTCGGCGTTGACCGCGACGGTCATCCGGTGAAAAAAGGTGTGCCAGAGGCGCGCGGAAACAGTGTGGAATGCAGGATACCGGTTGTACAGCAGGTAAGGATCGGGTTCGTTGGTTTCGTTGACGTACCGTCGTCCCGTATATTTCCAAAGCAGATTAGCGCTGAGGATCCGGTGCCTGAGGGTGGCCCCGGCCGAAGCCTTGTGCATGGGCACATCCGTGAGGAACTTTCCCGTCAGGTCGGCATCGGCAGCGGGATCCCGGGGGCGGAAACGGCCGATGACCGACCGGGTGAAGGTGTAATTGACGAAGAGCGACAGCCAGGGTAAAGGTTCGGCGTCCAGGTCTATCTCCAGCCCGGCGATCGTCACCCGGCTGATGTTCTGCTTCATGAAGACGGGAGAACGCTTGTAGCCCATGTTCACCGAATCGCCGGTGCTGAGATAATACATGAACCCCTTGCCGGTGGAATAATATGCCGAGGCAGAAGCCCTGACCGATTTAAAAACCATCAAGTCGATCCCGGTTTCCAGGTTATCGAGTTCCTCGGGACCCAGGGAAGGATTGGAAACTTTGAATCCCTTGTACATCTTTCCTGTCCGGCAGAGGTCGTCGAGGTTCGGCGCACGGAACCCGCGGGCCAGGGAGAGATAGAGACGTGTCCGGCTCGAAAACCGGTATTGGATCGAAAACTTGGGATCGGCCTGGTACCATGACCTGCCCGAGAATGCACTATCCTGGTAAGTTACAAGGTATAAAATGGAATAAGAGGGGTCGTCGATGCGGAAACTCCCTTTGCGGAAGGAAGCGGCATTCAGCCGCAGGCCGATGTTCACCTGCAGCCTGTTGTTTAACAGACTGATCTCATCCTGCAGAAAGGCGGCCCATGTATCCATTTTTCCGGCATTGGAGATCAGGTCGGTGGAGGTGTAATAGATGTCATGACCATCGACGCTGCCATGCCGGTAGTCGGCGCCGGCAGTGAGTACCTGGGATCTGCCGGCAGCAACCACGACAGATCCGCCGGCGCCCCGGTCGATCCGGTTCGATTTTACCAGGTACAGGTTATATTCCGCCTCTTTCATGTACTCGTTGAGACGCTCAAAATCCTCATTCTGGCTGTAAGCGAGAAAGTTCCACCGGAGACGCCGGAGACCGCCGGTGTACCGGAGGGTGGTCTGCCACGTGCCGTGCCGTTCAAAAGCGCCGTCGATCTCGTAAATGGCCACTCCTCTTCCCCGTTTATCGTTAAAGTAGTTACCACCGATCTCGATCTTGTTCAGCGAATCGAAGCGGTAACCTATCCGGGCACCCACCGACGCTTCGCGCAGGAAATTACTGACGTAGAATGTATCGCTCTTTTCCAGGTATTCCGGGATCTCGGAATTGTATCCGTCGCTCCTCCGGTAAAATCCATGCAGGCTGTAATTGAAAGACCTTCCGGCTTTTCCAACGCCGAGCGTTCCGCCTGCATGGTATTTCAGACCTGCGGTATTGAAAGTGCCGTAATCGGCTGTGGCGACACCCGAGATCCGGCGCTGCGGCTGCCGGGTTTTGATGCTGATCACCCCACCCATGGCCCCGGAGCCGTACATCGCCGAACCCGGACCTTTTATGACCTCGATCTGCTCGATATTGTCACGGTTCACCAGATTCCAGTTGACCGATCCGGCGTCGGCTTTGTTGAGCGGCACACCGTCGAGCAGCACCAGGGTACGGGCCTGGTCGTTCCCGCTCATACCCCGGAGCGTGACCACCGTGTTATTCGCAAACATTCCCATGGTTGAAGAGAGGTTGACCCCCGAGATGTAATCGAGCACCGAAACAATGCTCTGGGACGGGTGGCTGGCGATCAGCCGGGCCGGTATGATATCGAGCCTGACAGGCTGGTCCAGGGAGGTGCGTGCGGGCCGGTTGTCCCGGATCTCGATTTCCGGGGCACTGACGGCATCCGGTTCCAGCCTGAAATCCAGCCGGAGACGTTGACCCTCTTGCAGTGTGATGGTTTTGTCCTGGCTTCTGTGCCCCACATGTGAGGCACGAATTGTATAGGTGCCGGGGGTGAAACCATCCAGCCGGTAGGATCCGTCGGCTCCTGCCACGGTTCCTTTTCCTGCCTCCAGGCACAGTACATGCGTCCCCGGAAGGGGGCTGAAGTCGGGAAGCCCTGTCACCTTTCCGCGAATGTCACTCCCGGCCATCAGGCCAACTGAGAAGAAAACGGCAAGGATCAGTGAGGCTATGACAGGAAAGCCTGCAGAAATCCTTGCCTTTCCATTCACTGTAAACACCTATTGAACGACGAAACGGGTGCTTAATTCGTCGTCAGTACCGGCAAACCGGACCTTCACCAGGTACATGCCCGGTTTTGCACCGGGCAGCGTAATCTGCTTCAGACCCGAGGCATCGGGAATATCCATGAGCGTTTTTCCAGTCATGTCGTTGATGATCAGCGAACCTACGGGTACCGTCGAGGTGAAACCAAAGGTGCCGTTGTTGGGCGAAGGACAGACCCTGAAGCGGTTGGTGTACAGGATCTCGTTCTGTCCCGTGGGGCCTGTGGCCGTGACCAGGATATCGTCGATCATGGAGATCCCGGCCGGGGTGATGGTCCCTCCGCCTGCACTGGTGTTGGAAGCCACGATCCACCGGATGTAGATAGAGCTGGTTCCCTGACCGGTGATCGGAACCGGAAGCGCAGTCAACACACCGGTGGTCCAGTCATTGGCAAGGGTCACCGTTCCGTTCGGCACGTCGGCATAGGTGCCGCTGCTCAACCTCCATTGAAGTTTAAAATCGCGGGGTCCCTGGGCATCGCTGTTTTGCTTCGAATAGACCTTGAAGCCGGAGAAATCGGCAGCCTTGAATTTGATCGACCAGAATTTACTGTCGGTTCCATTGTCCCAACCGGGGGTAGAGGCTGCATACGATGTGGCCCCGCTGGCAAAGGTGATGGTGTTCACTGTCGAATCGGAGGTGGCAGACAGCACCCACTGGAAACGGAGATCGTAGCCCATGTTCTGGGATGTTCCCAGGTTGGCGTTGAGGCTGTCGGAACCGGTATTGACGGGGAAGGTCCAGCCCGTGACCGTGTCCTGTGCGAAAAGGGATCCGGCGAGGATCAGGAGGCATGCAAATAGTAAATGTTTCTTCATACGTGTTGAATTTAGGTTGTGATGAATACTATGGATTATTGCTGGATTTTCATCGAGAAGGTGATGGAGCCCGCCGCATCATGATCGGCTGCAAGCACGCGGATCAATCCTTTTTTTCCTTTTGCGGTGAGGAAGGGGATCACATCCCCGGCCTCCGCCCATTTGAATTTCCTCTTTCCCCAAACGTCGTCGTAGGCCAGGATCAGCAGGCTGTCGTTGTGGCATGCGTCGAATGCGTCAACCGGCACCGGGTCGGTATCGACGCTGATATCCCATTTGGTGTAGTTCTTTGAGGTCCAGTCGCCGATCGAGGGATAGTATGCAGTGATTCCCCCTCCGGTCTCCCCTGCGGAAGAAAAGGTGGGGGAGGGAGTTTCGTCGATGTAAAAATAGGTGATGATGTCGATGGATTCCTGGACAAGTGTGGCAGAGTCGGCAAACCAGACTTTCCCTGTGGAGGGAACCAGGAACTGGCCGTGTGTGGTGCTGCCCTGGTATCCCATGACGATGGATGGGAATTCCAGGATCCCGCCCCACGCGGAATTGGGATCTTTATAGAGGGTCAATGCAGCGGTGGCAAACTGCCGGTTGCGGTCCATCACCTGGAAGGTCCAGCGGGCGGTGTCTTCGATACCCTGGTAAAAGGTTTCGCTGACCGTGAACCCGGAAGTGTTCAATCCCGAATCAAAGACCACCTTAGAAGTGCCGTCGGGCATGATCTTTTTAACCACAAAATTGGTGATATTGGCATCGGTTCCGTTAGCGGTGATGCCAAAACGGAGTTTTCCGCCCACTGCCATGACCGATCCGTCGGAAGTATATTCCGGGCCTGTCAGAAGCCGGATGACTGGCGGAGAGGGGTTCGTCTCTTTTTTGCAGGAGACCATGGACACCGGTAAGAGTGCACAGGCGAGGAGGATGGCGATCGAAATTTGTTTCATGGCGGTTTTTGTCGATATGTTAATTATTGCATATCGTTGCTCTTACATGGGTTATCAGGTTTTTTTCACAGGAGGGTCAGGGCCGGGTGAAGGGTTGAAGCGATACAGGGAGCAGGTCCCGGTTGGGATTCACCTGGGGGATGACAGAGGGCTGGCCGTTCTTTTCCAGGATGGCGATTCCTTTGTCTTTTGAGAGGAGGAATTCGAGGAAAGCCAGGGCGGTAGCCGGGTGGGGAGCGGTTTTGCACAGGGTGATGCCATAGACCATGGGCTCGCCCTTCATGAACACTTTCTGCCCAGGTTCCTTCCCGTTGATGGCGACGGAGGCGGTGGCATACAGTCCCGCGAGTTCCGGTTCCTTCAGGTTTACCTCCGCGGGAAGTACCAGGTAGTTGAGCTGGTGCTGGACGGCGACGGATTTGTAAAGGAGTACATAATCGACCGTATTCGTTTCAAGCAGGGCCAGGAGATCCACCTCCTTGGGGCGGATCATGTTCCTGTCTTTCGCCATCAGTTGCGCGGCAAGGCCCGGTTTTTTATAATATCTCTCGGCCAGTTGCAGGGTCATCACCGACCGGTAACCGCAGGGATCGGAGTTGGGATCGGACCTTCCGTAAACCACATCCTTCTTCAGCAGGATTTCGGACCAGTTTCCGGCGTTGATCTGCCGGGCATATCTCGATTTTCCGGTGTAAACAATACACATTTCGTTGCTGACAAATTTGATGTTCCAGGAGGCAAAAGCCGGAATGAGCATGTTGTCGATCACCTTATAATCGGCAGAAGCCAGGATATCGCAGGGGCGTTTCAGGTCGGTCACCTTACGCGCACATTCCACGCTGCCGGCCGATTCCAGGAGGATGTTCACGCCGGGATGGATCTTTTTAAAGGCATCCGCCACCTCTTTCATGGGAACCGACAGGCTGCCGGCATGGAAGATGATCAGGTCGCCCGACAGCCGGGGCGTTCTCTGGGCGATTCCGGCTATGCCGGGGATCAGCAGGACGAGCAGCAGTATAAACCGTTTCATCATGGAAGAGGGTTATTCGGGGATTTCTTTCAGTTCCCGGATAAATTGTTCGAACCCCTCCTGGATATGCAGATCCACCTTCTCGTGGAACGTGTTGAATGCATGGACGAGCCGCCTGCCTTCGGGGGTCAGGGCTGTATGCCCTCCTTCGCTCCCTCCCCTTTGTCTTTCCAGCAGGGGAAATCCGAAAAAGGATTCGATCTTTTTCAGGTTGCCCCACGTGCGGCGGTAAGTATAGCCCAATTCATCGCAGGCGGCCTTCATCGATCCCTTCTCCTCGATCAGCTTCAGCATATTCCATTTGCCGTCGCCCATGATGCCTGTCTCCTTGTTATCCGACATCCAGATTTTATAATGGAGACGTACCTCTTCCAGCTTTGATGCGAATTTGTTGTCCATATACCAGGCCCTGACGGTTCAACACGGCGACGGTCGGCCCGAGGATCAGGCTGGGAGCAGCCGCCGGCCTTCAGGGCGTCACAAAGGTAATAAGTTAACCGATATGCAGGATACGACCGATCCGTTTTATTGAGGCAGCCGTTGAATATTTTCCGGGCAACGTTCTGCCGGGACTGTTCAAGGGAAATCCCGTGTAATGGAGGACTCCATGGATGATCCGCCTCACAGTTTAGAATAATTCCAAATAATGAGTATCTTTGCAACCGGAAGGTAATTATCGATATGTACGCATGTGCATATCGGTTCATTCAACTAATTTTGTCAAAAAACAATTTCATGAACAACGCGATATTCAATCTCGACCGGCCCCAGAATGAGCACACGTTAAGTTATGCTCCCGGATGCCGCGAACGCAAGGAACTCAACCGTGAGCTCGACCGGATGACGGACGGGGAACTGGAAATTCCGCTTATCATCGGCGGGAAGGAGGTACGTACCGGGAAGACCGGGAAGGTGGTGATGCCGCACGATCACCGGCATGTGCTGGCCACCTATCACATGGCCGGAGAAGCCGAAACGAAGATGGCGATCGAAGCGGCCCTTCAGGCGCACCGGGAATGGGAATCGTTCCCCTGGGTCGACCGTGTTTCGGTCACCCTGAAAGCGGCAGAGCTGATCTCGAAGAAATACCGGTTCATGCTGAATGCCGCCACGATGCTCGGACAGGGGAAAAGTGCCTACCAGGCCGAGATCGATGCGGCCTGCGAAACCATCGATTTTTTGAATTTCAACGCCCATTTTATCACCCAGATCTACGAAGAGCAGCCCCATTCCACCCCGGGCATCCTCAACCGCATCGAGTACCGGCCCCTGGAAGGGTTCATTTTCACTGTGACCCCGTTCAACTTCACGGCCATCGCTTCGAACCTGAACATGGCTCCCGTGCTGATGGGCAACACCACGGTCTGGAAGCCTGCCACCACCTCCCTGCTTTCCAATTATGTCCTGATGCAGATCTTTAAGGAGGCGGGACTGCCCGACGGGGTCATCAATTTCGTGCCCGGGCCCGGGAGTGTGATCGGGCGCACGACCCTGGCGCACCGCGACATGGCGGGAATCCACTTTACCGGCTCGAATGCCACTTTCAACGGGTTATGGCAGACGGCGGCCCAGAACATGGCCGGTTACCGGTCGTATCCCCGGATCGTAGGGGAGACCGGAGGTAAGGACTTCATCTTCGTCCATCCCTCGTCGGATCCGCAGGAGGTGGCTGTGGCCATCGTGCGGGGGGCATTCGAATACCAGGGGCAGAAATGTTCGGCCGCATCGCGCGCTTACATTCCCGAATCGCTGTGGCCGGGCATCCGGGAAAGGATCGGCGACATGATCTCCCGGATCACGGTGGGCGATGTGCGTGAATTCAGCCACTTCATGAATGCCGTGATCGACGAGGCCTCGTTCGACAACATCATGGGGTATATCGAATACGCGAAAAAGTCGGCCGACGCCGAAGTGATCTTCGGCGGAACGGGTGATAAATCGACGGGATATTTCATCCAGCCGACCGTCATCCTGACGACCGATCCCCACTTCAAATCCATGGAGGAGGAGATCTTCGGGCCCGTGATGACCATCTATGCTTACAGGGACAAAGAGTTCGAGGAAACTTTAAGAATCTGCGACAGCACGTCGCCATACGGGCTTACCGGGAGTGTTTTCTCGAAAGACCGGGCTGCCCTGAACCAGGCATGCCGGGTACTGCGTTATGCAGCGGGGAATTTTTACTTCAACGACAAGCCGACCGGTGCCGTAGTGGGCCAGCAGCCCTTTGGCGGGGCCCGGGGATCAGGCACGAACGACAAGTCGGGCAGCCACCTGAACCTGCTTCGCTGGACAAACCCGAGAACGATCAAAGAAACGCTGCTGCCGCCGACAGAGTTTACCTATCCCTACATGAAGGTGGATAAGTGCCATTAGGAATTACGATCTCCGATCTCCAATCGGCCGGATGAGTGGGGATGGTCAATCCTGAAGGGGTGTAACGACTTCGAGGAGTTCGGGCAGGTCCATGCCGAGTTTTTTCAGGTGCTCGATCTTCGGAACGCCATTCCTGGTCCAGCCACGGCGCTCGTAAACGGCATCGAGGAGCTGTTCGTAGCGGTTTTCGCGGTATTCACGCAGCACGGTCATCTTCTCCTCCGTGGTTTTACCGGCCGGGTCATATGCGACCAGGTCCATCAACTGCTTGTCATACCGTTCGGCGCGTGATTCGTATTCCTCTTTGGTAACCGGACCGCAGGCGCGGTAGGGTTGCGCGTCGTGCTTCCGCAGTCCGTAACCCCGGCGGATGTTGAAGATGCGCTGGAAGTTGTACACCCTTTCCGACATCCGGATGATATCCTGCTTGTCGATGTTCCTGCCGGTGACGCCGTTGAATACAGTCACGTAATTATCAACATGCTCGGGCACTTTTGCGGGTTCGGCCGTCTGGGCATTGTCTTCCGGTTCCACGTCGTTCCAGGGCAGTTTGCAGAAACCGGCAAGTCCGAACCAGGTGCGGAACATCGGGAAATAGTGCAGCGCTTCGGCTTTCTTTTCAAAGGTGGGGATCTGGTTGTTGACCATGTCCATGAAGATCAGCCACGCTTCGTCATGCTGCGGTCCCTTGTTGGTCATGGCATACCCGCCCTGCTGCGCCAGCGATTCTTTTGAGACATATTGCGAATACTCCAGTCCTTTGTTCTCCATGCCGATGTCCTGCATGAAGGCTGCGTCGCCCCAGCCGTTCTTCGCGAAGATCTCTTTCATCCTGCGCACTCCCTGTCCGGCGATCAGGCCGAACCCCTCGCCGCGCGATACCTGGTGCAGCAGTTCCATGGCCGCGTCGGCGTTGCCGAAGTTCAGTTTAATCCCGCCGGTGCGCGCTTCGTCGAGAATCCCGTTCTCGAAGCATTCCATCACGAAACCGAGGATGGTCCCCCACGAGATGGTGCAAATGCCGTAAGTGTCGCAGTAGAAGTTGGCTTCGATCGTGAAATCAGGATTGAAGATGCCGGCGATGGATCCCAGCGAGGAGGTCGTCTCGTATTCCGGTCCGTCGACGATCACCCGGTCACCGGCATACGGACCGGTTCTCAGCAGGTAATTATCCACCCCCTTGGCGCAGGCCATGTTGCATCCCACCCAGCAGCCGTCGGGGACATTTTGCGTGAAGTACGATTTCCAGACATCCCCCCGGATGTTGAACGCGTCGGGATGGCTGCCAAATTTAAAATTGTTGACCGGAAGCAGGTCATAGTCGTTCATGATGTGCGTAAGGTGGGCGGTGCCTTTGGAACGCATTTCGCACTGCTTGTCGTCGAGCTCTCGCATCTCCTTGTTGAACCTTCGTCCGCGTTCCTGGATCGCCTCCAGGTTCACCACGTTGTTGCGGTTGCCGCCGATCGTCTTCACATGGGCCACGATCCCCTTGATCTTCTTGTCGCGCAGCACAGTGCCGATGCCTCCCCGGCCGGCCTGCTTCAGGCGCACCTTCTTCCGCTTGATGTCGTAAAAACTGAAGTTCAGCATCCCGATCAGCGAGTGCTCGGCAGCGGTGCCGGCGGAGACCACCGACACGTTGTATTTGTCTTTCTCATTCCCCGGTATGGCCATCATGTCGTGCAGTTCTTCGGCCAGCACATGGCTGTCGGAAGGGAGGTCTTCCGCTTCGTAGATCTCGATGATCTCCCGTTCTTCCTCGAACACGATCAGCACCTCTTTTTCCGCTTTTCCCTGCAGTTCCAGCGCATCGAAGCCGCAAAATTTCAGGAAGGGGCCGAAGAAACCGCCCACGTTCGAATCGACCACAATGTCGGTTTGCGGGCTGATGGCGCAGCAGATGGCCTTACCGGACCCCGAGTACTGGGTGATCCCGCAGCAGGGACCGCCCGAGATAACGATCTCGTTGTCGGGATCGTTCCACTTCGTTTCGGGCCTGGTGGCATCCCACAAGAGGCGGAGGTCGAACCCTTTGCCGCCGGTGAATTTCTCCTTCATCTCTTCGGTGACGGGCTTTTCCCGGAAACGGAGTTCCCCGACGTTGATGTAGATGGATCGGTTGTTATAGCCGCGGTCGATCGGCGCCCATGTGTATTTGTAGGAGGAGAGCAGTTTGTGCGTCTTTTTGAATTCTTCGAAGGTCATATCCTGGGAATTTTGTGAAGCGTTTAACGATACAAAAATAGTAAAAAAGGATCGCGGTAAGTGGCCGTAGATCAAAAAGTTCGATATGTTTGTTCCTGCATAACGGATGATCAGGTGATCAGGATCTTCCCAGAGCTTCCTCTTCGGCTTCCGGAACATCGTACCAGGAATACAGTCCCTGCAGCAGCCTCTCCCGTTTTTCCTGAGGCGTGAGTTTTTCGAAGCGTTCCCGGGCCTCGCGGGCCTTGCGTCGCTTCTCCTCCTCGATCTGGTGGATGTTCTCGGTGTAATTCTCTTCGACGCATTTCTGGAGAAAGTCGCGGGCCACGGTGGGGAAGAGTTCGAGCAGCAGTTCGTCTTTTTCGTTGTCGGCCAGGCGCATATCCCCGTAATCCTCGAATACGGTGTTCTCCTGTTTTTTATAGTTGCGCGTATCGTAAGGGGTCTCCTCCCTGACGCCGGTCAGTTCTTCGCGGAAATCGGGATCAATGGGAATGGGAGTCCGGCCGTAGATGCCCTTGACCAGGTTGACGAACTGGATCGACTTGGTGGTGAAGTAGGGGAGATCCTTGTTCTCGTCGATCACGCAGTTGACCGCCTGTACGCCCACGATCTGGCTGGTGGGGGTGACCAGGGGGGGGCAGCCCGACTTGATGCGGACGAGCGGAACCAGTTCGAGCACGCGGGGAAGGAGGTGATCGAGTTTCAGTTGCTTGAGCTGGGCATGCATATTGGTGTACATGCCGCCGGGGATCTCGGCTTTTTTCACAGCCTCGTCGGGCCCCGGAAAATTGAAGTGTTTCTCGATGGCCTGGCAGGCTTCCAGCAGATCTTCCTCGCGGTCATGTTTTGCCATATAGATGGCCTTGACAAAGAGTTTGTTGATCTCTTTCGGAAGTTTGTCATGGACAAAATCGAATTCGACGGGAAAGGAGTCGCAGGTGTCAAATTCCTTCAGTTCCTGCCGGATGGTCTTCAGTTCCCGGTTGATCGCCAGGACGGCTTCGGCATTGACGCCGGTGTCGATGCCCATTTTATCACAGAAGAGGTGGATGATCTCGTAAGCGGGCGCTGCAGGTCCCCCCGCAAAGTTCCAGATGTTGGTATCGACGATATCGACCCCGTTGACGATTGCGGAGAGCACGGACGCCAACCCGTAACCGGGGGTGCAATGGGTATGAAAATCAACGGGTACGCGGAGTTCCGATTTCAGCCGCCGGATGAGTTTGCCGGTCTGCAAGGGGGTGATCAGTCCGGCCATATCCTTGATCGAGATCATGTCGGCCCCCAGTGCTTCCATCTGGCGGGCTTTTTCGACGAAATAATCGATGGTGAAGATATCGTGGGGGAGGGCTTTGAAATGCATCCAGGACCGGAATTTCTGCCGGGTGGAGAACTTCGGATCAACGGTAAAGCTGATGGCGCAATCGGCGATGCCCCCGTTCTGCTTCACATACCGGATCGTCGATTTCATGTTGTCCACGTCGTTCAGCGCGTCGAAGATCCGCATGATGCCAATGCCCGAATGGATCGCCAGGCGGTTGAATCCTTCGATCACCTCTTCCGGGTAGGGGTTGTATCCGAACAGGTTGCGACCCCTCGACAAGGCGGTGAGCAGGGAGGCGCCCGCCACGCCTTCATGGATCTTCTCGAGCCTGACCCAGGGATTTTCCGCAAGGTAACGCATGATCGAGTCGGGCACAGCCCCACCCCATACCTCCATGGCATAGAACCCGGCTTCCCTGAAAAATGGCAGGACCCGGTCGACCTGTTCCTGTGTCATCCGGGTGGCAAAGAGAGACTGCTGTCCGTCACGAAGAGTTAAATCCCTGATCTTCAATTTTTTTCTTGACATACTGACTTATTTTGTTAAAAAATTAACAATAAGGCAAAAGTAGTAATTAAGGAAATAGGAAAGGGAGGTTTCAGGCGATCTCTTCATTTTTTTCCGTTCCGGACTCTTCCCGGGCGGAATGACGGTGATGGCGGTGTGCCGAACCGTGGGGGGCGGTGCGCGAGAGGTAAAAGATCGCGGGGAATCCCGCGGCCACCAGGGCGATGGCTCCGGCTGCGAGCGCCGCGTCGCGCGGGCTCCAGCCACCGGTTTGGGCCCACCAGGCGGTCAGGTAGGCCAGGGCCCAGAAAACCAGGAGGAAAAGATGGAAATAGAAGAGCAGTTTGACGATGATGAGATAGGGTTTTTTGATGAACCATTTCCGTCCCATGTGGTGGTAAAGTCTGTTAAATGCGCGGTAATAGGTCCAAACGAGAAACGCCAGGATCGTCATCAGGGTGGTTCCGGCCAGAAACAGGTGTGTGTCGGAAGGAGCCGTGCCCGACAGCACCACGCCCAGGTATTGCTGGATCCATAGCCATACACAAAGAAAAGACATGGAGAAAAGGCTGATGCCGGCAACCACGATGCCGGGCTTGAAATGCCAGAGGCGGGAAACCGACAGGATGACGAGGCCCAGGCCTCCGATGGCGGGAGGAAGCAGGGGCGATTGCAGCAATTTCACTGCGACGAGCAGGAGCAGAACACCCGTGAAGTACCATACCGGTTCGGGAATCCTGCGGGTGGGGGTCCTGTTGCGGTTTTGTTGGTTGTTGCCCCTTTGGGTGCGGACATGGTGGGAACGGTTGTGTGAATGCCGGTGGCCGGAGTGGGCAGTGGGTGACATATCGGTCGTCGGTTTAGCTTTGTTGGTTATCAGGTTCTTCCAGCCGGAGCATGAGGGCGGATTTTCCGGCCTCCAGTTCGGCGATTTTTTTTCGCTTGTTGTCGAGGTCTGTTACGAGTGAACCGATGCGCGCCTGCATCGCGACCAGGACTTCACGGCCCTTGCCGGCAGTCCTCAGGATTTCATGCTGATCGCGGAGTTCGTCGAGTTCGGCTGTTTCTTTTTCGATCGACTGTTGCAGCCGGAAAATGTCGGCTTCGAAGCCCGACAGCGTATATTGCATTTTAACGGCCCAGTTCTTCTTTTTATTGCGGAAGAAGTCATCGACCCGCCGGTCGAGGATCTCATGGGCCGCCCGGAGCCGTGCATACAGTTCTTCGCGCTGTTCACGGATCATGCGAAGCCCTTTGAACTCGGTTTGGATCTTTTTGAGGAATTCCCGGGTCTCTTTGTATTCATGGGTCACTGCTGCCTGGGTGAAAACCTCGTCAACCATGGGTTTGAGGCGCAGATAATTACGCCTGGCCTCCGCTTCCATGGTCAGCCTTTCTTCCTCTCTTCTGCGTTTCACTGCTTCGAAGGCATCCTGGAGTTTGTGATAGAGTTCTTCGCGGTGATCATGGATCAGTTTCGCTTCTTTCAACCGTTGGCTGATCTCCAGCAGATAGTCCCAGGTTCCTTTCAGGTCTTCGCTGCCATCGACCCGTTGCATCGCTTCGGCGACCAGTGGTGCCAGTTCGTGGTAGTTTGCGGTTGCATCCTTTTCAAAGGCAAGCCGTTCCTTTTCCAGTTTCAGGTTTACTTCGAAAAAGGCTTCCTGGAGACGGGAGTAGAGTTCTTCACGCTGCTCATGCCGAAGCATCAGGCCCTTAAAATGCTGCTGAACCCCGATCAGGAAACCCTTGGCTTCGCGCGGATCGCTCGCAGAGCCGGCCTTTTCCAGGGCTTCTTCGAGCAACTCTTTAAGATCGTGATAGTTGCTCAGAGCGATCTCTTCCGACCAGGTTTCCTGTTCCATGCCGGCAAAATTACAAAATCCGCGGGAGAACCCTTCCGGGCGGTTCAGGCTTTTTCCCCTGAAAAGATCTCCCGGATGGAATTGCTGATGGCGATCTGTTGGGCGACCGACTCGGCCAGTTGCCGGAAAGCTTCCGATTCGGGGGAAGGACCGGATGCAGCAACAGGCAACCCTGTATCGCCCGATCCGGCGATGGCCGGTACGATCGGGATCGGCCCCAGCAGCGGGATATTGAGTTCGGCGGCGAAGTTTCTGCACCCTCCTTCGCCGAAGATGAAGTATTTTTTATCCGGCATATCGGGAGGAACGAAATAGGCCATGTTTTCCACCAGGCCGAGGATCGGTATGTTGATCTTGTCGTTGCGGAACATGTCGGCAGCTTTGCGGACATCGGCGATCGAGACCTGCTGGGGCGTACTGACGATGATGGCTCCCGTGAGCGGGAAGTCCTGGATCAGCGTCAGAGGGATGTCGCCCGTGCCGGGAGGAAGGTCAATCACCAGGTAATCGAGTTCGCCCCACACGGCGTCGGTAAAGAGCTGGCGCAGGGCCATGGAGGCCATGGGGCCCCGCCAGATCAGTGCCTTTGACTGATCGACAAAAAAACCGATGGAGAGCACCCTGATCCCGAATTTCTCGAAGGGATATACATAGGTCTTGCCCTCGCGGTCAAACCCGGTGGGCCTTTCATCGAGCATGCCGAACATCATCGGGATCGAGGGCCCGTAAATATCTGCGTCGATCAGTCCGACACGGGCGCCGGCCGAGGCAAGAGAGATCGCGAGGTTCACCGCGACGGTCGATTTTCCCACGCCGCCCTTGCCCGACCCGACTGCGATGATGTTCTTCACCTCCTTCAGCATGGCATCGGTCTCTTTTCTTCGCGAGGTGACCTTCGAGGTCATGTTGATCGAGATTTCGAGTCCGGGATCCACCCGCTGACGGATCGCGTCGATGCAGTCCTGGCGTATTTGATCCTTCAGGGGGCAGGCGGGCGTGGTCAGTACAACGTCGAACGACACCCGGTTGCCATCGACCACGATGTTGGCGATCATGTTCAGCGACACAAGGTCCTTTTTCAGGTCGGGGTCGTTGACATGGCGGAGGGCTTCTTTGATTTTCTGGCTGTCTGTATTCATACATGATATTTGTTAAACAAGTTCTTTCGCCGGATCCCAAAAGACCTGGCTGAAGTGCACAACCCGGTCGCCGGCCACTTCTATTCCTTCGTTTTCCAGCAGTTGTTGCATAAGACCCGGATGACCGAAATGGTGTTTTCCGGTGAGGAGTCCGTGGCGGTTGACCACCCGGTGGGCCGGCACTGCTTCCAAGGCATCCGGTGCGTTTGTCCTCCCGTTCGCCTGTCCGCCTGCGGTATGCGCTGCGTTCATCGCCCAGCCTACCATCCGGGCCGAGCCGCGGGTGCCGAGGTATCCGGCGATCGCCCCGTAGGAGGTCACCCGTCCGTACGGAACCAGCCGGACCACGGCATACACCTGCTCAAAAAAGGAGTCAGTATCCCGGGCGGAGTTTCGGGGCATCACAACTGTGCCTTGATTTCGAGCAGATACCCGCGGATGCGGTTGAGGGCGTCGATGGTTTCCACTTTGTTGACCACATCTTCCTTGTTTTCACGCAGTTTGTCGCGAGCGCCCTGCAGGGTGAAACCGCGTTCCCTGACCAGGTGATAGATGATCCGGAGGTTTTCGAGGTCTTTCTGCGTGAAGAGCCGGTTGCCCTTTTTGTTTTTTGCTGGTTTCAGGATATCAAATTCCTTTTCCCAGTAGCGGATCAGGGAGGTGTTCACGTCGAACAGTTCGGCCACTTCGCCGATGGTATAGTACACTTTTTCGATCCTGGTCGTTTTCCTGAGCATGGCGCGGGGTGCTAATCCATTGTCTGCGAAGGTCGTGCAGAGAGTTCCAGCATCATCTGGAACTGTTCGGGGGTGATATCGTTGAAGAAGAAGTAGATCGGGTTCACGGGGACGCCGTTCTTGCGCACTTCGTAATGCAGGTGTGGGGAGGTGGATTTGCCGGTGTTCCCGACGTACCCGATGATCTGTCCCCGGAGGATCTTCTGGCCGGGTTTGACGAAGATCCGTGAGAGGTGTGCATACACAGTCTGGTAGTTGTAGCCGTGGTCGATCCGGATCTCATTGCCGTATCCTCCCTGGACATCACGGCCGGCCGACAAAACCGTGCCATTTCCCGTTGCGTACACCTCGGTGCCGACGGAAGCGGAGAAATCCATACCCTCGTGGAATTTCCGGACTTTGTAGAAAGGATCCATGCGCGATCCGAAATAGGATCCGACCCGTTTCAGGTCCTTGTTGTTCACCGGCTGGATGGCCGGGATCGAAACCAGCATCTTCTCCTTGTTCTTGGCCAGTTCAAACACATCGTCGAATGATTTCGACTGCACGTAAAGCTTTCCCAGGATCTGGTCCATCTTTTTCTCGGTTTCGGTCATCAGATCCGAATTCGAATACCCTTTCAGTGCTTCATAACGGTCGATCCCCCCGATGCCTGCGGAGCGGACCGCGTTGGGGATTGGTTCGGCTTCGAAGATCACCCGGTAAATATTGTCGTCGCGGTCCTGCAGGTCGGCCAGGATGTGCGTCACCTTGTCCAGCTGGTCATTGAGGATCTGGTACTGGAGTTTCATCTGGTCGATTTCGCGCTTCTGTGCCTTTTCTTTCGGCGAGTCGACCAGATTGTAAGCAACCACGAGCACCACGGCAGCAAAAACTATCCCTGTGGAGAGGTGGGAAAAAAAGTAGAGCAGCCGTTTCCGCATGGTGGTGTGGACCCGGTCGAACGTGAGCGATTTCTTATTGAATTTGTATTTTACCTTGCTCATCGACAGGTAAATAAGGATTTCTTCAAAAGAAGCGTTGTAACAGCTACAAAATTAAGTAAATAATTAACTTTGCACCCGCTTCGAAAGTTGAAATTTGTTAAAGATTGTTAATGACCTGTTAATCCCCCGAACATGAATAATTCCGATATCCGCCAGGCCTTTCTCGATTTTTTCCGGTCGAAGGAACATGCCATCGTTCCTTCGGCCCCAATGGTGGTCAAGAACGATCCCACCCTGATGTTCACCAATGCCGGCATGAACCAGTTCAAGGACATCTTTCTGGGTAACCGGCAGGCACGGCACCCCCGCGTCGCCGACACGCAGAAGTGCCTTCGGGTGTCGGGAAAGCACAACGACCTCGAGGAGGTCGGGCACGACACGTACCACCACACCATGTTCGAGATGCTGGGGAACTGGTCGTTCGGCGATTATTTCAAAAAGGAAGCGATCGACTGGGCGTGGGAGTTTCTCACAGAGGTTGTAAAAATCGACAAGGAGAAATTATATGTGACGGTCTTCGAGGGGGATGAAAAAGAGGGTCTATCGCCTGACCATGAGGCGTTTGCATTCTGGAAGGAGCACCTTCCGGCCGACAGGATCCTGTTCGGGTCGAAGAAGGATAATTTCTGGGAGATGGGCGATCACGGTCCCTGCGGTCCGTGTTCGGAGATCCATGCCGACATCCGCGAGGAGGAGGAGCAAAAGCGGGTACCCGGGCGCGACCTGGTGAACCGGGGCGATCCGCATGTGATCGAGATTTGGAACCTGGTTTTCATCCAGTACAACCGCAGGACCGACGGGCAGCTGGTCGAGCTTCCTGCCAGGCATGTTGACACGGGGATGGGCTTCGAGCGGCTGTGCATGGTGTTGCAGAACAAGCGGTCGAACTACGACACCGACATTTTCCAGCCCATCATCCAGGTGATCGCCAGGCAGGCGGAAAAGCCTTATGGTGACGATCCGCGCGCCGATGTGGCCATGCGCGTCATCGGCGACCATCTCCGGGCCATTGTTTTTGCGATCGCCGACGGTCAGCTCCCGTCGAATGTCAAGGCCGGATATGTGATCCGACGTATCCTGCGCAGGGCGGTCAGGTACGGCTACGTCTTCCTGGGTTTCAGGGAACCGTTCCTGCACACCCTGGTCGGAACGCTGAACGAGCAGATGGGGCATGTGTTTCCCGAGATATCTGCTCAAAAAGATCTTATTATCAATGTAATACGTGAGGAGGAGAACTCCTTCCTGCGGACTCTTTCAACGGGTATTCAACGGTTCATCCACTATATTGAAGCATCACCGGCGGAGGATCGTCACGCGTCACGTGTCACGCGTCAAAATGTTATCGACGGTGCATTTGCTTTCGAGTTATTCGACACTTACGGCTTTCCCATCGACCTGACCCAGCTGATGGCGCGGGAGGTCGGGTGGAGCGTTGATATGGAGGGTTTTCATGGCGGCCTGGAGGCGCAAAAAACCCGTTCGCGGCAGGATGCCGCAGTCAGCGCCGGCGACTGGGTGGTACTCGACGCCGTGGCGGGGATCCCGGAGTTTGTCGGTTATGACCGACTGGAGGAGGAGACCCACATTTCGAAATACCGGAAGGTAACCGTCAAGGGAGAGACCCGTTACCAAATCGTGCTGGTCCGGACTCCTTTTTATGCCGAGTCGGGAGGACAGGCCGGGGATTCGGGGATCCTGCTGGCGGGAAGCGAATCTATCGCAGTGACCGGGACCGAAAAAGAGAACGAACTCATCGTGCACCATACCGATCGCCTGCCTGCCGACCCTTCGGGGCCGGTGAGAGCGGTGGTGGATGCCTCGAAGCGGACGGCCACGGCCAACAACCATTCGGCGACCCATTTGTTGCATGCGGCCCTGCGAAGGGTGCTCGGGACTCATGTGGAGCAGAAAGGTTCGTTGGTGGACGACAGCCGGTTGCGTTTTGATTTTACGCATTTTGCGAAGATGACACCCGGGGAGATCCGCCAGGTGGAGCGCATGGTCAATGCGCGCATCCGCGAGAACATCCGGTTGGAGGAAACCCGCGATGTGCCCCTGGAGCAGGCCACTGCGATGGGGGCGATGGCCCTGTTCGGAGAAAAGTACGGGGAACGGGTGAGGGTGATCACCTTTGATCCTCATTATTCCGTGGAATTATGCGGGGGCACCCATGTTGCCTACACCGGTCAGATCGGACTGTTCAAGATCGTGTCGGAAGGGGCGATTGCCGCGGGGATCCGGCGTATCGAGGCCATCACTGCCGGGAAGGCGGAGGAATACTGGCAATCGAGGGAGCTCCTGCTGGAGGAGATCAGTGAAATGCTGAAGAATCCCCGGGAGATCATCAAGGGACTCGGCAACCTGATCCACGAGAACCAGGAGTTGAGGAAACAGGTTGCCGAGCTTGGAAAGCTGAAGACAAGGCAAAGGGTGGAGCAGATGATCTCGCAGGTCCGCCCGGTGAACGGTCTGCGCTTTCTGGCTGCCCGGGTGGACCTGAATGCCGAAGAGACCAAAAATCTCGCCTATGAGCTGCAGGCTGTCGTTCCCGACCTTTTCCTGGTATTGGCGGGAGAGAGCGAAGGAAAGGCCCTGCTGACGGTGATGGTTGCCGAAAACCTTATCCGGGACCGGGGGATGCATGCCGGCAACATCATCCGCGAACTGGCGAGGGAGATCCGGGGCGGGGGAGGCGGACAACCGCATATCGCTACGGCAGGGGGGAAGGATCCGTCGGGAATCCCTGCCGCGCTTGAAAAGGCCGCGGGTTTTATTCCTGCCTAAGCCCTGGCTCTCCTTTGTCAGGAATTTATATCTTTGCAGGTTCAACGGCAGACATGGAAAACAAGGAAAATATACCGGTCGCACCCGAGGAGATTCCGCAGCAGGGCGTCGCCGGGGAGGAGGAGGAGGAATTTCAGTTTCGCCTGATGCAGCGCCCCGACAACCCGTTTCTGAGCCGGGGATGCTGTCACTCACCCCGCCTCTTTCAGCGGCATGAAGAGGTTTTTCAGCACCGGTGCAGCAAGCTCGATACCTTCGACTGGCTCAGCGATGTTCCGGCAGTACCCGGAAAGTCGCCGACAGACATCGTGGAGGTCCGGTTCAAGAACAGCCGCAAGGATTTCTTTCGGACTCCCCCGGAGCTGGAGCTCGTGGTCGGCGATATTGTAGCCGTGGAGGCGTCTCCCGGGCATGATATCGGGATCGTTAGCATGGCCGGCGAGATCGTTCGCTTCCATTTTCAGCGAAACCGGCTGGATCCCTCGTCGGAGGAAATCAAGAAAGTTTACCGGAAGGCCCGTGTTACCGATATCGACAAGTGGATCTTCTCGGTCGAACAGGAGACCTCCACGATGTTCCGTGCGCGAACGATTGCGGAACGCATCGGGCTGACAATGAAGATCAACGACGTGGAGATCCAGGGCGACGGGACCAAGGCCATATTTTACTACACCGCCGACGACCGTGTCGATTTTCGTGAACTGATCAAGTTGCTCGCCGAAGAGTTCAAGGTGCGCATCGAAATGAGGCAGATCGGAGCGAGGCAGGAGGCGAGCCGGTTGGGCGGCATCGGGTCGTGCGGAAGGGAATTATGTTGTGCTACCTGGATGGACGATTTCCGTTCGGTGACCACCAATGCTGCCCGTGTTCAGCAACTTTCGCTGAATCCGCAGAAACTGGCCGGGCAGTGCGGCAAGCTCAAATGCTGCCTCAATTACGAATACGATACTTACGTCGATGCACTCAAAGAGATCCCCGACACGGGGATCAGGCTGAAGCTGAAGAAGGGGGAGGCCGTGCATCAAAAGACCGATATTTTCCAGAAGCTTCTCTGGTACTCCTATGCCGATGATCCCGGGAACATGATCGCGATTCCGGCGGAGCAGGCCAGATTCATCATTGGGGAAAACAAAAAGGGCATCCTGCCTGAGAAGCTGGAGGATTTCTCGCTAAAAATTGAGACCAAGCAGGATCATGAGAACATCCCGCTGCACGACGACCTGACACGCTTTGATAACCTGTAACTTCGCCCATTCCGCGTGCGAACCATGAACTCCATCCCTGTGCGATTCCTCCCCGCCCTGCTCCTCCTGGCCCTGGCCGCGATTGCCTGTGATCCGGGGAGGGTGTACGAGGAGCACCTGCCGATGAAAGAAGGAGTGTGGAAAGTTTCCGACAAAAAAGAGTTCCGTGCAGAGATCAGTGACATTTTATCGAGTTATTCCGTGTACATCGATATCCGCAACGACCGTGACTATCCGTACAGCAACCTCTATCTTTTTCTGAACACTGCCTATCCTGGCGGAGGGTTGTCGCGCGACACGATTGAGCTGACGCTGGCCGATTTCGACGGCCGCTGGCTGGGATCGGGCACCGGGAGCGTCAAATTCAGCCGGTTCCTGTTCCGGAAGGATCTGAAATTCGCCAGCAAGGGCAGTTATCATTTCACCTTTGAACAGGCCATGCGTGTCGCCGACCTGAAAGGCATCCGCGATATCGGCATCCGGATCGAAAAACAATAATCGCAGTTCCGCGTTATCTTTCATATCGAGACCTATGGCCGGCACTTCTGCCAAATCCACGAAAAGTAAAAATTACCTGAAGGGGTTTTGGGTGACCTACCTGGTCCTGGTGATCGTCGCCGCTGTTTTTTTTATTTCAGTTGCCCTGGGCCTCTTCGGAAAAATGCCCTCGTTCGAAGAGCTGGAAAATCCCAAAAGCAATCTTGCCACCGAAGTGATCTCCTCCGACGGTAAGCTGCTGGGTAAGTATTTTATCGAGAACCGGTCGAATACTCCGTACAACGAGTTGTCGCCCAACATCATCAATGCCCTGATCGCCACTGAGGACGCCCGGTACGAGAAGCATTCAGGGATCGATGGCATTGCGATACTCCGGGTCCTGTGGGGGGTCGCCACAGGTACTTCCAAGGGAGGAGGATCGACCCTGACCCAGCAACTGGCGAAAAACCTGTTCCCGCGCAAGCAGGACCGGTCGTTCCTCGAAACCGTGATGATCAAATTCAAGGAGTGGATCACTGCCGTCAAACTGGAACGCAACTATTCGAAAGATGAGATCCTGGCCATGTACCTCAATACCGTCGATTTCGGCAGCCAGTCATACGGCATAAAGTCGGCCGCGAAGACCTATTTCAACAAAGAGCCGGCACAGCTGAACGCCGAAGAGTCGGCCATGCTGGTAGGGATGCTGAAAGCCCCGACCTGGTTCAGCCCAGTACGCAATCCCGCCCGGGCATTCGACCGGCGGAACACGGTGCTTCACCAGATGCTGAAGTACGATTACATCGACCGGCATGCTTTCGATTCGCTGAAAGCGATCCCGGTGGATATGACGAATTTCCGTCTCCAGGACCATACCTCGGGCATCGCCACCTATTTCAGGGAGTATCTGCGAACGGTATTGTCGGAATGGTGTCAGCAGCATCCCCGGGAAGACGGATCTCCGTATAATCTTTACCGCGATGGTTTGCGCGTATATACCACCCTCAATTACAAGATGCAGGAGTATGCAGAGGCTGCCATGACCGAATACTTGAGCAAGGAGTTGCAACCTGCTTTTTTCAAGCACTGGAAAGGGATACCGAATGCTCCCTTTGTGTTCGAAGGCGGCAATGCCAGGAAAGAGACCGAAGGACTGATGGTGTCGGCCATGCGGCGTTCCGACCGTTATTTTCACGGCAAGACCCGGGGGCTGAGCGAGGAGCGCATCCTCGAAGAGTTTCGCGTACCGGTGAAAATGAAGGTGTTTTCCTATCGCGGCGTGATCGATACCGTGATGACCCCGTATGACTCGGTGCGCTATTACAAATTTTACCTGCAGTCGGGGTTGATGTCGATGGACCCCCGCACGGGAGAGGTAAAGGCATACGTGGGGGGGATCAATTACCGGTTTTTCCAGTACGATCATGTCAAATTCAGCAAAAGGCAGGTAGGATCGACCTTCAAACCCTTTCTCTATACACTGGCCATGCAGGAGGGTGAGTCGCCCTGTTCCCGTTATCCGAACGTCCAGCCGGTGATCGACCTGGGCAACGGAGAGGTATGGGCGCCCGAAAATGCCAGCGAGGAAAGGCTTGGCGAGATGGTCACCCTGAAGTGGGCGCTGGCCAACTCCAACAACTGGGTCTCCGGTCAACTTATCCGTAAGTATGCACCCACGGCAGTGGTGGCGCTGGCGCATAAAATGGGTATCACGAGCGATATCCCCGCCGTGTATTCCATCGCGTTGGGATCGTGCGACATCAGCCTTTATGAGATGGTAGGGGCCATGGGCACCTATGCCAACAAAGGCGTGTTCATTGAACCGCAGTTCATCACCCGCATCGAGGACAAGAACGGGAACATCCTGCAGACGTTCAATACTAAGTCACAGGAGGTGATCAGCGAGGAGACTGCTTATCTCATGATCCGGCTGATGCAGGGAGTGGTTGACGGGGGCACCGGGGTGAGGCTCCGGTACAAATACGGGCTCGACAACCCGATCGCAGGGAAGACAGGGACCACGCAAAACCAGAGCGACGGCTGGTTTATGGGCATCACCCCCGATCTGGTCACCGGGGTGTGGGTGGGATGCGAAGACCGTGCCGCCCATTTCCGGAGCATCACCCTGGGGCAGGGTGCCAACATGGCCCTTCCGATATGGGGATTGTACATGCAGCATGTTTATGCCGATGCCAGCCTTCGTTATGTCAAGCGCGGCTTCGATCCCCCGTCGGCCCCCCTGGGCGTTGACCTGGATTGCGAAGATGGGAGTGCTGCCGAACCGGTGCAGGGGAAAGGGAAGAAGCAGGTAATCGACACCGATGAGTTCTGATTTTCAGCCGGATTTCGAGGAAAAACTGGGATTCGATGCCATCCGGCGGATCCTTGACGAGCATTGCCTTTCCCCACTGGGGCGGGAGAGGGTGGGCCGGATGGTCTTCACCAGCGACGCGGATCTGATCGGCACGGCATTGCGGCAGACTGCCGAAATGAAGGAGATCCTTCAATTCGAAGAGCATTTTCCCGCGCAGGACTATTACGATCTGATCCCCGAACTGCTCCGGATCCGCATTCCCGGTACCTACATCGAAACGGACCGCCTGGCCGAGCTGCGCCTGTCGTTGTCCACCATCCGGGCATTGCTGGCTTTTCTCGGCGCCCGCCGGGAGAAGTACCCCGCGCTGTTCGCCATGGCCGGGGAGAATGATTCGTCGCCGGGCTCTCCGACCCCGCTTGAAACGGAGCCGGTGATGGAGAGCGTGCTGGCGGCCATCGACCGCATCCTCGACGACCGTTCGGAGGTCAGGGACTCGGCATCGGCAGAGCTTACGCGGATCAGGAAACAAATGGCCCGGCTTCGGTCGGCTGTCGAGGGGAAGATCCTGCAAAGCTTCCGACAGGCGCGGCAGCAGGGATGGACGCCCGAGGATGCGGAAGTGACCATCAGGAACGGCCGGCTGGTGATCCCGATGATCAATACCCACAAACGCCGCATCCCCGGTTTTGTTCACGACGAATCGTCGACCGGCCATACAGTGTACGTTGAGCCGGCCGAGATCTTCGAAACCAACAACGAGATCAGGGAGTTGGGCTACGAGGAGCAGCGCGAGATCGTCCGGATCCTGATGGAATTTGCGGATGCCATACGGCCCCGGGCCGACGGCCTCATACAAGCGTACCGGTTCCTGGGAAAGATTGACTTCACCCGGGCCAAGGCCCGTTTTGCGATCGATGTAGGGGCCTGTGATCCGATCCATCATCCCCGGCACAGCCCCGGCCGCGCAGCCTCGCCGGCACCGGCTTTTACCTGGAGACAGGCCGTGCATCCCCTGCTCCATCTGTCACACCGGCGGCAGAAGAAAAGTGTCGTCCCGCTCGATATCGCCCTCTCACCGGGGCAGAGGATCCTGATCATTTCGGGTCCCAACGCCGGCGGAAAATCGGTGTGCCTGAAAACCGTGGGTCTCGTCCAGTACATGTTCCAGTGCGGAATGTTGCCTACTGTGGCCGAAGATTCCGAATTCTGCCTCTTTCGCCGCATCCTGATCGACATAGGCGACGAGCAGTCGATCGACAACGACCTCAGCACCTATTCTTCCAAACTGCTCAACCTCAAATATTTTCTCGAGAACCTCGACGACCGTTCGTTGTTCCTCATCGACGAGATGGGGACCGGAACCGACCCCTCGCTGGGCGGAGCCATTGCCGAAGCCGCGCTGGAAGCCCTGAATGCCCGGTCGGCGATGGGGATCGTCACCACGCACTATTCGAACCTGAAGTTGCTGGCCGCACGTGAGCCCGGGATCGTGAACGGCGCCATGCTCTACGACATGAAGCGGATGCGACCGTTATTCCGGCTGATGACAGGCAAGCCCGGCAGTTCCTTCGCCTTTGAGATTGCGCAGGAGATCGGCTTTCCAGCCGGTGTGCTGGAGCAGGCCAGGGGCAAGACAGGCAAGAGCCAGTTGGATTTCGACCGGGAACTTCAGAATCTGGAGGTGGAGAAGCAGGAACTGGACCGAAAGTCACTCGAGGTCAGGGTGGCGGATGATTTCCTGGCCGAGCTGGTCGGAAAGTATGAAAAGATGACCGCCGACCTTGAGGCGCGGCGAACGGAGATCCTGGCAAAGGCCAGGGAGGAGGCGCGCCGGTTGCTCGACGATTCGAACCGGCTCATTGAGCGTACCATCCGTGAGATCCGCGAGTCGCAGGCTGAAAAGGAGAGGACGCGGGCAGCCCGGGCCGCCATGGCCGGGGCCAGGGAGCGGATCGTACCGGATCCGGGCGAAACCTCCCGGGCAACGTCACCTCCCCGTGCGAAGGATGAGGGAATCGACACCGGTTCCGGTAAGGGTGGTCAGGCAGGGGGAAGTAGCGACGGCGGGCTGGTCATACCGGGGCCGGTGGGGAGTCAGGCAAAGCCTCACCGGTTCCAGCATTACATGGATGAGATCCATGCCAAGACCACGGCTTTCACCCTGACCCTCGACCTGAGGGGGAAGCGGGTGGACGAGGCCCAGTCACTGATCGGCCGGTATATCGACGATGCCATCCTCTGTTCGATCAAGGAGGTGCAGATCCTGCATGGCAAAGGAAACGGGGTGCTGCGCCAGGTAACACGCGATTACCTGCGTTCGTTCAAGGAGGTGAAGAGTTACCGGGATGCCCCGTTGGACGCGGGGGGAGCCGGGATCACGGTAGTTACTTTCCACTGATCCGCTCGGGATCATCCGAACTTTACGGACCTCTTTCATTTTAAAATATTTATATATCTTTGTGCGAAATCATTCATTAAAATTTCTCCCATGAAAACGATCAAATTCAGTGAATCCGAGTTGGAATTTCTGCAGAATCACTACGAACTTGAGCTGATCGATGCCGAAAACTACGTTGCAGAACTTAAGAATATCCTGAAGAAACTGGGTAAGATTGAGAAAGAGATCACCCAGGAGACCCCGGTCAAGAAAGCAGCGAAGAAACGTGGCCGTCCGAAAAGAGAAAAAGCGGCTGCCGAAACCGTAGCCCCCGCCGCCAAAGCGGAAAAAGCTCCCGTTGCCAAGAAAGAGGCCAGGAAGGCCCCGGGCAGGAAAGCTGCGAAAAAAGAGGTGAAGAAAGTCGTGAAGAAAGCGGAGAAGAAGGTTGCCCCGGTGAAAGCCGCGAAGGCCCCGGTTGCCAGGAAGGCAGCCAAGGCTCCCGTGAAGAAAGCAGCGGTGAAACCGGTGGTAAAGAAAGCTCCTAAAGCAGCGCCGGCAAAGAAAGTCGCTGTGGCTAAACCAGCTGTTGAAGTCGCTCCGGCCGAGGCCCCCAAGACAGAATAACCCTTGCGCGATCACCCTGCGGGTGAAGCAGGTTCAGGCAGGATGAGCCGGACGGTGCTGCAAGCGCCGCGGCTTATCCTGCTTTTTGCGAAACTCTTTGGGAATTTGCAAAAAACAAGTATCTTTGCACCCCAATTTGAAAACAAATCAGTAACATGGCGAATCACAGAAGTTCCGAAAAGCGTATCCGCAGCAATAAGACAAAACGCACACTGAACCGTTACCAGGGTCGTACGGTACGCAATGCCGTTAAAAAATTACGTGAAAACGACAGTCCCGAAGAGTTGGTCAAGGATCTGCCCAAGGTGATCTCGCAGGTGGACAAGTTGGCCAAGAAGAGTGTGATCCACAGGAACAAGGCTGCCAACCTGAAGAGCAAACTGATGCGCAAGGCCAACGCCAAAGCCCAGCAGCCCGCCGGATAACGGGTTTTTATCTTTTTCTGCGCCACCGGAGCCCTTTCAGCGATGCCAGACGCTGAATATAGGTTGTCAGGTGGCGTTCTTTTTTCCGGGGATAGATGTCGTCGATGTAGATCATGATCCCGGTTTCTTCCACTTCGCCGAATTGATGGTTGATCGCCGTGCCGAACGTGCGCATGGTCGGCGAAAGGTTCATGTAGGCGTTGACCAGCGGGGGCACCAGTTCGCCGCGTTGCCGCACTTCCCTGACCAGGATTTTATAATTCTCCTCGTATGCCGGCGCCGAAAAGAGGGTGGCCATGTCCGCTTCGGGCGTTTCGGACCTGACCGATTCGACCGGCAACATCAGCGATTCCTTGTCGGGGAAATACCGTCGCAGGAAATAGAGAACCAGATCGCGGGCCGACCGGTTGTAATCGGGATACATCGTCATTTTACCAAAGAAATACCGGATCTCCGGGTTTTCGATGATCATGGCGCCCAGTCCGTCCCACAGGTTGTCGAGCGCGTACATTCCTTTCCGGAAGTTGATCAGCGGCTGATAATTGGGCTGGACAAAGGAGCGTCCCAGTTCGATGCTCAGCGGGAGGTAATCGCGGATAAACCGGGGGGAGAACCGGAAAAGCTCGGCAGTGGCACTGTGCACGCATCCCCCCTTTTCGCAGATGATGTCGGAGCCGTGGATAAAACGGTACCCTCCCACGATCTCCGATTCCACCGGGTCCCAAACGATCAGTTGCTGGAACGGGATCTCCATGGTGTCGAATTCGTCGATGTCGGTGCTCTTCCCCGTGCCGCCCCCGGCATCGCGGAAGGTGATCTCGCGCAGCCTCCCAACCTCGCGCATCAGGTTCGGCGATTCATGGGCGGTGAAGACGAAGATCTTCTTGTGCCCGTTGTTGGTGTTGCGCAGGAAGGTGCAGTCGCTGAGTTCCGCCTCCAGTAATTTTACATCGACAGGGGGGATGATGGTTTCCATGACGGGAAAGGATATATGGATTTACAAATATAGGGAAGATAACGGCCGTACGGCAAATAAATGGAACCGGCGGATAATTTTGTACTTTTGCGGCATGTCGCCTGCAGAATATGCTGAAATTCCGGAACGGCTGATCGATATCCGGTCGGTCATCGCTTCCAAGAACCCCACCCTGGCCCGGATGATGCCGGGTTTCATCGTATCGTGGCTGAAAAAAAAGCTCCATGTCGACCGGGTCAATGGTTATATATACCGTAATCGCGACAAGACGGGATTGCCTTTTGTGCGTGCCATCCTCGACGAGTTCGGGGTGTCGGTGAAGGTGAACGACCGGCGTACCGCACCCTTTGAGACCGACGCCCTGATCCCGCCGGTCGGACGGTATATCATCGCCGCCAACCATCCGCTCGGCGGACTCGACGGCATGGCACTGATGCAGGAGTTGGGAAAGAGCCGGCCCGACATCGTCTTCCCCGTCAACGACTTTCTCCTGTTCGTACCCGGGCTCCGGCCCCTCTTTGTTCCCATCAACAAGCACGGCCGGAATACGGAAAATGCCGCGCTGATCAATGCGACCTTCGCTTCCGACCGCACCATTCTCTATTTCCCGGCCGGGCTGGTCTCGCGGAAGATGAAGACTGGCGGGAAGATGGAGATCCGGGATCTGGAGTGGAAGAGCACCTTCATTAAAAAAGCCCGGAATTACCGGAGAGACATCGTTCCCGTGCATGTGGACGGGCGGAACTCCGAATGGTTTTACAATCTGGCCCTTTGGAGAAAGAGGCTGGGTATCGGGATCAACATCGAAATGCTTTACCTGGTCGATGAAATGATCCGGCAACTGGGCAAGACCATCACGCTCACCGTGGGCGATCCCATTCCTTATGGCACCTTTGACCGGTCAAAAAAGGATGCCCAGTGGGCGTCATGGGTACGTGAACGGGTATATCAACTGGGTCCCGGTAATTCAATATCATGAACATCGAACGCATAGAATTCATCAGCAGCAGCCCCTCGCTGTCGCACTGCCCGAAGGAGGAGGTTCCCGAGTTTGCTTTCATCGGACGGTCGAATGTAGGAAAGTCGTCGCTGATCAACATGCTGGCCGGCACCAAAGGCCTGGCAAAGGTGTCGGGAACTCCGGGTAAAACGCGGATGGTGAATCATTTCCGGGTCTTTTCATCCGGTTTCCTGCCGTGGCACCTTGTGGATCTTCCCGGGTACGGGTTTGCCCGGGCCTCGAAGACCCTCCGTCGTGATTTCGACCGGTTGATCAGGAACTACCTGGAGAAGCGGGAGACCCTGGCGTTGATATTCGTGCTGATCGATTCGAGGCTGGAGCCGCAGCAGAACGACCTGGATTTCATCGACTGGCTGGGGGAGACAGGCAATGGTTTCGTGATGTTATTCACCAAGACCGACAAATTGTCGGCATCGCAACTCGGCCCCAACCTGGAAGCCTATCGCCGGGTGCTGCGTGAAAAATGGGAAGAACTTCCGGCCATGATCGCGACCTCAGCAAAAACCAGGGCGGGACGCGAGGAGGTACTCGAAACCATCGGGATGGCCCTCCGGGAGATCGGCCACGCCGGAAAAATATGACACTATTTCATTTCGACCAGGACGTAGTTCTTGGGAACCACCTCTCCCTGCTTGACGTAAACCTTGCGGATCGTCCCGTTTTTCGAAGCCACCAGTAGGTTATCCATCTTCATGGCCTGAAGGGTGAGCAGTTTATCACCTTTTTTCACCTTCTGACCCTCCTTGACGAAAACCTTCATGATCGTACCGGGAATGAAGGCGGTCACCTTCTTGAAATCTCTCGGCTTATAGGGCTTCCGGTTGGCGAATTTCTTCGTCAGCGTGGTCTTGTATGTGATCTCCTCAAATTTGAAATCGGTGAACTCTATATTCTCATCCATGGTCTCCTTTTTCTCAATTTCGCTACTCGCAATTTCGCTGCCTCGCTCCCTGCCTGGTTACATGTCAGAACGGAGGCACGCCGTGTTTTTTCTTCGGTGTGACTTCGCGTTTTCCCTGTGCGAGGGTGAGTGAGTGGGTGAGGTAATTCCGGGTTTCGTTGGGTTCGATAACGGCATCGACATACCCGTATGCGGCGGCTACGTAAGGGTTGGCAAATTTCTGCCGGTACTCCTCGATCAGGCGTTTGCGGGTCTCCTCGGGATGGTCGCTGGCTTTGATCTCGCTGCGGAAGATGATGTTGGCCGCACCTTCGGGTCCCATGACGGCAATTTCGGCGGTCGGCCAGGCAAATACAAAATCGGCGCGCAGGTGGTTCGAGCACATGGCGATGTAACCACCTCCGTATGCTTTGCGCAGGATGACCGTGATTTTGGGCACACTGGCTTCGCTGTAAGCGTAGAGTACTTTGGCTCCGTGACGGATCACGCCGGCATGTTCCTGGTCGACGCCGGGAAGGTAGCCGGGAAGGTCGACGAGGGTTATGAGCGGGATGTTGAATGCATCGCAGAAACGGATGAACCGTGCGGCTTTATCGCTGGAGTCGCAATCGAGCACGCCGGCCAGCACCATGGGCTGGTTGGCCACATAACCGATGGTTTGTCCGTCGAGACGGCCAAACCCCACCACGATGTTTGCCGCCCACAATTCCTGCACTTCAAAGAAATCGCTGTCGTCGGCGATGGCGCGGATCACGTCGCGCACGTCGTAGGGTTGCATCGGGTTGGTGGGAAAGATGCTGTCGAGCTTGTATTGCCTCGATTTCGGAGCCTTCTTGGGGAAGACTTCCGCCTTTTTTTCGTTGTTCCAGGGGATATAGCTCACCAGGCGCTTGATCTGCTCGAAGCAATCGGCTTCGCTTTCGGCAAAGAAGTGGGCGTTGCCCGTGATCTCGGCATGGACGCGGGCCCCCCCGAGGTCTTCCATCGAGATCTCCTCGCCAAGCACAGTCCTGATCACCTCGGGACCGGTGATGAACATCTTTGATATCTTATCGACGACAAAAACGAAGTCGGTCAGGGCGGGGCTGTAAACGGCACCGCCGGCACAGGGGCCCAGGATGACCGATATCTGGGGAATGACCCCGGAAGCCTGTGTGTTCCGGTAGAAGATCTCGCCGTATCCAGCCAGGGAGTTCACCCCTTCCTGGATGCGTGCGCCCCCGCTGTCGTTGATCCCGATCAGGGGTACTTTCATCTTCATGGCGTGGTCCATGATCTTGGTGATCTTCTTGGCATGCATCAGCCCGAGGGACCCGCCGGCGACGGTAAAATCCTGGGCGAAGACGCATACGGGCCACCCGTTGATGGAGCCGGTTCCGGTGATCACCCCGTCGCCGGGAAGATACTTTTTGTCCATGTCGAAATCCTGCCCGGCATGTTTGACAAAAAGGTCATATTCATGGAAAGAGTTGGGGTCCAGCAGGGTGACAATACGTTCCCGGGCAGTCATTTTCCCCGAAGCTTTCTGCTTTTCCAGCGCCTGCTCCCCGCCTCCCTGGAAGGCTTCCTGCATGCGTCGCTTCAACTCCGTCGTTTTTGCGCGTAAACTCATCTTCAGGATTTTTATTTACAAAGGGTGCAAAGATACGGTTTCTCCAATGAATTCCCAAACTTGCCCGGCCGATTCCTTTCCGTATCGCGGGAGATTTTGAATAAATTTTGAGTATCTTTGCTACTCAATCTTACCTATGCAGCCACACCGGCCCGAAACGAACACCATATTGCAGACACCCGTGTGGTTGGCGGTATACACGCGTTCACGTTCGGAAAAACGGCTGCAGGAGTTGCTTACAGGGAAAGGTATTGAAGCCTACGTGCCTTTGCGGAAAGTGATCCACCAGTGGAGCGACCGCAGAAAGTGGGTCGATGAGCCGATCATCCGCTCCTATTGCTTTGTCAGGGTGTCGGGTGCGGCCTATTTCGACGTGCTGAACACCCCCGGGGCCGTGTGGTACGTATGGTTTTCGGGCAAGCCGGCCGTGATCCCCGACCGGCAGATCCAGGTGATGAAACTCATTGCCGGGACCGAGGTGGAGGTGGAGTGTCTCCCCGATGTCTTTCAGCCCGGCACCCGGGTGCGGGTCAACGCCGGCCCCCTGGCCGGGTTGACCGGGGAACTGGTGGATCGGTCGAACCGCCGGCGGGTGCTGGTACGCATCGACCACCTGAATCAGGTGCTGATGCTGAAGATACCGCCGGTGATGATTGAGAGGGTGAGTGGTGAGTCGTAGGGACGCACTGCAGTGCGTCCGTCCGTGAGTGGTGAGT
>CAYVVG010000005.1:61705-95236 GCA_964455285.1 uncultured Prolixibacteraceae bacterium
GTGAGTGGTGAGTCGTAGGGACGCACTGCAGTGCGTCCGTCCGTGAGTGGTGAGTGGTGGGGAGAGTGGTTTTGAGTTTTGAGTTTTGAATTTGAGTTAGGTCTGTGACCGAAAGGGCGAAGCTGTGTTAACCAATCCGTGTTTCGATGCTCGATACGCTGATCACCAATAAGACCCGCGTCAAACTCCTTTTGCGTTTTTTCCTGAACCCCGAGGCCTCTTCATACCTGCGCGGGCTGGAGGAGGAGTTCGGCGAATCGACCAACGCCATCCGCATCGAGCTGAACCGCTTCGAGTCGGCCGGCCTGCTGGTCAGCTGGGTCGAGAAGAATCGCAAGATGTTCACCGCCAACCGCGACCATCCCCTGTTTCCCGATATCCGCAGCATTCTCCGAAAGCATACAGGCATCGACACCATCATCGACAAGGTGATCAACAACCTCGGCACCATCGAATCGGCCTACCTGAACAACATGAATGCCGGCACTCCCGACCGGGGGAACCTGGACCTTTACATTTTTGGCGATCCGATCGACCAGGATTACCTGGTCACCCTCACCCGGAAAGCGACTGCGCTGATCAAGCGCGAGATCACCTGCACGGTCCTGCCCGGGCCGGAAGAAAAGAACTTTCTTCGCAACCACCCGACCGCCCTGCTCGTATGGAAGAAGTGAGAGGGTGACGGTGAATAACCCATAACAACACAAGAGACATGACGATTTACGAAAAACTGATCAGCAAACAAGCCTCCCTGTCGGTGATCGGGTTGGGGTACGTGGGACTTCCCATTGCCCTGGAATTCGCAAAAAAGATCCGGGTGGTAGGATTTGATATCAAAGCCGACCGTGTGGAGATGATGCGCCGCAGGGAAGATCCCAGCGGGGAGCTGCCGCCGGAAGCCTTCGACGGGGCCGATATCCTCATCACCTCCGACCCGGAAGACCTGCGTGGCTGTGCCTTCCACGTGGTGGCGGTGCCCACTCCGGTCGACAAGCACAACCTTCCCGATCTGACCCCGTTGCTGGCTGCCACACGCACAGTGGCTTCGGTGTTGAAGAAAGGCGATTACGTGGTGTATGAGTCGACGGTTTATCCGGGCGCCACCGAGGAAGACTGCATTCCCCTGCTGGAGCAGATCTCAGGCTTAAAGTTCATCGTGGATTTCAAAGTCGGATTTTCGCCCGAGCGCATCAACCCGGGCGACCGCGAACACACACTCACCACGGTCACCAAGATCGTTTCCGGGTGCGACGAAGAATCGCTCGATCAGATCGCCTCCGCCTATGAACTGATTGTCAAACCGGGCGTTCACCGGGCTCCCGCCATCAAGGTTGCCGAAGCGGCAAAGATCATCGAGAATGCACAGCGCGACATCAACATCGCTTTCATGAATGAGCTTTCGGTCATATTCGGAAGGATGAACATCAACATTTACGACGTACTGGAAGCGGCAGGCACCAAGTGGAATTTTCTGAAATTCTACCCGGGGCTGGTAGGAGGGCACTGCATCGGGGTCGATCCCTATTATCTCACTTATAAAGCGCAGGAATACCGGTACCATGCCCGCGTGATCAATGCCGGACGGTACATCAACGACAGCATGGGATTTTATGTCGCCAAACAGTGCGTGAAACAGCTCATCCGCGGCGGGAAGAACGTGCTCGGCGCGCATGTACTGGTGATGGGAGCCACTTTCAAGGAGAATGTCAGCGACATCCGGAACTCCCGTGTGGCCGACCTGGTGAGCGAGCTGAAGCAATATGGCGTCAACGTCGATGTTTCCGACCCATATGCCAACAGCGAAGAGCTGATGCACGAATACGGGTTCGGACTGGTTTCAGAGCTGCGTACCGATTACAGCGCCGTGATCGTGGCGGTGAACCACGCTCCCTACCTGGACCTGACGGAAGACTTTTTCGAGGGCATGACCTCCGAGAACGGAACGCTGGTCGATGTAAAAGGGATCTACCGGAAGAAAATAAAGAAGATGAACTATTGGAGCCTGTAGGATTTACGATTTACCACTCACGACTCACGAAAAAAACAAGGATATGTCAAATAAAACAGCACTGATCACAGGGATCACGGGTCAGGACGGGGCATACCTGGCCGAGTATTTACTGAAGAAGGGGTATGTGGTGCACGGCCTCAAACGCCGCACTTCCCTTTTCAACACCGACCGCATCGATCACCTCTACCAGGATCCGCATACCAAGGATCAGAAGCTTTTTCTGCATTACGGGGATCTTACCGATTCGCTCAACGTGACCCGGATCATCCAGGAAACCCGGCCCGACGAGATCTACAACCTGGCAGCCATGAGCCATGTCAAAGTCAGTTTCGACACGCCGGAATATGCAGCCAACGCCGACGGGCTGGGCACCCTCAGGGTGCTGGAAGCGATTCGACTGCTCGGACTGGGTGAAAGGACCCGCATCTACCAGGCCTCCACCTCCGAACTTTTCGGAAAGGTGCAGGAAATACCCCAGACCGAGAAGACCCCTTTCTACCCCAGGAGCCCTTACGGGGTAGCTAAACTTTACGCTTACTGGATAACGGTGAATTACCGCGAGGCATACCATCTTTTCGCCTGCAATGGCATCCTCTTCAACCACGAGTCGCCCGTGCGGGGCGAGACTTTCGTGACCCGCAAGATCACCCGCGCCGTGGCCCGGATCGCCCTGGGGCTCCAGGACAAGCTTTTCATCGGAAACCTCTCTTCGCAGCGTGACTGGGGCCATGCCAAGGATTTCGTGCGGGCCATGTGGATGATCCTTCAGCACGACCGGCCCGACGATTATGTGATCGCTACCGGTGTCACCACGACGGTCAGGGAGTTCATCCGCAAGGCTTTCCTTGAGCTGGGCCTCGTGGTCGAATTTGAAGGGAAGGATGCTGGCGAGAAGGGGATCATCACCCGCAGCCTGCGTACCGAATTCGGGCACCTGGAGGGCCGTGAAGCGGTTTGCGTGGATCCCCGCTATTTCAGGCCGACCGAGGTGGAACTGCTGATCGGCGACGCCACGAAAGCGCGGAACGAGCTGGGCTGGAAACCGGAATATGACCTCGATACGCTGATCCGTGAGATGGTGGCTTCCGATTACCGGCTGATGCAGAAGGAGAAATTCCTGAAAGAGAACGGATTCAACACGTTAAACTATTTCGAATGATAGAGAGGCAGTCAAGGATCTATGTTGCCGGTCACCTGGGCATGGTTGGATCGGCCATCACCCGGGGACTCCGGGACCGGGGCTACACCCACGTCACCGGACGTACCCTGGATGAGCTCGATCTCATTGATCAGCATGCTGTTGCGGCGTTTTTTAAAGAGGAAAAGCCCGAATATGTGGTGGTGGCTGCCGCCAAGGTGGGAGGGATCCTGGCCAACAACACCTATCGCGCCCAGTTCATTTACGAGAACCTCATGATCGAGGCCAACATCATCCACCAGGCCTATCTTTCGGGGGTGAAAAAGTTGTTGTTTCTGGGCAGTTCCTGCATCTATCCCCGCGACGCCCCCCAGCCGCTCCGGGAAGAGTACCTGCTGACCGGCGAACTCGAGCAGACCAACGAACCCTATGCCATTGCCAAGATCGCCGGCATCAAGCTGTGCGAAAGCTACCATCGTCAGTACGGTTGCAACTTCCTCTCGGTCATGCCCACCAACCTTTATGGGCCCAACGACAATTACAACCTGGAAACATCGCATGTGCTGCCTGCAATCATCCGCAAAACCCATCTGGCACACTGCCTCGAGATCAACGACTGGGGCGCGATCCGGAAGGATCTCGACCGACGGCCCGTCGGGGGGGTTACCGGATCGGATTCGGAGAGCGATATCCTTGCTGTTCTGGAGAAATACGGCATCCGGGAGCAACCCCACCCCAAACAGGGAGGGGAGACCCCACCCCCGGCCCCTCCCCAAACAGGGAGGGGTAAATGCGTCACGTTGACGTTATGGGGCACCGGGCAGGTCTTCCGCGAATTCATGCATGTGGACGACATGGCGGCCGCCTGCATCCACATCCTGGAACACGTCGATGCCGCCGACCTCGTCACGCGTCACCCCACCCCCGGCCCCTCCCCAAACAGGGAGGGGGGGCATCTGTTACACTTGGCTGCCGGCCAGGCAGGCGTCACGGATTTCCTGAACATCGGCACCGGCGTCGACCACACCATTGCCGAAGTGGCGGCAAGGATCCGGGAGATCGTCGGGTTCTCTGGTGAGATCCTGTGGGATCATTCAAAACCCGACGGGACGCTGAAAAAGCTCATGGACGTGAGCCGCCTCCACAGCCTGGGTCTTACCGGCCATCTTCCCCTGGAAGAGGGGATCCGGCGTGTTTACGATCAATATTGCCAGTAATCTCTCACTGCCAAACCATTTATTCATGTTCAACGATAAAGTGCTCCTGATCACCGGCGGAACCGGCTCGTTCGGCCACGCCGTGCTCGACCGGTACCTGGAGACCGGGATCCGGGAGATCCGGATCTTCAGCCGCGATGAAAAGAAACAGGACGACATGCGTCAGCACTACTGCAACGCCAAGATCCGGTTCTACATCGGCGATGTGCGCGATCCCGACAGCGTGGATCAGGCCATGAAGGGTGTGGATTACGTGTTTCACGCTGCTGCGCTGAAGCAGGTGCCTTCCTGCGAATTCTTCCCCATGGAGGCGATCCGCACCAACGTCACGGGCAGCGACCATGTGATCAGCGCAGCCATCCGGCACAGCGTGTCGAAAGTGATCCTGCTCAGCACCGATAAGGCCGTTTACCCGATCAACGCGATGGGAATTTCGAAAGCGATGAGCGAGAAGGTGATGATCGCCCGGTCGCGCACCCTCAACGGCAGCGGCACCGTGTTGTGCGGCACCCGTTACGGCAACGTGATGGCTTCGCGCGGCTCGGTGATCCCCCTCTTTGCCGACCAGATCCGGGCGGGCCAGCCGCTCACCGTGACCGATCCGGCCATGACCCGTTTCATGATGACACTGGAGGAGGCGGTCGAACTGGTGGTGTATGCGTTCCGGCACGGTCAGAACGGGGATATGTTCGTACAGAAGGCGCCCGCCTCCACCATCGGGACCCTGGCCGAGGCGATGAAAAGCCTCTACCGGGCCGGCAACGAGATCCGGATCATCGGCACCCGTCACGGGGAAAAACGATACGAAACCCTGGTCAACCGGGAGGAGATGGCAAAAGCCGAAGACCTCGGCGAATATTTCCGCATTCCCGCCGACACCCGCGACCTGAATTACGGCAAATATTTCACGGAAGGCGAGGCGAAGGTGACCCTGGCGGAAGAGTACAATTCCGACAACACCCGCCTGCTCGACCTGGAAGAGACCAAAACCATGTTGCTGAAGCTCGGTTTCATCCGCAGGGAAACCGGGCGATCATGAACATTACCCAACCCGGAGGGATGAGTACCAGCCATGAACCCAGCGGCCAGCTGCGTGTCGGGATCACCGGCCAGGCAGGCTTTATCGGAACCCACCTATTCAACACCCTGAGGCTTTCCCCGGGAAAATACCGGCTGCAGCCCTTTGAGGACGGATATTTTCAGCAGCCCGACGCCCTGCGCGACTGGGTGGCCGGTTGCGACGTGATCGTGCACCTGGCAGCGATGAACCGCCACGGCGATCCGCAGGTGATCTACGACACCAACCTGGCCCTGGTCCGTAAGCTCATCGATGCCATGGAGGCGGCCGGTGCGGTTCCCGGGGTCATCTTTGCCTCATCGACCCAGGAGGAGCGCGACAACCCGTATGGCCGGTCGAAGCGGGAGGGAAGAGCCCTGCTGGCCGGATGGGCGGCACGGCATGGCGCGGTGTTTACGGGATTGGTGATCCCCAATGTTTTCGGGCCTTTCGGACTTCCCTATTACAACTCGGCCATCGCCACCTTCAGCCACCAGCTCACCCACGGCGAAGCTCCGCATATCGACATCGACGGTCACCTGAAGCTGATCTATGTCGGCGAACTGGCAGCGGCCATCCTGCAGGTGATCGACGAACGAACGGATGCCTCGCTGCTGCCGGTCGCCCATACGGCGGAACGGCAGGTGTCGGACATTCTCCGCACGCTGCTGCGTTTCAAAGAGACCTATTTTGAACGGGGGGAGATCCCCTTGCTGAACCACCTCTTTGAACTGCAGTTGTTCAACACCTTCCGTTGCTTTATCGATCCCGGCAGCCATTTCCCGGTGCCGATGACCTTGAAAACCGACGAGCGGGGCAGTTTCGTGGAGACGGTGCGCGAAGCGACCGGCGGGCAGTGTTCCTTTTCGACGACCCGGCCCGGCGTCACCCGCGGCAACCATTTCCACACCCGCAAGATCGAGCGTTTCGCCGTGATCCGGGGGAAGGCCTGCATCCGGTTGCGGAGGATCGGCACCGGCGAAGTGCTGGAGTTCTTCCTCTCCGGCGAGGCGCCGGCTTACGTGGACATGCCGGTGTGGTACACGCACAACATCACCAACACCGGCGATGACGATCTTTACACCCTTTTCTGGATCAACGAACCGTTCGACCCGGCCGATCCCGACACCTATCCTGAAACTGTATGACCATGGAACGTTCCCGGTTAAAAGTCATGACCGTGGTGGGCACCCGGCCGGAGATCATCCGGCTGTCGCGCACCATGGCGCTGCTCGACGAGCACCTCCGCCAGGTGATCGTGCATACGGGGCAGAATTACGACTATGAGCTCAACGAAGTTTTCTTCGCCGATCTCGGGCTCCGCAAGCCCGATCGCTTCCTGGCAATCGATACCTCGTCGCTGGGGGCGGCGGTGGGCGACATCGTGCGGAAGTCGGAGGAGGCGTTGAAAGAGGAAAGACCCGATGCGCTCCTGGTGCTGGGCGACACGAACAGCTGTCTTTCGGCCTATATGGCCAAACGCATGCACATCCCGGTGTTTCACATGGAGGCCGGGAACCGGAGCTATGATTTCAATGTGCCGGAGGAGATCAACCGGCGGATCATCGATCACATCGCCGATTTCAACCTGGTGTACACCGAACATGCCCGCCGGCACCTTATTTCCGAAGGACTGCCCCACCGCAGGATCTACCTCACCGGTTCGCCGATGCGCGAGGTGCTTGATCATTACCGTCAGAAGATCGATGCTTCGCCGGTGTTGGGAGAACTCGGTTTGCAGCCGGGTGATTATTTCGTGATCAGCACCCACCGCGAGGAAAACGTCGACCGGCCGGAGAACCTGCGGGCGATCACCGGCATTCTCGATCGCCTGGCTGCTGAATATGACCTCCCGGTGATCGTTTCGACCCATCCGCGCACCCGGAAGAAGCTGGAAGCGCTCGGGGAATTCCGCCCCGATCCACGGATCCGGTTCCTCAAGCCCTTCGGGTTCACCGATTACGTTCACCTTCAGCTCCATGCGCGTTGTACGTTGTCCGACAGCGGGACGATCAGCGAGGAGTCGGCGATCCTCAATTTTCCCGCGATTTCGCTTCGCCGGTCGATGGAACGGCCGGAGGCGCAGGACGCAGGCACCATCATCCTCACCGGGTTCGACCCGCAGACCGTGCTGGACTCGGTCGCCCTGGCCATCCGGGAGCATACCGCCCGGGCCGTGCGGGAGATCCCGGCGGAGTACCGCATCGGCGACACTTCCTGGCGCACCCTGAAGCTCATCCAGGGAAATGCGGGACTCAGCAACGGGTGGCACGGAATCATCGCCTGACGTGTCGCTGATATCCGCCATACGGTCGGTTTTTTCTGTCATTGGGCAGATTTTTGTGAGGGGCAGCCACCCGGACCGGAGGAGTTCGGTCATGGCCCGGAACATCCTCTACTCCCTGATCATTAAAGGGGGCAGCATGGCTGCCAACTTCCTCATGGTGCCGCTCACCCTGGGCGTGCTCGAATCGACGCAGTACGGCATCTGGATCACCCTGAGTTCGGTCATCGGCTGGTTCTCTTTTTTCGATATCGGGTTGAGCAACGGACTGCGAAAGTTTTACTCGGAAGCGATGGCTTCCGGGGATACGCGGCTCGCCCGGGAATATGTAAGCACGACCTTTGCCATGCTGATCCTGATCATCGTGACGGTCGACATCCTGTTCTTTTTTCTGAATCCCCTGATCGACTGGTCCTCCGTTCTGAATTGCGACCCCGCCCTCCGCGAAGAACTTTCACTGCTGGCAGCGATCGTTTTTTATACCTTGTCGGTCAGGTTTGTCGTCAACATGGTGTCGCAGTTGCTGATCGCCGACATGAAAACCGCATTCAACGATTTTCTTAACTTTCTGGGCAACATCCTCACTCTCGGTCTCATCGTTTATCTTACCCGGTCGGGAAAAGGAAGCCTGATGTCGCTGGGGATGGCTTATTCCTTCATTCCCATGGCGGTCTTTCTGGTTGCAACGCTCCTCCTTTTTTTTACCCGTTACAGGCAGGTCCGGCCCTCTTTCAGGTACATCCGCAAGAACCATTCCGGAACCCTGTTCTCACTCGGTTTCCGGTATTTTTTCCTGCAGGTGACCGCGGTGCTGCTGCTCACTTTTCAAAACCTGATCATCGCCCAGGTCTTCGGTCCGGCCGAGGTGACCCCTTACAACATCGTCACCCGGTATTTCAGCATCATCTTCGTCATCTATTCGATCATCATCAGCCCCCTTCTTCCGGCATACACCCAGGCCTATTTCACGAATGACCTCGGTTGGATCCGCAGGATATCGTCGAAATTCCTGCATCTCGGATATCTTTTCTTCGCGGGCATCCTCCTGATGATCTTCGTCTCGGGGGCCGTTTACCGGATCTGGATCGGGACGGGCGTTGCAATCCCGATCATGCTGACAGCAGCGGTGGGAATATTGAACATGATCCACATCTGGAACAGTCTCTTTCTTTCCCTGATCAATGGTATCGGGAAGATCAGGGTGCAAACCCTGATGTCGGTATTTACCCTGGTGCTGATCGTGCCCGTTTCGGTTCTGCTGTGCCGGCACACGTCGTTGGGGATTACCGGTGTCGTGGTCGCGCAGATCCTTTTCCTGATCCCGGGATTGTGGGTAAACCGTTACCAGTTCGAAGTTCTGATCAACAATACCGCCCGCGGGATATGGAACCGATGAAACAGGCGAACCTGAAGGTAAGGAATGTTTTCTACCGGATCCTCAGGCGGGTGGTGCCGGAACACCTGTCGGCACGCTACCCGGTCGTGCGGAATGTCTTCGGTACCCGGTGTCCGGCTAGGGCCCTGGTGTCCTACCTTCACGACCCTCTCCTTGATCCGGGTTTCCGGGGTCATTCCAATTACCAGGAGGTGGTTGCCATTTGTGATGTTCTGAGGGACAAGGGTTTCAATGTCGATGTCATGCATTTTCTGGATGAACGCAAGATCGATTACTCCGGGTACAACCTGGTGATCGGCTTCGGAAGTCCGTTCAACCGCAGCCATCTGTGCCCCAACAATGCGCTGAAGGTGCTGATCGCCACCGGCGCCCATTACGCCTTCCAGTCGCAGGCCGAGCTTAGGCGCATCCGGGCGTTCACGGAAAGAACAGGGATACGGGCACGGCCCCGGCGAATCAACCAGCTCAACTGGGGTGAGAGTTTTTTATCGCCTTTCATGGTCCTGACCGGGAACGCCTGGACTGCATCGACCTATGAAGGTGCCTACGAAGGCAAGATATTCACCGTACCGGTCACCTCGGTCGACTTTCATACGGGAGTGGACTTCGGGCGGGACTGGAGCACGGCGCGCCGCCATTTTCTCTGGTTCGGCAGTTCCGGTTTGATCCATAAAGGGCTGGATCTGTGTTTGGAAGCATTTGCGGGTTTGCCCGGGTTGCACCTGCATATATGCGGCCCTCGAGAGGAGGAAGTTTTTCATGCATACGCCGGCCTTCTGGCCCCTGGTACAAACACCCATTATCACGGCTTTTGCGATGTCAAAAGCCGTGAATTCAGGGAGATAGCCGGACAATGCGGTTTCGTGGTCCTCCCCTCCTGCTCGGAAGGTCAATCGGGATCGGTGATCACCGCCATGTTCTCGGGGCTCATTCCTGTCGTGACTAAAGAATGCGGGATTGACCCTGGCGAGGGTGTCGTGACAATACCCGATGCCCGGGTGGAGATCATTGCATCCCTGGCCGTCAGCCTGTCGCAGAGGCCGCCTGCCGAGTTGGAGGAGGTTTCATCGGTGATCAGGCGGCGGGTCCTGGAAGAAAATACCCTCGAGAGTTTTACCTCCCGGTTCTCAACTGTTATAGACTCCATTCTCTATGCTGAAAAGTGAATCCATCCGGTACCCGGTGTACCGGCCGTCGCTGCGCGGAAAAGAACTTGAATATGTGACCGATTGCATCCGGTCAACCTGGATCTCCTCGAAGGGGAAGTATATCCAGGCATTTGAAGAGGCGTTCGCCAGGTTTTCTGGCGTTCCCCATGCCGCCAGCGTTTCCAACGGCACGGTAGCCCTGCATGCCGCCTTGTTGGCGGTCGGGATCGGTCCGGGCGATGAAGTGATTGTGCCCACCCTCACCTATATCGCATCGGTCAACGCCATCCGGTACTGCGGGGCGACCCCGGTATTTGTCGATTCGCTGGAGAGCGACTGGCAGATGGACCCTGAAGCTGTCAGGAACAGCATAACCTCCCGCACCAAGGCGATCCTGGTGGTACATCTGTACGGTCATCCGTGCGATATGGATGCCCTCATGGACCTTGCCCGGGAAAACCGGCTTCTGGTGGTGGAAGATTGTGCGGAGGCCATCGGGACGAAATTCCGCGGACAGAACGTAGGGACCTTTGGCGAGGTGGCCTCTTTCAGCTTCTTCGGAAACAAGACCATCACCACCGGTGAAGGGGGGATGGTGATCACCCGCGATGAGGAGATCCATGACCGGGTGGTCAGGATCAAAGGCCAGGGACTGGCTAAAAACTGTGAGTACTGGCATGACATCGTCGGTTACAATTACCGCATGACCAATATCTGCGCTGCCATCGGCCTCGCCCAGCTGGAAAACGCGGAAGAGGTCATTGAACAGAAAAAGAGGATCGCCCGGTGGTACCGGGAGGGGCTGGAAGGGACTGTTTACCGGACCAATTACACGAATGATCCCGGTGTGGACCATTCCTACTGGATGTTCTCGGTCCTGGCTCCCGATCCGCCGCACCGGGATGCTCTGCGCCGGCACCTGAGAGAGTACGGGATCGAAACCCGTCCGCTCTTTCCTCCCATCCACCATATGCCGATGTATTTCAGGGAAGGGCTCTCGTTCCCGGTGGCCGACCGCCTCAGCGGCCGGGGGATCAACCTGCCCAGTTACCCTGAACTGAACGAAGGGGATGTGAAAGAGATCACAAAGACCATCCGGTCGTTCGGTTTATGATCCGGACAGAGGGGTGGGCTTTTCAGTAGCGAAAAATAGTCAGGAAACCATGTCAGGAAAAGGATTGCGATCCATCGCCGTAAGGCGTATCGATGCCCGCAGTGCCGGACCCTTGTTTGAAATGCTTCAGTCGGCTTCGCCGGGGTATTCCGAGTATTTCACCCCTTTCGAGCTGTCGCTGTCGGCCATCCGGGCGGTGCTGGAGAAGGCGGTTGGCGACCAGTTCTACGGCATCTATGTATCGGGACGGCTGGCCGGGCTTTTCATGCTCAGGGGTTTCGACCAGGGCTACGCGATACCGTCGTTCGGAGTTTGGATCGCTGAAAAATACCAGTCGAAAGGGCTGAGCAAGCTGGCCATTCATTATTCCATGACCGTTTGCCGGATGAACGGGATCGGCAGGCTGATGCTGAAAGTCTATCCGCAGAATGAAAAAGCCCGGCGGATCTACGAACAACTGGGATTTGAGTTCCAGGGGATGGATCCGAAGAATGGGAACAGGGTGTATATAAAAGAGTTGTGAGATGACGAAAGTGGCGTATTACGTGGGGGGGCTCACCCGTGAGACCGGTGGGGCGTTTTCGTACTCGGTGGCGCTGATCAATATCGCTCTCGGAATCCCTTCGATCGGAAAAGTAATCGTCGTTCACGGCAGGGATAACCGTGAACAGCTGGAGCAGCTGCTGCAGCCTTCGGAAAAGTTGCATTTCGTCAGGGATCCCGTGCTGGATTCAAGGGTCAGGAAATTCTTATACTACCTGAGTTTCGGGCTGCTGGCCGTTTATGAGCTGACCCCCTCGCCGGCTGTGCGGAAGATCATTCGCGCGTTGGCCCGGATCAACCCTTACCGGAGGTTCTTCAATGCCCTCCCGGCGGAGATCATCCACGTTCCTTATTGTTACCTGCCGGTTGACGGGTGCCGGAAGAAGATGGTGATCTCCTTTCATGATCTTCAGGAACTGCGGTTCCCCGAATTCTTTTCGTCGCGCGAGAGGCTGTACCGGGCGTTTCTCTATAAATTTTCGCTGGAACACTGCGACCGTGTGGTGGTCACGTTCAGGCACATCGGCGCCGACATCCGGAAGTATTTTCAGGTGCCGCCGGAGAAGGTCGACGTATGCCTGTTACCTTTTCATGAGAAGTTCGGGGGATTGCCTGAAGGAGAGGCCGACCATGACGGCGAGATCCTGGCAAAATGGAAGATCGGTCGCGGTTTTCTGCTCTACCCGGCCAATACGTGGCCGCATAAGAACCATGCCTCCCTGCTGCGGGCCCTGGCGCGCCTCCGTGAAACAGGTTTCGACGCCACCCTGGTATGCACGGGGAACAAGACGCCGCACTATGAGGAGCTGCAGCGGTTAACCGGCGAACTGGGATTATCCGGACGGGTGATCTTTCCCGGGCTGGTATCTGACGCAGAGCTCCGTTGCCTGTACCGGACCGCCGGCCTGGTGGTGATCCCTTCGCTCTACGAAGCAGGAAGTGCGCCCCTGTTTGAGTCGATTAAAATGGCGGCGCCGGTCATCTGTTCGCGGGTGACCTCCCTGCCGGAGACTATGGGAAACGAAGAATTTATCTTCGACCCGCTGGATGTGGAGACAATGGCTGAAAAGATCCGCCTGGGGCTGAACGACGATGGGTTCAGGGCCAGGAACCGGGAAAACCTGGAGAGGAGGCTGCATTTTTATGAAGCAATGGATTACAGGCAGGCCCTGGCCGCATGTTACGAAAAAATAGCACCATGGAGTTGATCCTGATACTTTTAAGCCTGACCATCCTGTTGATCACCTACTGGTTTCTCAGGAATCATATCAGCCTTCACCGGATTCTCAATCCCATAAAGCCGATCCATTATTTCCTGATCACCAGTTCGTTGTTTTTCTCAGTTAAGTCCATTATCCTCTTCTCGGGAGTGCAGCAGTCCAACCTGTTGTTTTACAACCAGTCCCTCAGCCTCGATACGGTCAATACCACGCTCTTTTACGCATTCCTGCACATCGCGCTGGTTGTGATCGCCTACCGCCTTACGCAATCCTCCGCCCCCGTGCCGGCTGTTCCCACCACCATCGTCTTGCCCGGGCGCGACAGGATCAATTTCGTGATCGTCCTTTACATCCTGATCGGCATCCTGGCCATGGTCGACCGGGTAAAGACCGGTACCTTCTTCTTTATCAAGGATTATGACATATCTACACTGAAACACTATGTGTGGTGGTACATCCCGGTACTTTTCGGTTTCGTCGGGGGGTCCTTTTACCTGTTCGGAGTCACCCCGTTCCTGGCATTTGCCGCCGGCTATTACAGAGACCGTGGATATGTCGTTCTGTACTATGTTTTCTCCGTCATTTACATTTTTGTCGGGTTGTACTCCGGACAGAAAGAGGTCATATACTCGGTCATCGTCATTTATCTTTTTTATTCGTATTACCTGAGAAGCCGGGTGGGACACTCGATAAAAAGGGAGGTGTGGCAGATCATTCCCGTACTGATATTCATTTTCTTTCTGCCCAACCTGAGCTATTACCGCATGCTCCTGGTGCAGAGCACCTCCCGCGTCGCCACCCAGAACATCATCATTGCCATGAGGACCAAGCAGGAGAGCGAGTACATCTTCAAACGCATGGACCACCTTGATGCGGCATATAGTGTGGTGAAGAAAACCCCCGATGCGGTACCGTATAAAATGGGGGAGACCTACTTTCGTGCGATCGACGCCGTGACGATCTACCTTCCATTTTTGCGTGCCTATTATCCTTACAGGGAAACTGTAAATAATTCATTTGCAAATGATTATGGATTAATTGACGAAACGGTTTCCGGCATTACCCTCCCCATCTTTGCCGAAGCGTATATGAACTTCGGAGTGGTGGGGATCGTACTGATCTCGTTGCTGTACGGCTGGTTGCTGGCCAAGATCAACCGGTTGATCGAGATGCCCCACTTCCACCTCAAGTTCGTTGGCTTCATATTGCTATATGTGTTTGTAATTCAGTTTAATGCGCTCTCGTTCCAGTCGGTGTTGCTGGCTATCTCCCGCGACCTGGTGAGCATCCTGATCGTCGTATTCCTCCTGAAAAGCAAAGAAGTGGCAGGACCCCTGCCGGAAATTCGGGAGGTGTCGCGGTGACCCCAACGGCGCCTCTGTATCGAAGTAACCTGCCCGGTTTCACAACCGCCTGCCATCCTTTCCCATGCTGAGCATCATCACACCCGTTCTGAACGGGGAAAAATACCTGGAATGGAATATCCTGAGCATAAAAGCGCTGGACATTCCCTTTGAGCACATCATCGTCGATGGGGGATCGACGGACGGAACCCTGGAGATCATACGCCGCTATCCGCATGTACGGTTGTTGCAACAGTCTGGTGCATTGGGCATGTATGATGCCGTTCATCAGGGGTTTATGATAGCCCGGGGAGATGTGCTGGGGTATGTGAACGCGGATGACCAGGTGTTGGTCGCGGGCATGAAAGCGATGGTTGAACGGTTGTCGTCCGACCCGTCGCTGGATTTCGTTTACTCGAACGGATATTTCCTTTTCGCCGACAAAGGCCTGTATGTGCCGGTTTACGGGAAACGGGGTTTCCGGTATTTCCTGCTGAACAACATCATGCCGTTCCTTCAGCCCGCAACCCTCTACCGGAAGTCGCGGTACCTTGAAAGCGGCGGATTCCGGTATGAACAATTCCGGTTGATCGGCGACCTGGACCTTTTCCAGCGGTTTGCTTTGCTGGAAGGGTTCCGTGCAAGATATCTCCCGGTGTTCTCGACGGTGTTCCTCCGGCGTCGCGATTCCCTGTTGTACAGCAATATGGACAAACTGGCCGCAGAGGAGAGCCGGCTTGAGGTCAGGTACCGCATCCGGCTGATCACAAGGGTGTTATTCCAGGGGGCCAAGTTGTTTTCCTTCTTCCTTACTGTCATCCATTTTCTGACACGGAGAAATGGCCGGACCACGGCTGCCGGAACCCGGGCCGGCTGATCGGTTGACACTCATCGCATGCCCACCCTCCTACAGATAAACTCCGTTGCATATACCGGTTCCACCGGCCGGATTGCCGGTGACCTGGGTTTGCTTGCCCGCAGGCAGGGGTGGGAAAGCCATATCGCCTTTGGCAGGTCGGGAGGACCCGGAGGACCCAACACCTTCCGCATCGGGAATGATGCAGACATCATGATCCACGGGTTGCAGACCCGGATCTTCGACCGCCATGGTCTCGGCTCAGGCTCCGCCACCCGTAAATTCATCCGGAAGATCCGGGAGATCCGTCCCGACGTCATCCACCTTCATAATCTGCACGGATATTACCTGCATATCGGGGTACTTTTCCGTTACCTGGCCGAAACGGGTGTCCCGGTGGTGTGGACCCTGCACGATTGCTGGCCCTTTACCGGCCATTGCGCCTATTTCGATGCCGCGGGCTGTGAGAAGTGGAAGAGCCTTTGCCAACGCTGCCCCGAAAAGGGAAGTTATCCGGCCAGCCTCTTCGCCGACCGCTCGACAAAGAATTTCCGGTTGAAGCAGCAACTGTTCAACTCGGTAAGGAACCTCACCCTGGTGCCGGTCAGCCGGTGGATGGACGGCCTCGCCGGCGGATCTTTCCTGGGGAATCATCCCCGTCAGATCATTTACAACGGGATCGACACGGAGGCTTTCCATCCGTCAGATCCGGCAGAGGTGAAAGCGAAGTACGGGCTGGAAGGAAAATTTGTGGTGCTCGGCGTTTCGGCCGGCTGGAGCCCGCGGAAAGGGCTGGATGATCTCATCAGGCTGGCTGGACGGTTCAGCAGCGATACACGCCTCCTGATCGTGGGATTGGACCGGGAACAAATGAAAAGGCTTCCCGGTGGAATTACGGGGATCATGCACACCGGGAGCATCCGTGAACTGGCGGCGTTATACAGTTCGGCCGATGTCTTTGTCAATCCAACGCATGAGGACAACTTTCCGACCACCAACCTCGAATCGCTGGCCTGCGGGACGCCGGTGATCACATACCGGACCGGAGGGAGCGCCGAAGCGGTGACGGCCGAAACCGGACTCGTGGTTTCGTGCGGAGATGTTTCCGGCCTCGCCGGTGCCGTGGACCGGGTGAGAGCCAACGGCAAGCCACATTACTCCTCCCGCTGCCGCGACCGGGCGATTGCGCACTACCGGCGTTTTGACCGGTATGCAGAATACCTGGCCCTTTATGAGCGTCTTCTGGCATGACACCGACGGTTGAAAGCGGTACCGGACCTCGGAAGAAGATCCTGGTCATCACCGAGGTCTTTTACCCGGAACAGTTTCTCATCAACGACCTGGTATTCGAGTGGCAACGCCGGGGAATGGAGGTGTCGGTGCTGACGCGAAATCCTTCCTACCCGTTCGGCAGGAGTTTTCCCGGATACCGCAACCGGTTGTTCACCCGGGAGGTGGTCGACGGAGTTGCGGTATCCAGGGTTCAGTTCATTCCCGGATATACGGGGAACAGGTGGATCAAGGTGTTGAACTATTTCTGGAACATGGCGCTGGCCTGGGGCTGGGTCATGAGGAACGGGAGGCGCTTCGATGCCGTGTTCGTTTGCCAGACGGGTCCGCTCACCTTTTCGTCGGCCGGGGTGTTGCTGCGCAAGCGGTACCGCGTCCCGGCTGCGATCTGGGTGCAGGATCTCTGGCCCGACACCGTGATCGCCGCGGGAGTGGCGTCGAAGGGACTTTTTCGCGGCATCCTGGAGAGGTTCGTGCATTGGTGTTACTCGGGATTCGACACGCTGGCCGTCGCTTCGCCCGGGTTTGCCGGCAGGCTCGGGAACTACGCTCCGGGCAAAACGATCGGTTTCATCCCCCAGTGGGCCCCGCGCGTGAATGAGCCGGTGGGGGAGAAGGATGGATCCATTGGCAACCTTCCGGGACTTTTCAACTTCGTGTTTGCCGGGAACATCGGCACGGTGCAGAACCTTGAGAACGTGCTCCGCGGATTTCTCCTTTACCAGCAGAGTGCGTCGGGAAACCCGGATGTGTGGCTCAACCTGGTGGGCGACGGGGTGATGCTTGCGCAGTTAAAGAGATTGGCGGCCGACCTGGCAGTGCCATCCGTGAAATTCTGGGGCAGGCTCGACATGACGGCGATGCCGCGACTTTACCGGCTGGCCGATGTGCTGGTCATTTCGCTGGAAGACCATCCGGTGTATAACCTGACGCTGCCCGCGAAGTTCCAGGCATACCTGGCTGCAGGAAAACCCATCTTTGGCGTCATCGGCGGAGAGACGGCCGGCATGATCCGCGGGCACAACCTGGGCTGGGTGGCCGATCCCACCGACACCGCCGACATTGCCCGCATGTTCGGGGTCATCGCTGCCACCGACGGCGCCGGAAGGCTGGAGAAGACGGAGCAGGCAGCCCGGCTGCTGGACTCCCATTTTGACCGGGAACGGCTCATCGGCCAACTCACCCGGATGATAAGCGAACCATGAAAGATCTGATCCAAAAAGTACGTCAACACCCGCAAACCAGGTATTTCGCACTGTTTTTCCTGTTCCTCGTGTTATATAAGACCGGTGAGCATGTGTTCGCGTACCTCGACCGCAGCGAATCGCTGCCCGGCCTGTTCGACCTTCCCTACCAGTGGCTGTCAACCTGGATCACGAACCTCTCCGTTGGATTCTATTCCCTGTTCTTTCAGCAGATCCGGGCCGACGAAACTTTCGTGATCTTTATCGGGAACAACGGCGTGATCCGCATGGAACACGGTTGCACCGGGCTCATGCAGATGTTCCAGATCGTGTTTATCCTCGCGATTTTCCCATTGCCATTGAAAAACAAAGCCTTTTTTCTGCCCGTTTCGCTGGTGATCCTGTTCGGCGCTTCGGTCATCCATTATTTTATCCTGATCCCCATCGCCTGGAAATTCAACGGCAACTTTGAGATCTTTCACGATATCATATCCCGGGCCATCTTTTATTGCTGTTTCTTTCTGAATTTTGTACTCTGGATCAAAACCAACCCCAAACCAGCCACCCCATGAACTTTCTTCCTGAAATGAAGTATTTCATCTATACCAACGACCTTCGGATCGGGCTGAGTTTCGGACTCTCGCTCTTCATCAGCGCCGTGCTCATCCCTTCCATCGTCGATATCGCACGGGCCAAGTCGTACATGGCGGCTCCCAACGACCGTACATCGCACCTGGAGACCACCCCGACCCTGGGCGGCATCGCCATCTTCATCGGCAGCATCATCGCCTACCTGATGTTCACCAACTTTGCCGCCATGCCTTCTTTCCAGTACATCATCGCGGGGGTGCTCATCATCTTCTTCATCGGGTTCAAAGACGACATCATCGGCATTTCGCCTTACAAGAAGCTGCTTGGACAGGTGATCGCGGCGCTCATCGTGATCGAATTCGGTGGGATCCTGCTGACCAGCCTGCACGGCCTTTTTTACATATACAGCATCACCTACAACTTCGGCCTCGTGCTGACCCTGGTCACCATCATCGGGGTGACCAACTGCTTTAACCTGATGGACGGAATCGACGGCCTGTCGGCCAGTCTCGCGACCCTGGCCTGCGCGGCTTTCGGAACCTGGTTCTACCTCCAGGGGCAGTACGACTGGTCGGTGCTGTGTGCCGGGGTCATCGGGGCCAACACCGCCTTCCTCTATTTCAACCTCTTCAGCCGGAAGAACAAGATCTTCATGGGCGACACCGGCTCGCTCTTCCTGGGGTTCATCATCAGCATCATCGCCGTGAAATTCAACGAGAGCAGTGTGACGGCCACCGGCGCGGGATCGCTCGTGGCGGCACCGGCGGTCTCCATCGGTTTCCTGATGATCCCCATCTTCGACACGCTGCGGGTATTCATCACTAGGATGGTCAAGAACAAACCCCCGTTCAGCCCCGACAAAACGCACATCCATCATTATCTCCTCGCCCTTGGGTTCTCGCACCGCAAGGCCACGCTGATCCTCACCCTTACCGCATTGCTTTTCGTGGCGATATCGGTGATGCTGAAAGATCTGACGGTATTCTGGCTCCTGTTCGTGCTGATGATCGTCGCCTCGGCGCTCTCCTTCCTGCCGATCTGGATGGTCCACCGCCGCGGACTGAAGACCGCGAATTAAAAGCCGAGGCTGATGCCGGTGAGGAAGTTGTGGGTGGTGCCCTGCATGAGCGTGGGCTGCCTCCAGACAGAGCCCTCCTGGACGGAACCGCTGTAGCTGACGAAAAAGTACCCGTTGTGGGTGTATTCATACCTGGCCGTGAGCGTGAATTCGCTCCGTTGCCAGGTTTTGTTTTTGAGGAAGGGCACCCGGTCGACGCCATACCCGGCATTATACACATAGGGGACGTCGTCGCCGTGCCTTGCCAGGGTGTAGGAGGCTCCGATCCTCACCCCGCGCAGGGGGCGCCAGGCGACATCCGCGCTGAATTCCTCGGAATTCTCCTGCAGGTAATGGCCCAGCACATAGTTGTTCGAGGCGAACGTGGTGGTGGGAATGTAATGGTCGTAGGTCATGGGCTGGGTGCGCGTGTACTCGGCGCCCAGCGAGAAGTTTTTCAGCAACAGGTCGTTCACCCGGAACCCCGCCTTCAGGCTGGTGAAGTTATGCTGGTCTTTTTTCATCAGCCGCGAGGTCTTCCATTCATCCACGAAGAGGGATGCAAACAAGTGAAGGTGTCGGATCTGCCGGCTCGAGAGGTTAACAAAAAGCTGCGAGTTTGAACCGGCATCGTTGATGTAGTTGTTTTTCGTCGCATCCACCGAATTGAAGAAGAGGAAGGGGATCAGGTAGAGAGGGTTGACATTGATGTCGCTGTAGATGATGGAGTTGCCCACTGAGAGGTCGAGTCCCCGCCAGGGGGTGAAGGTGAAAAGATTGGCGGCGATGAACTTGTTGCGGTAAACGATCCGGTAGGTGTCGCCGGTGTAATAGGAGCGGCTGCTGTCGATGACATTGGAGTTGAGCCAGCCGTGGAGATATTCGAAACTGAACCACTTCACCGGGTCCAGGTGCAGGCGGATGTACGGGAAGGCCGGGGCTTTCCCCGAGAGGATGTTGGTGCCGTGGTATCCGTCGCCCCACACCGGGCGGTCGTGGAGCAGCCCGATCGATCCCCAGGAGGCGGAGGCGGTGATGCCGCCCCGCATTTCGCTGAAATCGACCTTGCCGTTCTCATAATCCTTGTACACCGACCCCTCCTCGAGGGTGAAATAATCGGGGCGGGCCAGGGGAATGCTGGCATTGTTGTCGCGGAGGCTGGCGTAGAACCCGACATGTTTGCCGACCGACCCGAAAAGGCTGGCCCCCCACCATCGCCGGTAGGCCGAACCGTTCGCGTTGGCCACCGCCCGGATCCCCAGGATGGGCCTCAGGGAGAAGGCGAACAGCGAGTCGCGGTAATGAAGGCCGGGGGGGGCAAAGGAGAAGGTGACACGTGATGCGTGACGGGTGACGGGGCCGGGGGGGGGGTCTCCCCTCCCTGTTTGGGGAGGGGCAGGGGTGGGGTAGTCGCGGCAGTAAAAATCCAGTTCCTGCTGCTGCCTTTTCGACAACAGGCTTTTTGGGGCGGCGGTATCGGCTGCGGCGAGCCTGGCTTCGTTCAGTTTCCGGGCGATATATTCCCTGGAGTAAGGCTTTATGGCTGAGTTCAGCGTGATCACCTTCAGGGCGGCCAGTTCGTCGAGGAACTCGTAGATGCCGGTGTTCGAAACATCTTCGCTGACGACCTGGGCCGTTGAGAAGAGGGAGGATGCCAGGATCAGCAGGATCAGGATCAGCTTTTTCATGGCTACTCCGGTTACAGGGTGAAGGTTCCGGTACGGAAGAGCGACCGGTGCAGCGGATCGTCGAACCAGCCGATGGTGGCTTCCAGCCCTTTTTCGAGGGAGAAAGCCGGTTCCCAGCCGGTCAGGCGCTGCATCTTTGCCGTGCCGGCGCAGAGTCGTTCCACTTCACTCCTTTCAGGCCGGACGCGTTCGGCGGCATTTCCGATCCTCAACTCTTTTCCCATGATCCCGGCGATCATTCCGGCCAGGTCGCCGATCGTGATCTCGTGGCCGGTGCCGAGGTTGACCACTTCGCCCACGGCGGCATCACTGCCTGCCGCCAGGAGAAATCCCCGGGCCGTATCGGTCACATAGGTCAGGTCGCGGGTGGGATGGAGCGAACCGAGCGTGATCCTTCCGTCGCCCTCGCTGAGCTGGGTGATGACCGAAGGGATGATGGCGCGGGTGGACTGGCGCGGACCGTACGTGTTGAAAGGCCGCACGATCGTCACGGGGGTGCCGAAGGAGCGGTGGAACGATAGGGCCAGGAAGTCGGCCGAGGCCTTGGTGGCGGCGTAGGGCGACTGCGGGTTGACCGGGTGTTCTTCGGTGATCGGCACGAACCGGGCCGTGCCGTAAACTTCGGAGGTGGAGGTGTGGATGACCCGTTCCACCCCGAGCTGACGGGCCGCCTGCAACACGTTCAGGGTTCCTTTGACATTCGTATCGACATAGGTATCGGGCGAATGATAGGAGTAGGGGATGCCGATCAGGGCGGCGAGGTGGAACACCGTTTGGCAGCCCTTCATGGCTTCCCGCACCCCGTTCGGGTCGCGGATATCGCCCTTGAAGATCTCGATAGAATCCTTTATTTGCGGGGGAAGATGGTCGATCCATCCCAGCCGGTCGAGGGAGTTGTAATGGACCAGCACCCGCACCCGGGAGGTTTGTGTGACCAGCAGTTCGGTGAGGTGGCTGCCGATGAAGCCGGCGCCGCCGGTCACCAGCACGCATTGATTCCTGAGTTCCATAGGCATCCCTTATCAGACAAAAATAGGGATTTCCTCGATTATCACCGTACCTTTGTCGAAAATCATCGCCATGTCGCCCGCACCGAAGATCCTCCTGAAACACGGCAAAGAGGCCGCCGTCAAGCGCTTCCATCCCTGGATCTTTTCCGGCGCCATCGATCGCATCGACGAAGCGCCCGCCGACGGGGATGTGGTGGAAGTGCAGAGCGCCCGCGGGGAGACGGTGGCGATGGGTCACTTCATGAAGGGTTCGATCGCCGTCAAGATCTTTCACTTCGGACCGGTCACGGTCAACGAAGATTTCTGGAAAGGAAAGCTGGAGGCGGCGTATCAGTTCCGCACGCGGCTGGGGCTCACGGATGATCCGGGCACGAATGCCTTCCGGCTGGTTTGTTCCGAAGGCGACCTGCTGCCGTCACTCATCATCGACTGGTACAACGGCGTGGCGGTGATCCAGACCGGCTCGGAAGGGATGCAGCGGCTGCTGCCGGTTTTCAGCCGGGCACTGCAGGAGATATTTGGCGATAAGCTGACCGCCGTTTACCACAAGGCTTCCGGAGGAGGATTCCTTTACGGCTCTTCAGACCCTGTGGAGATCCTTGAGACCGGTCACCGGTTCATGGTCGATTTCGCAACCGGGCAAAAGACCGGCTTCTACCTTGATCAGCGCGGAAACCGCATGTTCGCCCAGTTCTATGCCCGCGGCCGCAGCGTACTCAACACGTTTTGCTATTCCGGCGCCTTTTCGGTGTATGCCGCGAAAGGAGGGGCCACCCGGGTCCATTCGGTGGACAGTTCGCGGCAGGCCATCGAATGGACGGAGGAGAACATGCGGCTGAACGGAATTGACGGAACTTTGCATTCTTCGACTGTGGCCGATGTGAAGCAGTTTTTAGTCGATTCGAAGGAGGGGTACGATATGATCATCCTCGATCCCCCGGCTTTTGCCAAGACCCACCAGGTGACCAACAACGCCCTGCATGCTTACATCCACATCAACGCCGAAGCGATGAAAAAGCTGAACCCCGGGGGCATCCTCTTCACTTTCTCCTGTTCCCAGGCCATCCCGCGCGAGATGTTCCGTTCGGCGGTTCAGTCGGCCGCCATCGAAACAGGCCGCCGGGTCCGGATCATGCATTCCCTGTCGCAGGGACCCGACCACCCGGTAAGTATCTTCCATCCCGAAGGAGAATACCTGAAAGGACTGATCGTGGAGGTGGGTTGAGACTGTAAAGACCGTGCCTTTTCCTGATTATACACCGCTATGAAGCTTCCGGCACCTTCCGAATTTGCCCGGCACTGGTCGCTCGACCCGGGCGTTGTCTTCCTGAACCATGGCTCCTTCGGCGCATGTCCGGCACCCATCCTGGAAAAACAGGAGGCGTATCGCGCCATGCTGGAGGCAGAACCGATCCGTTTCATGATCCGCGAGATGGAGGAACTCTACGAACGGTCGCGGCTGGCCGCTGCCCGATTCGTCAACGCCGATCCCGGCGGACTGGTCTTTGTTCCGAATGCCACGGCCGGGGTCAACACCGTTTTCCGCTCGCTGCACTTCGATCCGGGCGACGAGATCCTCATCACCCATCACATCTATGGCGCCTGCAGGAAACTCTTGGAATATATCGCCGAAACAACCGGCGCGGTGCCGGTGGAGGCGGAATACGGGTTTCCCATCTCATCGCCGGGGGAGATCACGCAGGCCATCCTGGCGAAAGTCACCCCACGCACGAAGATCGCCCTGGTCGACCACATCACCTCGGCCACGGCGCTGATCCACCCCGTGGAGGAGATCGTGCGGGAGCTGGACCGGCGGGGCATCGACACGATGATCGACGGCGCCCATGCTCCCGGCAGCATTCCCCTTGACCTGGAACGTATCGGGGCAGCCTACTACACGGGAAATTGCCACAAGTGGCTCTGCACGCCCAAGGGAACAGCCATCCTTCATGTGCGGCACGACCGGCGAAAAGGGATTGTGCCGGTGGTGATCAGCCATGCCGGCCATGCGGCCGAGCCTTTCACCGAGCGGTTTTTCTGGCCCGGAACCTGGGATCCTTCGGGGGTGTTGTCGGTGTACGATGCCATCGAATGGGTGGGTTCGTTGCTGCCGGGGGGCTGGCCGGCGGTGATGCAGCGCAACCGCGACCTCTGCCTGGAGGCCCGGAAGATGATCTGCGACCGCCTGGGGATCGGATTGCCATGCCCGGATGCCATGATCGCCTCGATGGCCACCTTACCGCTGCCGCCGGCTGAAGTGTTCACCCCCGTCGGTTACAAGGGCACCGAGCCCCTGCAGGACCGGTTGTTCCATGATTACGCCATCGAGATCCCGGTCATGAACTGGTCGTGGCCTCCGTCGCGGCTAACCCGGATAGCGGTTCAGCTATACAATTCGATGGATCAGTACCGGTACCTGGCGGAGGCTTTGGGGGAGGTTTTCGTGACGCGTGACGCGTGATGTGGCCGGACACCCCGTCAGGGTCCCCCACCCCGTCAGGGTGCCACGACCACTTTCCCCGTTGCTAAATTCCCTTTCCCTGTTGCCTTCACCATGTAAATTCCCCGCACAAGGGTAGAGACGTCGAGGATTGCTTTCCCGCCGGTCATCCCGACACCGGATCGCACGCACACACCCTGCAGGTCGTACACAGCCAGGGTGGTGGTCCTGTCGAGGGCATCGTCCAGCACAATAGTAACCTGGTCATGGCACGGGTTGGGGAATATCTGCATTCCCCCGGTGCACAGAACCGGTCGTTCTTCTTCTCCCAGCGGACGGTTGCCCTGGGCGTACCACACGCCCCACTTCGCTTCGCTGATCATCACGGTGGCGCTGGAGGAGGCCGGGTGGATCTTGTCCGGCGACATGGGTATGTAGGCCAGCACAGGAGTGCTGTTGTAAGTTCCGCTGAAGATGATCTTGTCGTCGGATTTCGAGTAGTTGGGGTAGCTCAGGGTGGAACCGTTGGCAAAGACCTCGACGAAATCACCAGTCTCGAGATTTCCGGCCATCACGCTCACCGATCCGCTGTTGCCGTCGAGATAATCGAAGGCGCACACCGATGGGGAGTTCTTCGAAAGCGATGGGTTCCCGATGCTGATCCCCTCCGGAATGCCCGACACCAGCTTGAACACCTCGCCGCTACCCCAGGTGCCGGAGGCCTTGCTCCACACATTCATGAAACTGATGTCCCAGTAATCGACATTCTGCCCGGTGGTGGAGCTGTTCATCTGGTTGTAGGCGTCGTACATGAGGAACTCGCCGCCGTAATCCCATTCCAGCGCGTCGGCGTACAGCACGTTGTAGTTCACGATGCCCTGCTGGGTGGTGGGGTTGTACAGGTGCGCAGTGGCCCATTGCGACAGGGCATAACTGTAAACGTAGATCGCCGAATCCTGGTACTGGGTCACGGCGGCGATCAGCATCCCGTCTTTCGAGACCGCCACATTCGACCATACGGGGTCGTTCTGGATGACCGATTCCTGGTAGGGCGAAACGAGCGAAATGGCATGGATCAGCTTGTCGCTGCCGATGAACACCGCCACGCTCCCGTTATCGACGATGCTCGGCTTGTTGATCAGCGGTGTCTGAGAGATGGGGGTGAACTGGTTGCCTGCCGTGTTGGAGATATACAGGGTATTGGGATCCCCGGTGTTAGTGTTGTAAACCAGGATATAGTCCTGCCCCGGGTTGACGGGCAACGTGTTCTGGTAATTGCCGCCCGCCCCGTCGGTGACACCCACCTGGTCGAAGGCGCTCTTCGCCGCATTCATCTCGGCCGAGTTGTCTCCGTAAAGATCCTTCGCCGATTGCACCACCGCCAGGCGGCAGTCGATGAACTGCGACGATCGGGTGAGGTAGTTGAACAGCGCCCGGAAGAAGGTCATCTCTCCTTTGACCATGCCCACCGCGCTGACATATTTGTAGAAGGCGAAGTTGATGATCCCGCTGTTGATATGGACTCCTCCGTTGTCGTCCGACCCCGTGTACATTTCGTTCACGTGGGCCGGCTGGTAACCGGGATCGCCGAGACTGTTGCCCCCGTTATGGGGATTCGACATGTCGCGCAGGCATCCCGTCGGGAAATAAGCCGGCTTGGCCACATCTTCGCCGATCTTCCAGTTGACCCGTTCAACTACCGCGGCGGCGATATCAGAAAAGGCTTCGTTCAAAGCGCCGGATTGATACTGGTATTCGAGATTGGCCGACCCCTGGTCGAACGCATGGCCGATCTCGTGCGCCCCCACATCGAGCGCGCCGGCCAATGGCTTGAAGTAGGTGGCGCCGTTGCCGTAAATGATGCAGACGCCGTTCCAGTATGCGTTATCGAGACCTCCTCCGTTGTCGTCGGAGGCGTTGATCACGGTCAGCAGCGAGCCGCCCTGGTTGTTCCAGGAGTTCTTGCCGTGGGTGGTGCGGAAATATTCGTAGGTCAAACCAGAATTGTATTGCGACGAAACCACTTTCGGGCCCCAGCTGTTCACCGTCGAGGTGCACAGCGCGGGGCTGAAGGAGGAGCCCGACGGGCTGGTGTAGTTGGCGTCGTACACGCGCAGGGTGCCTTCGTAGTTTTGCGGGTTGAACATTGGCCGGGTGACGTCGACCATCAGGTAGGTGCCGTTCTCAAGGTATGCATGGATGGTGCGGCTGACCCCGTTGAGGTCGGGTCCGGTGAAGGTGACGTCGCCGTCGGTTGGTGTGTTGTTGTATCGATGGAGGATCGAACCGGTGCGGGCGTCGATAAAATACTCCCAACGCTCGAGGAAATTGGGTCTCAGGGTGACATGCCAGGCGAGGAAGAGCTGCTTCGGATCGCGGTCTTTCGGGTAGATGACCAGTTCGGTCAGGGGCCCGTTGTACTTCAGCAGGGCCTGCTGGGAAGGATCCAGCGCATGCACGGAGGTCAGGTCCCGGAGGTTGTTGAGGGCAATGCCTGCAGCCTGCGACGACGCCAGAGCGGGGGAAAGATCGGTCAGTCCGGGGGTGGGGTAGGGAAGCCCGGTCAGGAGGTCGATCTGCCCTGACGTGGCATGCAGGATCACTTCGGCACCGTACACCGGCAAACCCTGGTAAACCTGCTGCATCTTCACATGCATCATGCCCAGTTCATCGGTCGATTGATGTTTGACGACGAATTCCTGACGTGGGTTGGCCATTCGGAGAAGGGGCCCGAGGGCTTCGAGATACGCGAGGCATGCGTTTTCGGTGCCCGCGGGCAGGAGAATGCCGGCGGGATCTCCCGGAATGCTGCCCGAATACCAGATGATCTGACCATGATCATTGAACCGTTTTTCGCCCGGCAGCAGGGTCCCGCGGTTACTGAAAGGCAGCGGGTGACCGGTCGGCCGGACCGAAGAGATCCGGGCAGAAGCGGCCGGGGAGGTGATCCCGGGGAGGGCCTGCAGGGGAGCCGGTGAAAACCGGGAACGGGCAGCGATCTTCGACTTGGGGGCGAAAAGGGCCGGCTGGCTGAAGGCGGCCGTGACCCCGGCCATAACCAGGACCAGGGCCAGGAGAGAACGTAGATTGGTTTTCATGGGATGAAGGGTTATCGGTTGAATGCAGTGATCAATTCGTTGTAGAAAGATTCAATGCCGTCGGGAGGGGCTAAGCCGGCCTCTCCCCACTTCACTTCATAGGTTCGCGAGGGATCCTTCAGCATCAGGTAATAGGTCATGTTGCCCGGGTGGCTGAACCGTTTGCCCCCCAGATCAAGGGCTTCGGCTTTTTTGAACAAGTCGCGGGCGACCGTCCGCTTCAGCTTTCCAATCGCCTTCCATTCCCCTTTCAATCCTTTGCTGAGGAACAGTTGGCCGTTATCCAGCAGGATGTACTCTTTCAGCATCCCGGTCACACCGCCGCTGCTTCCCGCGACGATTTGCGACCCCTTGTGGTTTTTGGGCGTGTATTGCTTTTGCTTGCAGCCGGGAAGGAGGGCTAAAAGCATGAGAGGCAGGAGGAAACGGACCATATTGCATCGGATTTGTTACCACGAAGGTAATAAAATCACCATTCCGATGCAAATGTCAGGCAGGGAGGGTCCGGAGAATATCGGCCAGCAGAAGGTTGAAGTCGAGCGCATGGTCCGGTTCCCGGGAACTTCCGAGCACCACGATCACCAGATCCCGGGAAGGGATGATGAAGATCCGCTGGCCGTCGACGCCGATGCAGAAAAACATGTCGGGGGGCGCCGCCGGGTAACGTCCGCCCCGGTTCAGCCAGAAGGAGGCACCGTAATTCCCGCCGCTGTGGGGCGCGGGGGTGGTCGCGAACCTTACCCATTCTTCCGGCACGATCCGTTGGCCCATGAAGGTGCCCCTGTTCAGCCATAGGAGCCCGAACCGGGCGAAATCGCGCGCGGTGGCGAAGAGGTAGGAGGATCCAGCGATGTTGCCGGCTGCGTCGGTTTCGAACAGGGCACAGGTCATTCCAATCGGGTAAAACAGCCGGGAACAGGGGTAAGAAAGATAGGCGCTGTCGTTGCCGAACGACTGCCGCATCAGCAATGTGACGATGTTGGGGATCCCCGAGGCATATTGCCAGCGGGTTCCGGCGGCGCATTCCGGCGGCTTGGATGCCGTGTAGGCGGCGAAATCGTTCGCAGTGAAGAGCATCTTCGTCACGTCGGAGGCGGTGCCGTAATCCTCGTTCCACTCAAGGCCGCTCTGCATCTGCAGCAAGTCCTTCAGGGTGATGTTTTTCCGCTCGTCGTTCGCCCATCCGGGGATCGCTGCCGGCCGGTCCGGATCGAGGCGGCCTTCGGCCACCATGATGCCTGCCAGCGTGCTGATGAAGCTCTTCGCCACCGACCAGCCGGGGAAACGGGTGGAGGGGCCGAAGCTGTGATGGTATTCCTCGGCCAAGGGCACCCCCCGGTGGAGGACGATGAACGCATAAGGGTCGCCTCCATACGCGTGCTGCATCATCAACCGACGGATCACAGGTTCGAGCCGTGCCTGCTTCCCGTTTCCGGGGACGTCGGGTAAACGGTTGCCCAGGGGCCAGGGCAGGGTGTCGGGGTCATAGGAAGGAGGCGGCACCTTCGGAAAGGGAGGTCTGCGGTCGCCTGCGCCGGATGTGCCGGGTAGCAGGAGGGTGCCGTAACCGTTGCGATATGTGGCGACCGAGGTCTGCCACAGCAGCCGGCTGGTGACGGTTTTACGAACGGTGTCGACGTGGGTCCGGACGAACTTTACCAGGGAGAAATTCAACTCCCTGCGGATCACCTCCTCAGGCGAACGGTCCGAAATAAAGACGGCGGAGCAAAGGATCTTGGCGTGATATCCTGTGGCAATGGGTAACAGCGCGTTGAGGCGGATGATCCCCGCAATGGCGGCTGCCACGAAAAGAAACCCGGCTGTGATGAGGATCCGTTTTTTCATAGTGGGAGCGATACCCATTGGACGGCATTGTTCCCGGGCAGCGTCAATGAAACGGGGAGTGCGTCAGGATTTGGTGTCGGTCTGGTCCGGGGCGGATTTTTTCCCGGCGGGCTTGTTCAACTCGTCTTCGACGCCGTCGATCCCTTCCTTGAAACTCTTCACACCCTTGCCCAGGCCGCGCATCAGTTCAGGGATCTTCTTTCCTCCGAAGAAAAGGAGGATACCCAGTCCGATCAGCAACAGTTCCGTCGTTCCGAGTCCGAATATCAGGAGTATGCTCAATGTCATGGTGTCGGGTTTTATCGTGCGCTGAATTGCAAAGATACGAATCTTAATGCAAAATCTCCTGCGGATTGAAAAAGAGGCAGGAGTCGCCGTAGCTGAGGAACCGGAAGCCGTTCGCGAGGGCATGGGCGTACGCCTCTTTCCACTGTTCACCGGCCAGGGCGGCAATGAGCAGCAGCAGGGTGCTCTGGGGCATGTGGAAGTTGGTGATCAATCCCGAAACGACCCGGAAACGGTATCCTGGTGCGATCAGGAGCCGGGTCTCGCCCGTGAAAGCATCAGCCCCGGTCCTGTTTAGGTAGCCGAGCAGGGCCTCCAGTGCCGTTTTCAGCGGAACCTCCGGAACATCGCCTGAATACGGATCCCACTGCCCCACTGCCGGGTGGATCCCGGCTCCCTCCCGGATTACCCGGATCCCCAGCCAGTAAAGGCTTTCGAGGGTACGTGCGGCTGTGGTGCCCACGGCAAACACCGGGTCGTGGTTCGCGGCCAGGCGGGCGATGAAAGTTCCCGGCACGACGATCTTCTCGTGATGCATCGGGTGATCGCCGATCTTTTCGGTAGTGACGGGCCGGAAAGTTCCCGCGCCGACATGCAGCGTCACCTCGTCGGTGGTTATGCCCTGTGCCCGCAAACCGGCCATGAGTTTCTCCGTAAAATGCAAACCGGCGGTGGGAGCAGCCACCGACCCGTCGTAACGGGCAAACACGGTCTGGTACCTCTCTTCGTCGCCGGGTTCCGGCCGGCGGGAGATGTAGGGGGGGAGGGGCACCTGGCCTGCTGCCTGAAGCACGGCCGAGAACGGAAGATAGGGAGGATCCCAGCGGAAACCGATCCTGCAGGACCCATCGCCTGCATCACCGTCAAGATCGGCATATAACCGGCAGGGTATGCCGTCGTGCAGGGCGTCGAGTACGAGGCTCCCCGACTTCCACCTTCGCAGGTTGCCGACCAGGCATTTCCAGGTCACCTCCGAGCTGTGCCGGAAGGCAGCCTGGATCTCGGTGACGGGTGAAAGGGGCTCGAGGCAAAAGATCTCGACCTGCCCTCCGGAGGGTTTCCGGAACAACAGGCGGGCGTGTACGACCCGGGTGTTGTTGAAGACCAGCAGGCTGCCGGGGGGCAGGTGGCTGCCGACGCCGCGGAACCGGTCTTCGCGGATCCCTTCGCGGCCGACGATGAGCAGCTTTGATGCATCGCGGTCGGCCAGCGGGTACTGGGCGATCCGCTCCGCGGGAAGGGCATAATCGTAATCTTTGATTCGGAGGGAACGGGGATCGGTCATCATCGGGATGGCCCGGTCAGTGCTTATCGGAGTTGAAGAACGTCGGCCGGTAGGTGAGCTGCAGGTAGGCATACTGCGCCCACTTCGAGGTGCCGGTCTTCAGACCGTTCAGGCGTTCCATGGTCGAGGTTGGCAGAAAGAAACAGTAGGCGGCATTGAGCTCCAGGTTCGGAACGGGTTTGTACAACACCATCAGATCGACCTCCGAGCCCAGGTTCCTGCTGACGGCGATCCAGGTCGGGTCTCCGGGTTTGACGGCCGATACGGGAAGGTAGCCCCTGGCCAGTCCCAACATGCGGTATGTAGCCTCCAGGGAGGTTTTTTCAGAGAAGGACCAGGTGACTTTGCCGTAGAGATCGGTGAGCCCGGCGGTATTGCCCGCGCTGACATGTGATGAAAACATGTCCATGTACCCGTAAAAGCCATGACTCGACGGGTAGAGTACCGAGAAAGAGGTCGATCGGGTTTTGATCCCCTGTGCGTCGGAGTAGTCGTCTCCTGACAGCCGGTCATACCCGGCCAGCACAGTCAGGGGCCTGAAGATCTTATAGGAAGCGTAACCCCCGTAAAAGCCGGCTCTGATCTCACGGCCGTCGTTCAGGTGCCCGGCCTGGTAGTATCCGGCGGCAAAGACTTTCAGGTTCTTCCAGGTGAAGCTGCCGGTGCCCCCGAAGGTAAACCTGCCATACAACTGGTTGGGATAGGTGGTGCTCACCGTACTGGTCGAATATACCGGAATAACGGAAGTGCCGATCGTATCGTGGTTTGCATTGATGATGACGATCGTCGAATACCCGGTCACCGTGCTTTTCTTTTCGCTGGAAGCGGGTTTCTGGAAGACATCCACCACACCCAGCACGCTGAATACCAGCTTATCCTTCAGGAATTTCTTCTGTTCATAAAGGAACCCCATGTATTTGTAATTTTTCAGCAGGTAGGAACTGAGGTACGCGCCGGCCGGGGCTGTGTTGTTGATGGCAATCCCGAAATCGCCCCGGTAGCCGGCTTTGGGAGCTTCCCATTGCAACAGAGCCAGGTCATGGGTAGCTCCTTTGGGGCCCCAGTTCGAATTTCCAAAAAGGCGCCCATCGTCGTAACTCAGTTCCATGCGCCCGACCTTCACGGCGAAGCCTTTGGCAAAGGCATACCGGAACCAGGCTTCATAGATGTTGACGGTGTTGCGGGTAACGGTATCCGAACTGTAGTTGTTCTCGCCGAAAATGTACGCCTGCTGTACCGAGAACCGGGCGGTGAATGCCTCGTTCCGGTAGTCGAATATCAGCCGGTTACGGCCAGGGATCGTGGCATAGGGAGTCTTGCTTGAGTCACGCAGCTTCGAATATCCGTCGCGGTACTCGGCGCGGGGGCGGAACTCGCCGGAAACGGTGAACTGGGCCCAGGCGGGCTGGGTCAGCAGGATTACGAGGAGCAATGTTGACAGAGCGAATCGGGTATATTTCATCGGAAGTCCGTGTTTGGTGTCGGAAATAGAAACAAGGTGCAAAAGTAACCAAATTCGCTAACATCGAAAACGCATCCATATGTTTTCCCGGCGGAATGGATACCTTTGTAAAAAAAAGCCTCATGAAAATCCGGCAGCACATACCCAATACCCTTTCGGTGCTGAACCTCGTGAGCGGACTGGTTTCGCTGACTTTCGCGTTCCGGGGTGACTTTGTCTCCGCTTCGCTGATGATCTTTCTGGCCGCTGTGTTCGACTATCTCGACGGAAATGCCGCCCGGCTGCTGAAAGCGTATTCGGAATTGGGGAAGCAGCTTGATTCGCTCGCCGATGTGGTCTCTTTCGGGGTGGCTCCCGGCATCCTGGTCTTCATGATGCTCTCGGCCCGCTGCGACGGGAGCTGCAACGCGCTCGAGCGCATGCACATTACCCCCTGGTTCGCCATGCTCATCCCGGTCTGCTCCGCCCTGCGCCTCGCCAGGTTCAACATCGACCTGCGCCAGGAGGTCAATTTTATCGGTCTGCCTACCCCCGCCAACGCGATCTTCTTCGCCTCCATCCCCCTGGTATTATATGTTCAGCCCGGGTTGTGGGAACTGATCCGCCTCGATTTCCTGGTCTCCTTTTTCTCGAATTCCCGCATCCTGACCATCCTGTCGGTTTTTTTCTCCTACCTGCTGATCTCCGATTTCAGGATCTTTTCGTTGAAATTCAAAAGCCTGGAATGGAAGGGGAACCAGCTCCGGTTTGTCTTTCTTATCCTCTCGGTGGTTTTGTTCCTGCTTTTCTTTCTCAACGCCATCCCCGTAATTATCCTCCTGTACATCCTGCTTTCGATCTTTTTCCAGCACCTGATCACCGAATGAAATGCCCCGCCTGATCCATTGATCGGCAGCTCGATCATTCTATTATTAAGTCCACTCCGAAAAGTCAATCTACCCACCCCTAGCCCCTCCCTACCAGTAGGGA
>CAYVVG010000006.1:0-90981 GCA_964455285.1 uncultured Prolixibacteraceae bacterium
GGGGGGACCCCGTCAGGGTGGGGGGACCCCGTCAGGGTGGGGGGACCCCGTCGGGATGGGGGGACCCCGTCAGGGTGGGGGACCCCGTCAGGGTGGGGGGACCCCGTCAGGGTGGCTCTACCCCGTCTCGCTGATCTTCCGGAGCCGGTCCCGGTCGAGGATCGTGAAAAACCTGCCCTCCGTCCGAATCAACCCTTCGTCGCTGAAAGTCTTCAACATCCGGATCACTGTCTCGGAACTCAGACCCGACAACTCGGCCAACTCTTTCCGTGACATGGGCAACTCGAAATCCTGATTGCGGAATATCCTTTCCGATAAACACAGCAGGATATCGGCCAGCCGGCCGTAGGATTGCTTGTGCGTCAGGCAGAAAAAACGACCGTTGATCTGAATGCTGTTCGCCCCCAGGATGTGGATGATCTCCTGTGCAAACGCCGGGTTACCGGCCAGTATCTGCCTGAATGTCCGGATGTCGATCTGCAGGATCTCCGATTCGACATAGGCCATCGAAGAATACTGATAGGTATGATTTTCGCTGTTGATGGAGGAGAGCCCGAGCAGATTCCCTTCAGGCACCACCTTCAACACCAGTGAATTGGTCCCGTCGTCGAGAAATACTTTCGCCAGGCCCTTCTCGACCGAAAAGATGTGCGAAGCCAGGGCCCCCTGCTTGCAGATGGTCTCCCCCTTCCGGAAACGCACAAGCACCGAGTTGGCCTCCAGCAACTCCCGCTCCTGAGGCCCCAGCAGGTTGAAACAACGGCAGGGATAGGGACTGATGGTGCAACCGGAAAAATGTTCGCTTCGGGGCATCGACTATATATTTAAAAAAGCAAATATACACCTTTCATCAGTTATTGAACTGATCCGGATCAGCTTTTTACTTGTCCGGAACCAGATCATATACCGGTCTGTGCCATGTCGGGAACCCACTCTGTTACCGGAATAACAATCAATTTTACGGATAGGAAAATGACTCAATCCAAAGAACTATGAAATATTTGAAGATTTTACTTCCGGCCCTGATTATCATCGCGTTGCTGGTATCGCAGGGCTGTTCCAAAAAGGATCCGGATAACAATACATCCGGTAATGATGTCGCCTCCTGCGAAGGATGTCATACCAACTACGCCCATCTGCAGAAGGTGTACACACCCGACACCGCAGCCCCGGCAGGAGGTTGCGGAGGGGAGGCTCCCCATTACGAACCCTACGACCGGGTTTACATGGGAGGCGAAGGTTACCAGGCCTATAAGGCATCGGCTCATTACCCGATCGGCTGCACCGGATGCCATAAAGGCGTAGGAAACACGGCCGATAAAACGGTGGCCCATTCGGGCGATTTCATCCGCCATCCCTCCGTCGTCTCCGATCAGACCTGCGGCGGCTGCCACGCGGCCATCGTCAACAACTTCAAAACCAGCATCCACCAGGGAACCGGGCAGAAACGCAAAGTGACCCTGCGAAGCGGACTGAGTGGCCCGGCCGATTTCGACAAACTGCCGGCGCACCAGATCGAGGGCTACAATAAAAACTGCGCCACGTGCCATGCTTCGTGCGGCGAATGTCACATCATCCGCCCCGTCATGGGAGGAGGGGGACTGGCTAACGGTCATCGTTTCACAAAAACCCCTGATATGGTCACCATTTGCGTCACGTGTCACGTGTCACGGGGCGGACATGCCTATCTCGGAGTGGCTTCCGGAACCCAGCCCGACGTCCACCTGACCCAGGCAGGATACTCGTGCGTGGATTGCCACAAGGCCGACGAACTGCACGGCGACGGCCAGCCGGTCATCCAGCGGTATGCCTACAGCAAACTTCCTTCCTGCGACGATTGCCACACCGGCATTGCCACGAAAAACACCTACCATGCGATGCATTACCGGACCTTCAACTGCCAGGTGTGCCATTCGCAGAAATACAACAACTGCGGGAGCTGCCACATCCATGGGGAAGGAGCCCGCATCCCCTCCTACATGGGATTCAAGATCGCATCCAATCCGCTGCCGCAGATCAAGACCAACTTCAATTTCACGCTGGTCAGACGGACACTGGCGGCGCCCGACAACTGGGAAAGATACGGGGTTGCGCAATACAGCAATTTCGACGTTCTGCCCACCTACAACTACACCTCGCCGCATAACATCCTGCGCTGGACCGATCGAACCAAAGTGACCGCCGGGCAGAGCTGTTCCGACAACTGTCATATCCGTAACGAAGGGGGAACGCTCATTAACAAGGGTCTTTATCTCTTTGCCGACGACCTGCTCGGGTGGGAAGCCGTGGCCGCCGCAGGGATCGTGGTCGACGGCAAATTGCCCGCCGCCTGGTTCACCAAATAATCCATCAAGCATTACTTTGTCTAACCCAATAAAATCAACAAAATGAAAAACAGCAAATTATTATTTCTCAGCCTGTTAATGGCCCTGTTCATGGTTTCCTGCAGCAAGGACGATGACGATACCACGCCGGCGATCAACGAATCGGAAGTACTGGCAGCCTACCTGGAATCGGCCGACTCACCCCTGAAAAAGGATTACGTGAACACCGACATGCCTTCGATCATCGGCGCCACCGAAGTCAAGACGCTGAATGAGACCGGGCAGGTATACATCATCGACATCCGTTCGGCGGCCGATTTCGCCACCGGGCACATTCTGAACGCCCACAATGTGGCCCTGGCCGATGTTCTCACCCACATCAAGTCGGTCGATCTGACCAGCTATACCAAGGTGGCCATCGTTTGCTACACCGGCCAGACGGCTGGCTTTGCCGCGTCGCTCCTGCGTTTGATGGGGTATGACAAGGTTTATTCGATGAAATGGGGAATGTGCGCATGGCATGCCGACTTTGCAGCCAAATGGAACAACGCGGTGGCTGCCGGTAACACCTATGCCTCCCAGTTCACGGCAACCGCCGCGAATAAGAATGCCGCAGGCGCCATGCCGACCCTGTCGACAGGCAAGACCACCGGCAAGGAGATCCTGGAGGCCCGCGTGGCTGCCGTCCTGACGGAAGGTTTTGGTGCAGCTACGGTGACCAACAAGACCGTTTTCGACAACCTTTCCAACTACTACATCGTCAATTACTGGCCTGCCGACCAGTATGCCGATCCGGGCCACATCCCCGGCGCCGTTCAATACACCCCGAAGCAGTCGATCAAACTGGCTGCCGACCTGAAGACCCTTCCGGTTGGCAAGCCGGTCGCGGTCTATTGCTACACGGGTCAAACCAGTGCGTTCCTGAGCGCCTACCTGCGCCTGCTGGGTTATGACGCCAAGTCGATCCTGTTCGGCGGCAATGGCATGATCTACGACCTGATGGTGGCAAAAAGCATGACCGTTTGGGGACCCTCCCAGATCATGGGTTACAACTACGTGCAGTAGCCGGGCACTTGAGATAAAAAGTTCTGTAAGGTTGAACCGGATAGAGAATTACCGTCTATCCGGTTCACTCTTTTACCACCCCGAGGGTCTGGGTTTCGTCGCCTGTAATGGCGCGGAGGAAATACAAACCGGAACGCAGCCCGGAAAAGTCTTCCGCCCCGATCTCCGTCCCCTCCCAGATTGTCCGGCCGTAGGGATCGGTCAGTTTGATATGGTCCGCTTTCCGGTTTGCTTTTAACCCGACATACTGCCCGAACGGGTTCGGAAAGGCGACGATGTGCCTTCGATCCCGGTCAAAACCACCGCCGGTCCCGGTCAGGGGGCTGAACCCGATGCCGGTGTCACACTTCTTCAGCCGGTAGATCGTCGGGTTTTCCGGCGTCTCGACTACCTCGGTGTAATAGACCAGCAGAGAATCGGTTGTAGCCAGGGTTTCGGGATCGGTGCGGATGGCGATCGCGGTATCGGAAACCATCCGGAAGAGGGGTGCCGCGCTGTCGAGCTTCGCGATCCAGATCTCGCCCGGAAAACAGGAGGTTTCACATTCGGAGGTCGACGCCATGAAGGTCATATACGATTGCCCGTCGTACACGCAGGGTTCCGGCGAACCGAACTTCGTGTAAAGCGGGTTCGCCGACGGGCTGGTGAACGACATATACAGGGAGTAATCGTTGCTGAACGGTTCCGTTTCCTTGAATACGCGGACCTCGACCCCGTCGGCGACGGCAAAGAACATGCGGGCCTGCTGATGTTCGGGGGCCCGCCACATGTAAGGGCGGGTATATTTTATTCCTGCGTCGTGGGTGATCTGGACCGGGAAAAGGTTGTGCGGAGGGTCGAACATGGCCACCTGGTGATTGAAGGTCCTGACCCCTGTCATGATCTGCTCGTGCCTCGACCAATGGGCATCGATGAAGTTGTGGATCCACCGTTCCACGGCCGGGTTGCTAAGAAATTTGAACTTGGTAAAATTGGAGGAGAGGGTGGAGATGTAATGGATCCCACACGACATGTCGTCGGGGTTCTGGGTGGCGTGCGGGTTCATCCGGTATGGGGTGTCATTCAGCAACGATGACATCCAGGTTCCCCCCGATTCAAAAGCCACGGTGATATACTGTACCCGGTTGATCTCCTTGCCGTACACCAGGTAGGTGCCGTTGTGGTCATAGCCCCATTCGGCGCTGTTGGCGGATGCCTCGACCGGTACAAGGGAACTGTCGACCATCGTTTCCCGTCCGTCAGGAACCGTGAGAGACCAGGTAAGGGTATCCAGCCGGCAGATCCAAAGGTAGTTATCTTCCGGCGATTGCCAGCAGATCCTGTTCTGGCAGGGATCGATCTCGATATCGCAAAGGGTGGCGTCCGGACTGCTTACCAGCACGTCGCGGATGACGAAACCCTGGGAAAATGCCTGCATTCCTGCCAGGAACATCAGGACGAAGAGGACTAATCCTTGTTTTAAACTGTCTGTCATTGGGTTACATGATCGGATCAAGGCGGTAAAAGTAGTCATTTTCCAACAACTGACAGATTTACTTCAATTTGCAATCCTCAGGCCGGGAAACCAGTTGACGACAGGGTATTCGAATGGAGAGAGAGGCAGTGAGGACCGGGGAAGTGGAGGGTGGGCCCACTAGGACTTGAACCGTCAGGATCCAACCGTAATATGAAAGTCAGGAACTTAAGCGAAAAGCAAATTACCAAACAGTTGGACTGCAAATCAATTAAACCAAACAACAGGTTTTGTCACAGTTTCAGGACTTTAATCACTTCACTGTTTTCGATAGAATGCAGCCGGACAAAGTACAGTCCTTGAGGAAGTGATGTAACGGAACATCGGTAAATCCTCTCACCCATCAGATCATTCTTGATAAATCGGTGTCCGCTTAAGTTGAATATTTCAATTCCAGTAAGAAGGTTCTTCAATTTTCCTGTGCATTCGACGATAAATTCACCGGTTGTCGGATTTGGATATACCCTGAATGAGTGACTGGTAACAATCTCAGCCACATTCGGGGTGGCCATACTCATTACATCCGCGTTCATTACAACGGGATTCATTTCCTGAGTGCAATAGTCACCATTCGTAATGATATACCCATGCATATATCCACCCGGCTGAACTGAAGTATGTGGGAGGTAGTCAATCTTTTGACCGGCAATCATTGTTGCCGAACCCCCGGTATTAACAGCGAAAGAAGTACCGTTGCCTGCGACGGTGATTGTTTGGAACGCATTGTAACATTCCGTGTTACCACTTGATACTATCTGATTCTGGAGCAGGATACCGGATGGGATCACATTGACTTGGAAATAGGGGGACGCGCCTTCGCTGCCACACATATTAGAAGCAATAACAAAGATATTACCTGAAATTGCAGAGGCGGAGAAATCAACCGTAATACTGTTTGTATTCAGCCCGGAAGCAATGTTTGCACCGGGAGGCAATTCCCAGGCATACCCTGATGCCATTGGCACTGCGGCGACTGAATAGGCAACACCCGATTGCCCCTGATTTACCTGTTGCTGGCCTGAAATACTACCGGCTAACCCAGCCGGAGTGATTACCTGGACGTTCTTTACCGTTGGGTTACCAGAAGCACATCCTGTTATGCCATCGGTATAATTAAGCAGGATGGACTGGTTCCCGGTGGTTGTCCATGTTACTACAGCATAACTGCTGCTTTGCCCGCCACCGCTGGTAATGGTTCCGCCATTGATGTTCCAGGAATAATTAATCATCCCGGATTCGGTTGAATAAACAGACCCTGCAGAATCCCGGCAAGCCTCTGCCGGACCCGTCAGGCCGGGAACAGGAGATGGGTTAACCGTTACAGTAAACTGAGTAGGAACTGTGGCCCTGCATCCATTTGCATTAGAATAATTCACCCGTACATACTGGTTTCCCGAAGTGTTCCAGATGACTATGACTGAACTACCTGTCGAACTGCCTGAAATGGTTCCCCCACTGGATACCGCCCAGGTATAATTCGTCATCCCCGCCTCCGTATAATATTCGTTTCCTGGTACACCAGAGCAGGCCACAGACGGTCCCGTAATGGTAGGGGCCGGCAGAGACACAACGGTTATGCTTTTAACAGTTGGCAAAAGTGCCGTGCAGCCGTTTGTGTTGGTATAATTAACGGAAACGGTCTTCGGACCCAAGGTGTTCCAACGGATAACGATGTAATAAGTACTCGGGGTTCCACCGGTAACCACAGTCCCACCGGTTGAAAAATCCCATACATAATTGGACATTCCATTTTGCGCCTGGTAGGTGACCGGAGAATTGAAACAAGCAATATCTCCACCAGTGAGCATTGGCGTCGGCAAGGGATTTACAGTGACATTATACTGTACCGGGGTCAGGCCCTGACATCCTGCGGCATTGGTATAATTCACTTTCACCCATTTAGCTCCTGTCGTGTTCCAGGTGATTGTAATAACATTGCTCGTTGAAGTTCCTCCCCCCGTTATCGTTCCTCCCGGGGAAATACTCCAGGAATAATTGGTCATCCCGTCCTGGGTTATATACTCAACATTGGAGGTGCCAAGACATACGCTGGCAGGACCGCTCAATGTTGGAACCGGTGTTTGGTTGACGAACACATCGAATTGAGTGTCACTGGTATCGCGGCAACCATTCGGATCCGTATAATTTACCCTGACCCACTGCGCCCCCAATGAATTCCACAAAATGGTGGCATAATGGCTGCTGGAATTTCCACCCGCCGTGATGGTATTCCCCGGTGCAACCGTCCATGTATAAGATGAATTCCCGCTCTCCGTTGTATAAATCAATCCGGGCATTCCGGAACAGACAGTATCTTCACCGGCAATCGTTGGATGAGGCAGTGGATGCACCGTAACCGGCTTTATAGAAACAGGACTGTTTCCGCAAACATTCGTAGCATACATGGTCACCTCTCCGGAGGTTGAAGCATAAGAATAATCCACCACAATAGTACGGGTGCCATCGCCTGAGACTATGGTCGCACCCGGGGGGACTGACCAGACATACCCGGAAGCGTTCCGGATCCTGCGCACCGAATATACAACCCCTGCTTGCCCCTTACATACTGAAGTGGGTCCCTCAATTACCCTGCCGGAGTATGGGAGACAAGATATCACATGGAAAGTATCGGCCTTAGCACTGCTGAATATGTCATTGGTATCCTTGAACTGGTAGTTTAAAACGTGCTGGCCGATCGTCAGAAAAGGCATTTCAACCGTATCGGCCCAATGGACTGACTTTGCCGGCTGGGGAATTGAATATGTTTCCATGGTTGAAAGGTCATTATCAAACCAGAACCGGTAAGTTACAATGCTATTGGGAATAATAACCGGAAGGCCGTATTTCATAATGATTTGTGAAATCACCCCGCTCCAGGATCCGGCGTTGTCCATGAATCTTAAGTTGAGCTGGTGAAATCCATTAGCGGCACTGCTGAGATCAAAGCTCTGCATGAGATGGAAAACCGGGGTTGGCGTGACTGCTTGAACAATTTTATTGGCATAATCATCATCCAGCCAATATTCATAGGCAACAACCTGCCGGTCGGTTCCCGTATTGTTCGGGAACTTCAGGAAGTATTGGGCAATGATCCCACTCCATTGTCCGGCACTGTCCCTGAAGCGGAGATACAAATAATGAATGCCCTCTGCAACACCCGTCATATCGATTCCATCCGCCAGGTGATATACTGTGGAAGGGGTTAAAACCTGGTAAGTTCTATCGGAAAATCCCTCGTCAATCCAATACTCATAACCGACTATTTGCGTGCTGTTTCCGTTTCCCGGGTATTTAATGAAATACTGAGTCATTAAACTGCTCCAGGTATTTGTACTGTCGATGAACCGGATATTGAACCAGTGCAAACCCACGGGAACCGAACTCATGGAAAATCCTTCCTGTAGATGATAACACTTTACGGGAGAAATGTTAACAGTAATCCTCCCGGCCAGATTGTCATCCATCCAGTATTCGTACCCTTTTATCTTTTGACCAAATATCGATTGAGCAACGAACACACATAGCATGAAAATCAGATATCTTTTCATGGCAGCCTCCTACCTGTCCTGAGCTGAAACTCTGACATCCACGTTGAGCACCCCGGTGGGGGTCACAGCCGTGCCAATGTTTTTATGGCTTATGTGAGGGTTAAAAGGAACGGCGCCTTCCTTTGCCGGGAATTGTGTTCCGAAGATCCCTACATCCGTCCCGTCTGTCCCGGCATTGTGACCGTTGCTTGTGGCTTTCAGATGGTAATTGTTTGAATAAGAGAAATCTGTCGTCATGGCATTAACAAAAGTATTTACCGCACTTTCAGGGTTGATCGGGTTATTGTACATCCCGGAGTAAGTCACCGTCAGAGCCGATGTGTCCAGTTTGCAGACCAGGGTATTATTAAACGTCGTGTAGGTGGATCCAATGCTGAAGGTTGAAGCATTAGCGGTACACAGTATAATGTTGTTGTTATACGTTCCCTTTTGAAAATTAAAATAATTATAGTAGCAATAAAAAATATTGTTTACAAATAAAGCATCTTTGGAATAGTGACTATTCGGACCGAAAATATTTTTTTCAAACAACGCGGATGAAAATCCCACAATGCCGGTATTATATGAATAATCGTGTAAGTATGAAATGATATTCTCTGTAATCATGATATTCTGCGATGTACTATTATTATCGTACGATGGAAATAAATCACCTATGTTGCATCGTTCTAGAATATAATTATTCACATTTTGATCGGAATAGGTAGAGCCGAAAAAGACAGTTTGACACTGAATGCCGGTCAGTTTGCCATTATCAGCACCGGATGCAATGTAAATTGAAACCGGTATTACGGTTCTGCTTGTCGCTTGCGTCGAGTCGGGATGATGCCCCGCCCCGACAATCGTGAGGCTTTTATTAATATAAGGGTTTGTTGACACAAAAACTGTTCCCCCCGGCAAATAGATCGTATCGCCGTTCACAGCTCCACTCAGGGCCGTATTGAGATTTGTATAAAGGGCAACCCCTCCGTTGTGATGAAGGGCTATTTTGCCAGTCTGCCCGAAAACATGGTATTGGCCGGCGAAGAGGAAACCGGCGAAAAGTAAAACTTTTGTCATGGTTTTCATTGGGATTTTGTTTTAATGAAAGAATGCAAGAAACCGGAAAGAATTTTATTTGTCTGTCACCAATTAACAGCGTGTCTCAATAAAACGCTGACAGTAGTATAGAATCCCCGTCCTTTTCAGTGAATTTGAACAGAACGAGTGAAGGTGTTCATTTCCATCTGATGGCTCCTACTCTGAAAAAAATCAATCCCAAATATAATCCATTGTACCTAAAAATGCAAATATTTTCTGATGAAACCTTATTTTTTTATTATATTTTGTTCAAAAAACACACTAAATGGCGAATACCGGTCATACGCGCGATCGTGTCAATACCCTCTGAAACACAAAGGGGTTTCCCAGGAACCAAACCAACCCGGCTATTGAGAAGGATCTTTCTTTTTTCCGGTCTCGGTCCTATTGCAAAGTTTCTATGAGGCGAGCAGGGTTTTCGAATGGAGAGAGAGGCAGGGAGGACCGGGAAAGTGAAGGGTGGGGGTGAAAAGAGAAAGGTGAAGTGTGACGGAACTTTTCACTTTTCACCTTTCAATATTCGCTGTTTCGTGGGCCCACTAGGACTTGAACCTAGGACCAATAGATTATGAGTCTACTGCTCTGACCAACTGAGCTATGGGCCCGGTAAATCTACGATCTACGATCGACGATTTACGATCTTATTTTGCATTTCAGACCTTACATCTTAGATGTGAAACGGGGTGCAAAGGTAGAAATTTTTTGCGATTTTTGCACCGTCAATCCATCCGGCCGTTTCATGCAACCCATCCTTTCGCGCATCACGCATCCTGCTCCCCTCTCCCCTGCCGGCACCGGTGCCGGGCCGGAGGCAGTCCCGGTCATCCGGAACATCATTTTCGACTTCGGCGGGGTGATCTGCAACCTCGACGTCGGGCGAACCGAAAAAGCCTTCGCGGCGCTCGGCTTCGCTCCGGTTCATGCCGGTATGGCAGACGGCGATCCGATGGCGGTGTTTGAGGCGGTGGAGAAGGGGACCCTGAACCCCGGTGAATTCCGCAGGGAATTGCGAAAGTTCTTTCCCCGGCCGGTCACCGATGCCGGGATCGATGCCGCCTGGAACGCCCTGCTGCTCGACATGCCCGCCCCGCGGATCGACCTCATCCGCGCACTGGGCAGCAACCACCGGCTGTTCCTGCTGAGCAACTCCAACGAGATCCATTACAACCACTATTCCGGCACCCTGCTCCGCGACCATCATTGCCGCTTCGAAGACCTGTTCGAAAAAGCCTGGTTCTCTTTCCGCATCGGACTCCTGAAGCCTTCACAGGAGATCTTCCGCTTTGTGCTGAACGACGGGGGGCTCAACCCGGCCGAGACCCTGTTCATCGACGACACGCTGATGCATGCCGAAGGGGCGCAACGGGCCGGCATCCATGCCCACCATCTCGACCTGTCCCAGGGAGAGGATGTCACCGGCCTCTTCTTATGAACTTGTAACATTTTTTTAAAATTTCATACAGGGAAACCGGGGGGTGCGGGTTACTTTTGCTCTCAAAACGCAACCGCCGACCCCATGAAAAAGTTCCTTCTTATCCTCATCCTCACATCCTTTACCCGGCTCTCGCAGGCCCAGATCACGCTCGAGCACGATTATCCCTCCTCCGCCACCCTCACCGAACTGGCGCTCTCGGGATGGAAGTACTACCTGATGGATGTGGCCAACAACCAGTGCCGCATTTACCAGATGAACCACACCCTGTGGAAGACCGTCAGCCTCAGCGTTCCGTCAGGAATGTACCTGTACGATGTCCGGCTTGTTTCCGAAACGCTCTTCAATTCCGACAGCAAGGTGGAAATGGCTTACATCTATTACTCGTACGATACCACCCTGTTCTATTACACCTATTATATGAAAGTGGTGAACGAGGACGGTGCGGTGCTTCTTTCCGTCCCCGGATGCGCCTACGCCGATGTGAAGACGGCCGGCACGTATGGAACAAAGCTGCTGGCATACGTGTATGATTATTCGATCGTGAACTGGACCGTGAACACCTTGGTATACAGTTTGCCGGGGACTCCGGTTTCGGCAGGGGATCAGCCGGGCACGGATGCCGCCTACGCCCTGCCGTTCCCCAATCCGGCCGGTTCCTTTGTCAATATCCCGCGGGGTCCTTCCGCCGGTCACGGGTCGGTGGACCTCCTGAACCCGTCCGGGCAGCGGATGCGCACAGTTCCGATTGACGAAAGGAGGGGTACCGTAACCATTCCCTTGAACGGTTTGCCTGCGGGAATGTACTTTTACCGGCTGAGCGATACATCCGGAGCCACCGGCCAGGGCCGGTTTATCCATGAATAATTCCGCGGTGGCATGGATGCCGCGTGAGTTAACGCCCGACCTGCTGAAGGGCGTTGCGGTCGTCCTGATGATCCAGGTACACCTCATGGAGCAGTTTGCCGCCCCGGAGGTTTACGACGGATGGGCCGGGAAGATCTCGCTGTTCCTGGGAGGACCCTTCTGCGCACCGGTTTTCCTGGCCGTGATGGGATATTTCCTGGCCTCCTCCACACATCCGGCCTCCTATTTCCTGAAAAGGGGCGTCCTCCTGTTTGCCGGTGGGATCGCCCTCAACGCCGCCCGTTCGATCCATCTTCTGGTCAGGATCGCCGGCGGACATTCCGGCCTCGATCCCTTGCCTTATATCCTGGGGGCCGATATCCTCATCCTGGCCGGGTTGAGCCTGGCGATTACCGGGTTGCTGCGCCGGTTGCTCGGTCAGCATATTGCCGCCTGGTCGGCGATGGCCCTTCTCCTCCCCCTGGGAACGCTGCTTATACCGCAACCGGCCGGCACGGACACGCCATTCGCCTATTTCGCTGCCTTTTTCCTGAGCTCGGCTCCCTGGGCCTATTTCCCGGTGGTTCCGTGGTACGCGTATGTCGTGGCGGGATTTGTTTTCCGCCTGATCCTCCAAAAATATCCGCCTCCCCCCTCCCGTGAGATCCGGCGCCGTTTCCGGCAACTCATTCCCCTGTGGGCCGGACTCTTCGTCACGCTGCCCTGGGCCGTTGCGGTGACGGCCGACCTGGAGGGCCCCGGAGGTTACTATCATCACGGGATCCTATTCTTCGGCTGGACCCTGCTTTTCATGGCGACATGGGTGCTGCTCGCTCATTCGGTGCAGCTCCGTTACGGCAGCACCCTCCCGGTCCGGCTCCTGGTATGGGCCGGTCGCAAGGTCACGGCTCTGTACGCCATCCAGTGGCTGATCATCGGCAACCTGGCTCCCTGGCTCTACCGCTCCCAGGGCCTGCTGCCGCTGGCGGGCTGGTTCCTGGCAGTGACAACTGTCACATACCTGGCAGGCCGGTTATATGACCGCCTGCGCACGCGGAATCCGGTTTATTGAATATCTTTACGGTGCCGCAAAAGGTCGCGGCAGTTCCGATGTCCCGAAAACCCCGGCAAACCGGCCCCGTCAGGAGCGTCCATGTGAAAAACATGACCTGTTCGTGTTGTATCCGGCTGCTCCGCAGGGAACTGGCCATCGACGGGGTCGAGGTGCATGACATCAGACTGGGGCTCCTCGAGTTGTCGCACGATTCCCGGAAGATCCCCTGGAAGAAGGTGGAAAGCCTGATCGAGGAACTCGGATTCGAGATCATCCGCGACAAGGAGGGCCAACTGGTCGAACAGATCAAACAGGCGATCATCGACCTGGTCCACAACACCACATATAACGCCATGGTGCGGAATTCCGACTACCTGGTCGAGCGTTTCGGCATGTCGTACCCTTACCTGTCGACGCTCTTCTCGAGATACGAAAAGACCACGCTCGAGAAATTCACCATCCTGCACAAGATCGAAAAAGTGAAGGAGCTGATCGAATACGGGGAGCTGACGCTGAGCGAGATCGCCTATATGATGGGATACAGCAGCGTTCAATACCTTTCGACCCAGTTCAAGGCCGTCACAGGAGTTTCGGTGACGGAATACAAGGAAACCCGTTCCCGCGGGCGGATGGGGCTCGACCGGGTGGATCCTTAAAATCTTGTACATCGTTTTCAAAATTTCATAACGCGCCGGTCGGAGGATCGGGTTAATATTGCACCGTGAACCCTCCGGGGGACCGAATCAAAACCGATACCATGAAACTCAGAAAAAATGTGGCGCTCAGCGAGGCCGGCCTGCTGTTCAACCCGGTGACCGGTGAATCGTTCACCGTGAACCCGATCGGGGTGGAGATCCTGAACATGATCCGGGAGGACAAGCCGCGGGAACAGATCGTGGAGGCGATCCTGGAAAGGTATTCCACCGACCGTTCGACCGTCGAGAAGGACTACCATGATTTTATAGGACTTCTGTCGCACAACAACCTGCTTGAAAGCCATGAAGAAGCCAACGCTTAACATAGCGGTCACCGGGTTGAACGCGATCGACAGCCCCGGCCCGGGAGTATCGGTGATCCGTGCGCTGAAGGAGGCGGAATCGTTCGACACGGTGATCACCGGGTTGTCGTACGAGTCGCTCGAGCCGGGCATCTACATGCACGACCTGGTACACAAAACCTACTCGATCCCTTACCCGGCCGCCGGCACCGAAGCGTTGCTGGCCCGGCTGGAGTACATTCATGAACAGGAGCACCTCGACGTGATCATCCCCAACTTTGATGCAGAGCTCTATCCCTTCATCAAGCTGGAACCGAAGCTCCGTTCGCTCGGGATCCGGATGTTCCTGCCGACCCTGGAGCAGTTCGAGGAACGGCACAAAGTGAATCTCAACACATTCGGCGAGAAATACGGTATCCTGGTACCGAAGTCGAAGGTGATCTACGACCTGAACACCATCCACAGCCTGGTATCGGAATTCTCCTTCCCGGTCCTTGTGAAGGGGAAGTTTTACGATGCCACGGTAGCGTACAGCATTGAGCAGGTAAAGAACTGTTTCAACAAGATCAGCGCCAAATGGGGCGTTCCGGTCATCATCCAGGAATTCATACACGGCACCGAGTTCAATGTCACCGGGTTGGGCGACGGCAACGGGAACACTATGGCGGCAGTGCCGATGCGCAAGCAGTACATCACCGACAAGGGGAAGGCGTGGGGCGGGATCACCATCTCCGACGAGAAGATGCTGGAGATGACCCGCAACTTCCTGTCCGGCACAAAGTGGCGCGGAGGATTTGAACTGGAGTTGATGAAGAACAAGGACGGCGAACTTTACCTGCTGGAGATCAACCCCCGGCTTCCGGCCTGGATCTACCTGGCCGTCGGGGTGGGGCAGAACATCCCCGAGGCGCTGGTGAACCTGGCCCTCGGCAACACGGTCGTGCCTTTTGAATCGTATACTGTCGGGAAGATGTTCATCCGCTATGCCTGGGACATGATCGTCGACCGCGAGGAGTTTGAACAGATCTCGATGTACGGCGAATTGTAAATAGCGAAATTGCGAGGTAGCGAAAATTGAGTAAAAAGCATTTCTATGAGCAAGATGAGATATGAAAGGCCGGCGCTGAAGAAGCTGGAGACCGGCATGCCGAACAAGTTCGGAACGAGGATGGACTACGAACCGGTGACCCACATCGACGGGGTGGCGGTGAAAGACCTGGTGAGCCGGTACGGTTCACCCCTCTTCGTCATTTCGGAGCAGACCATCCGGAGCACCCTGAAACGGGCGAAGAAAGCCTTCGAAACCCGTTATCCGAAGGTGCAGTTCGCCTGGTCGTACAAGACCAATTACCTGAACGCCGTATGCAGCATCTTTCACCAGGAGGGTTCCTGGGCCGAAGTGGTGTCGGGTTTCGAGTACGACAAGGCGCTCAGCCTGGGAGTCGACGGGCGGAAGATCATCTTCAACGGGCCCGACAAAAGCGAGGCCGACCTGACCAAGGCCATCGGGAACGATTCGCTGATCCATATCGATCATCTCGACGAGCTCTATACCATCATCGAGCTGGCCACCGACCTCAACAAGCGTCCCCGGGTGGCGATCCGGGTCAACATGGACACGGGGGTGTACCCGATCTGGGACCGTTTCGGGTTCAACTACGAGAACGGCCAGGCCTGGGATGCCCTCAACAAGATCATGCATTCGGGGAAGCTCGACCTGGTCGGGCTGCATTGCCACATCGGCACCTTCATGCTGTCGCCCAACGCCTATGCCGTCGCGGCCGGTAAACTCACCGACCTGGCATTGTCGCTGGAGCAGAAATTCCGCCATGAGATCCGCTATATCGACCTGGGGGGCGGTTTCGCTTCGCGCAACACCCTGAAAGGATCTTACCTGCCGGGTCACGACACGAATCCCTCGCTGGCCGATTTCGCCGAGGCGATCTCCACAGCCCTGCTCAACAGCAATTTCAGAAAGGACAAGCTCCCTCTGCTGATCCTCGAAACCGGCCGTGCGCTGATCGACGAAGCGGGCTTCCTGATCGGGTCGGTCATCTCCAACAAGCGCTCGAGCACCGGCCGGCGCAACACGATCATCGACGCGGGCGTCAACATCCTCTTCACCTCGTTCTGGTACGATCACAAGATCACACCGGCGCAGCCATTCACCCAGTATTCGGAGGACACCTGCGTTTACGGCCCCCTCTGCATGAACATCGATGTGATCAGGGAAAGCACCACGCTGCCGCTGCTCAACAAGGGCGAACAGGTGGTGATCCACAACACGGGGGCCTACAACATGACCCAATGGATGCAGTTCATCACCCTGCGGCCCAACGTGGTGCTCATCGATACCGAAGGTAGCACCCATGTGATACGGAGCAGCGAATCGCTGGGGAACATGAACGACATGGAGCATGTTCCCGGGCATCTTTCGACGTTTCAACTGAATCACTGACCGATGAAGCGCAGCACCCTCGCCGCCGAGTTCCCCGGATTCCTGCAGGGCATCACCCACAGCTACACGCAGGTTTTCTTTTCGAATCATCCCGGGTTTGCCCTGATCCTGATCGTGGTCTCTTTCTTCGACCTCAGCGCGGGCATCAGCGGGATAACGGCGGTGGTGGTATCGAACCTCTTCGCACTGCTCATCGGCCTCAACCGGGAGAGCATCCGCCAGGGGCTGTACGGGTTCAACAGCCTGCTGGTGGGGCTGGGACTCGGCCTCTCGTACCGTCTCTCCCCCGAATTCCTGGTCGTACTGGTGTTTGCCTCCCTGATCACCCTCTTCATCACGCTCTGGTTCCAGGGGGTCCTGGGAAAGTACGGACTTCCCTTCCTCAGCCTTCCCTTCCTCTTCGGCATCTGGCTTGTCGCCCTGGCAGCCCGGCAATTCACGGCCCTGCAGCTCAGCGAGAACGACCTTTACCTGACCAACGATCTGTATGCCCTGGGCGGCCAGCCTGTGGTGACCACCAGCGAGTGGCTGGAAGGGCTGAAAATCCCCGATCCGGTCAGGATCTATTTCACCTCCCTGGGTGCCATCATCTTCCAGTACCACCTGTTTGCCGGGATCCTGGTGGCCATCGGCCTCCTGATATACTCCCGCATCGCCTTTGTGCTTTCGCTCCTGGGCTTTTTCACCGCCTATTATTACTACCGGATCATCGGAGCCAGCCTGAGCGACCTCGGCTATACCTACATCGGGTTCAATTTCATCCTGAGCGCCATCGCCGTCGGGGGCTATTTCGTGATCCCCTCGCGGTGGTCGTTCCTGTGGGTGATCCTGCTCACCCCGTTCATTTCGGTGATCCTCATCAGCACGACCGCGATCCTTGGGCTGCTGCAACTTTCGGTCTATTCTCTTCCCTTCAACGTGGTGGTGCTGCTTTTTCTCTATTCCCTGAAATTCCGGGAGAGGTTCTTCGACAAACCCGAACAGGTGGTGTTCCAGCAGAACTCGCCCGAACGCAACCTCTACTCGCAGCAGAACAGCCAGGCCAGGTTCGGCAAGTCGGCCTACTTCCCCTTCGTCCTGCCCTTCTGGGGTGAATGGACCGTCACGCAGGCCCACAACGGCGAGTACACCCACCAGGGAGAATGGCGCCATGCCCTGGATTTCGAGGTGTTCGACGACGAAGGCCTGCGGTATACGGGCAGCGGGACCTCGCCTGATGATTATTACGCGTACGGCCGGCCCGTGACGGCACCCGCGTACGGATGGGTCGAGGAGATCGTGGATCATATTGAAGACAACTCCATCGGTTCGGTGAACGTCGATGACAACTGGGGGAACACCCTCATTCTCAGGCATGACGACCAGCTATACTCCAAGCTGTGCCACCTGAAGGCGGGAAGTTTCAAGGTGGCCGTCGGGGAGACGGTGTTCCGCGGACAGGTGCTGGCCAGTTGCGGGAATTCGGGGCGGTCGACGGTACCCCACCTGCACTTCCAGATCCAGTCGACTCCCTACATCGGGTCGAAAACACTGGAATACCCGATGAGCCATTACATCGCCCGCGGCAAGGAGGGTTACGAACTGGCTTCGTACACCGTCCCCTCCAACGGGACGACGCTGGCCAACATCGACAAGAACCATTCGCTGGAACAGGCCTTTCATTTCATCCCGGGACAGAAGATGGTGCTTGAGTCGGTTACGTCGGGCGGCGAGGTCGCCCGGCATACCTGGGAGGTCCGCATCGATGCCCTGAACTACACCTCGCTGTATTGCACGGAATCACGATCGCATGCCTATTTCAGGAACGACGGGGAGATCCATTATTTCACCCACTTCGACGGCGACCGGTCGTCCCTTCTCTTCCGGTTCTACCTGGCCGCCTACAAGGTGATGCTCGGGTACTACCCGGGCTTGCTTGTGCGCGACGTATTTCCCGTCAACACCTTCGGCAACCGGATCACCGGGTTGCTCCAGGATTTCGTGGCCCCGTTCTTTCTCTTCTCCCGCACGGAATACACCCTGCGCTACCGGGGCATGGAAGATGCCCTGATGCAATCGAACATCAGCCTGCAATCGACGGTGACACGCCGGATCGGGCGCAGCGCGTCGGTCCGGATGGAGTGCGACCTGTACGTCGATCAGAAGGGGCTTGGAAAATTCATCCTCCGGGAAAAAGATACCATCACGGAAGTCATTATGAAACCAGAACCATGAAACGAACGGGGTTGCCGATTCTCCTGCTCACCGCCATTCTTTTGGCGACGGGTCTTGCTGTGAAGGCGCAGCAAGGGTATCCCGCATCGGATTCCCTGACCTACCGGTTGTACCTGGAAAAGAAGTGGGACAGCCTGGCCGTGAAAGGCAGGGAAGCGCTGAAACAGGGACTCGATTATTATTACCTGCGGGCCCGCCTGGGGATCGCTTTCTTTGAAAAGAGGCAGTACATCCGGGCCATCGCCCACCTGGAAAAGGCCCGCACGCTCAACTCGGGCGACCCCCTGCTGGCCGAATACCTCTATTATGCCCTGCTGTGGTCGAACCGGAAAGAGGACGCCCTGGCGCTGCGCCCGTCGCTGACCGAAGAAGTCAGGAAACGCACCGTTTCCGACGCATTCGTACTCCAGGAGGCCGGCATCGAGGGAGGATATACCCTCAGCAGCCACCGGAAACAGGGAAACCTGAAAAACCTGGCCGGCGACGATGGGTACTATGGCGAGCAGGACCTGTACGGCAATCATTTGTATGCCGGGGCGGATCTGAAGTTCAGGATATCCCGGCGTCTCGGGCTTTCGGTTAACTACAGCCACCTGCGCTTCTCAAAGACCAAATATTTCCGGTACGGCCGGTATGAGGACCGTTTGATCGGCACGGCAGACTCCATCTGGGGGACGAATTACCTGTATGATTTTCCCTTTGTCAGCGCCAACGAGGTGTTCAGGTATACGGTTAAGCAGCATGACATTTTTCTCGGGCTGCCCGTTTACCTTCCCCGGCAGTTTACCGTCACCCCAGTATTTCACCTGATCCGGGTGGATCACCCGCTGACGACCGCCCGGATGACGATGACGACGGTGCTTGACACTGCTTACCACACCACCTGGAACGACAGCACCTATTTCTTCCCTTTCAACCGTGTGAGTTACACCTTCCCGGTCACGGACACTTCCTTTTACAACTACCTGGTCGGACTGAATGTGTCGAAAAACCTGGGACTTTTCGCACTCGGGCTGTCGGGAAGCTGGTCGAACCTGAACGGGATGAGTCAAAAGCAGGCGGGAATTTCGGTGACGTGGTTCCCGCTCGGGAATCTCGACCTTTACGGCACTGCCAGTCTTGCGGCCCTGTTCCAGGATGATGACCGGAGGTTCCTGCCGGGATTCACGGCCGGGGCGAAGATCACCCCCCGGGTGTGGGTGGAGGGAAATTTCTTTGGCGGAGATCACACCAACGCCTCGCTGTACCAGGGCAGTATCGTTTACAACAGCACCGACCGTCAGAAATTCCAGGCGGGCGGCACCCTGATCCTGCTGGCCGGCAAGCACCTGAGGTTTTCGCTGCTTTACCGTTACCTGGAAAAGGAGAGTAAGCAATTCATATACGACAGCGGGTCGGAACGGATGGTCGTTCGCGACAACCCCTATCATACCCACACCTTTATCGGAGGTCTCACATGGAAGTTATAACGATCAGGAAAACCGGGGTGCCCGGGCACAGGGCCTCCCTCCGCCGGGGACTGGTAGCGTCGCTGATGCTCTTAGCCGGCCCCCTTTTTTCGCAGAATTTCGCGGTGCTGCAGGAGGCCTTTGCAAAAAGCTACGTACTGGAGGCTGGCAAGAAATACACCGAAGCGGCCGCCGTCATCCGGAAAGTATACCGCGAAGACTCCTACGAATCGAACATCCGGCTGGGCTGGCTGTTGTACGAAGCCGGTCAGTATACCGAATCGGCTGGTTTTTACCTCCGCGCCGTAAAGCAGAAACCTTATGCCATTGAAGCGAAGTTCGGGTATGTGCATCCCCTGGGAGCGCTCGGAAACTGGGACCAGGTGATCAGGCAGTATAACGATATCCTGGCCATCACGCCTCAAAACAACTTTGCCAATTATTATCTCGGAAAGATCTATTATGTCCGTAAAGATTACCTGAAATCACTGAAGTATGTCGAAAAGGTCGTCAACCTGTACCCGTTCGACTACGACGGGCTGATTCTGTACGCGTGGATCCACCTTAGGATGGGAAAGATGCGCGAGGCGCAGGTTCTCTTTCATAAAGCGCTGATGAACCGGCCGAAGGATCCGTCGGCCCTGGAGGGTCTTTCCCTGATCAAATGACCGGCGCCCTGATAGGGCAGAACAGGTCTTGCAAATGCGTCAATTCCACCAAACAGAACCCGGGACATCCGTTGACGAACCCCGGAGGTCAAGCCTAACAAGGCGTAAAGAAAAGACTTGACAATCCTTTAAAAAAGCCTTACCTTTGCCACCCTTTTTAAACGGCACTATCCAATGAAGTTATCTCAGTTCCGCTTCCATTTACCACCCGAACTGATTGCTGACCATCCCTCCCGGCACCGCGACGAAGTTCCCATGCTGGTAGTGGACCGCAAGACGCAACAGATCGAACACGCTCATTTCAAAGACATCCTCAGCTACTTCGGCGAAGGGGATGTGTTCATCATCAACAATACCAAGGTTTTTCCGGCCCGGCTATACGGAGAAAAAGAGAAGACCGGCGCCAAGATCGAAGTGTTCCTGCTCCGGGAACTGAACCGGGAATCCCGGCTCTGGGATGTGCTGGTCGATCCCGCACGCAAGATCCGCATCGGGAACAAGTTGTATTTCGGTGAAGACGACGCCCTGGTGGCCGAGGTGATCGACAACACCACCTCCCGGGGACGGACCATCCGTTTCCTGTTCGACGGGCCTTACGAAGAGTTTAAAAAGACGATCCAGCGCCTGGGCGAAACCCCGCTGCCAAAGATCCACAACCGCCAGGTCACCCATGAAGACGAAGAGCGTTACCAGACGATCTTCGCCAAACACGAAGGCGCAGTCGCCGCTCCGACGGCAGGCATGCATTTCACGCGCGAGATCATCAAACGGCTCGAACTCCAAGGCGTTTCGTTCGCCGAGATCACCCTTCACCTCGGCCTGGGCAACTTCCGCACCATCGACGTCGAAGACCTCACCAAGCACAAAATGGATTCGGAAGAGATGATCATCGAACCGGAAGCCGCCGAGATCGTGAACCGGTCCATCGCCCGTAAAGGCAAAGTGGTTGCCGTCGGCACCACGACGATGAAGGCCATCGAGTCGTCGGTGACCGTCTCGGGCATGCTGAAACCTTACCGCGGATGGACCAACAAGTTCATCTTTCCTCCCTACGACTTCAGCATCGCCAACGCCATGATCACCAACCTGCACCTGCCGCAGTCGCCCATGATGATGATGGTGGCCGCCTTCACCGGCTACGACCTCCTGATGAAAGCCTATGAAGTCGCCATCGAAAAGAAATACAAATTCTTCACCTACGGCAACCCGATGCTCATTATTTAGCAAGGTGGCGAGGTAGTGAAATCGCGAAATGGCGAAATGGTGAGGTAGTGAAAAGGTGACAACTTACCTGTATCTGCTTGTCTGATAAACAAACGGCGATCATCGTGGCGGGGGGCTCCGGGACCCGCATGCGATCGGCCACACCGAAGCAATTCCTGCTGCTGGCCGGGCGCCCCCTGCTCATGCACAGCGTCGATGCTTTCGCGCGGGCCTGCCCGGGGATCCGGCTGATCGTCGCCCTGCCTGAAGCGCAATTTCAGGAATGGCACCGGCTTTGCGAACAATTTACCTTCACGCGGGAGCATCTCCTGTCGGCCGGAGGCGAAACACGGTTCCATTCCGTCCGGAATGCCCTGGCCCTGGCCGGCGACGAAGGACTGATCGCCATCCATGACGGAGCCCGGCCGCTGGTGTCCGTACCGCTTATCCGGAGATTATTCGAATTCGCCGCCGCCCACGGAAACTGCATCCCCGTCGTGCCGGTCGGGGAATCGCTGCGAAACGCGGGCAAAAGCATCAGCCGGGCGGTTAACCGCGGGGATTACCGGCTGGTGCAAACGCCGCAGGTATTCCCCGCCGAAACGATCCGGCAGGCATACCGGCAGGAATATCGCCCCTCATTTACCGACGATGCCACCGTGGTTGAATACGCCGGGGGGATCATCCACCTGGCGGACGGAGACCCTGCCAACCTCAAGGTCACACAGCCTCACGACCTCGCAGTCGCCGAAGCCCTCCTCCCCTTCCAGTCATAAGGGATAAAGAAACCCAGCAACCCGGCCACCGGCACATAGAAGATCTGGAAAAGCTGGGCGATGACGTAATCGGCGATATTCGCTCTGATTCCGAAGAACCGTTTCATCCTCCATACCACCGGGGCATCGGCCATCATTTTCAGTGCCATAAGCGATAAAGTCAGAGGCCAGATGGCGGGGATCATGAAAAGCGACACCAGGGAAACCAGCAGGATCAGGTGGGCGAGCCCGGTCACCAGGCCGGTGGCGATCACCATGGGATCGCGGTAGCCCCGGCTTTTGGAAACCCAGCGGAGCCGCTGGTGAAGAAAACCCTTCCACCGGGTTTCGGGCAGGGTGGTCACCACAGCCCCCCGGTCGGCCCGGAACACCACCGCATCCGCGCCGGCTTGTTTCCTGACCGCCATCACCAGGAACTGGTCGTCGCCGGAGACCAACCCCAGGTCTTTCCTCCCACCGTTCACCTTCAGCCAGGCTTCCCTCCGGCAGGCCAGGTTGGCCCCGTTGCCCATCACGGGCCGGCCCAACGCCGCGCTGCCGGCCGTCACCCCCATCAGGCCGAGAAATTCCATCGACTGGATCCGATGAAAGAGCCCCCCGCCACCCGAAAAACAAACGGGACCCAGCACCATAGCGGCACGGGGATCATCGAATCCGGCTGCCATGGAAGCGATCCATTTCTCCCCCCTGACGGTGTCGGCATCGGTGAAGAGCAGTATCTCTCCTTTCGACTGTTCCACTGCACGGGCGATAGCGGCCTTTTTCCCGGCCGGATCGGCCGGTGTGAGCGGCCGGACGATCTTCAGCGGAAGCCCGGGATGGTCCCTCGAAAAAGCTTTGGCGATTTCCGCGCTTCCGTCGTCGGAATGGTCGTCGCTGAGGATCATTTCCCACTGCCCGGCCGGGTAGTCCTGGCCGATCAGGCTCCGGAGGAGATCCGCCAGGGCATCCGCCTCGTTCCGCATGGCGGCGATGACCGTGACGAAGGGGGTGCGGTGCGACCGGGGCGAGGGTGCTTTTCTCAGCAGGGAATTCAGCCCGGAGGTAAACCAGGCGATGAGGATGGCATAGATCGCCACCAGGAAAATCGGGACAATTACAAGTGCCGGGGGAATCGTCATCACAGGTCGGATTTTCTTACAAACTGCAGGCGGAAGATGAAGAAGCTGCCGGCCATGGCGGGGATGACCAGGTTGATCAACCAGAGCAGCGAGGAGGCGGCCAGGATGCCCAGGGTCGCCTCATCGCCGGCAGCCGAAACCATCCCGAGCGAAAAGATGTAGATCGCCACCGAGCCACGGATCCCCAGTTCAGTCAGGGCGACTGTCGGAATCATGGTCATGATGAGGTACACCAGGGCGATCATCATCAACGCCTGGAAATAGGGAAGCCTGACGCCGAACAACAGCATCAGGAGGTAGAACTGGGTGGTAAACACCAGGTATCGCACCAAGCTGAGGGTGATCACCGCGGCCAGCTCGCGGTTGAGGTAGAAGGCGAACACGCGGAAAAACTTCCGGAAGCGCCTGAGCCATCCCTGCAGCAGCTTTTCCTTCAAAGCGGTAAGAAATGAAAGTCGGAAATATAAGGTCAGCAAGACAAGGTCGAGAACGATCACCCCCACCACCAGGCTGTAGTAGAAGTATCCCCGACCAAAGAGGGACGCAGGCAGGTGAAGCGGGATGAAGGCTAGCAGGCCCAACGACCCGGCGATCAGGGTCACCAGCAGCTGGCTGACGCTCCCCACCATGGTGATCAGGATTCCCTCGATGCGGCTGGCGCGGGTGAGAATAAAGACGCGGCCGAAATAGTCACCCGCCCGGTTGGGCATGAACGAACTGATCGAAATGCCTGTCAGCACCGCTTCGAAGGCCTTGAAGAATCCTACCTCTTCCACTTTGCCCACGAGGTACCTCCATTTGACCGCTTCGATCGACCAGTTGACCAGCATCAGAATGAGGACCAGCACCAGTCCGGTGAGAAACCCGGGCCGGGAAAGGTCTTCCTGGAGGATCCGGACCAGCGTCGTGAGGTCTTTCCTGAGAAACAGTTGCCTGTACATGAAAAGGCAGGCCATGACGAAGATCACTGCCTGGATCAGCAGGTTCAGGATTTTCTGTACTTTTGGCACATTCTTCCGAATCATATCACATGGCATCCGAACGCATCATCCTGGGCATCGATCCCGGAACCACCATCATGGGTTACGGGGTGATCCGGATCGCCGGCGGGCGGCTTACGATGCTCGGACTGGGGACGCTAAAATTAAGCAAATACGATGACCATGCCCTGCGCCTGAAAATTATTTTTGAACGGATGGTCGCCCTGATCGAAGAGCATCATCCGGATGAGCTGGCGATCGAAGCGCCCTTCTTCGGCAAGAATGTGCAGTCGATGCTTAAGCTGGGCCGCGCCCAGGGGGTGGCGATCGCCGCCGCCCTCTCGCGTTCCATCCCGATCACCGAATATTCGCCCCGCAAGATCAAGCAGTCGATCACCGGCAAAGGCTCCGCCTCGAAGGAACAGGTCGCCGCCATGCTGTCGCGGCTGCTGACCATAAACGAAACGCCCGAGTCGCTCGACGCGACCGACGCACTGGCCGTTGCCGTCTGCCATTATTTCCAGAAAGAAAAACCGGAAACCGGGAAAAAGTTCACAGGCTGGAAGAGCTTCCTGGCAGCGAATCCCGACAGGATGGGGTAGGGATGTACGATGTACGATGTACGATGTGCGATCCGGTCGGGAAACAGGCCTGCAAATCAAAAGCCGTGGCGCTTCCGGCGCATAAAATGACGAAGCGCACCTTCGGTTACAAACACAAAACATTACCTTTGCGACAGGCTACGGTTTCATCTCCGCGGCCATCTGTCACTAAAAGACTATCATGAGAATTCCGGCAGGCATCCAACCCATGAGATAAATGGCACGACTTCTTTTAATTCAATCGCTCTTCGTGGAGCAATTCGGGGTGATGACGCTTGCGGCCGTGGCGAAGGCGGCGGGGCATGAAGTGGACCTGGCGGCTGGCAGCGACCGGCACATTCTTGACAGGATATCGGAGTTCAGGCCGGATGTGGTAGGATTCAGCGTGCTCACAGGGTACCAGGAAAGATACCTTCGCCTCGGGCAAAAGATCAGGAACATCGTGGCGTCGCCGCCGCTGATCCTTTTCGGTGGCCCGCACCCGACCTTTTTCCCGGAAGTGGTGCTGGAAGACGGAGTGGATGTGATCTGCCGGGGAGAGGGAGAGGGCGCCATCGTGGAACTGCTTGCTGCCGTTCATGGACAGGGAGATCTCCGGACGATTCGCAATCTGTGCTTTGAAGACGACGGAAAGCTGGCATGCAATCCGATGCGGCCCATGGTGGATCTCAACACCCTTCCCTTCCCCGACCGGACGATCTATGCCAGGTACCCTGTCATTCACGACTCCAATATGGCAACCTTCATGGCCAGCCGGGGATGTCCGTACAGTTGCTCATTCTGCTTCAATAAAAAAATGGTGAGCGTGGTGAAGGGTCTGGGATCGTGGGTGAGATTCCGGGATGTTGCCGATCTGATCAGGGAGATCAGGGAGGTTCAGGCCAACCGCGAAATCACCTTCATCGACTTCCACGACGACACGTTCATTCTGAAGAAGGACTGGCTCTTTGAGTTTCTGGAGACCTACTGCCGGGAGATTGCCCTCCCGTTCTCCTGCCAGATCCGGGCGGACCTGCTCACGCCTGAGATTGCCCGGAAGATGAAGGAGGCGGGCTGCCGCCGGGTGAGTTTTGGGCTGGAGTCGGGCGATGAAAGGTTGCGCGACCTGGTGCTCAGGAAAAATCTTTCCGACGAAAGCATCCGGCAGGCGGCGGCCATGTTACGCGAGGCCGGCATCACCTTTTTCACGACCAACATGATGGGATTGCCGGGAGAGACGCTGGAAGAGGCCTTCAAGACGCTGGAGCTGAATATCGAGATCGGCGCCAAATGCGCCTGGACCAGCCTGTTTCAACCGTTTCCGGGCACCGACCTGGCGGAGTATTGTTTGGAAAAGGGGTACCTGGATAAGCCCATCAGCACCGGCCAGCCTGTCGACACGCACACCACCAGCCAGCTTTCCCAGCCCGATATCGACAAGATCGTACGCCTCCAGAAGTTTGCCTATGTCGCTTTACGATTCCCTTCGCTCCTGCCTCTCATCAGAAAACTGATCAACTACAACTTCCCGAGAACCTATTTTTATGTTCACCGGGTGAGTTACCTGCTGTTTTATTTCCGTCATGCCTACCAAACCACCTGGACGGAAACGATCAAGCACGCCTGGATAGCCTGGCGTCATTACTGATGCGAGCCGCATGGACCGGTCGGCAGTCGGCAGTCAGCAGTCGGCAGTCTCTCTTTGTTACCTTGTTACCTTGTTACCTTGTCACCCGTTACCCGTCACCCGTTTCCCGACATTCATACAATTGACAACTTTCCGTTTTTAATCATTCCTGTTTGCCAGGTAATAACGACAAAAGTTCACCTTGACTTCTTCTGGACCGATTTGCAAGTTTATTGCCCGTAATGTGTTTTAAAATGACAGGATGACCGGATTCGTAAAATAATCCCTTGTGATTCATCACATGTATACCAGTACATTTCCAATTTTATACATGGGTAACTGATATTCAGTGTATTCCGTGCTTTTTTTCGTGAATTCCGTGTTACCATTTGAATTGATTGTAATTTTATCCAGTTGCAAAAGGTACTACAGAAGACACTGATGGCTGGGGTTCCAAAGTTGTCAGGGTAACAGGATGCATGATTTTGCTGGTACGAAAACGTTTATTGAAAGTAAACATAATAATCAGTACTTTCAACATCCCCGGGTGTTCTGAAAGAGTCTGATGCCAACAAATTTGGATTTCCATGAAACGCAAAGCAGTAATGGTTTTTCTGTCACTCCTGTGCTGGAGCCAGTTATCGACTGCACAACTTGATAGCATTGAATATAATATGTGGGAACAGATGGATGACTTTACAATAATAAAAAACGAATACTTCTTTTCGAAATGGAATGGTGAATTAATAGAACATGATTCACTTCTATTTAATGCAAATCGGTATTTCACCAACTACTCACAAGATTATAAACCCGACTATTTTGATTCGATTCAATTTGCCATTGCATCAAGGACTTTAAAAACATCTTACGGAGAGAAGGTCTTATATGATCAGCCGATTGACTTTATTCGAATATGCTGGCTGAAGGAGACTTATCCTGTAATCATAACTTTCGAACACATTAAAGATGAATACATAAGCCTTTCATTCAAGGTCGGTAATGGCAATTACGAAACACATGGCAAAACAATATTTGATACCACCATTCTTTTATCAAAAAGAAGATCGGAGAAAATACGGCGGGTAATGGATAATGAAAATCTTACGGATTTGACAAATGGGGTAACCTGTAAAGATCAACTACATCTTCCCAATGTTTTCTTTTTCGAATTTAGAAATGCGATAGATGAAAACATTATTGTATTGAGCGAATGTAATATAGGAAAACGTGACTATGCCAGTGTTTACACCCTATATAAAATCGCTGAATCCTCTTTGAAAAGAAAGAAAGGATATTTTACTGGAAACGGTGATCTTACTGGGCAGTAGGCATTAGCCATTAGGCATTAGGGATATCACCCTGTTACCTTGTTACCCTGTTACTTTGTCACCCGTCACCCGTCACCCGTCACATCAGTTTCTGATACACCATCCACCAGCGGTCGGGGATGTCGTTTTCGCAGGCGGTCTGGTAATCCTTGTAGGTGCACGGAACGAGGTAATGGCGTTCGTACCGGATCCGTTGTTCGGCGGGCAGGGGTATCTCCATCCACCAGCGGTCGGTCTTCTTGCTCTTGTAAAAAACGATCTCTTCCTTGTGGTCGCGGATGCTGACGCGGTATTTCAGGTAATCCTCCTCGTTGCGGAAGGGAAAATCGTGGGCGCGGTTGTAATATCCGTCGATGAAGTACCAGATCATCTCCGCCACCAGCATCGCCGTTTGCCCGTTCCGGTCGAACGACGGGTTCACCTCATAGAAGCCGATGGAGGTCAGCTTGTCGCTCAGGCCCGCATACCGTACGATCTGGCAGGCCTCTTCGCCATAAAATCCGTTGGGCGTGGCATTGGCATTGCCTGGCGCATCGGATCCCCGAATGGCGCCGATGTCGAATGTCAGCATATCGGCATTTCTTACGATCGGCTCCACATCCTCGATCGATTCCCTGACGATCCCCAGCCGGTAGGTGTCGAAGAAGAGATTCTTCATCAGCCGGAGGGCGTCCTGGTCGATGAAATAGGTCTGGTACCCTATGTTGGCGTAGTTGAAGAGGTAGTTGGGCTGGTGCAGGATGATGTGGCTGAGGTACGACTGTGCGTTGATCTCCTCTTCCGACCTTCCCAGGTCGAACATCGGATCGACCGCCACGATGTTGATGATCTGTCCGAGGCTCTGGTAGGCCTGGTAATGGGCGAAGGTGAGGTCCTGGCTGCCGCCGAGGATGACCGGCACGATGTTGTTCTCGACCATCTCGGCCACCGCTGCGCTCAACGCGAAATAGGTGTCGGACACGGCGAACCCGTTGCGGATGTTGCCCAGGTCGACCATCTTCACCGGGTAGGGTCCGACATTCAGGCGGTACAGGTGCTTGCGGATCGCGTTGGGCGCCATGCCGCATCCTTCGTTGCCGACACTGCCCCGGTCGTCGGTCACCCCGATGAGGGCAATATGGCAGCCGGTATAATCGGGAAACCCTCCCTCCTCGGTATGGAGAGCCATGATATTGCCGAGACGCACCACGCCGGCAGTTTCGCCGGTGCCGGGGAATTCGTTCCTGTCGAGAGGTTCAAAAAACGCCGAAATGTCCATGCGACCTTATTTTTTCTTCTTTGACTTTGGTTTCGTGGGTTGGGTCTCCGCCATGATGGTCTTCACATCCTCCAGGGTGAACGACCGGGGGTCGCGCCCCTTCGGGATCTTGTAATTCTCTTTGTTGCAGGAGATATACGCGCCGAACCGGCCGTTGATGACCTGGATGTGCTGCCCGCCGTCGGTAAAATCCGCCAGGATCTTCTGGCTGTCGGCCAGCCTTTTGGCGCGGATGATCTCCTCCGCCGCGGCCAGGTCAACTTCCAGGGGATCGAGTCCTTTGGGCAGGGAATAGAACTGTGAATGGTGACGGATGTACGGGCCGAAACGGCCGGTGGCGACCACGACCGGCGATGACTCAAACTCGCCCAGCGTGCGCGGGAGCTTGAAGAGGTCGAGCGCCTCATCGAGGGTGATGGTCTCGAGTCCCTGGCCTTTGTTAAGTGAAGCAAAGCGGGGCTTTTCCTCCGAGTCGGTGTCGCCCATCTGCACCATGGGGCCGTACCGTCCGATCTTCACATATACCGGCTGCCCGCTCTTCGGGTCTTTGCCCAGCAGACGCTCTCCGCTCACCTTGCCCGAATTTTCGAGGGTGGTCTCGATCTGGCTGTGGAACGGAAAATAGAAATCGCTGATCATCTTGTTCCAAACCAGCCGGCCTTCCGCGATCTCGTCGAACTCCTCCTCCACGCTGGCGGTGAAATGGTAATCCATGATGTTCTCGAAGTTCTTCAACAGGAAACTGTTGACCAGCGTGCCGATGTCGGTGGGGAACAATTTGGCCTTTTCATATCCCACCTTTTCTGTCTTCACCTCTTCGGTAAGGATTCCCTTTTTCAGCGTGATCTCGTTGAATGACCGCAGGATCCCCGGCCGGTCTTCCTTCACCACATATTCCCGCTTCTGAATGGTCGAAATGGTGGGGGCATAGGTGGAGGGACGCCCGATCCCGAGTTCCTCCAGCTTCTTCACGAGCATGGCTTCGGTGTAACGGTAGGGCTGCTGCGTGAACTTCTCCTGGGCGGTCATCAGGTGCAGGTCAAGGCGGTCGCCGGCGCTCATCGGGGGAAGCATGCCCTCTTCACCGTTCTGTTCTTCTTCGTCGGACGATTCCATGTAAACCTTCAGGAATCCGTCGAACCGGATCACTTCACCCCGGGCGATGAATTTGTCGGCCGACCCGGAAACACCGATGGTCACGGCGGTCTTTTCCAGTTCGGCGTCGGCCATCTGGGAGGCGACCGTACGTTTCCAGATCAGCTCGTACAGCCGTTTGTGCGACTTGTCGCCGTCGATCGTGCGGTGGTTCAGGTAGGTGGGCCGGATCGCTTCGTGGGCTTCCTGCGCACCCTTGGTCCGTGTGGTGAATTTGCGCGTCTTGACATATTCCGCCCCGAACGACTCCGTGATCTCCTTGCGCGACATGGCCAGGGCCATGTCCGACAGGTTGACCGAATCGGTACGCATGTAGGTGATGAAACCCGCTTCGTAGAGTTCCTGCGCCACCCGCATGGTATTGGCGACCGAGAAGCCCAGTTTGCGGGAAGCCTCCTGCTGCAGGGTGGAAGTGGTGAAGGGCGGGGCGGGCGATTTCTTCGCAGGCCGCGTATCTACCTCTTCCACAATATATTGGGAAGTTATGCAACGTCTCAGAAAATCGACTGCCTCCTCTTTCTTGGCGAACCGCCGGTTGAGTTCGGCCTTCACCACGACGGGCTTCGAACCGGTCTTCAGAAGAAAGTCGGCGACGATGCGGTAGGCTGAGGTGGTCCGGAAATTCCGGATCTCCTCTTCCCGCTCCACGATGAGGCGCACGGCGACCGATTGCACGCGGCCGGCTGACAGCGATGGTTTGATCTTTTTCCACAGCAGCGGCGAGAGTTCGAATCCCACCAGCCGGTCGAGCACGCGGCGCGCCTGCTGGGCATCGACCAGGTTCCGGTCGATGTGCCGGGGCTTTTCAATGGCTTGCTGTATGGCCGACTTCGTGATCTCGTGGAAGGCGATCCGCCGGGTCTTTCCCTCGTCCAGCCCCAGCGCCTCCACCAGGTGCCACGATATGGCCTCCCCTTCGCGGTCCTCGTCGGAAGCCAGCCAGACGGTCTCCGATTCTTTGGCCAGTTTCGTCAGTTCGGCCACCACCTTCTTCTTATCGGGCGAGATGATGTATTTAGGCGTAAAGCCGTTGGCAATGTCGACACCGAGGTCTTTTTTAGACAGGTCGGCGACATGTCCCATGCAAGATTTGACGGTGAAATCCTTACCCAGAAACCCGCCAATGGTTTTCGCTTTGGCAGGAGACTCAACGATCACGAGGTTTTTTGTCATTCGGTAATTGGTTAGATCCTGAAATCCGGTGCAAAAGTACGTAATTAAGTTAATCCTTACCTTTGCACCCCATTTTTATACCTAATCGGCCGGACAGGCCAAAGGTGATACGTCATTGTGAAAAAAAATAAAAAAATCTATATAGAGACCTATGGATGTCAGATGAATTTCTCTGACAGTGAGATTGTTGCGTCGGTGCTGAAAGATCATGGCCACCTCTGCACGGACGATATCCATTCGGCCGACGTGATCCTGGTCAACACCTGTTCGATCCGGGAGAATGCCGAAGACCGGGTGCGCAAGCGGCTGCATTACTTCCGCTCGCTCCGGAAGCGGAAACCGGGGCTGATGATCGGACTTCTCGGCTGCATGGCCGAACGGACCAAAACCGCCCTCCTCGAGGAAGAGTCGCTGCTCGACCTGGTGGCGGGTCCCGACTCGTACCGTCATCTCCCGAAGCTGCTCGAAGAGGCGGAGGAGGGGCATCGTGCCATCGACCTCATCCTCTCGGCCGACGAGACCTACGCCGATATCCGGCCGGTCAGGCTCGACTCCAACGGGGTCACCGCGTTCCTCTCGATCATGCGGGGATGCGAGAATTATTGCTCGTACTGTGTGGTGCCGACTACCCGTGGCGTCGAGCGCAGCCGCGATGCAGGGTCGATCGTACGGGAAACGCGGGAACTGGCGGAAGCGGGATTCCGCGAGGTGACCCTGCTCGGGCAGAACGTCAACTCCTACCGGTGGTCGGACGGCGCCGGGGAGGTCAACTTCGCCCGGTTGCTGGAGCGGGTGGCCGCCGTCGATCCCCGCATGCGGATCCGTTTCGCCACCTCCCACCCGAAAGACCTCTCCGACGAACTGCTGCATGCCATGGCGCGCCATCCCAACATCTGCCGGGCCATCCACCTGCCGGTGCAGTCGGGAAGCGACCGGATGCTCGACCGGATGAACCGCAAGTACACCCGGGCTCAATACCAGGACCGCATCCGGGCCATCCGCGAAATCCTGCCGGGCTGCACCGTATCCACCGACATCATCGCCGGGTTCTGCGGCGAAACCGAAGAGGATCACCGCGACACCCTGTCGCTGATGGAATGGGCGGGGTTCGATGCCGCTTACATGTTCCGGTACTCGGAACGCCCGGGGACGCTGGCGGCCGACACCATGGCCGACGATGTGCCGGAAGAGGTCAAGGAGCGCCGCCTGCGGGAGATCATCGACCGGCAGCAGGCGCTGTCGCTCGCCTCCAACCGGCGCGACATTGGCCGCAGCTTCGAGATCCTTGTCGAAGGCCGGTCGAAACGGTCGGCCGACCGCTACTTCGGCCGGAACACCCACAACAAGGTCGCCGTCTTCCCAAAAACCGCGGCGGGCCCGGGCGAACACGTCACCGTGAAGATCACGGGCGCAACTGCCGCCACGTTGCTGGGGGAGGCTATATAAAAAATATGTACTTTTGCCTTTTCAATTCAGGGCCTTTATGAAAATCCCATCCAAGTTGCTGACCCTCGCCATGCTGAGCGGCCTGGCCTCCGCACTCCTGTTCACCTCCTGCGTGCCCCAGAAAAAGATCCGGTACCTGCAGCAGGCCCAGGCGAAGGACACAACGGTGTTCCATCCCTATAAACGCAACGCCGCCTACAAACTCCGGGTTGGCGACAACCTCTACATCCGCATCTACACCCTCGACGAAAAAGCCTACCTTTTCTTCAATAAACAGTCGGGAAGCACCTCCTATAACGACTATGCCAGCGAAGCCGCCGTCTACCTCAACAGCTACAGCATCAACCCCGACGGCGACATCGACTTCCCCATCCTGGGAAAGATCCATGTGAAAGACCTGACCGTCGGGCAGGTGAAGGCCGACATCCAGCAGCGGATCGGCGAATACCTCAAAGAGACCACCGTGGTGGTGAAAGCGGTCAACTTCCGCGTGTCGGTGGTGGGCGAAGTATCGCGTCCGGGCGAGTTCAACGTGTACAAGGACGAACTGAACGTTTTCGAGGCCATCGCACTGGCCGGCGACATGACCGAATACGGCAACCGCGGTAAGGTGGCCCTCATCCGGAAGGTGCAGGAAGGATCGCAGGTGCATTACCTCGACCTCACGAGCCAGGCGATCCTCTCCTCCGAATATTACCATCTTCAGCCGGGCGACATCCTCTATGTCGCACCCCTGGGGTACAAGCGCTGGGGGCTCGGCTCCACCTTCCCCTGGGCCATCGCCCTGTCGGGCCTCACCACCACCCTGCTGCTGATCAATTTCTTCAAATAACCGCCCGCCCGTGAACGATCCGATACCGCACACAGCCCAGCATCAGCAAACGGTCGATTACAAGGCCATCCTCTTCCGGTTTTACCGCTACTGGTACCTCTTTGCCCTTACCATTTTCCTGGCCCTGATCCTGGCCTTCATCTTCAACAAATACACCAAGGAGGTGTTCGAGGTGAAAACCACCGTGCTGATCAAGGACAAGTCGGAAAACAAGATCAACCCGCAGGACCTGCTTGGCATGGGCCTTTTCAACAACATGCAGAACCTGCAGAACGAGATCGGCATCCTCTCCTCCTACACCCTTTCATACCGTGCCGTCACAAAGATCGGTTTCGAGGTCTCCTATTTCACCGAAGACCATTTTGTAACCAAGGAACTTTACACCGACAGCCCTTTCCGCATTATCCTTGACACATCCTTCCCGCAACCGGTCAACATGTACTTCAACCTCAAACCGGTCTCCAAAGACAAATTCCGGCTGGAAACGAAGAATGAAGCGATCCGTTTCTTTCATTTCTCGACACGGAAAATGGACAAGGACCGGAAGGAGAACGTGATCGTCGACCAGGAATTCTCCTTCGGGCAGGATATCCATACGCCGCAGTTCCGGTTCCGTGTGGAACTTACCGAAAAATTCGATGAGCGGAAAGACCTGAACCGGTCCTTCTCCTTCATCATCAAGAACTATGACGCCCTGGTATCGGAATTCAAGACCTTCACCATCGAACCGATCAACAAAGAGGCCTCGATCGTCGAGATCAAGCTCAAGGGCGGCAATGTCGACAAACTGGTGGTCTTCCTCAACGCCCTCACCAAGGAATACCTGGCCAAGGGGCTGGAAAAGAAAAACATCGTCGCTTCGCGTACCATCGCGTTCATCGACAACGAATTGCAGGGGATCGCCGATTCGCTCAACGCCTCCGAAAAGGCCCTGATGCTCTTCCGCACCAACAAGGAGATCATGAACCTCGACGACGAAGCCAAACAGGTGTTCCAGAAGATGATGCAGTTGCAGGACGAGAAGGCCATCCTGCTGGTCAAGCAGAAATACCTGCAAAACATGAAGGAGTATGTCGAAAAGAACCAGAAGTTCGACGAGCTGATCGTGCCGGCTTCGATGGGGATCGACAACGTGGTGCTCAACGACCTGACCATGCAGTTGACCGACCTCTACATGAAGCGCACGGAGACCTCGCAGTTCTCGCAGGCGAAGAATCCCAGCCTGACCTCGATCGACCTCCAGATCAGCACCACCAAGAACGCGCTGTACGAAAATGTCAAAAGCGCCATCAATTCCAACAACATCGCCCTGAAGGAGATCAACAACAGGGTGGCGGCGATCAACTCGCGCATCAACAACCTGCCCGAAACCCAGCGCGTGCTGTTCGGCATCGAACGCAAATTCAAACTCACCGATGCCATCTACACCTATCTCCTCCAGAAACGGTCGGAAGCACAGATCACCCAGGCCGCCAACCTGTCGGACAACGAGATCGTCGACGAAGCCTCTTCCATCGGGCTGAAACCTGTTTTCCCGAAGAAGACCCTGAATTATGTCATCGCCCTGGTCCTTGGCATCATCATCCCCATCGGCTACATTCTCGGACGCGACTACTTCAACGACAAGATCATGGAGCGGGAGGATGTGGAGAAACTCACCCGGTTGCCGATCGTCGGCCATGTCATCCACAGCGACAAGCCCAGCACGGTGGTGGTGCTCGATTCCCCGAAATCATCCATCGCCGAATCGTTCCGTTCGGTCCGCACCAACATCAACTACCTCCTGCAGGGAAAAGAGAAGCAGACGGTGCTGATCACCGCCGACATGGTGAGTGCGGGCAAGACGTACGTTTCCATCAACCTGGCCCTGATCTTTGCAATGTACAACCGGAAGACCCTCCTGATGGGATTCGACCTGAGGAAACCCAAGATATACGAGGACTTCGGGTTGAAGAACGCGGAGGGCATCAGTTCGTTCATGATCGGCAAAAGCACCCTGGAGAGCATCATTCAGCCTTCGGGCATCGACAACCTCGACATCATCATGGCCGGCCCCGTGCCACCCAACCCCGCCGAACTGATCGCTTCGGATCGCTGTACTGAAATGTTCATCCGGCTGAAAGAGATCTACGATTACATCATCATCGACACCCCGCCCGTGGGGCTGGTCACCGACGCATTCCTGCTGATGAAGCATGCCGACGCCAACCTCTTCCTGGTGCGCCAGGGTTACACCCATAAAAAGATCTTCGGCTCGATCATCCATGACATGGCCCAACGCAACATCTCCAACCTGGCCATCCTTATCAACGATGTGAAGCTGAGCCGCGGGTCGTACGGGTACGGCTACGGCTATGGATACGGCTATGGCTACGGGTACGGCTACGGGTACGGCTCGGGCTACGGCTATGGCTACGGGTACGGGTATTATTCCGACGACAAAGAGGCGACGCGAAAGAGCCGCACCTTCCTGCAGCGGGTGTTCGGAAAAGCATAGTAGAAGGAAGGAAAATGGGAAACGGCCATCTGACACACCTCAGGGAACTCGAAGCAGAAGCCATCTATGTATTGCGGGAAGTGGCCGCACAGTTTGAACGGCCCGCCCTGCTTTTCTCCGGCGGGAAAGACTCGATCGTGCTGGTACACCTCTCGCGCAAAGCTTTTTTCCCCGCCCCGATCCCTTTCCCGCTGCTGCACATAGATACGGGCCACAATTTCACCGAGACCCTCGAATTCAGGGATGACCTGGCTACAAAGTTCAACGCCCGGCTCATCGTGGGTTCGGTCCAGGAGTCGATCGACCGGGGCAGGGCGGTCGAGGAGAAGGGGATCAATGCCAGCCGGAACGTGCTGCAGACCGTCACCCTGCTCGACGCCATCGAGGCCAACAAGTTCGACGCGGCCATCGGCGGAGGCCGGCGCGACGAAGAAAAAGCCCGGGCCAAAGAACGCTTTTTCAGCCACCGCGACGAATTCGGCCAGTGGGATCCCAAGAACCAGCGTCCCGAGCTGTGGTACCTGTTCAACGGGAAAAAACGACTGGGCGAGCATTTCCGTGTCTTCCCCATCAGCAACTGGACCGAGATGGATGTATGGCAGTACATCCTCGCGGAGAAGATCGACCTGCCCAGCATCTATTTCACCCACGAACGGGATGTTTTTTTCCGCGACGGCGTATGGCTGGCCGTGGCTCCGTTCATGCAGATGAAACCCACCGAAAAGACCGAACGCCGGCGTGTGCGCTGCCGTACGGTCGGCGATATTTCCTGCACCGGGCTCACCCTGTCCACTGCCGACAGCGTCGAAGAGATCATCCTCGAGATCGCGGCCACAAGGATCACCGAGCGGGGAGGCCGCTACGACGACCGCCGGTCGGAAGCCGCCATGGAAGACCGAAAAAAGGAGGGATATTTCTGATGGAGCAGCCGTTTTCTTCGAAAGCCTATCTCGACATGGAGTTGCTGCGGTTCACCACCGCGGGCAGCGTCGACGACGGAAAGAGCACCCTGATCGGGCGGCTGCTGTACGACAGCAAGTCGATCTTCGAGGACCAGCTCGACGCCGTCAAGCGCGCCAGCTTTCAGAAGGGCAGCGAACATATCAACCTGGCCCTCTTTACCGACGGACTGCGCGCCGAGCGGGAGCAGGGGATCACCATCGACGTGGCCTACCGGTATTTCGCCACCCCGAAGCGGAAATTCATCATCGCCGATACCCCGGGCCACATCCAGTACACCCGGAACATGGTGACCGGCGCCTCCACCGCCAACGCGGCACTCATTCTCATCGACGCCCGCAACGGGGTGATCGAACAAACCCACCGCCATACCTACATCGCCTCACTCCTTGGAATTCCTCACATCATTGTCTGTATCAACAAGATGGACCTGATGGATTTCCGCGAGGAGGTTTACCTTCAGATCCGGGAAACGTTCAGTGAATTTGCCGGCAAGGTCTTCCCCGGCCGCGACGTACGGTTCATCCCCATCAGCGCCCTGAAGGGCGACAACGTGGTAAAACCCTCGGCGAACATGCCCTGGTACGATGGCGGCACCCTGCTTCACCTGCTCGAGACCATCCCCATCAGCCAGGACCATGACCTGGTCAACCCAAGGTTCCCGGTCCAGTACGTGATCCGTCCCGAATCGGACGAATACCATGACTACCGCGGCTATGCGGGGTGCGTGGCCGGCGGCTATTTCCGGCCGGGCGATCCGGTGGTGGTGCTCCCCGCCGGGCTCGAAACCCGGATCGTTTCGATCGACACGTTAACGGGGCCGCTGGAGGAGGCACACCCCCCGATGTCGGTGACGCTGACACTGGCCGACGACATCGACATCAGCCGCGGCGACGTGATCGCGATGCCAGGGAACCTTCCGCTGCAAAGCCGCGAGATCAGCGCCATGATCTGCTGGATGAATCCCCGCCCCCTGAAGAAGGGCGGCCGTTACGGACTCCGTCATACCACCCGCGACCTCCGCTGCATTGTGAGTGAGGTGGATCATGTGCTCGATATCACCACCCTGGAGAAGATCTCCGGTGACCGCGAGGTGAGGATGAACGATATCGCCCTGGTAAAAATCAGCGCTACCCGGCCCCTCTACCACGACCCTTACTCTGTCAACCGGATCACCGGAAGCCTGATCCTGATCGACGAAGGCACCAACGAGACGGTGGCAGCCGGGATGATCGTCTGACCGACCGTTCTTTGCTACAATAAAAAGGCGGTATTTCAGTTAATGTAACGTACCATTCCTTCTTCACCAAAACGCCGTCATGAATAATTTTCGTTCCCTCCTCCTCCTCTTCCTGCTGATCCTGGCCGCAACCCCCGGGGCCCTCCCGCAGCAGGTGGCCATCGGCCAGTGGCGCGACGAACTTCCCTATGCCCTCGTCAACTGCGTGGCCGATGCGGGCAACCGGATCTATGCCTCCACCCCTTACGCGGTGTTTTACGTCGACCGGGATGATAACAGCGTATCGCGGATCACCAAGATCAACGGACTCTCCGACATCGGGATCCGTTGCATCCGCTACAATGCCGAATACCAGACGCTGGTGATCGCTTATACCAACGCCAACATCGACCTGATCCGCAACAACACAGTCATCAACATCTCCGACATCAAACGCAAGACGATCGGAAACAAGACCATCAACGATGTCTGGTTCATCGGCAAAGACGCCTATCTCTCCTGCGGATTCGGCATCGTGGTGCTCGACCTGGTGAAGGAGGAGATCCACGACACTTATTACATCGGCAGGAACGGAAGCCAGGTGAATGTGCTCTCGCTCGTGAAAAACACCGGCGACACCCTGTTCGCCGCCACGGAAAAAGGGATCTACCGGGCCCCTGCCGGCGATCCCAACTTGTCGAATTTCGCCACCTGGGTGCGCGACACCCGGATGGACACCAACGCCTCCTACACCACGGCCACGCTCTTTGCCGGTCGGGTGTTCGTGAATAAAAGAAAAGAGCCGTCACAGAGCGACACCCTTTACTCCTATTCCGGAGGTCGCTGGCAACGGTTCTCGCTGAATCCCGGGCAGCCTGTCAGGAACCTCGCTGCAACGGACGACTACCTGGTCATTGCCGCCAACAACCATGTATGGGCCTACGGGAATAACCTCGAGTTGCATGCCAACGTATGGGGAGCCGCTTATCCCCTTTACGGCATTCCCGATCATACCGGGCTGATGTGGGTGGGCGACACCTACAGCGGCCTGGTCAGCTTCCAGCCGTCCAACGGGGTGATCACCCGCTTTAACCTGGGAGGGCCTTCCACGGCCTCCGCTTTCAGCATGACCGGGTTCGGAAACGATATCTACATCGCCCCGGGCGGCCGTAACTCTTCCTACGGCCCCACCTATACCCGGCCCCAGGTATATCACTTCAACAATACCTCCTGGTTCAATGTCGAATCGTACAAGAACCCCGTGCTGAACCAGACCTACGACGTGGTGTCGGTCGCGGTCGATCCCTCCGATCCCAAACGCATCTGGGCGGGCACTTTCGGCAAAGGGGTGGTCGAGATCTACAACGACTCCGCCGTAAAGCGTTACACTTACGGCAACAGCTCGCTGCGCAACTATTCAGGATCCGACACCTCCGACATCCGGGTGGGGGGAGTGGCCACCGATCCCGACGGGAACCTGTGGGTGGTATGTTCCTTCAACAACCAGTGCCTGCATATGAAACGCGGCAGCCAGTGGATCCCGTTTTCGATCCCCGTCGAGATCGACATGGGGCAACTGCTCATCGACCGTCACGGCCAGAAGTGGGTGCAACTCCGCTACGGAACCATGAACGCCAACCCGCTGCTCGTGTTCACCGATAACGGCACCCCCCTGAATACGGCCGACGACCATTACCGGCTGCTGAATTCCAACGCCGGGAACGGGAATATCCCGGGCACCACGCTGAATGCCATGGCCGAAGATAAGAACGGCGAAATATGGATCGGCACCGACGACGGCATCGCCGTATTCTATACACCGGAAAATGTCTTCACCGGCCAGGCATTCGATGCACAGCAGATCCTCGTCACCCAGGGAAGCAACGTCGAATACCTGCTGAGCGGGGAGACGGTAACCGCCATCGCCGTCGATGGCGCCAACCAGAAATGGGTCGGTACCGACCGGGGAGGGGTTTACCTTTTCTCCGAAGACGGTACGAAAGAGATCTTCCATTTCACGGCCGACGACAGCCCCCTGCTGTCGGACCGCATCACCTGCATCGCCCTTAACCAGGATGGGAACGTTTTCTTCGGCACCGACAACGGCGTCATCTCCTTCCGGGCCTCTGCCTCCTCAGGGGGGGAATCCAACACCGGTGTCTATGCCTTTCCCAACCCGGTGAAGGAGGACTACGAAGGATTCATCGCCGTCAAGGGCCTGGTCGAGAACGCTTCGGTGCGCATTACCGACATCAACGGCACGCTGGTCTTCGCCGGCCATGCAGGCACACCAACCGTCGAATCGCTGGGGGGAAAGATGACCGAAACAGGCGTTTACGGCGGCCAGGTGGTATGGAACGGCCGGAACTTCGACGGCAGGAAGGCCGGGACCGGTGTTTACCTGGTCTTCTCGGCCGACGGGAACGGCAACGAGAAACTGGTCACCAAGATCCTCATCATCCGCTGATGCTTCACGCCACCCGCGGCATCGTTTTTCATTCGATCAAGTATTCCGAGACCAGTGTCATTGTTAAGATCTATACCGAATCGTTCGGCATCCGGTCTTACCTGGTCAAGGGAGCCCGGAACCCCCGGGCAAAGATCCGGGCAGCCATTTTTCAGCCGCTGACACTGCTGGAGGCGGTCGTTTACGAAAAGGAAAGAGCCTCGCTGCAGTCGATCAAAGAGGTCCGCATCGCGCATCCCTACCGATCCCTGCCTTTCGACATCCGGAAAAGTTCCGTGGCCCTGTTCATTAACGAGCTGGCATCCAAAGCGATACGTGAGGAAGAATCCAATCCGGGCCTTTTCGCTTTTCTCTGGGAATCCTGCACGGACCTCGACAGTACAGAGGAAAGCGTGGCGGTATACCCGCTGACCTTTGCCGTGAGACTGATGAAACCCCTCGGCATCCTCCCCCGCAACAACCATTCGGAGAACACTCCCTTTTTCGATCTCCGCGAAGGGTTCTTCCTCCCCTCCCCTCCTTCCCATCCGCAGTACCTCAACCGCGAAACCAGTGCGCAGTTTTCCAACCTGCTGACAACCGGCGACCGGCAACTTTCCGCTCCCTCCCGCTCCCACCTCCTCGACATCATCCTCCAATACTACCAGCTCCATCTTACCGGTTTCGGCGTGATGCAGTCGCACCACATCCTCAGGGAAGTTCTGGCCTAAATCGCTATCTTTGCCGAAAATTTGGCAACATGGCGACAGGACTCAGCGAGCAGGAACAGATCCGCCGCAACTCCCTTTCCGAACTGATCCACCTGGGCATCAACCCCTATCCCCCCGACACCTTCCCGGTAAACGCGAAGGCCGCCGATATCAAGGCCCGGTTCCCCGGCGACAACACGCTTTTCCAGGAGGCCTCCCTGGCCGGACGCATCATGAGCCGCCGCATCATGGGAGCCGCCTCGTTTGTCGAACTCCAGGACGAAAGCGGGCGCATCCAGCTCTATGTCAAGCGCGACGACATCTGCCCTGGCGAAGACAAGACCCTCTACAACACCGTCTTCAAGAAACTGCTCGACATCGGCGATATCGTCGCGGTTGCCGGGTTCGTATTCGTCACCCAGATGGGAGAGATCACGCTCCACGTGAAGTCGCTCAAACTTCTGGCCAAGTCGCTGCGGCCACTGCCCATCGTCAAGGAGAAGGAAGATACCGTATTCGACGCTTACACCGACCCTGAACTCCGCTACCGCCAGCGTTACGTCGATCTCATCGTCAACCCTTCGGTTCGGGAGGTCTTCGTCAAACGCAACCGCCTTATCAACTCCATGCGGAGCTTCCTCGACGCCCGCGCCTACCTCGAAGTCGAAACCCCGGTGCTGCAACCCCTCTATGGCGGCGCCGCAGCCCGGCCCTTCAAGACCCATCACAACACCCTCGACATGACGCTTTACCTGCGCATCGCCAACGAGCTGTACCTGAAGCGGCTGATCGTGGGCGGGTACGACGGGGTGTACGAATTCTCGAAAGATTTCCGCAACGAGGGCATGGATCGCTTCCACAACCCCGAGTTCACCCAGATGGAACTCTATGTGGCTTTCAAGGACTATGAATGGATGATGGACCTGGTGGAGGAGATGGTGGAAAAGATCGCGATCGATCTCCACGGCACCACCGGGGTGAAAATGGGCCAGCACATCATCGACTTCCGCCGGCCGTGGAAACGCTATACCATGTACGAGGTGATCCGCGAATTCACCGGGACCGACATCGACGGCATGAGCGAGGAGGAACTGGTGAAGACTGCCCTGCAGCTCGAAGTGCCCATCGACCGCACGATGGCCAAGGGGAAGATCATCGACCAGATCTTCGGGGAAAAGTGTGAACCTTTCCTCATCCAGCCGACATTCATCACCGATTACCCGGTGGAGATGTCGCCCTTGGCCAAGAAACACCGCAGCAAGCCCGGACTGGTGGAGCGTTTTGAGGCAATATGCAACGGAAAGGAGCTCTGCAATGCCTTCTCCGAGCTGAACGACCCGCTCGACCAGCGCGAACGCTTCGAAGCTCAGCTGGAATTAGGGAAGCGCGGCGACGATGAATCGATGGTGCTCGACGAGGATTTCCTGCGGGCCCTCGAATTCGGCATGCCCCCTACTGCCGGGCTCGGTATCGGCATCGACCGCCTTACCATGATCATGACCGACTCCGCCTCCATCCAGGATGTACTGTTCTTCCCCCAGATGCGGCCGGAAAGGACAAGTGGCGAGCTAGAGAAATAGCGAAATAGCAAAATTAATTAATCTTTAGAAGCCTGGTTGTTTCCGTGCGGTCTTCGGTGACCATGCGGCACAGGTAGATTCCGGCGGGAAGAAGCTTCCCGTTATCCCCGGCGCCGCTCCAAACGACAGAATGTTTCCCCGGCTCCCGGGTTTCCGAAACCAGGGTCCTGACCCGGATCCCCCGGCCATCGTAAATCTCCAGCAGGACTTTTCCACGGTTCTCCGGTTCGAACGACAGCGTCGTTTCCGTACGGAAAGGATTGGGATGGACGGATAACACGGCACTCCGCTGAAGTTCGGCCACCTTGCCCAGCAAATCCTGATTGATCATGATGACTACATGGAACGCCCCCGAATCGGTGGTGACCCGCATGCTGTCGGTCACGTAAACCACTGCCTGGTTCACCGGAAGCGCCATCCTCACCCGTACAGCCACGCTGTCGCCGGCGGCAACGGCAACGGGAACCGCTGACGATATCGAATCGACATACCAGGGATAGGTATTCCCCCACATCTGCACCACGTTTAGCGAAACCGGGTCGGCCAGATAATTATGCAACTGGGTGATTTTCCCGGTCATAACGTCATCAATTGTCGTAAACCACAGCGTGTCGGGAACCGGCGTGAGGTTGGTGTAGATGGTCTCGAAGGTGAAGGGATCTGCGCTGCCGGTGAAGGGAGCGTTCGCGTGCCGTCCCGATGCGTCGGCGGCGGTCAGGTAATAGTTCACCGTACTGCCGCCGGATTGTCTCGGGATAACCCCCGAATAGTTGTCCCCGGTGGTGTTGGCCATGCCTGCCGTCAGCCACGGACCGCCGTTCACCCGGTAATGGATCCACACCGAATCGGCCAGGACCGGCTGGTGGCTGCTGGCAATGATCTCCGCAAGGATCGCATAATCCTCCTCAGCAGGATGGTTTCCGAAGAGAGGGCGGTGCACGATCTGGAGCAAACCGATGTCGGAGACCCCCATCACGCGGCAGTGAAGGGCGTCGGTGGAGAGCCAGGGAGTGCCGGGATTACCCAGGAAACCGAACACCTGGTATCCGGGCATCGCGGCTGCATACACCGCTTTTGCACTGTCGTCCCAGGGTGAATTCATGATGGGTACCAGCACTTTGTCGTTAAGGATCACCGAGTTGGTGTAAGGCTGATCCTGCGGGGTCTTGACCCGGAATACCCGGTATGGATACCCGTATGCGCAGATCTGCGAAGCCCAGTAGGCGGCGGCATTTTCCAGTGGTGTATATTCAGGATCGGTGGGTAAAGTTTGCCGGATCAGGATCTTATCGGGAGCCAGGAATTTCCCCCAGCAATCGATATGGTCGATGCTCGACTGGGTGTTGGGATCCGGAACGACCTGGAAATTCGTGATGCCCAGGTAATCTTCCATCCGCTCGTCGATCTGCGCAGCGGTGAGGGTCGGATTTTCGACCCATACCAGGTCGGTGGATGCAGAGTTTCCGAATCCGTCGGTCATGTAGTCGCCGCCGGTCGAGATGACGTTCATCCCGAACCAGGGGATGCCCAGCATCTCGGCGAACTTCTTGGGGATCTCGTCGTCGTTGGGCCGCGGGCGGTTGTAAGGGAAATCGACAATGCCGATCTGCCTGGCGCTGTCCGATTCGAACCAGGGACCGTAATCGCGGGTCCAGTAACTGTCGGTCGGGGCGATCAGGAAGTTGCAGTGGCTGGTGTCGACCCCGTTGCTGATGTACTGGTTGAGCACCGTGTTCTGCTGGGTGGCGTTGGCAACGATGGTGGTGACCGTCACATCCTTTGCCATCTCCTTGATGAGCGATAACGGGATGCCGAAGGGATAGCGTACAAGCGCACCCTGCATCCGGTCGAATTCGGCTACGTTGCGTACCGGGCCCGCGGGCGGATCGGTTTCAACGAACCCGCGGCCGATGAGGTGGCGCCTCGACCACTCTTCCGGGGTCCATTCGTGCCTCAATGGCGGGTTGTCGCCGGCAGGTTGCTCCTGCGCGCAGGTTGCGGCTGACAGAAGGATAAACAGGGATAGCAGGGTGTAGATACGGTTCATGGGAGTTCATTTGATAACACAAAATTAACACTTTCACCGTCAGCGGCTACAATTAACTTCTTTACCTTTGGTCCCCGTGAACCAGAAAATCCGCACGGCCCGGCTTTCCATTCTCTCCAACACCTTGTTGATCGCGATGAAGGTGACGGTTGGATTGTTTTCCGGCTCCGTTTCCGTCCTTTCCGAAGCCATTCACTCGGCCATGGACCTGGTGGCCTCGGTAGTTGCCTGGTTATCGGTCAGGATCTCCGACACCCCGGCCGATGCGCAACATCCTTACGGGCATGGAAAATTCGAGAACATCTCGGGGGTGATTGAGGCCCTGCTCATTTTCGTGGCTGCTTTCTGGATCATCTTCGAAGCGGTGAAAAAGATCATCCACCCCGCCCCGGTCGAGTTCATCGGGTATGGTTTCCTGGTCATGATGATCAGCGCCGGGGTGAACCTCCTGGTTTCGCGCAGGCTTTACCGGGTGGCCAAAGAGACCGACTCGGTGGCGCTCGAAGCCGACGCCCTGCACCTGAAAACCGATGTCTATACCTCGGTGGGGGTCGCAACCGGTCTCCTGCTGATGTACTTTTCGGGGATCCACCTCTTCGACCCCATCGTCGCCATCCTGGTGGCGGTGATGATCCTCAGGGAGTCGTACGAATTATTTTCACGGGCTTACGAACCCCTGCTCGACAAGTCGTTGCCGGCGCAAGAGGTGGAACGGATCGCGGCCATCATCCGCCTCCATTGTGCCCACGGGATCAGTTTCCACGGTTTGAGAACCCGTAAAGCAGGGAATTACAAGTACGTCGATTTTCACCTGAACCTCGATCCGGAGATGAGGGTGAGGGAGGCACACGAGATCTGCGACCGCATCGAAGAGGATATCCGTCGCGAATTCGCCACCACCGAGGTGACCATCCATGTGGAAGACTTTTAAAATAAAAAGCCTACTTTTGCAGTTATCCTATTCATCCATCGTTAAAAAATGCCCGGCATGGTTGTGAAAAACGTCCCGATCGTTGTCCTTTTAATATTGTTTCCCCTCTTGGTCAGCGCCCAGGACCTACTCCGGCCCGATTCCGCCTACTACCGGTCTCCCCGTCTGGTCGAGGACGACCAGGTGATCGTGATGCTCGACAGCCTTGCCGCGCTGAAAGTTTTCGACGACACCCGGTTCCCGAACGCACACGAGGTGCAGACCTGGGCCAACTACACCGACTACGAATCCCCTGTTTTCCCCGATTCGGTATATGCCGAGCGCATTGCCCAGATGAACGACCAGTCGCCCTTCGAATATGTGTACAACGGCGACGTGAAGAAATTCATCGAGCTGTATGCCTTCAAGAAACGGAAACTCACCGCCCGGATCCTGGGACTGGCCCAGATCTATTTCCCGCTCTTCGAAGAACAGCTCGACCGTTACAACATGCCGCTGGAACTCAAATACCTGGCAGTGATCGAGTCGGCCCTCAATCCGGTCGCCAACTCCCCCGCCGGCGCCAAAGGGCTGTGGCAGTTCATGTATGGCACCGGCAAAGGTTACGGACTGAAGGTGAGCACCTATGTCGACGACCGGTTCGACCCCTACAAGTCCACCATCGCCGCCTGCGAGCACCTGAGCGACCTGTACGATATTTACGGCAGCTGGTCGCTGGCGCTGGCCGCCTACAACTCGGGCGCCGGCAATGTCAACAAAGCGATCCGCCGCTCGGGAGGAATGAAGAATTTCTGGGCCATCAAGAAGTACCTGCCCCGCGAAACCGCATCCTATGTGCCCGCCTTCATCGCCGCCAGTTATGTGCTCAACTACGCCAACGAACACAAGATCTACCCGGTCGATCCCGGCATTCTATATTATGAAGTCGATACCGTGACGGTGCACAACCCCCTGTCGTTCGACCAGATCGCGGAGATGCTCAACATCCCCATGGATGAGATCGTCTTCCTGAACCCCAGCTTCAAATTCAAGGTCATCCCCGCCACTCCCGAAACCCCCTACAAGCTTCGGTTGCGCAAGAAACACATCGGCCCGTTCATCAACAACGAAATGGCGCTGTACAACTATAAGACCCGCGCCGGGATGGCCTCCGAAGCGCTGGCGAAGCTGGTGTCAGAAAGCTACCGCGAATCGACCCTCTATACGGTGAGGAGCGGCGAAACCGTGGCCTCCATCGCGAAGAAATTTCACATGACCACCTCCGAGGTGCGTTCGCTCAACGGGCTGAAGAAAAACAACGTCAAGCCCGGCAAGAAGATCCTGGTCTATTCGGGCAAGGGAAAAGCCCCGTCAGAGGCGCTGGCCTCCTCCTACGTGCCTCAACCGCTGAAGAAAGACAGCACGGCCATCCAGGAACAGGGACAGCCAAAGGCCAGGGACGGGGAGAACACCGGCACCGAGGCCGGCGATCCCCCTGCCAAGGCCGCCCCGGCACCGAAATCGGTGCATGTGGTCAAAAGCGGCGAAAGCCTCGGCAGCATCTCAAAGAAATACGGCTGTACCGTGGCCGAGCTGATGAAATGGAACGACCTGTCGAAGCAAACCCTGCTCGTGGGTCAGAAACTAAAACTGGCTTCCCGCCCCACGGCCGGATCCAAAACACAGACCGACTCCCAGAAGAGTTCCCTGTACACCATTAAATCGGGCGACACCCTGTGGGAGATCGCCGACCGGTTCGACGTCACCGTGGCCCAGCTCAAAGCCGCCAACAAACTCAAAAACAACAGCCGCCTCAAACCCGGGCAGAAGATCAGGATCCCGAAATGACGCGTGACGGGTCTCTTATTTCATTTCGCTGGTTCGCCATTCCGGAGCCCGGTTAACCGTTTCAGTTGTTCAGCCATACGTACCCGTTCAGCGAAGCCGCGATCAGCAACCAGGCGAAATAAGGCAGCAACAGGAGAGACCGTGCGTTCAACAACGGTCTGTAATGGAATAGCATGTACCCGACGATCAGGGTCAGGGCTGTGATGAGGATCAGCCCAACGGCCACCTGGTGGAGATAGAAGAAAACGGGATTCCAGGCTACGTTCAGGATCCACTGGCAGACGAATATCCCGATCAGCATCCTTCGGTCCCCGGCGGCCGGCCACAGGGAGGCCATGTACAGGGAAAAACAGATCATGATGGTCGTCCAGGCAAACCCGAACACCCACCCGGGAGGGGTCCAGGGCGCCTTGTTCAGTCCCGCGTACCAGTCGGACGGAACCCCCATCCGCGTAAAGATCCCGCCAATGGCAAGGGCTCCGAAATTTAAAGCAAGGAAAATAATTGTTCTGATTATCATAATGTTATCATTTAAATATCAACCGGTCGCTCTGCTTCTCATACCATCCCCTCCCTTTCCGAGGGTCTCTGCATTTGAAGAAAATGCCGCCGATTCCTGTTATCCGTTTCATGGTTGATGAATTGTGTGAAGGTTTTGTGATCATTGGTGTGTTAGCCTTTCACCCACCCGGAACCGCACCAGGGTAAAGATCAGCGTATTTACCACGAGGATATAGAGGATGAATCCGCTGTTTGCAAAGGTTAAAGCCGGCAGGGTGAGCAGGGTAAGCACCACGCCGACCACGGTCGCCATCCAGGGCCAGGCGATCTCCGTGTCGGGGAACCGGTAGGCCTTCGCGATGGTAGGCACGGCAGCCAGCCCGTCGGCGATGATGCTGAAAAAGATGGCCACATTGCCCTCCCGGGTGATCATCCACAACACCAGTCCCGCCACCGAAAGGACCCCGCAGATCCAGTCGAAGCGGGTCAGCTTCCATACCGCCTGCCTGTTCGAAAAGGAAGCGATGAAGACCATCAGGGGCAGAAAGCCGGTGCTGAAGGTCATCAGCGCTTCCAGCCCGACTCCCTGCCCGACCTGGGCGGAAAAGGCGATCATGGGCGCCACCGACCACAACAGAAAGGTGACACGGTTGGGCCTCACCCTGCCCCGCACCGTATCCCTCAGGTAGGCCAGCGACCCCGCGGCCCCGATGAGTGCGCCGACAATGATGAAGTTGCTGTGCAGCAATGGTAAACCCACGATGGATGAGTGCGTTAACGGTCAAGACAATATCGTCAGCGATCCAAACATACGAAAAGTTCGTGACATCGCAAGCTTTCATTCACATAAGGTTACCGGGATGATTGCGATCATTCATTAAAATATTTTCAGAAAAATATTATTTATATCGCTCGCGATATAAAAATGTTCGTACATTTGCATCGCATACGATATGATCGCGCATGAATATAAAACCGCCTCTCATGAACAGGATATTTCAAAAATTACAATGGGGTCATGATGTTAAAACTCATTGGATTCCCGAGATCGCACTTGGGCTTGCCCTGGTGATCCTGCCACGTTGGAAAGCGTTGACGGGATGGTTGGCAGCAAAATACCGTCATGAGAACCGGGCAGCTATTTGGTCATGACTCTGAAAAGTCATGCAAGGGCAAGCCTAACTAACCAGTACAAACAAAAAACAAATATATAGAGATGGAAACCTATGATTCAGTACCTGTGAAGAAGGAAACTTTTAAACAAATAGTTTTACGCAAAATGTACCCGTTCATCAGGAAAATGGGGAAAAAAGGAAGGAATGGCACCGTGCTCATGAACAAGCAAAAAACAGTGCCCCTTGCTTCATTTTATGATTTAATGGCAGTGCTGAATACCGGAAACACGTTCGACTTCGCCGGCATCAGGGGCAGGAAAGTGGTCCTGGTAAATACCGCGTCCGACTGCGGATATACAGGTCAATATGCCGAGTTGCAAACCCTGCATGAGCGGTTTGGCGACGCAATCCAGATCATCGCCTTTCCTGCCAATGATTTTTCCGGACAGGAAAAAAGCAATGATCGTGAAATCGCACAATTCTGCCAGGTGAACTATGGTGTCACCTTTCCGGTTGCCAAAAAAGGAGTGGTCATTAAAAACTCCGGACAACAGCAGGTCTTCCGCTGGCTTACCGATAAAACATTGAATGGCTGGAACGACCATGATCCCGACTGGAACTTCGGGAAATATATCGTCAACGAAAATGGAATTCTGACCCATTATTTCGGACCCTCTGTATCACCCCTGGAAGAGGATTTTTTAAACGCTTTGAAGTAGGAAGATCCAGAAATCCATTTAAAAAATCTGAGGCATGGAATACGAACAACTCAAACTGGAAAATCAGTTATGCTTTCCTGTGTATGCAGCATCGCGCCTGATCACAAGGGAATATCAGCCCTACCTGGAAAAACTGAAGATCACTTATCCGCAATATCTTGTTCTCATGGTCCTGTGGGAACATGACAGTCTTCCCGTGAATGATATTGCCAGGAAGCTCCTGCTTAACACCAACACCGTGACTCCGTTGCTTAAACGCATGGAACAGCTGGGGCTGATCACCAGAAAACGGTCGGACGAGGACGAACGCAAGGTTCTCGTTTGTTTGACCGATCAGGGAACAAAGTTACAAGTGGTCGCTTCCCGGATCCCGGAAGAACTGATAAAACGATTATCGGGCGGTGAGTTTAACATGGAGGATCTGGTCAAACTTAAAGAAAGTCTCCATGCTCTGATCTCCTTTTTATCCAGGTAAACACAATATTCATTGACGGACGCATCGAGATGCGTCCCTACCATTCACGGACGGACGCATCACTCACGACGGACGCATCGAGATGCGTCCCTACCATTCACGGACCGACGCATCATTCACGGACGGACGCATCACGATGCGTCCCTACGAGTCACGGCTCACAATTTTTTCCATTTAGTTGCATATGTCAACTATTTGTTGTTTCTTTGCAAAAAAATTCAAACCGACTCCCATGGCACAGCCCAGGACCCAGTTTTTCGAGATCAAGAACCTCATCCGCGACATCTTCCGGGTTTTCATGAACCGGATCAACGAAAGGATGGGAGAGGAGGTGAAACTGACCCATGAACAGTTCGCCGTGCTTTTCCATATCAGTGAAATGGAGGATGAAGTTTCGCAACAGGAGATGGCCGAACGGCTGAAAAAGGACAAATCGGTCATCCTTCGCATGGTGGACGCCCTCGAGGAGAGGAACCTCGTGCGGCGGGGGACCGACCCGACCGACCGCCGTAAGAACTGCCTGATGCTGACCAAGAACGGCACACGGCTCATCGAAGGGTACAAAGCGATCGGACTGGAGATCATCGACCAGATCCACCAGGGGATCGACGAAAAGGACCTCGACACTTTTTACCGCGTCGTCGGACTGCTGCGCAACAATACAAGCCAAATTTGAAACCTGCAATCGATTCGTTGACATTATCTACTGTTGCTTCCATCTACTAAACAAACTGCCCCTCAACCGATTCTATTCTTCCACTGTTAATTCCACCTCTATGAAAACCCTTCTCCGAAGTGCGGGGATCTTGCTGTTCACGGCCATAGCCGGGGTTCTCCCGGCCCAGGAACCCCTGGTGCTCTCGCTCGACAGCGCCGTAAACCATGCGATCCACCACAACCGGGCGCTGATCAACTCGCGCCATTCGGTCGACAAAATGACCCAGCGGGTCAGGGAGTCGATCGCCACCGGATTGCCCCAGGTCAACGCAACCATCGACTACACCAATTACCTGGGGGCCGAAGCCACCCTGAAGCTGAGCGATGCCGCCCCCCCGGCGACCATTTCGTTCAACCCCACCAGCAACCTGAAAGCCAGCGTCAGCCAGTTGGTCTTCAGCGGCAGCTATATCGTCGGGCTGCAGATCGCCAACCTGGCGAAGAAACTGAGCGAGCAAAGCTACCTGAAAGACGAAGCCGATGTGAAAGAGCAGGTGATTCAGGCCTATTACCTCATCCTGGCCAGCGAACGCATTTTGGGCGTGCTGAAAGAGAACGTCGTCAACGCCCGCCGGATCTGGGAGAACACCACCCGCATCGCCCAGGCCGGCATGCTCGAGGAGACCGATGCGAAAAAGCTTCAGATCATGGTGACCACCGTCGAGAACCAGGTAAGATCGACCGAACGGCAGGTGGAACTGGGCTACAACCTCCTGCGGCTTCAACTCGGCCTCGATCCCGGCCAGCCACTGAAACTTACATCGGCCCTCGGCGATCTTGCCGAGCGGTACCTTTTCCTCGCCGCGCCGGCCCCTGCCTTCAGCGTGAACGAGAACCTGACTTACAAACTGGTACAGATGAACGAGGATATCGCCGGCAAAACGATCCGGCTGCGCCAGTCGTCCTACCTGCCCACGCTGGCAGCCTACTACTCCTACAACGAAAAACTGAAGAAACCGCTGTTCGACATGACCCCGAAGCACGCCGTGGGCCTCACGCTGAACATCCCCATCTTTTCGGGGGGACAACGCCTGGCCCAGGTGAAACAGGCCGGCATCGACCGCGACATCGCCGGGAATTCACGGGAGCTGTTATCCCAGCAGCTCTTGATCCAGGATCAGCAGCAGCGGTTCAATTACCAGAACCTGCTCGATCAGTTCAACAACCAGAAAACGAACCGGGAGATCGCCCGTGAGGTGCTGGAAAAGACCGAACGAAAGTTCAACCAGGGGGTGGTTTCCACACTGGAACTCACCACCGCCAACTCCGAATACCTTACCACCGAAACCACTTACACCAGCCTTCTGCTCCAGTTGCTGAACGCCGAGCTGGCCATCCGTAAAACCAACAATAAATTATAATACATGCTTTTCATGAAATCGTTTAAACCATTCCCTGTTACCGTGGCCGCCATGCTGATCGCGGCTGTCTCCTGTACGTCCGGAAAAAAAAGCGAACCGGCCAGGACCGCCTCCGACACCCTCGGGGAGGTGCCTGTCAGGACCACTGTCATCACGAAAGAGACCATCAAGCGGCAGATCGAGTTCACCGCCACCCTCAGCCCCTTCGAAGAGGTGCACCTGGCTCCCGCTTCGCCGGGCCGCATCGAAAAGATCCACGTCGATATCAGCGACCGGGTTAAGCAAGGACAGGTGGTGGCCCTCATGGACCGCACCAACCTGCAGCAGGCTCAGATCAATCTGATGAAGGTGAAGGCCGATTTCCGCCGCTTCGACACGCTGAAAAAGACGCGCAGCATCGCCGATCAGCAGTACGACCAGATGAAATCGGCCTACGAGATCGCCGAGAACAGTTACAACTTCCTGCTTGAGAACACCCAGTTGAAAGCCCCCTTCGACGGGGTGATCTCGGGCAAGTATTTCGAAGATGGAGAGATCTACTCGGGATCCCCGGTAGCCGCAGTGGGAAAGCCGGCCCTCCTCTCCATCGTCCAGATCAACCGGCTGAAAGCACTGGTCGGCATTTCGGCAGGGTATTTCCCGCTGATCCGCAACGGGATGAAGGCAGAGGTGACCAGCGACATCTATCCCGGGCGCCTCTTCAGCGGCGAGATCTACCGGATCTACCCGACCATCGACAACGCCACTAAGACCTTCACGGCCGAGCTGAAGATCCCCAACGACGCGCTCACGCTCCGTCCGGGGATGTTCGCCAAGATCCGGCTCGACCTGGGCAAGGGCGATGCCCTGCTGGTGCCCACCATCGCCCTCATCAAGCAAACGGGCACCAACGATATGTACGTGTTCGTCAACAAAGATGGCAAAGCGGTGAAAACCCCGGTGAAGATAGGGACGATCGTGGACGACCGGACGGAGATCCTGGAAGGCCTTGACAGCGGTGACGAGGTCGTCACCTCGGGGCAAAACAAGCTCCTCCACCAGTCGCTCCTCAAGATTATCCGGTAACACCGGTAAATCATTCATTGACAGGAAGAAAAACAGCACACCATGAGCTTGTACAGCACCTCCGTTAAGAATCCCATCACCACCCTCATGATCTTCATCGCGGTGATCATCCTGGGTCTTTACTCCTATTACCGTCTGCCCGTGGATTATTTCCCTAAGATGGATCCGCCCTACATCTCGGTGTTCACCTATTACAACGGGGCCAACGCCGCCGATGTCGAACAGAACATCACCCGCAAGCTCGAGGATGGTTTCGGCACCATCACCAACCTGAAGAAGATCACCTCGAAGTCGAAAGACAACATCTCGGTGATCACGCTGGAATTCGACTGGGGCACCAACCTCGACGAGGCGACCAACGAAGTGCGCGACGCCGTGGGGATGGCCGAACGCAACCTGCCCGACGAGGTGGAAAGTCCGACGATCTTCCGCATCAGCACCAGCATGATCCCCGTGATCATGTTCAGCGTGACGGCCGATGAGAGTTATGCCGGGATCAAAGACATCCTCGACACCAAACTTATCCAGCCGCTGAACCGCATCGACGGGGTGGGTAACATATTCCAGATCGGAGCCCCCGTGCGGGCGGTGATGGTCGAGGTGGACCCCCGCAAACTCGACGCCTACAACCTGACGGTCGAACAGGTGTCGGGCATCCTGGCGGCCAACAACCTCAACCTCCCCTCGGGCAACCTCGAGATGGGCAAATCGGATCTGCCTTTGCGCCTCCAGGGGGAGTTCGAATCGAGCAACGTCATCGGCAACATCATCCTCAGCAACGCCGCCGGAAAGACCGTGTACCTCAGGGATGTGGCCACGGTGCGCGACAGCCTGAAGGACATCAATTCGTACGAGCGGTCCAACGGCCGGAAGAGCGTCAGGATCATGATCCAGAAACAGTCGGACGCCAACACCGTCACCGTCGCCAACAAGATCAAGAAGAAACTCGAAACCATAAGCAAAACCCTGCCTCCCGACATCCGGGTCGAGGTCCTGATGGATTCCTCCATCAACACCATGAATTCCATCAACAACCTCTCGGAAACGCTTCTTTACGCGCTGCTCTTCGTTGTGCTGGTGGTAATCCTGTTCCTGGGGCAGGGAAAGGCGACCTTTATCATCTCGCTGTCCATCCCGATCTCGCTGATCGCGGGTTTCATTTACATGTACCTTTCGGGAGACACCATCAACATCATCACTCTCTCGTCGCTCTCGATCGCCATCGGGCTCGTGGTCGACGACTCGATCGTGGTGCTTGAGAACATCACCAAAAAGCTGGAACGGGGAGGCTTTGTCAGGGAGTCGGCCATATACGGCACCAGTGAAGTCAGCCTGGCGGTGATCGCCTCCACCCTCACCATCATCGCGGTATTCCTTCCTCTTACCATGCTGGGCGGCATCACCGGCATCCTCTTCCGCCCGCTGGGCTGGGTCGTCACCATCTCGGTCGCCACTTCGGTATTCGTTTCCATGTCGCTGGTCCCCATGCTGACCTCGCGGATGCTGACCGCCCGGTTGCCCGACCGGAATTCGGTCCGCGGGAGGATCTACTGGTTCTCGCAGAGCATCCTGGGAAAGATGGACGACGTGTATGCCCGTACGCTTGCATGGGCGGTGAGTCACCGCTGGCTGGTGATCGGCATCGCCACCGTGGTGTTCGTCGCCTCGATGTTCCTGGTCAGGGTGATCGGTTCCGAATTCATGCCGGCCACCGACAACGACCGCATCTCGGCCCAGGTCAAACTGGCCCAGGGCACCCGGCTGGAGGAGACGGCGCTGACGGCTCACTACCTCGACTCGGTTTTCATCTCCAAATACCCGGAGGCCGAGATCGTTTCGACCAGCGCCGGGGTGGGCGACGGAAGCACGCTGGCGGCCATCTTCACCGAAACGGGGAACTATATCATCAATTACACCTTCAAAATGAAGCAGCGCAAGGACCGCACCCGCGACATCTTTGAGATCGCCAACGAGATGCGCAAGGAGATCGCGGTGCTGCCCGAGGTGGAAAAATTCTACGTCGATCCCGGCAGCTCGCGTTCCTCGAGCGCCATGGGCATGGGAGGCGGTAACAACCTCGAAGTGAAGATCTACGGCAACGATTTCGACGAAACCAACGTGATCGCCGAGAAGATGGCCGGAGCCCTCAAAAAGATCCGGGGCACCCGCGACGTCCTGATCAGCCGCGACCCGGAGAAGACCGAGCTGCAGCTGGTGCTCGACGCGGAGAAGATGACCTCGTTCGGGCTGACGACAGCCGGGGTGGCCACGGCGATCCGCAACCGCATCAACGGGGTCACCGCCACCAGGTACCGCGAGGACGGCAACGAATACGACGTGATCGTGCAGTATGCCGAGCCGTTCCGCCGGTCGACCGAAGACGTACAGAACATCACCATCATGACGCCGCAGGGAAAGATGGTCAGGCTCAGCGAGATCACCCTGCTCAAACGGTTCTACTCCCCGCCCAACATCGAACGCGAGAACAAAGTCCGGGTGGTGACCGTTTCGGCGGCGCTTTCGGGTACCGATATCGGAACCGTCGAAGCGACGCTGGAACCGGAGATCGCGAAGATGGACATCCCGGGCGACGTTTCGATCGACTATGGCGGGAGCGCCGAGAACATGAAGGAGTCGTTCCAGAGCCTGATCCTGCTGATCCTGTTGTCGATGATCCTGGTCTATATCGTGATGGCCTCGCAGTTCGAGTCGCTCACCGAGCCCTTCATCATCATGTTCTCGATCCCCTTCGCCTTCACAGGAGTGTTTATCGGACTTTATGTGTTCGGTACGACGATCAGTGTCATCTCGCTCATCGGGGCGGTCATGCTGATCGGGATCGTCGTGAAGAACGGCATCATCCTCGTCGATTACACCAACCTCGAGGTTGACCGCGGGTTTTCGCTGCGCAACGCCGTGATCACGGCGGGACGGTCGCGGTTGCGCCCGGTGGTGATGACCTCGCTCACGATGATCCTGGCCATGATCCCCATGATCCTGTCGCGGGGGAGCGGTTCGGAGACGTGGCGGCCGATGGCCATCGCGATCTTTTTCGGCCTCACCTTTTCGACCCTGGTGACGCTGATCCTGATCCCGACCATTTATACCATTTTCGGGGTCGGAAAGATCAAAAAGGCGCGAAAGGCGCAGGAAAAAGTATTAACCGGAAAAGTATAGCCGCATGAAAGCCGTATTTATCGTTTACAATCAATCGCTGTCGGGGCAGATCGGGGATATTATCGACGCGCTCATGATCAGGGGTTTCACCCGGTGGACCGGCATCACCGGTACCGGTTCGCAGAAAGGGCTGCCCCACGCAGGCACGCATACCTGGCCCGAGCTCAACCACGCCCACCTGGTGGTCATCGACGACGAAAAGGTGAAACCCTTGCTGGCCCGGCTGAAAAGTCTCGACGAGTCGGTCGGGGATCAGGGATTGCGGGCCTTTGTGTGGACTGTGGAGGAGATGATCTGAGGCAGCCGGGAAAATCATGCCTTCGCATTTTGCGTGGCTTCTTTTCTTTACCTTTGGTCCGGATAACCGGACCGGATGAAACGAATCAAGACCCGGAATTTCCCCCCCGGCGTACAATACCTCGTATGCATCACCCTGGTGCTGGCCGTTTCAGGGATTCTTTACCCGACCAGTCCGTACATCGGGTACCGGGTGGTCGCCCTGGTGCTGCTGATGACCGTGTCGGTCATCGCCATGCTGTTCGACATCCTGCCGGTGATGGCTGCCGCCGTCCTGAGTGCCGTAATCTGGAACTTTTTCTTCATCCCTCCCCTCTTTACCTTTCACATCGAGGACACGGAGGATACGCTGTTATTCCTGCTTTATTTCCTGATCGCCTTCATCAACGCAACGCTGACCTTCAAGATACGGGAGGCGGAGAAACGGGCCCGCGACAAAGAGGAGCAGGATAACCTCATCCGGCTTTACAACACGTTGTTCAATTCGCTCTCGCACGAACTCCGGACTCCCGTCGCCTCGATCATCGGAGCCCTCGACACGCTTCGCGAAAACCGCGACACCCTTACCGAAACCAACCGGGAGGATCTGCTGGCCGTGATCGGCAAAGCCGGATTCGAGCTCAACCGGGAGGTTGACAACCTGCTCAGCATGAGTCGCCTGGAGAGCGGCATGCTGAGGCTCCGGCCCGACTGGAGCGATATGGGCGATGTGGTACATTCGGTGTTCCGGAAGTTGCTGCCCGAAGGCGACCGGCGTCTGATGTACCTGCCCGACGACAACCTTCCCCTGTTCCGTTTTGATGCAGGCATCGTGGAGCAGATCCTCAACAATTTGATTCACAATGCGCTTCATCACACCCCGGAGCATACCGGGATCCGGATCGGGGTCATGCACCGGGGAGAAGCGTGTGTGATCACCGTATCCGACCGGGGTCCGGGATTCCCGCCGCATGAGATCGACCGGGTATTCGACAAGTTTTACCGTTTGCCGGGCGACACTACCGGTGGCACGGGGCTGGGGCTGTCGATCGTCAAAGGGTTCGTAGAGGCCCTGAACGGGACGGTCACGCTGGAAAACATGCCGGAGGGGGGCGCCTGTTTCACCGTCACATTCCCGGCCGAAACCACCTACATGAACCTCCTGAAAAATGAATAAAAGCTCGATACTCGTGATCGAAGATGAGCCGCAGATCCGGAAGCTGCTGGAGATCAACCTGGAAAGCAACGGGTACAGCGTCCTTCAGGCTTCGACGGGCGCCGAGGGGATCCGCCTGGCAGCCAGTCACTCCCCCGACCTGGTGCTGCTCGACATCGGGCTGCCCGACATCAGCGGGCATGAGGTGCTGCGGGAGTTGCGCAGCTGGTTCACCCACGCGGTCATCATCCTTTCGGTTCGCGACAGCGAATCGGACATCGTGAGCGCCCTCGACAACGGGGCGACCGATTACCTGACGAAGCCCTTCCGCACGGCGGAGCTGCTGGCCCGCATCCGGTCGGCGATCCGGCGCAACGAGGGGCCGGCAGGCATCAGCGTCGTGGAATCGGGCAACCTGGTCATCGATCTGGCTGCCCGCAGCGTAAAAAAGAACGGCGAATTCGTGAAGCTTACCTCGACCGAATACCGGCTGCTGGCTCTGCTCGCCCGTAACGAGGGTTGTGTGCTCACCCACCAGTACCTCCTGAAGGAGGTGTGGGGTGTGGGATACCAGAACGAATCGCAGTACTTGCGGGTATTTGTCGGAACTCTTCGCAGGAAGCTCGAAGAGGACGCCGACCATCCCCGGCATATCCTCACCGAGAGCGGCGTCGGGTACCGTTTTCTTTAACATCTTTATAATTTCTTAACGCTCCCGGGGGGAATTTTTACATTTTCCCATCACCGATCCAGCCACTTTTGCACCCGTTGAAAACCGACAGGGGAATGCAAAAGAACGGCCTGGTGGGAAAAGTGACACCGCTCACTCTGATCGTCGCACTCGGAATCATTTACGGCGACATCGGCACCAGTCCCCTCTATGTCATGAAAGCCATCGCCGGCGATCGTCCGCTCGACATGCTGCTGGTTTATGGCGGGGTTTCGTGTGTTTTCTGGACCCTGACCTTCCAGACCACAATAAAATACATCTACCTTACCCTGAACGCCGACAATCACGGCGAAGGGGGAATATTTTCACTTTACGCCCTGGTGAGGAGATTCGGCAAGTACCTGGTCATCCCCACGATCCTGGGGGCCACTACTCTGCTGGCCGACGGCATCATCACCCCGCCCATTTCGGTCGCCTCGGCCGTCGAAGGGTTGACAGTACTACCGGGATTGGAGTCGCTTCAAACGGTGCCGATCGTCATTGTCATCCTTTCGGCCCTTTTCTTTTTCCAACGGTTTGGCACGCGGAAAATAGGGTCGGCATTCGGTCCGGCGATGATGGTATGGTTCTCCATGCTTTTCGTGCTTGGCATCTCCCAGGTACTGCAGCACCCGGAAATACTGCGGGCTGTCAATCCCATTTACGCTTTCCGCTTTGTGTCGGGTTATCCTCACGGATTCTGGCTTTTAGGCGCGGTTTTCCTGGCAACCACCGGCGCCGAGGCACTCTATTCCGACCTGGGGCATTGTGGAAAACAGAACATCAGGATCACCTGGGGTTTCGTGAAGTTGTGCCTGCTGACGAATTACCTGGGACAATCAGCCTGGATGCTCAGCCTGGGAGAAGGAGCCGCACTGGCAGGGCGCAATCCTTTCTTTTCGATCATGCCGGTGTGGTTTCTGCTGCCCGGTATCCTCATCGCCACGGTTGCCACCATCATCGCCTCCCAGGCGATGATCAGCGGCAGCTACACGCTGATCAACGAGGCCATGAACCTCAACTTCTGGCCGCGGATCGCTGTCAGGCAACCGACCGACCTGAAGGGCCAGATCTATATCCCCAGCGTGAACAACATCCTTTGGGCCGGTTGCATCCTGATGGTGCTGTATTTCCGTACCTCGACCCACATGGAAGCCGCCTACGGATTCTCCATCTCGATCGCCATGCTGATGACGACTTTTCTGCTGATGCATTATCTGTTCTACCTGAAAAAATGGAACCGGCTGGCCGTGCTGGGAATCTTCGTTCTGTTTGCGGCGATCGAATTGTCCTTTTTCGTGGCCAACGTTGCCAAGATCAGGGAACGCTGGATGTTCCTGTTTTTCGAGCTTCTCATCTTCCTCACCATGTACACCTGGTACTATGCCCGGAAGATCAACAACCGTTTTATCCGGTTCACCGAGCTTGGCCGGTACGTTCGTGACCTGAAAGCGCTGCATGCCGACACCACGGTCCCGAAATTCGCCTCTCACCTGGTTTTCCTTACCAAGGCAAACAACCGGCACGAGGTGGAGGAGAAGATCATACGCTCGATCTTCGCCCGGAGACCCAAACGGGCCGATGTTTACTGGCTGGTCCACATCAACCGCACCGAAGAGCCTTATAGCCTCACCTATAACGTGATGGAGCTGGTCGATAACCTGCTGTTCAAGATCAACATCAATGTCGGGTTCCGCATCCAGCCGCGCACGGAACTCTATTTCAAAAAGATCATCCGGAGGATGGCCGGGGAACGGGGAAACGAAATACCGGCCCTGCACGATAGGCCCACGGACTATTGCCACGAACCCGACTTCGTATTCATCGTCATTGAAAAGTACCTGTCTGTCGAAAATCAGTTCACCTTTCTCGACGGAGTCCTCCTGAACACCTTCTTTTTCATGAAACGCCTGGGTCAGCGCGACGAAAAGGCATTCGGCCTCGATAAAAGCGATGTAGTGGTGGAATATGTCCCGCTGGTCTACCAGCAGGCCTCCTCCGATGAGTTAGTCAGGCAAGAACCCGAAAAATTCTAAAAAATGAAATCAATAGATTCAAAAGTGCTGTTTGACAAATACTTCGGGCTTTCCGACCGGCATGTCCGGATCGTGCTTCGCAACGGGAAGGTCATCCAGGGTACAATAGCCGGGTACTCCTTTCAGGATCCTGATGCAGACGATCCCGTGATCAGCCGGTGGCATCTGGTACGGGACGATTCGAAAGAAACGGAAGGTTACCAGGAGGTTGGGTTTGTGGTGGGCGAGATGGTCCGCCACTGCGACATTGCCTCCGTGTTTTTCCGTGAGGACCACAGCACGATGACCTTTTAGATGTTCCGATCAGAATTCAGAGTTCGTTAATCGATTGTTCGATTATTGAGCCCCCTCCGAAAAGTCAATCTACCCACCCCTAACCCCTCCCTACCAGTAGGGAGGGGAATAACCGATACGACCATATTAAAGATTATCAATACTTTATGCAGCACCTTATAACACCCCTCCCTTGCAAAGGGAGGGGTCGGGGGTGGGTAGATCACGGCAACGGCACTTTTCGGAGGGGACTCATTATTCGATTTTTCGATTATTCGATTGTTCGATTGTTCGATTGTTCGATTATTCGATGGTTCAAACCGGAGGATGGGAGGAACCGTCTCTACTCCCGGTAAAGGATCACCGCCGACACAGGGGCCACCGTAAGCGGCCCTGTCACGGTTTCACCGTTCCCCGTGAACCGGTGATCCTTCAGCGCCGCCTTCCAGCTGCCTTGAGGCAGATCGACTTTCTTCACCTCTCCCGCCCCGTTGAAGATCACGATGATCTGCTCCCAGCGGTCGCCGTTGGCGTGATCTTTCAGCCGGTAAACCACCACCTGCGGATCCTCGCCGGGCAGGAACTCCAGGTGTTTCCGCACGAGTTCCGCCTCCGGCATCCGGAAGGCGGGATGGGCTTTCCGTAGCGCGATCAGATCGGTATAATACTGCACCAGTTCCCGGTTTTCATATTTCCATTTCCAATCGATGCGGTTCACCGAATCGGGCTTGTTGAACGAATTGTGCTCGCCTCCCTTGGTCCGTTTCATCTCCACCCCCGCGTGGAGGAAGGGTATCCCCTGCGAGGTGAGCACGATGGTGTTGGCCAGCTTGTGCATGTTTACGATCTCCTCCTCCGTGGCATCGGGCCTCGACACTTTCAGCTTGTCATAAAGGGTGTGATTGTCGTGGCACGAAACGTAGTTGATCACCTGGGAAGGTGTGTTGGTGTAAGGTGCTTTGGAGTAGTTGACCCGCGTGTAATCCACCTGGGGGTGGTTGCCGCAGGCCACGATCCCGAACTTCACGCTCTCTTTCATCTCCCGGCTGCCGCTGGCGAACCCCGTGCTTTTATCGTCGAACACGCTGCCTTTGATCGCATCGCGCAGGTCGTCGCTGAACACGGCGATCCCGTCGAGCTTTCCGGCATGTGCCTTCAGGGCGCGCTGCTCTACCGGCAGCGGCGAATCGCCTGCCGTCCATCCTTCGCCGTAAATCAGGATGGAGGGATTGATCGAGCGGAGGGCAGCGGAAACCGCGTTCATGGTCTCGATGTCGTGGATGGCCATGAGGTCGAAACGGAAGCCGTCAATGTGGTATTCAATGGCCCAGTAGACCACCGATTCGACGATGAATTTCCGCATCATGGCCCGGTCGGAGGCGGTCTCGTTCCCGCAACCCGATGCGTTGCTGTACTTGCCGTCTTTCTCCCATTGCCGGTAATAGTAGCCGGGGACCAGGAGGTCGAACACCGAATTCCCGGTCGTGGAGGTATGGTTGTACACCACGTCCATGACCACCCGGAGCCCCTTGCGGTGCAAGGCCTGGACCATCTCTTTAAACTCGCGGATCCGTACGTGTCCGTCGGAGGCATCGGTGGCATAGGAACCTTCGGGAACGTTGTAATTCATCGGATCATAGCCCCAGTTGTATTGCGGCGCCTCAGGCTTCGACTCGTCGATGGTGGCGAAGTCGAACACCGGCAGCAGGTGAACATGCGTGATGCCCATCCCGGCAATGTGGTCGAGGCCGGTAGCCTGCCCGTAAGGGTTCAACGTCCCTGTTTCGGCCAGGCCCGCGTATTTTCCCTTGTTCCTGATTCCCGAACTTTCGGCCACCGAGAGGTCCCGCACATGCAGTTCATAAATGACCGCGTCGGTCGGATGCTCCAGCACCGGGCCATGGTCCTGGTCCCAACCGGGGGGATTGGTCTCCTTCATGCTGATGATCTGCCCCCGTTTCCCGTTCGTGCCGACCGCTTTGGCATACGGATCGGGCGTCTCCTCATTCCACTGCCCGCCGAACCTTGCTTTGAAGGTGTAGAACTGGTTCTTGCGGTCGCCAGGGAGATCGGTCTTCCAGATCCCGTTCGCCCCTTTCCGGCAGTTGATCTCCTCGATGAGATCGTTGCCCGCAGCGGTCCGGTAAAGTTTCAGTTTCATCTCAGAAGCTTTCGGCGACCACACCTTCATGAGGGTGACCTTCGGGGTATAGATCACCCCCAGGTCATTATCGGTGTAAACCGGGTAGTTTCTGTACGGATCGAAGGCCAGGGAGGCCTGTCCGGTTTGTGTTTGCTGTGCATAAAGCGCCGTGGCGAAAGCCAGGCAGGCGATCGCCAGCACGAGGGCGGGAAGGAGGAGGTGTTTCATAACAGAACGATCTTATGGATGTGGCATTCGGTTCCTTCAAGAACCCTGAGCATGTATATCCCCGGTTTGCGGCCGGTAAGATTGTGCCGGAATTTTCTGCCGGAAGTGATATTCTGATCGATCATCATGTTTCCGGTCAGATCGTACACTTGCACACGAACCGGATTCCCGGTCACTTCCTCCCCGAGTTCCAGGATAAATTCACCGGTCGTCGGATTCGGATAGAGGGTGAGATCATGGTCCCGTGACCGGGGGTTCGGAACCGTACGCCCATCGATACTCTGTGCATACGGGAAGGAGGACTTCAGCGTTCCGCACCAGGGTCCTGAAGGAGCGATACGGCCGTGCATATAGCCCCCTTGTTCGACTGCAGTACCCGGCAGGTAGCTTATTTTTTCGCCGGCGATGAGGGTCGCAGATCCTCCGGACAGGACCCTGAAAACCGTGCCCTGCCCGGCAACCGTAATGATCCCGGAGGCCTGGTAACATTCCGATTGCAGGTTATGCACCGAATCATCGGCAATGACCGTAGCAGCCGGTATCCCCGGGATAACGGTGAAGGATTGTTCAGGAGCCCACGGGCTTCCGGCATAGGAGTTGTCAATCGACTGCACCGACCAGTAATAGGTGCCGGCCGCCAGCCCGTTCAGGTGCCAGGCGGTATTCTGGAAGGCATTGCCCATGGCCACGATCCTTCGCAGGCCACCGGTATCCGACAGGGAGGAGATGACATCATTCCCTCCCGGGCAGGTGCCTACCCGGAGGTTATACGACAGACCTTGCACCGGTGTTTCCGGGTCGGATGCGGGATCCCATGAAAAAAAGGCAGTGTCGGAGACAACATTGACTGCCAGTCCGGACGGAACAGCGGGAGGGGTATTGACACCTGGTAACTGGTTTCGGTAAACGGCCGACCTGAAATCGATTCCGTCGTACATGCCCAGTCCTCCTTTCAGCACATCCAGCCTTCCATCCCGGTCGAAATCGCCGGGGGATATGGCCAGGGAATAGCATCCCCGGTCGGGGGCCAGCAGGTAATAGGTCCAGCCGCCCCAGGGATCCTGGAACCAGGCCCGGGGAATGTCAACCGCAAGGTCGGTGAAGATCCCGTTGCCCTGGTTCCCCCATATGAAACCCGAGGTTCTTCCGCTGGCATAGATGTCGGTATTACCGCCACCTCCGCCGCCGATGGAAATATAACAGCTGTGGTTTCCGGCAAAACCGGTGGCGTAAAGGTCCGCTTTCCCGTCATTATCCAGATCCCCAAAGTTGGTTTCCCCCGAATAGTGCGCCCGGGAACCATTCTGGGTGTATTGCTGCGTAAAGACACTGCCTCCGTTGTTTTTATAAAGTATCAGGGAGACTGCCTCCGTCTTATCCACACAGGTCGCGTTGTAGTTGAAAATTGGCTCCGATTTGTATCCCGACACGGCCAGGTCGGTATATCCGTCATTATCATAATCGGCGGCCGTGATGTCGCCCGACCAGGTTCCGGTAAGTCCGGCCGGAACCTCGGCAAACAACCCGCCCTGGTTCCGGTACACGATCGTATAGGGGCCAAGGCTGTCGCGTCCGGATATCAGGAGATCGACGTAGGTATCGTTATCCAGATCCACGCATTCAATGGCTGATCTTGCCAGTTGACGGAGGTTGGCATTATTTACCGGATCTGCGATAAACGCCAGGCCTCCCTGGTTTCTGAACAGCCTGGTCAGGGGCTGGCCTGTAAAATCATCCCCGGATATGACCAGGTCGGTATATCCGTTGTTGTCATAGTCTAGGCATCCGATGGAACCGTACCTGACCCCCGGGAGGTCGGGACATGCCTGCACGAAAGCGCCGTTTCCGGTATTCCTGTAAACCCGTGTGAACAGCGCCGTACTGTCGAAACCCGTCACGGCAAAATCCAGGAGGTTATCGTTGTTCACATCCAGCCATTTGGCCTCAGAAGTCCATAAACCCGGCAAGGCCTGCGCATGTTCCGTGACCGTGTCACCTGCCAGGTTGGTGAGAATTTTTGTGGTTCCTTCCCCTGTGGTCAAGATATCCAGGAATCCATCCTGGTTGAAGTCGCCCCATTCGGAATTGCCGTAGATGTAACAAGGCAGATCCAGCGCCATCTTTTCGAAAAACTCGAGCTTAAAAGTTTCTGAATAGAAGACCGGTGAGGAGCAGAATCCGTTCGAAACCGTCATCGAAATATTCCGGTAGTTGGCATCGCCAAATCGGATGGTGCGGGGTTCCGGACCGGTTCCCGAAATTATCTGTCCGTTGGTGAAGTTCCAGTTGTACAGGGAAGAGGCCGCCGTATCGCCAATGTAGGTGGCCTGCACATCGGTCGAATTCAGGATATCGATGCCGATGGCTCCGGCAGGGGGGATTTCGTGCACATTCAGTTGCATTATATTGCTGGTGTCGTGACTGATCTGATTATATACCACACAAGTATATGCTCCTGAATGGGATACCGATAAAATCGGAATGCTGTAAAAACCCCCAAGGGTCGTGTCCAGGGCCACTCCGTCCTTACACCAGACAAAATAGTAAGGCTTGCAGGGAAACTGTTTTCCGGCGCCGGCTTCCCAGCACATGAAGTTGATCGTGCCTCCCAGGCACTGATCCAAGCCCCTGTCGGCAAACAACTGCACATCGCCCGGGACCGGCACCGAGCTCGTTTGGGCAATGATTACAGCGTTTGCCGGATTGTTCTGCGTACAGGTCTCCGAAGAGAACATCTCGCAACGGATCACATCCTGGTCGTTGACAATGCAGGTGAACACCGGGTTATCTTCGCCTGCAAGCGTATCGTTGACATACCAGTGGTACGCGGGAAGAGCTCCCCCGTTTTGCGGTGTGGCCGTCAGTTCGATCTCCACTCCTTCACAAATCTCGTTGATTTCCGGAGAAATAGAAACACCCACTGTTTGGTTAGGAATTACCTGTACGTAAACGTAGGACCTTTCAGGAGCCCAGCGAAGGGTGACCTGGCCATTGCCTGCATTGACCCCGGGAAAATGTTCAGTCCCGGCCAGCGATGGAAGTGCATAAGCGCTGCCGCCGCCGCCGCCGCCATAACTGCCGCCGCCGCCGCCAAACCATCCTCCACCCCCGGCTCCTCCCCAGGCCCAGCAGTAACCGTTGCCCCCCTGGCCTGCCTGCCCGGAGCTGCCGCAACTTCCCGGATCGGTGCAAATCCCGCCGGCGGTCTGGGTGCCGCCATATCCCAGTCCGCCCCCGTCGCCGCCGGTGAGCCCGCCTCCAACGCCACCTTCATGTCCTCCCTGCCAGCCGGCGCCGCCACCCCCGGCTGCAATGGCAATCCGGCTTCCCGGGTCAAGGCTGTCGGTCCGGATGTCGCTGGCGCCGCCGCCACCGCCCGAAAAGGGCTCCATCACCGTGCCGTCAGGCAGAACGATATAATCAGTACTTCCGTTACCGCCCCCGTTCCAACCCCCTTCTGGTCCGGTGGCCGCTCCTCCCGCATGGATGTATAACACCTGGCCCGGTGTGACCGGGATGATCGTGGTGAGCTTGCCCCCATTGCCCCCACTCCAGCCTGCGTAAGCATCACCACCCCGGCCTCCGGTCATCTCCACACACAGGAAGGTCACGCCGGCCGGAACCGTGAAGGACTGCCTCGTACCGGTATAGGAAAAGGTGACCATACCGGTTGACGACGGGAGACTGGTTGCACAGTAATATGCTTTGCTTGCCGTTGGGAAAACCGGGAACAGTTCGCCGCTCAGGCTTTGTCCGATGGGGATCGTGTCGCCGATCTGATCGAACCAGAAGATCGTATCGCCGGGGGCCACACCCGTAAGGTTGCACAGCGAACCGCTGCAAACGGTATCGGGGACGGCCGCCAGGCCCGTGACAACCTGTGTGTGGGCCGGGGACACAACCGAAAAAAGGAGGGCAGCCAGGGAGGCGGACACGCTGATTTTCATCGAGGAGACAGATTTGGTGAAGGATCTGGGGAATAACACAATCACTGAACGGGTCATTTTCATACAGAATGGAATACCCTGTGAACCGCAAATATAAAAAAATCCGGTGCCGATCCGAAGTAAGATTTTCCCGGGCGAATTCACAGGTTCACTAGACTTCCGATCGCCGGGCCCTCCGACCCCGAATTGGCACAACAATTTCTTTATTGTATTTTTGGAAGGTGAAAAAAACCGTACTCCGAAAAAACCGCCTGCCGAAGGTCTTTGAACCCGGCCACTGCCAGAACTGCGGCACTGACCTGGCTGCGGAAGACCATTACTGCCGGCGTTGCGGGCAAAAACGCATGCAACGGGAGGACCTTTCCTTTCTTCACCTTATCCGGGAGTCGTTCCTCGACTATTTTCATCTCGACTCGAAACTCACGTCCAGCCTCTATCCCCTGTTCTTCCGCCCCGGATTCCTCACCACTGAATTCCTCGGCGGAAAACGGGTAAAATTCATCCCTCCCTTTAAAATGTTCCTGGTGATCACGGTGATCTATTTCCTGCTCCATTCGTTGATCGTTAGCTTCGAACCGGAAAAGCCCGTGAAAGCAGCCGGCAAAAATGAGGCCGGCCGGCTGATCATTGGCGGCATCGATCTTTCGGGAGCCGGAAGCGACAGTCTCCGGCAGATCGTCGATAGCGTCGGGTTGAAATCCTACGTCGATCAGCGCTGGAAGGACCAACCAGGCTGGACAAGATATCTTATTCGCAAAGCGCTGAAGATCAGCATGAATACAGGTGAGAATTTCAACAGCGTCCTGCAGCACAATGCCTCGCGCATCGTTTTTGTGCTGATCCCCGTGTTTGCCTTGCTGCTGAAGCTCCTGTATATCCGGAGGAAGAGGCTCTATTTCGACCATCTCATCTTCTCCCTGCACATTCATTCCTTCCTGTTTCTCCTGATGATCCTCGCGATGTTCACTGAACGGATCTTCCCGCATACCACCCTGGCGCTGCTCCTGCTTACGGGGATTTATCTCTTCCTGGCCATGCGGCGTGTATATGGTCAAACACGGAAAAAGACCCTCGGCAAACTCACCTTGCTGGGACTCGGTTACCTGGTGGTTGCCCTGCCGGTGTTCATCATAGTCCTTGCACTCGTCAGCCTGATCCAAGCCTGATGAAGATCCTGTATGCGGTCGTTTTCCTGCTCGCTTTTTTCCTCCCCGGTTATTTTCTTCCGGCTGAAAGCCAGGAAATCCCTGCGATCCCCCTGCCCGTTACGGTCTATAACGTGGAACAGGGCCTCGGCCAGAGCACGGTCAACCAGGTGTACCAGGACCACCGCGGGCTGATCTGGGTGGCCACCGGCGACGGGCTGCAGCACTTCGACGGGGAACGATTCAGTTCGTTCACCCCTCCGCCTTTCCGACCGTATTCCTCGCCCGGCAACAACATCCGGAACATTGCGGAAATTGCCCCGGGAACGTTCGGCCTGACCACACGGTCGGCGACCCTGGGTTTCGACAGCCGTGCGGGATCCTTCTCCATGCTGGCATACAGGAGCAATGAGAACCCCTGGCTTTCGGGTGAGAAGCTCGGTGGCGTTACCCTGGGGTGGACCGCCTCCGACGGTTTCTTCCGGATCAGAGAAGGGAGAACGCAACGCCTCATGGTCCGTTATGTTGCGGGAGGAGCTCCGCCGGCCGGGTTTTTCCCGGTCGGGTCGGCAGGCCTCGTCGCCGGACGCGTCGTGGTTGCGGGAGAGAGGGGCTTTTTAGCGCTCGACCCTCCCCTGAACAACAGCGATACGGTCGTGAAGGCCCGCTGGGTCCCGGCGCCGGGCCGGTGTCGCACGCTGGCGACCGGACCGGGAGGCCGTCTCTACCTCCTTTCCGACGGAGTTATTTACCGGGTCGACGACGGTCTGGAATTGACGACCGAATTCGACACACAGATCAGGGAATGTGACATCCTTTTCATCGACCGGGCCGGATCTTTCTGGTATTCAAATAATACCCGCAAGGGCTTCTTCAGAAAAAGGGGCCAGGTCGTTGAGGAGATCCTGTTCGTGACGCGGGCGGGGAACCGGACCGATACCCTGCGGCCCGACATACGTACGGTTTTCGAAGACCGGCATGGCAATCTCTGGTTCGGCACCGACGGGAACGGGTTGCTGTTCCATCCCAGGAGCCTGGTATCGTTCGATCTGGCACAGACCGGGTTCACCCGGTGCCTGGCGTTTTATGCCGGCGACATCTGGGCGGGGACGTTCCGCAACGGGCTCTGGCGGATGAAAAAAGACCTGACCGGGGCACACCGTGTCAACCCTGCTGTATTTACCGGTGAATTATCCATTTTTGACCTGGCCGGGGACAACGGTGGGCGGCTATGGGTGATCACCAACCGGGGTCTGTTCGTACTGAACCGGGATGGGACCCTGGCAGCCCGCGATGCATTTATGACCCTTACGGCTAGCTTTCTCCGCCTTCCGCAGGGGGGATTCATGCTCTCTGCCTATGACCGGCTATACACGTGCCACACCGGCGACCGGCCGGGCATCACGCCGGTAAGGGAGCAAACGCATGTGAGAGAATTCCTCCGATGGAAAGGGAGTTATTACACGGGCAGCGAATTCGGGCTGTACCGGACCGATACGACCGGAGACATCCTCAGGGCCCTGTCGTTCGATCCCTCCTGCCGTCGTTCCCAGGTCCCCGTCAACTGCATCCTCCCGGTCGATGACCTGCTGTGGACCGGGACCGAAAAGGGGATCATCCGGTACGATGCCGGAGGACGCGAGGTGCCCCTTCCTGCCATCGCCGGGTTCCCCGACCGGGAGGTGGTATATTCGCTGATCGCCGACGGCCAGGGCCGGGTCTGGTTCTCTGCCGCCAAAGGAGTCGGGATGATCGCGCGGGACCTCAGCCGGGTGGTGCGGTTCTCGTTACTGAACAACCTGCAGTCGACCGAATTCAACAACAATGCCGACCTGTACACACCCGACGGCCGGATCTATTTTGGCGGGATCCGGGGCCTGAACAGCCTCAGCACGAAGGGATTCAGCCTCGACCGCCCGGTGCCGGAAGTCCGGTTGCTCTCGCTGACTGTTTCCGACACCCTGTACAGCCGGGGTATTCCGGCCGACGGTCTCCGGCTGGTGCCCGACCGCAAGCACGCCCACATCGGAGGGTCGGTATTCACGCCCGACTACCTGGCCCCGGGATCGGCCCTGTTCTCCTTTTTTCTTGAAGGATACCACGATGGCTGGACCCCGCCCTCGACCGGCAACACCTTCGCCTTCAGGAGCCTGCCGCCGGGTTCGTACTCGCTGTGGGCGCGGTGTTCCGACCTCTTCGGAAACCCGGGCCCTTCCGTTAGGCTTTTCCGGGTGGTCATCCATCCCCCGTTATGGAAAACCACCGGGTTCATGGTACTGGCAGTGATAGCCATCGTGCTGATCACGGTCGTGGTGATCAACCGGCTTAACGGCATGCGCTACCGGAGCCGGCTGAAAGACCTGGAACGGAGGAATGCCATCGACCGGGAACGGCTGAGGATCTCGCGCGACATGCACGACGAAGTCGGCGCCAGCCTGACCCAGATCGCGATCCTCAGCGAACTGGTCAGGAAAAAGAGGGAGGAGCCCGCTGAAATGATGAAACTCATCGACCGCATTTCCGGCATCAGCAGCACGGTGGTCGACGACATGAGTGAGATCATCTGGGCCATGAACCCGAAGAACGACAACCTCACAAGCTTTTTATCATACCTGAGAAGTCACGCTTCGACCTACCTGTCGGATGCGGGACTTCGGGCGGACCTCTCCTTTCCGGATGATGCGCCCGACTTTCCGATGACTTCGGAGCAGCGAAGGAACCTCTTCCTCGTCGTGAAGGAGGCTTTGCATAACACCGTCAAACATGCCGGGGCCAGCCGGGCGTGGCTGAAGGCTGATCTCAACGGACGGTCGCTGACCCTGGCGATCCGGGATGACGGGACCGGATTCATCCCCGAAACATGCGCCGGGAAAGGGAACGGGCTTTCAGGCATGCATCGAAGGATCGCCGACCTGCAGGGAACTTTCGTCATCGAATCGGCCCCCGGACGCGGGACCCTCATCCACCTGTCGGTGATGCTGGCGGGAGGATAAAAACCCCACGAATGTGGGAGGCCCGGCAGGAACCGTATTGCTATCTTTGTGAACCAATCAAGCCTTCCGCCATGCCCGAGGAAATCAGGATCATGATCGTCGAAGACGACGAACCGGTAAGAGAAGGACTCTGCATCCTGATCAACGGTTCGGAGGGATACCGGTGCGTGGCCGCCTGCCGGTCGGCCGAGGAAGCGCTGGAACGGTTCGGCGATGCAGCGCCCGGTGTAGTGCTGATGGATATCAACCTCCCCGGGATGAAGGGACCGGAGTGTGTGGTCCACATGAAAAATACCCGGCCGGAGGTCCAGGTGATGATGCTCACCGTTTTTGAAAACAACGACGATATCTTTCGATCGCTCGAGGCGGGCGCCACCGGATACCTGCTGAAAAAGACCCCACCCTCGAAACTGCTCGATGCCATCCGCGACCTGGCCGGCGGAGGGTCGCCCATGAGCAGCGAGATCGCCCGCAAAGTGGTGCAGGCTTTCCACCAGCCGGCTGCGATCCCCTTCCCTGAAGCCAGCCTGACAGCCCGCGAAAACGAGGTCCTGGCTTACCTGGCCAAAGGGTATCTCTACAAGGAGATCGCCGACACCCTCTTCATCAGCATCGAAACAGTACGGTCGCACATCCACAGGATCTACCAGAAATTGCAGGTCCGCACCCGCAGCGAGGTGATGCTGAAATACCTCCGCAAACCCTGATCCCCCGTTGAAATTCACACCAACGTGTGATTGACCCGCAACCGGGCGCTCGCGACCTTTGCGGATCATTCAAAACTCCCCTATGAAAAAGAAATTCACCGCACGGGTGACACAGATCATGCTCGCCCTGATTTGCCTGCTGGGCGCCGGAACCGCCCTGGCGGGGGGTCCGTCGTTCAGGGAACTGCAAAAAGTCAGGCTCCCGTTCACCCCCTCGACGCACTGGTACACCCACACCGACGATTTTCACTGGTTCCTCTGCTCGACCAAAGCCGATATGCTCATGCTCGACGGTGTCACCGGCAAGATCCTGTGGCAAAAGAACTTCGAAAAGGATTTCGGCAATAAGAAATTCGCCAACCAGCACTGGAACAAGGTGGCCAACGTGATCCTGGTTTATGATGAAGACACGAAGAAAGGCATTGCCGTCAAGTACTTCATCGACGGGAAGAACGGAAACCTGCTGTGGAGCAGCGACAAGTACATCTCCGGCCTTGGCGATTACGAGCTTTCCGAAGGGTTTTCCAACTATTACGATGCCCCCACCAACGGAGTCCTGCTGCCCACCCGCGGAAGCGTCGACCTGGTGAACGTCACCACCGGGAAACCGGTCTGGAGCGTCCCCGTCACCGTCGAGGGCAAGGGAAAAGGATTCGACTGTTTCATCATGAAGTACTATGACCTGGTGCGGATCGACTCCAAAGAGAGTGTCGCGTATTACACCGTCGCCGACGGCAAGCCGGTATCGGACACCGAACCCTATTTCAACCGGAAAAAATTCCTGGCGAACCAGGCACATGCCCGCCTGATCGACCTTCCCGACAAGGGCATGTACGTGATGATGATGACCGAAGGGAACCGGGCATTCCGGGCTTTTACGGGCATCGATCTCCCAAAGACGGAGGTCACCTTCATGGGGGTGGACGCGAAAACCGACAAGACCCTCTGGACGAAAAAGTATCCCATGATGTGCGCGATCAACTGGGTGAACCGGTACGAGCACTTCATCCGGATGGTTTATGAGGATGGCCGGATCTTCGTGGAACACAACCCCGGTCCAAAACCAAATACGGGACTGACCGTGATAGACCCAGCAAACGGGAATATCCTGTGGGAAGCCTCCTTCAAAGCCAGCGAGGTGAAGTCCTCGGGGCTCACCAAAAACCTGACCACCCCCTTCCCGGCTCCCGATCCCCTGACCGTGGACGGGAAAACCTTTGTGGTCAATAAAGTTAAAAACATCGTTTCCTGCTATGAAGCGGCAAGCGGCAAAAAACTCTGGGATTCGGAAGATTTCCCCGATGCACAGAAGATTCCGTCGCTGATCTGTACCGACGGGGTTCTGATCATGGGACATGGCGGCGGAGCGAAGAAATGCGCCAGCATCATCCAGGACAAAGGACCGAACATCGAACGTTACGAGTACAACAACAAGGACAAGTACGGGGTGATCGCCTACGATGCGGCAACCGGTAAAGTGATCTGGAGCCACGAAACCATTGAAAAGAAAGTGAAGGACAAGTTCGACCTCCTGGCAGGTCTCCGGCTGATCGACGGAAAGCTGTACTGCGCCACCGACCGCAACCTGTTCGTGATGAACCCGAAAACCGGCGATGTGCTGAACACCATTCCCGTGGCAGCCGAAAAGCTGGGCGATGCCTGGAGCATGATCTGGTTCCCGGAGGTGGGAAAGCTCGTCCTCAACTGCGAAAAGGGGATCGTGAAGATCGATCCGAAGGCGATGAAGATCGAAGGCAGGGTGGAGGTGCCGACCTTCCCGATGTTCCTTCCGTCGGAAGACATGAAGTGGGACGACGATTACCGGGATTATGCCCTCTTCACCAAAGGCGACGGCACCAAGATGGAGCTGAAGGAGTGGGCCGCCATTGACCTTGACCGGATGACGGTGCGGGGGTTTGAAGATGCGAAGATCATGGGTTACGACATCCCGCATTTCAGTGATGGCGCCGAAATGTACTACAAGGTCGACGGCGCTGAGATCACCGTCTTTTCCATACAATAAGTACCCGCCCCCCCCAATCCCGTCCGGCCTTACCTGCGGCAGGTAACCGGCGGGACGGGGCGGCTGCGGCCGGGAGGAGGGCGACTCCTTACCATCTTTGATTACCTTTGTAGCCTTTTTCATCCCCGCTGGACAGGAATTTCAGCTCCCCGGAATCCCGGCAAAGGATGCAATGGACTTGAACGATTATGAGCAAGGAGACGCAAGCAGCCCGGTTTGAGAGGCGCAGCCGCACGATCGTCCTCATCACGGCAGTTACGATGGCGGTGGAGATCTGGGCCGGTTACCTCACCCGGTCGATGGCCCTGCTGGCCGACGGGTGGCACATGGGCTCGCACGTATTTGCCCTCGGCCTGACCTGGCTGGCTTATGTCGTCGCCCGCCGGCTGGAACGTTCGCGGCGATACGATTTCAACCGCGATAACCTGCTGGCCCTGGCCGGATTTACCAGCGCGATGGTCCTGCTGGGGTTTGCCTTTCTGGTAGGCTGGGAGTCGGTCGGCCGGCTGCTCTCACCCTACCCGGTCCGTTACCGCGAAGCGATCCTCGTGGCTGTGATCGGCCTGGCGGTCAACATAATTTGCGCCTGGTTCCTGCATCACGACCATCATCACCACGATCATAACATCCGGGCTGCCTACCTGCACGTCATGGCCGATGCCCTGACCAGCGTTTCGGCCATCCTCGCACTCACCTTCGGCTGGTATTTCGGACTGCCCGAACTCGATGCCGTCGGCGGGATCATCTGCACCCTGGTCATCTTCAAATGGAGTTTCAACCTGATCCGCGACACAGGCCGGTCTCTGATCGGGCTGAAGGGATCGACCCGCTGAAACAGTCTCTACTTCCTGACGATCTTCAGGGTTTCGGCTCCGGATGCCGTCCGGATGCGGCAATAGTAAACACCGCAAGGCAGGTCGGCTACGGAAAACTCATTCCTCGCCCCGGCAGGGAAGGCGAAATGTTTCCATATCCCGCCACGGATGTCATAGATATCCGCCATGCAAGGCCCTGTTTTCGTTTCTCCCTGTGCTTCCAGCACCAGCAAGCCCTCCGTCGGGTTCGGGTAGATCCTGAAGATTTTTCCTGCTGAAACATCCTGTGAAAGATCCGGAGTCATAGCCGGCATTCCTGCTTCCGGTGACTTCGAAGCCGGGCAATAGCGGCATGAGGAGGTGATCCGGCAGTCAAGGTGCCCTCCGGCAAACGCGTGAAGTCCGGGAAGCATCCGGATCTCCCGGCCAGCGATAAAGGTAGCGTCTCCTCCCGGGCTTACCACCAGCGTCGAACCGTTGCCGGCCAGGGTAAGGGTCAGGCCCGCATCGCCGCAAAACGGCTGGCCCGTTCCGACGGTTACATTGGTCACCTGGTTGAGAGAATCCGGCGGGTTATTGATCGCGACGGGCAGAACAGTTGCCGTTGCAGCCGCACAACCCTGGGGCGATGTATAACCGGCGGAGATCCACTGGCTTCCCGCAACCGGCCAGTTTACCGTCACCGCATTGGTTCCGGCACCCGACTGGATAGAGCCGCCGGGCGACACCGACCACTGGTAGGCTGACATTCCCGCCTCGGTCTGGTAAACCACACCCAGTGTACCCGGGCAAAGGGTGTCTTCCCCAATGATCGCCGGAACGGGAGCGGGATGGATGGTTACACTGTGCATCACGGAATCGAAACAACCGTTATTATCCGTCACCGTCAGGATCACGGGGTAAGTGCCGGCATTGGCGAAGGTATGGTTGAAGTTCAGGCTCGCCGGCCATACCGCGATCAGAGGCGGAGTGCCATCGCCCCATTCCCATCTCCATTGGTTGATGAAACCCATTCCGTTCGACACCGAGAAATCGGTAAAGGGGATCAGCTGGTCCTCGCAGGTAGGGGTGAACATCACCATAAACGCCGCGATCGGAGGGGCGTTGACCCAGATGTTCAGGGTGGATGACAGGGGGCCTCCCGTGAAGGTGACTGTCCGCGATACGGTATAAAATCCCCCGATAGGATAGTGATGCACCGGATAAACCGGGAAAGTCACCGGAGGAAGGAAGGTGGTGACGGTCCCGTCGCCGAAATCCCAGGTCTCGGAAAGGATCGTCCCGCCCGGAGGGGCCGGGTAGAAATGAAGTGAGTCGTGCTGGCAACGCGGTGAATCAGAGGTAAACTGAGCTGTTTGGGCAGGCAGCGTGAGACCGGAGAGCAAGGTGACGCAAAAGAGAACCAGGTTCCGGGTCAAGGGTGGGATCGGTTTTCGGAGGATCATGGGGAAGAAAGTTTCTGTGTCGGGGACTTCAAATATAAGATAAACTTGCATATGACTCCTCTCTCCTTCACCGGAAATCGTAGCTTTGCAGCACCAATTATACCAGGCGAACTTCCCATGACCAGCACGAAAAGCAGGCTCGTCAACTTCCTCCTGCGCAACCGGCATCTTTTACAGGGCCGGTTCCGAAAAGAGGTTTATACCATGGCAACCTCCATCCCCGCCTTCCGCGGGCAATGCGAGCAAGGGGCCGCCCGCTTCGGCAAGGTCCCCGGCGGGATCGTCGTGAAGCCGGTTGAATTCCGCGGGATCAAAGCCGAGTGGCTCATTCCCGCCGGTTCCGATCCGGCAAAGGTGATCCTTTATGTCCATGGGGGAGGCTACGTTTCCGGGTCGTGCAGCGACCATCGCGGCATCGTGGCCAGGTTCGCCCTGCGTTGCGGGGTCACTTGCCTGTTGTATGAATACCGCCTCGCCCCCGAGCATCCTTACCCTGCCGCCCTCGACGACTCGGTGGCGGTCTGTTCCGCATTGCTGGCGCAAGGTTTTCAGCCGGAAAACATTCTTGTCGCCGGCGAATCGGCGGGGGGAGGATTGGCCCTGGCCCTGCTGCTCGCGCTGAAAGAACGGAAGATCATCCTGCCGGTGGCCGCGGTCGCCCTCTCGCCCTGGACCGACCTCACCTGTTCGGGCGACTCCTACCGGACGAAGAACCGGTACTCGCTGGCCCCGATGAACTCCTGGACTGTTTTCAGTAAACACTACGCCGGCGATCATGATCCGGCCGACCCGCTGATCTCCCCGCTGTTCGGTGACCCGGCGGGGCTGCCCCCGCTCTATATCAACGCCGGCACCGACGACGAGTTGTTCGACGACGGGGAGCGGTTTTCCCGGAAAGCGAAAGAGGCGGGAGTCGATGTGACCTGGCGGCCCGGCGAAGGGCAGGTGCACTGCTACCCTCTGCTGGCCCCCCTGTTTCCCGAAGCGACAGAGGCGATGGACGAGATTGTGGAGTTCGTGAAAAGGAGGCTGGAGAGACGCGATTAATCGCGTCTCTTTAATCGCGTCTCTATATTATCGTGTTGGCTACCCCATCATCACTGATCTTTCCCGGGTTGACAAATTTCGGCGTTATGTAATTTGTCAATCGTCCAACATTCAGGATTTGATCTTATGTAATGGCTGATTCGTTCATATTCGGTTTCATTTCTGATGATATGGTCATAAAACCGGGCTTGCCATCCGAAATCAGGGCAGATTTGCCTTATTTCAAATTTGCAGCGCCCTTTATACCATCGGATAACACGGGATATATTCCGGTGTAACATGGGGTTGTTCATCCCGGTAATACCGCCTGTTTTCTGATGCCCGGATGACGAATCCTCCTGTAGAGACGCGATTAATCGCGTCTCTACGACGGGTGGTTCATCGTGTTCCGTTACCGCCGGTGAAACCCCCATGAAATCATTTATGATCAATATGCCATGCACATGATTGGGCATCACCACGAACGCCCCCAATTCAATAAAACCGAATTGTCGGGGAATCTGATACCAGTATTTTTCTGCCAATAGCCCCTCATTGTTTGCCTGCAGCCTGTGGCCCACAATTTCACCAAAAAAACGTATGCGGGATGCCGTGCAAATCGTTACAAAATAAGCTGCCTCATTGGAATAATCCCACCATTGCGCACGAGACGACGGGATACGGTATTTATTTTGAAATTTTTCCACGGTTTAACCAAATTGCAAGGAAGTTATGCCCCACCCTCCGAAATCACAGATCCCTGCCTGCCGGTCAGGCAGGGTTAATCGATTGTTCGGGTATTCATGAGGGGCCGCTCCTTTGGTTTTCTATCAGCAAATTTTATAAAGCGGGATTTATGATCAACCCTCCTTTATCGACCGGTCGCCCAGAGATGCTCATCCCAGGCTTTTTTGACTTTCTGTTACGAATTGCCTTCGACGATCCTGATTTCATCAGCCGTCATCCTTGTGCCAAAACTTATGAAGCGCCGGCAAGATCGATCCCCGCCCTCGCCGCCTGCACATGCTGCTTGTTTCGGGGAACGGCATACATACGCCCGTCCTTGACAAATTTCGCCCCGGTCTGCTTGAAGTGGAACGCGACGCCGGCATCCCGGCACTGGTCGCGCAAGGCCACCACCCAATCGTAATGGCAGGGACGCGCCTCCTCCCCCGACTCCCCTCCCGCCACAACCGATTCGATCGACGGGCCTAACCAACGGGACACATCGACCGGGCCCAGCAGGGGCTCGCAGATGATGTATTTGTGCCGGATGGGAAGGCCTGCGAAAACAGGAAGGCGACGGTCGGCCATCGCCTGGTTCTCGCAGGTCACCCCGACGGTCACATGCTCCCAGCCTTCGCCCCAGTCGGGAGGAATGCACACTTGAAACCGTTCGATCCGTTTGGTGATGAGAAAAAAGGATAGATCCTGCCTGATCCGCATCATCTGCCATGCGTCACCGCGCCATTCATCCGCCTCTTCGAGGAAGAAGTCGGAGGAGAAACAGGTGTAAACGGTCTCCCCCGGCGGGACCTTGAACGCACCTTTCCGGTTGCGTTTGACGGGCAGCCGGAAGTCGGCGGTCTTCCGTACCACCGACGCATCGCGGTCGAATCCGGCGTCGATGCGGTACACATAGCAGTTCCGGCAGCCTTCGCTGATCTTGCGGCATCCGTGCCAGAGGTTCCAGGTGGGCATAGTAAGGAACAAAGATACGGGGAGTTTGGAATGTAACCTTTTTTACAGGCAGTTCTGATGGACAGGCGGAAAGCGGAAAAACGTTCTGACGCGACAGCAGATTTGCAATTTGCCCGGTTTTTTCATATCTTTATCATCTAAATATATTGATATATGAACAGATCGTCATTCAGCGCCATGATGACCGTCCTGATCTGCTGCCTTGCCATCCCGGCCAGGGCCCAGGTCGGCATCAGCACCGACAGCAGCACCCCCGATCCTTCCGCCATCCTCGATGCCAGATCGACCGACAAGGGATTCCTCCCCCCGCGGGTGACCTTTGAACAGCGGAACAACATCCTGAACCCGGCGGAAGGTCTTATGGTCTATTGCACCAACTGCAACACCGACGGCACCGGTATGCTTTCCATATACCAGGGCGGCCTCTGGAAAACCGTGGGGCTCAGTTGCCTCATCCCCAACCCGCCGGTGCAGGGCGTGCATGTACCGTCGGTCACCCAGATCGTCTGGAACTGGAACAGCACTCCGATCGCCAAAGGCTACCGGTGGAACACGGTCAACAATATCTCCACAGCTACCGACATCGGGGCGACGACATCCTACACCGAAACGGGGCTGGTTTGCAACACGTTTTACCACCGGTATGTGTGGGCCTATAACGACTGCGGGATGCTCAATTCCCCCTGTTACCTGGTACAGTCCACCAATCCCGTGTCTCTCCCTGCACCGGCCGAAGGCACCCATATCCCCACGCTCTACCAGGTGGTTTGGAACTGGAATTCCGTGGAGGGGGCCGATGGATACAGATGGAATTTTATTGATGACTACAATACCGCCATGGACCTCGGGAATGTAACCACGAAGACCGAAGCCGGAGTGAGTTGCGGAAGTACGGTCATACGGTATGTATGGGCGTACAATACCTGCGGTTATTCGGCCCCCTCCGCTCTTTCGCAGGTTACCACCCCCTGCCCGGAAAATTGCCTGCCGGTCACCGATTCCCGCGACGGCAAAACTTACAACACCATACTGATCGGCACACAATGCTGGATGAAGGAAAACCTGAACATCGGGACAAGGGTTACCAGTACTGCGAACCAGTCCGACAACACCGTCATTGAAAAGTATTGCTACGATGACCTTGATACTAACTGCACGGAATTCGGCGGTTTCTACCAGTGGGGGGAGATGGTGCAGTACCTGAACGGGGCAAGCAATACCGCCTCCTGGAATCCGGTTCCCGCCGGGAATGTGACCGGGATCTGCCCGGCCGGCTGGCACCTTCCCACCGACGCCGAATGGACGACCCTGACCACCTTCCTGGGCGGAGAAAGTTTAGCAGGAGGGAAGATGAAAGAAGTGGGGATCCTTCACTGGGAAAGTCCCAACACCGGCGCCACCAATGCCAGCGGGTTTACGGCGCTGGGAGCCGGGAGCCGCATTACCGGCGGAGGGTTTGGTAATTACCCATATTACTCCTACTGGTGGACTGCTTCAGAAAGTGCTGCCACTACGGGGTATTACCGCAACTGCTCGTACTCTTCAGTATCTTCAACCCGTTTCTCGGGAAGCAAGGCCTATGGTTTCAGTGTGCGCTGCCTGAAGGACTGAGGGGCCGGGGGACGCGACAACTTCAGGATCCGGAAAGCCCCTCGCACCACGATCGCGAAGATGATGAGTCCGGCGATCAGATCGGGATAGCGGGAGTGCGTCACGAAGACCAGCACCCCCGCGATGATCACACCCAGGTTCACGACGACGTCGTTCGAGGTAAAGATCATGCTGGCCTTCATGTGCGCCTCCCCGCTGCGGTCTTTGCGCAGCAGGTACAGGCATGCGACATTCCCCGCCAGGGCCAGGGCAGATACCACGATCATGGTGTCGAAGGAGGGCATGGACCCGGCCCCGGAAAAGCGCCTGATCACCTCGGTCAGTCCACCCAGGGCCAGGACCATCTGGAGATACCCGCTGACCGCGGCCACCCTGTGTTTGTGGACGGCCGGCCTCCCGACAGCCATCAGCGACAGGCCGTAAACCATCGCATCGGCCAGCATGTCGAGGCTGTCGGCCACCAGGCCCATGGAACGGGCAAGGAATCCGGCCAGCATCTCCAGCCCGAAAAAGGCCAGGTTGATCGCCAGGACCTGCCATAACACCCGGCGCTGACTTGCGGAAGCGTCGTGGATGGAGGACTCCCGAGCCGGTCCGCTGCCGGCCAGCGTGGCGCCCAGTCCCAGGCTCTCCAGCCGGGTCAGGATCGCCCGGGGATCGCCCGAATGGACCACGGATAACGTCCGTTTGGAAAGATCGAAATCCAGCGAATGAATACCGGCAAGGTCGCTGAGTTTCAGCCGGATCATTTGCTCCTCCGAGGGGCAATCCATCCGGGCAATGTGAAAGGTCGTTTGCTGCATAGTAGGGTCACCGGACCATCTCGGGGGGTGAAAGAGCTGGCAAAGTTAAGAGGTTATGCGACTTCAACATTTCTGCCCATGCGATCACTTTCCATTGGCATTGATCTTTGCTTCGAACAGCGTCAATGCACCTTTTTTCTTCGTTGTGGAATGGAACAGCATCCGTACCTGGTCATCCACCTTAAACGCCGTAAGTTTGCATTGGTAGTCAGGATGATCGGGATTATGATCCGTTCGATACCCATATCCTGCTAGTTTCCTGGGTCCATCCGGCCGCGTAACCGTGGGATACAGGTTTAGCAGGGGGATCCATGGCTTGGCATCATTAAAAAGCCCGTAATCGAATGCCAGGTACATTTCGGAATAGGTGGAATCTTTCCCTTCTTTGATCTTCTTATCATTCACGCAAAAACAAAACTGGAATCCCGGAAAGAAATCATCATCCGCAAAATTTTCGAACCTGATCCGGGCAAACATCACGACATTTTTCATCTCCAGGTTCAACGACGTGTCCTTGGGTGTAAAAACCATGCCACATCGGTTGATGGTTACCTGGCGCTTCCCGCCCCCCCAGGTTACCTTGCACACATCCCGACCTGTCGTGTCCTGGTTTTTATTGTTATACCAATGAGGCCCCGACCAGTTGCACGGATCAAACAATATTTCCTGAGGGATCTCCTTCCAAACTGAATCTGAATCTTCATAATAAACACTCATGCTGTCGACGGTGGCCTTGCAGGACCAGGCCCGGAGTCCGATATTCGATCCAGGATTCATATCCGGAATTAACGTTATGGGAGGCTTGGGAACGAACAGCACAAGGAAGATAACCAGGCCCGAATAAAACAGAAGCAGGCTGGTCAGGCCCGTATAGTGCTGATCGTGTGGATAGTACTTCGTTCCATCCTTGACCAATCCTGTCTTGTTCTGATATTTGAAAAAGTCCTGGCAGGCATGAATCAAGAACAGGAATGCCGGCAGGATAATTATGATATAGAATCCCAGGACCGTCCAGGTCTTCAGTTCGGTATCATTGACGAATTGAATCAGGAATACGCTGACAACAACGAGTAAAATTAAATGGAGAGGACAGTTCTTTAGGAGAAATTTGCAGCTGTATAATAAAGTGTATCCGATTGATTTTCCGTGATTTTTGACAATTGCCAGTGCATTACCAGGACGTGAATTCATGGCTTTCAAATGTCGGATAATTTTATTCATTAATACCCGATTTTGCCCGCTTGCCGGTCAGGGCGATTCTGCCGTCCCGCGGAAATTTGTAATCTAATTCTTATACAGATCTGGAATTATCTTTCCCCTGGATGGTTCAATGATCACCCCATGAAACTCCTTGCTGGTATTCGAAGGGTTGAAGACAACCGTTGCCCTTTCAAATGATTGGATCAGAAAATCATTTTGGACCGTTCGGCCACCCACCGGCACCCCGATATCCAACTTCATGTTATCTGACAAAGGAACATATCCGTAACCGAAGCAGGCAAAGCTGCCAGGATACAGCAGTGCCATTGCCATCGCCGTCTCCTCGTTGTTAATGCGGCTGGTACTGAAATGAAACACGTTTTTCGTCAGCCCGGCCGGAGCTAAAAACTTTTCCGCGCAATAAAGCACTTCGGCAGGTTGGTTCATCAGGGCGCCATAATTGTACAAGGAGGGACCCGGGGTATTGCCTTTATCGATGTTCTCGAAGAATTTCCCGGTCATGCAATCCGCATAGAATTCATTGCCCTGATTCCCGATGATCGATACACCCGGCAGTTCCTTGCGTATGATCTTACAGATATTGGATACTCCCCCCCGAAAAGAGGAATTGATCGGGTGCTGAAACACATCCGCTTGTCCGGAAATTTCTTCATAATCATTAATTCCGTTCCAATTCACATCCAGAGGTTTATAGCTGCCAATCCAGGCAAAATCACGCAAGGCATTGTCGATGAATATCAGATCAATATTTTTCGCATTGGGCTTACACTGGTCAACAATGCGCCGGGCAATCCATCCTGCGTAATTCGTGCCGTTTATTTGAGGACAGTAGCCTGTCAGGTTCAACAGATACATGGGATATGAACCCTCGGTATATCGGATCTTTGCAGCATGCTCCGGGTTATAGATAAAGAATGATTTCCGGGCCCCGGGGTCATCAAACGTCCTGTTTAAGGTATCGATCAGCCTGTTTTGCCAGGGGCGGCCAGACAACGAGGTGGTGAAAACCTCCATCGGATTCGTGTAGATGCCGACAATCAGTTCTCTGTTTCCCTCTTTTAATCTTTTCGGCAAATTCGCGGAAGCCAGTTCAATATCCAACAACACCATTTTTGATTCCAGCATGACGGCAATCACGGCATCCGAAGGCATCTGAGGCGCCTGCCAAAAAAGACATCCTGCCTGTCTCCATACGGATGTGGGTGGCAATTTCGGACCAGGCCTCCCCTCTTCCGTCTGACCCATGATCTTTGCGGCTGCCAGGAGAAACAGCACCAGGAGTGTTGAGCATCTTTTCATCTTCATGATATAAAATGAATGTAAGGATTGAACAAGAATTACCGGCATTGACAGTAAGAAACCCAGGCATATTTCATCAATCCGATCATGGAATAAATTTATAATAATATCCTGACATCGCGTCCGGGGAACCAAAAGAATCTTCGAACAGGGAACTTCACCCTGACCGATGGGTCGGACAAACTCGCCGGCGGATACGGAATCTCTCATCACCTGGCAGAAAATCACACCAACGTGTGATTGACCGGCGATCGAATTTCGAGGATTTTTACCGATTGAAACCAAAACCCCTGCGGCATGAAAAAAACTGTACTTCTGTCGGCGCTGTTCCTCCTGGCCGGAACCCTTTATGCGCAATGGAATTATTCCGGGATCGAGGCTACCTGCAACGCGGTGCAATTCGTGAACTCCTCCTCCGGATTCGCCTCCACCGGGTACACCCTGGCCCGATCGACCGACGGGGGCCTCAGCTGGCTGCCGGTGGCGTCGGCGCCGATGGACAGCATATTTACCGCCCTCTCCTTCCCGTCCGAAACGACAGGGTATGCAGCAGGGCTGGGCGGCAACCTGGTGAAGACCACCGACGGGGGCAATACCTGGGCCCATCTGCATGCCGGTACCGGAAAGGACTTCCACTGTATCTTTTTTACCGACGACCAAACCGGCTATGTGGCGGGGGAAGATCATTCCCTGTTTAAAACCTCCGATGGCGGCATCACCTGGCAGCCATTGACCTCTCCGGCCGGAACGGCCTGGTCCATGCAATTCCTCACCGCCAGCTTCGGCTTCATGACAGGCAATACCAACAGCATCTTCCGGACACAGGACGGCGGAGCCAACTGGCTGCCCATCACCTTCACCAGTCCGAAAAAATACCTCGGAATCCATTTCCCCGATGCATCGACGGGTTATGCGGTCGGCATGGAAAATGCCCTGACGCCCTGCCTGATCAAATCGACCGACGGCGGCATGAAATGGACCGAGATCCCCATCACCACCGGGAAAGGCCTGTGGGGCGTGTTCTTCACCGACAGCCATACCGGTTATGCATGCGGTGCCGGGGGAACCATCATCAAGACCACCGACGGCGGCGCCTCCTGGGTACAGCAAACCACACCCAACCCTGGGACCATCTACACGCTCTTCTTCACCGATGCCAGCCACGGGTTTGCGGCCGGCGTCGGGTTGCTCCGCACCGACAACGGAGGCGGCGCCTCGGGGATCTTCGACAACACCTTCATGAAACCGCTGATGGTGTCTCCCAATCCCGCTTCCGGTTTCGTTACGATCTCAACGGTAATTCCGGGCAACAGTGGCCGACTCACGATCAGCGACGTTCAGGGACGGGTCGTGAAGGAATGCATGAATTGCGAATTTCCCCTCCGTCTGGATATTTCCCCATGGCCTGCCGGCCTCTACCTTGTCCGGATCGAACGGGAGAAGGAGACCTGGTCGGGCCGGTTTATCAAAGAATAGACCCAGCAAGGGCCCTTCGCCGGCCTGCCACTTCGATTCATCCCTCAGGGTTGCGGGAATGCCGTTCCTGCAACCGGTTTCACCGAACGGATTTGTGTTGGACCTATACGATGGGTTACTTTTACAAAGTTCCCGTCTGTGTTTTTCATACGTCCTCACCTATAATCTTTGTTCCTATGAAACCCGGGATTGTCATTCTTTTGGTCATACTGGCATGGACGGGCAAGAGCTATTCCCAAACGCCCAACATCCTCATCGGGGAGCCCTCCGGATGGCCCAGCGAACCTTCGGTTTGCCTCAACCCGGCCAACGCCTGGGATCTTCCTTCCGGGGTGTATTGCTATCACCTCCGGACCGGAAGCAAGGTCCTTACCCGGAAGACGGTTTATCTTCGCGACTGAGACTATATCAGCAGCTTATTCATGAATATCCATACCCTGCAAACCCACCGGATCCTTCCGGCTCTCCTGGCCGGACTTCTGGCAGTGATGACTGTCAGGGCCCAGCAAGTGCCCGATACAGTCTACCGGTACCCGAATCTCCATCCCGGCTATCCGCCGGGTCAGGGGCCGGGGGTCCTGATCGACGGGGCGCATCACAATTTTCACACATTTGAGGGCGGGTTTGCTCCCCTTGCCCGGCTGCTCGAAGGTGACGGGTACCTCGTCGGCGCGCTTTTAAAAAGGGTCAGCAACCCGGATCTCCCCGAATCCTGCGGGGTCCTGGTCATCGCCAACGCATTGGATGCGTCAAACCAGGAAAACTGGGCACTTCCCACCCCGTCGGCTTTCACGAAAGGGGAGATCGAAGCCATCAGGCAATGGGTCGAACGGGGAGGCCGACTCCTGCTCATCGCCGATCACATGCCCTTTGCCGGGGCTGCGTATGACCTTGGGAAGGCATTCGGGTTCGAATTCATGAACGGCTTCGCCTTTACCGCTGAACGTTCATGGCCTCCTTCGGTATTTTCGATCGAGAGCCATACCCTGGGAGCATCGACAGTGACAATGCCGGCCGATGCAGGGAACCGGGTCGACCGGGTGGCCACCTTCACCGGCTCGGCCTTCCGTTGTCCGCCGGCCGCCACCCCGCTGCTTCTGTTTACCCCTGAAAACTGGTTGCTCCAGCCCGACACGGCCTGGCGGTTTCACCCGGAAACACCCCGGCGCTCGCTGGAAGGATTCAGCCAGGGGGCGGTTGCGCGGTACGGAAAAGGGAAAATAGCCGTTTTCGGCGAGGCCGCCATGTTCACCGCGCAGAGGGTCAACGGGCAGGTGCCCGTCGGCTTCAACGCTCCCGAAGCACCGCAGAATGCCCGGTTTATCCTGAATCTTTTCCGTTGGCTCAATGAAAACTGACAACCCAAACATGCTCAAAATGAAAAAAATCCTGGTAATGATCCTGCCCCTGCTGCTGTTTCAGGCGAAATGGGGAATAACACAGACTGCCGGCGACAGCCTGGCCATTGAACAAGCCTGCCGCAACTATGTCGAAGGCTGGGCCACCGGCGACGATGTTCGCGTGGCACAGGGTGTGTCAACTGAACTGGTCAAACGAACCGTGGGGCAGGACAGGGATGGACACGCCTATACCAACAACATGAGTGCATCGCTCCTGCTGGTTGCCACCCGCATGAACAAGGAGGGGGTGAAGGGGAAGGACCTGGAACCCGGCAAGCCCTTCAAATTGGAGGTACGGATCCTGGATATCACGGGCGACTTCGCCACAGCCCGGACCGTGAACACCAAATATGGGTTCTTCGACTACTGCCACCTGGCAAAATTCAACGGCGAGTGGAAGATCCTGAATGTTTTGTGGGGATGGCTGCCCAAACCGGGCAATCCATAAACGCTTCTCAGATCTGCCGGGTTCGACGGAAAAGAGGTACCTTCGCACCTCTAATCAGGCACTGTGCATCAAGCACCTCCCAAACACGATCCTCTCTGGCGGGTCGTCCTGGCTTTCACCACCGTTTACATCGTCTGGGGCTCCACCTATTTTTTCATCCAGGTGGCGGTGAAAGAGATTCCTCCGATGATGCTGGGGGCTCTCCGTTTCCTGGCATCGGGAGCCATCCTGCTGGGCTGGTGCGTGGCGAGGGGTGAAGGGTCCGGATCGCGGGAGCAGGTGAAAACGGCCGCCATCACGGGGATGATGCTGCTCTTCATGGGCACCGGGGCGGTGATCTGGGCCGAGCAGTGGCTGCCCAGTTCGCTTGTGGCCATCCTGATCTCCTCCTCCCCGTTCTGGTTCGTCCTGCTAGACTTCCCGATGTGGAAGGAAAACCTGCGCAACCGGTCGGTGATCGCCGGGCTGGTCTTCGGGTTCGCCGGGGTCAACCTCATGTTCGCGGATAAGATGGGCAGCGCTTTCACCCGGGCCGGCGACCCCCTCGAGCTGGTCGGGCTGGGCATCCTGCTGGTCGGTACGGTGAGCTGGGCCGGCGGGTCGCTCTATGCCCGTTACCGGGCGAAAGGATCCGCAACCCTGACCTCCGCGTGGCAGATGCTTGTCGCCGGAATCGCCTTTATGGCCTGGAGCCTTCTCCTGGGCGAATGGAAGGACGTTCGCTGGCACGCAATATCGGCGAGTGCCTGGCTGTCGGTCGCCTACCTGGTGGTTTTCGGTTCGCTCATTGCCTACAGCGCTTATGTTTGGCTGCTCCGTGTTCGCCCGCCGGCCCAGGTCAGCACCTATGCCTACGTGAATCCGTTGATCGCCGTTTTGCTGGGAGTGGTGCTGGGTGGCGAACACCTGACCTTATTCCAGGGGCTCGGCCTGGCCGTGATCCTGGGCAGCGTGCTGCTGATCAACCTGGCCCGGTACCGGTCGTAAGGGGGATTCACGCGGTCCTCACGCACAACACCGGCACCGTTGCATGGTTCAGGATCTGCTGAGAGAACGGACCGATGAAAAACTCCCCCTTGCTCCGGTCGATCGTGGCGATGATCATGATCAGGTCGGGATGTCTCTTCCCTGCCACTTCTAGGATCTTGTCGGCATAGTTGTGACAGCGCTGGAAGGAGACATCGAACTTCACCCGGTCTTCGGTCAGCCGCGACTCCATCTCCTCCTCCAGGTCGAATACACCGTGCACCGATTCGGGGTCCGATTCCATGCTGAGTCCCAGGATATGGATGAAGGGATCGTCGGTGCGGATCATGGGCCTGGCAATGTCATACTTTTTGAGTGCGTCGGGAACCAGCCGGATCGGGAAGAGGATGTTGCGGAAGGTGGTCCAGTCTCCTTTCCCTGGAACGGTGAGGACCGGGAACCGCGTGTGTTTGATCACCCGGTAAGCGGTGGATCCGATAAAGAACTGCCGGACACCGGAGGCGCCGTGGGTACCGATCACCACCAGGTCGGGGTGGACCGTTTCGATGGTTTTTACGATCTGTTTCACCACCTCGCCATAGGCCACGATCTCGTCGACCGGGATGGAGAACTCTTCCCTGATCCGGTCGCCGAGATGGTGCAGCTGGGCTTTGGCTGCCTGTTTCATTTCCGCCGTGTAATTCTGGGCGGGGTGGAATTCCGCCATCGGTGTGTACTCCGGGGCATCTTTGACGACGTGGAGCAGGGTCAGTGTGGCTTTCTGTTTACGGCAGATGGCCGATGCGGTGACGACGGCATTTTCCGAGAGATCCGAATAATCCGTCGCGACCAGAATGTTCCTGTATGCAAAGGTTTCCATGGTTGACAGAAATTAAAAATCCGGTTTTCTCAAATATACGGAAAATTGAGGAAATAATCAAGGTCCGCTTCGATCCGGTCATCTCACTTCTGATTTCCCGCTTGCCACGGACTGATCGCGGCAGGCCAGTCGGATAAGGTAAAGGCACATACCCTGGTACCAGGTTGAATTTGGTAAACCTTATTATTTGTCTTCCAAAACCTTAGTAGAAAATTCGCCGCCCATCCTACCCTGAACCTTATTACATGGCCGACCCTGCAGGAACGATCCTAAAGGCATAAGGTTCAGTTATGCGAACGTCGGGTAATACAGATACCACACATCCGGGATAAAATCAAGGGAATCTTTTAAATTTTTGCCCGATAGCAATTTAGGGGGTTAAGACACAATGAGCACCCTGAAAATGGATACGTGCACCCTAATCTTTCAAACACCTCACCGACATCGCCTCTGCCCGCGAGGCCGGATAAAGCGACACGGAGTAGTTGGTTACGTGCATCCCCCGGGCCATTGCTCGGATGTCGCCGTCGGGCGTGGAGGTCCAGAACATCATCGCCGCCTCCGTCAGGCGCCGGTGGGCGCCCGGATAAAGCACCCCTACCGGCAACGCCTCAAAGCCGCTCAGGCCCGGGTCCTGCAGGTATTTCCCCGACACCCCGGGACCCAGGAAGTTGGCCGCCAGCGTTTCCCACTCCGCCGCCACGGGCACGTGCCACCCCGGCGGACAAAGCCCCTGCGTACCGGGAGTCGTTTCGTACCGCATGAGTTCGTCCCACT